>CAYPJE010000009.1:0-90158 GCA_964410945.1 uncultured bacterium
CTAAAACGTCTAAATGCTGGACAAAATAGCGCAAGTGTGATTTACGACTCAGGGCGCCGACGGGTTGATCGACGCGGAATTTATTGTACAACCGAACAGCCTTTTTGGTACGATGGACATACACCTCAATTCCCAGTTCTTTCAGCTTGATGAGTGTTTCCGATTGAATCCCCAGTCGCCCTACCATGCCCTCTGAAAGGATAATAATCCGGGCGCCATTATCGATCAGTTCCTGCACATCGGCGGGCTGGATACCGGGACTGTGGCATGTTCCGGTCTCGTTCCAGTCCCAGGTACGGGCACCACCGGGAAAGAGTTTTACATCTTTGAAGGGTGGATAGCCTTCAACGATGATTTGTCCCCAAGAATGGGAAGTAATTTTGGGTGATAAATTTCTGACAACGTTCATTAATGCGATATTAATGTCTACACGTTATCCATGTAAAGAAAAAAGCCCCGGTTTTACCCGGGGCTCAAGAAGGTTGTTTTATAAGGAACAGGCCTTCAGGATATCTTTCAATCCCGTGTTCAGATCGAACTTGAATTTGTTCACATCGATCTTCGGTTCGTGCCAGACACCGTAGTTACCGGCCATGATCAGCTTCTGGATATAGCTCTGGGTCAGGGCATCGGTGGTGACGCTGTCATACCAGCGGATGTCGACCTTGGCGCTGTTGGCAGCCACGGCACCCAGCAGGGCTGACAGGAAAGTCTGGCGGTTCTCGGTATCGGTATTGATCTTACAGAAACCGGCCCCGATCAAACCCTGGATCTGATCCCAGTCCGTTCCAACGAAGTCCAGCCATTTCTGGCGCACGTCGGAAGGATCGCTCATTTTACCGATCTGTTCCACGGCATATTTGGCAACATCGGGATAGAGGGTCGAGGCGCCGTGGGCCACGAAGATGATCTCATCGTTGATCTCGTTGGCGATTTTCAATAATTCATGGGCCAGGGTGATATTCAGCTTGACCTTAGTTCCGGGCTTGCCTTTGTTGGGCCCATGCATGGTTCCGATGGTGGGGGCCAGCATCAGGACGCCGGTCCCGCGCAGGAATTTATCCAGCTCATCAGGATTGGTATAGGTTGAGAATTCGGATTTGGTATCTTCATCCTCTTCGCCGGCCAGAACGCCCAGTTCGCCTTCCACGGAAATCCCCAGGGGATGGGCCATGTCGACCACTTCGCGGGTCAGGCGGATATTCTCGTCCAGGGGCATGGCGGTCTTGGAGACCTTATCGGTGGAATTATCGGCCATTACGCTGGTAAGCATCTGCACGGAAGCCTGAACAACCTTGCGTCCGCCTTCACTGGTATAATCACCGTGATCCAGGTGGGTTGAAACCATCACACTGGAATTTTTTGCTTTTTTCTCCACGTAATCGGCGGCCACTTCCAGACCGAAGACAGCATCGCCGCCACCGAAATGTTTCAGGGCCGAATTCGAAAATGCCAGCAGGCCGGAAGACCCGAGCAGTTCAAAAGCGTTGAAAGCGGCATTGATTCCCTGGTGGGTGGTCACATTGAAAGCCGGCAGTGCATAGCGGTCGGATTTGGAATTACCTTTTTCGCCATTCTTGGCCTTAAGGTTCAAGGCATGGGCGGTGGTCATATTGTCCGGAAATTTCCGGGTAGTATTAAGTTTGGGTGGTGTATTACTCATAAAACAATCCTCCTGTTTCAGTATTGCTATTTAGAAATCTTCTTTCCTTTGGGCTGTCCGATATCTTCTAATAATTCGGTAAACCAGTCCGTATCAATATCAAATGGTTTTCCGCCGGCGATGCGCTGAAAATCGATCAGGCATAATTCGCCATCTCTATCCATATCCAGGCCGGCCAGTCCACTGGTGCGGTCCAAGGCGGCCTTGGCGGCCAGCTTTGCCGAACGCTGGATCAGGTCCAGATCTTGCTCATTGGGCGCAGCGGAACGGCCAAAATAGCCACTCTTCTGGACCAGGGTTTTTTCCGCTTCCAGCTTGCTGGCGAACTGCTTGGCAAACCAGTTGCCTGGATTGATGAAATCCAGTTTCACATGACCGAAGGCATCACGGGCCACTTCTTCGCCCTGGGCTTCCAGTTCGGTGACGATACTGTCGATCCCGGCACCTTCGCTGAGAAAAATATTTATTCCGTCTTTTTCATCCATTCGTTGCTTCAGGCGCTGCGCTTCGGCAGCAATATCAATTTCCATTTCAGGCACGTAGACCGCATCGATATCCCAGCGTTCACGTTCGATCAGAATGTCTTCAAGGAATGGCTTGTCATCCAAAATCTTGCGGTAATCGCGGGCAGTGGCTGCCGTGAGCCAGCCGCAATTACGGCCCATGACCTCATGAATGATCAACTGCCGTTTACTGGTGGTATTTTCATTGGCCACATTGTTAAAAAAGATCGCACCCTGTTCGGCAGCGGTCCAGGCCCCCAGGGTCTGGGTCAGCGGATAAACATCATTATCGACGGTTTTGGGCATACCGACAACCGTCAGGTTATAATTATTATCGGCCAGGTATTTGGCCAGCTCGGCGGCCATAGTGTTGGTATCGTCGCCGCCAATAGTGTGTAAAACATCGACTTCATCAGCCACCAGCTGCCGGGCGGCGACTTCCAGGGGATTTTCACCCTCTTTCACCAGTCCCCGTTTCACACAATCCTTAACGTTGGTCAACTTGACCCGGCTGTTTCCGATTGGGCTGCCACCATACTGCAGCAGAATATGAGCCTGTTCTTTGACCTTTTGGGAAAAAGTAATGCTGGTCCCGGTTAACAATCCCTGGTATCCATTCAGGTAACCGATCAATTCGGCTTCCGGGATCAATTCATTGTAATTCTGGATTAAGGCACCAATAGAAGACGATAGACAGGGGGCGATTCCCCCGGCCGTAAGAAAAGCAATTTTCATAGTATCACCATTATAATTATTTCAGCTGTTTTCAAGCCTGGGAATTTAATACATAAACAATTATTAAATACAGGTTAGAAACCGGTTTACCCCTGATTACTCAGGAATCTATCCGTGCCGATTTCGACTTGGACATACTATTATTTATCAATGGAGCCCCACAGGTAAACCCGTGCCTGCACGACGTAGCTGCTTTCGGCACACAGGCGTGGTCTTCTGCGAAGGCGGATAATAAAAAGGCCGTCTGGTCAGACGGCCTTTTCCATAAATCAAAGGAAATCAGGCTCAGCCCATATCCTTGAATCTATCGATCAGATCGACAACACGGTTGGAATAACCCCATTCATTGTCATACCAATTAAGGGTTTTCACCATGTTTCCGCCCACTACTTTAGTATAGGGAGCATCATAGATCGACGAATGCGGATTACCGATAATATCGCTGGATACGACCGGCAGGGTGGAATATTCCAATACACCTTTCATAGCTGGTAATCTGGAGGCTTCCAGAACCACTTCATTGATCTGTTCAATGGTAACATCGGTGCTCAGATTCACTATTGAATCGACTACCGAACCATCGGGGACCGGAACGCGCATGGCGATACCATCCAGTTTACCCTGCAGAGCCGGTAATACCTTACCAACGGCACGGGCGGCACCGGTGGTGGTCGGAATGACATTTTCGGCTGCGGCCCGGCTGCGACGCCAGTCACTGTGCGGTACGTCAGCCAGACGCTGATCGTTGGTATAGGCATGGACGGTATTGATCACACCGTATTCGATTCCGAAGGCATCATCCAGGACTTTGGCCATGGGCGCCAGGCAATTGGTTGTGCAACTGGCGTTGGACACGATTTTATGCTCGGCTTTCAGGCCATCATCGTTCACACCCAGAACGACGGTATAGTCGATCTCATCTTTGGCTGGCACGGTCAGGACAACCCGACCGGCACCGGCATTAAGATGGGGCATAAGTTTTTCACGGGTACGGAAAATACCGGTAGCTTCAACAACGATATCTACGCCTAATTCTTTCCAGGGTAAATCCGCCGGATCGTAAACGGCCAGCATTTTTACTCTCTGGTTTGAAGTCAGCATCATGTCCCCTTCGGTAGTAACGGTGTCGTTGAACCGTTTCATCACCGTATCATACTTCAGCAGATAAGCCAGGGCGTCATTTTTGGCGATATCATTGATGGCTACAATATCAATATCCTTTCGATCATTCAGAATTCGAAAAACGGAACGACCGATTCTTCCAAATCCATTGATTGCTATTCTCATGATTTCACCTCCAACCGGCTATAAGCATCTATTGTTTCCAGAATGCGCTTGGAATAACCCCAGCCATTATCGAACCAACTGACAGTCTTGACCAGTTTATCATTGATTGACATGGTTGCTTTGGCATCATGAATAAAGCTCTCACTGCGGCCAATCACATCGCTGGATACAATCGGATCTTCAGTGTATCCGACGATACCTTCCAGGGCGCCATCGGCGGCTGCTTTAACGGTAGCATTCAATTCGTCAGCCGTTGGTATCTTATCCAATTCGGCCGTCAAGTCAATGCATGAGCCATCGGAGACCGGGACATTAAAGGCGATGCCATCCAGTTTACCGGCAAACTCGGGAATGATTTTTTCCACGATTCCCGGAGCCCAGGTATCGTTGGGAATGATATTTTCCACAGCAGACCGGCTTCTACGCAGATCGGAATGGGCTGTATCAGCCAGCGGCTGATCAGATGTGTAGGCGTGCACGGTAGTCATCATGGCACGTTTCAAGCCAAATTTCTCATCCATGATTTTCAGCATCAAGGCCAAAACATGCACGGTTGAAGAAGTCGACGTAATCAGTTTGTCATCGGCGCTGATTTTATCGTCATTGACACCGGGAACCACAATGCGGTCAACTTCATCGGTTGGGGGAACAGTCACAATTACGCGCTTTGCACCGGAATCCAGATATTTTTGCAGTTCTGCTTTTTCACGGAATTTACCGGTTGCATCGATTACAACATCAACGTCAAAGGCATCCCAGGGAATATCGCCTGGTTTGCCGCCTTGAAGAAGTCTTGTTCTCTGGTTGCCCAGCACAAGATGGTTATCTTCCAGACGCGCTTCTTCTTTCATGGGTCCATGAACAGAATCACGCATCAGGAGATAATGAAGTGCTTCCGGTTGGCCCAGGTCGCTGATCGCTACGAACTGATAATCGGGATTGTTATAACCAATCCGATACAGGTTACGTCCGATCCGACCGAAACCAACGAGTCCAATTTTTACTGGTTTACTCATAATCCACCTGTTTTATTCTGTTGTTATAAAAATAATCAATCTTTCCAAACATTGAATTTACGCAAGATATTTATTGTACTGAAATGAAATAGTATCTCTCGGTTGAGTAGCGATCAGTCCAAGTCGATTTACAGTGAACTATTCCGTCGCTTTGGTCATCAACTCAGTCATGCGGGTCACAAAATCAGTCGGTGCTTCCAGACTGCCACTGATCAGCAGCGCTCCTTCAAATAATTGCAGGATGCTGTTCCTCAAAGTTGGATCTTTGCTATCACCCAGATTGATCCGGGCCAGGTTTTTAATCAATGGATGGCGAGTGTTGATTTCCAGTATCTTTTTCTGTGAAGAATAATTCTCATCCATCATTTTCATCATCCGCTCCATCTGGGCATCCATGGCATCCTTGGGTGATACCAAGGTAGCGGCTGAATCAACCAGCCGTTTGGATTCGATTACATCGGCCACTTTATCACCGAGAGTTTCCTTGAAGATTTCGATCAACGGCTTGGCAAGATCTTCGTTCATACTTTCCGAATCACCATCGGCATCCTTCAGGTCAATATCCGCTTTTTCTATCGATTTCAACGGCTTCTTATCATATTCGGGAATCGACGGTACTACCATTACATCATAGGGATCACTGAGCAGCAGTACCTCGATATCATTCTTCCTGAAATATTCCAGGTTGGGATTCTTTATCACGGTGGCACGGTCTTCTCCAGTGAGGTAGAATATTTCGGACTGATCACCAGGCATCCGGTCCACATAATCCTTGAATGAGGCCAGCTGGTCGTCTTCCGACTTTGTTGTTTCAAAACGTAAAAGATCCAGTAATTTCTCACGGTTGGTAAAATCGGTGTTGATGCCAATCTTTAAGTACTGGCCGAACTCTTTGTAGAAACGTCCATATTTCCCAACATCCTTACTGGCCCAGTCTTTCAGCATTCCCAGGATTTTCCCGACCAGAACCTTATTGATTTTCTGCATTACAGGACTGGATTGGGTTACTTCGCGACTGACATTCAGCGGTAAATCCTCGGTATCAACCACACCTTTGGCAAAACGCAGGTATTCCGGCAATAATTCCTTAGCATCATCCTGGATGAAGATCCGGTTGGCATACAGGTTCAGCGTCTTCTCTTCTTTGTCGCGCATGAACATCATTGGTGCTTTCTGGGGAATAAACACCAGGGCCTTGAAATTCACCTTTCCTTCCATTGAAAGATGGATATGCCCCAAGGGTGGCTGGCTGTCATTGGAGATAAATTTATAGAATTCATTCAACTGGTCTCCGGTAAGTTTATCCTTGGGCTGCTGCCATATCGCACCGACCCGGCTGATCCGCTCATCGCCAACCATGATCGGAAATTCTACAAAAGTGGAATATTTCTCAATAATATTTTTAACGCGCCATTCTTCCGCAAAATCATAATAATCTTTTTTCAGCTTAAAAGATATTTTAGTACCACGGGCAGTACGCTCAATCTCTTCAATTGTATAGGTTCCCTGACCGTCAGACTTCCAACGATAGGCCTTGGAATCGGGGTCAGCCGAACGGGTTTCGATTGTAACTTCATCGGTTACCATAAAAACCGAATAAAAACCAACACCGAATTGGCCAATCAAATCACCTTCAACTGTTTTCCCGGCGGCCTTCATTTGTTCCAGGTATTCCAGGGTACCGGAACTGGCAACCGTACCGATCTCATCCAATAGATCCTGCTCGGTCATCCCAATACCGGTATCTTCAATGGTAAACAAATGCTTCTTGGAATCCAGGGCCAGGCTGATCTTCAATTCCTCATCCGGATCAACCACATTTGAATCGGTCAGCATCTGGAAACGGATTTTGTTCAAAGCGTCAGAGGCATTGGATATCAATTCCCTTAAAAATACTTCCGGGTGGGTATAGAGGGAATGAACGATCAGATGCAAAAGCTGCTTCATCTCAGCCTTATATTCATATTGACGAGGGTCAGATTTTTTCTTGGCCATTATTTTTCTCCAAAATAATTTATTTGTACCGTTATCAACGGCAACTGAAATCAAAAGTTCAATGGATTAAGTATTTTACTTACCTGAAAAAACGCCAGGAAATTAATAATATTGTTCCTCACAATAAAGGTTCATAATGTGTTCAAAAACATGGTTACAATCGATAATACAGGATAAATTCCTCACCGTTAAAGGAAGCTAATCTGCTTCAAATTTGATCGGCCAAAATCAAAAAAGGTATCTAATTATGTTCAAAGTTAAGTATTTCGTTATTGTACTGTTTATCTGTACCATACTATTTGCACAGACTGACAACGCTGAATTTCGTTCAACCTGGGTAATAACCTGGGAACATATGGAAACCAGCCAGACAGCCGGTGAGGCTACGATTATCGAGATTCTCGACAATCATGCCGAAGCGAATATGAATGCTGTCCTCTGGCAGGCGCGCCAGAGTGGTACGGCCTATTATAATTCAAGTTACGAACCCTGGGGTTATTACGCTGGTTATGCTGACCCCGGTTATGATCCCCTGGCTTTCGCCATCGAGGAAGCCCACAAACGTGGGATCGAAGTTCATGCCTGGTTCAACGTATTCCATGCATCTTCAACCTATGATGGTGCTCCTGCTGCCGTAAATCCCGACTGGGTTTGCCGGGATGGGAGCGGTAATCCCATGACCTCCAGCCGGGCTCTGTCACCTGGTCTGGCGGCGGTGCGCGAATATACCCTGGATGTGGCCATGGAAATCGTCAATAATTATGACATCGACGGGCTGCACCTGGATTACATCCGCTGGAATGAATATGACACCGGCGATATGGCCCTGCTGCGTGGTGAAAGTGAAGTGGAGCAGATCAGCAAACTGGATGGTACATTTATGCCTGACGATTATCAGCTTACCCGGGCCGCCGATCCCAACCGTTTCCTGTATGATGTGGAACATCCCTACAGCGGTGGTGTACCAGCCGGTTATGATTCCTGGGAAGATTTCTGGCGTTCCAGTGTAACGACCTTCGTGGAAATGCTTCATGATTCGATCCAGGTTGTAAAACCACACGTGCGCCTGTCGGTAGCCGCCCTGGGAAAATACAACTGGTCCAGTTGGCAGGGCTATGGCGCTGTCTACCAGGATGCGGCCAAATGGTTCAATGAAGGCTCGATCGAGCAATTGACACCAATGAGCTATCACTGGCTGGATGCCAATAGTTTTTATGGTATGCTTACCGCCTACAGCCCGGAATGCTGGGGTGACTTCATCCAACCAGGGGTTGCTGCCAACCGGTTATTCTCAGCCGGCCCCGGATCATATCGCTTTGATGAGGAAAATGTCTGGCATCGCCATCCCAGTGTGATTGAAAAAGCCCGTACCGTATCCTGGCTGGATGGTTTCCAGTTCTTCAGTTACGGCACCTGGAAGAAATACCAGTACTGGGAGGAAGCAGGCAACACTTTCTTTGGTGCGAAGACCAAGATCCGACCATGGGTATTTGAAACTGCTCCTGATGCTCCTGTTGCTTCGATCAATAAATTGGACAGCCTGAACTATGAAATAACCGTTACACCAGTAGCAGTTGAGGACGGCTGGCAGGTTGTCTATCGCTCGGAAGATGCCGAAATTGATTCCGCCAGTGATGAAATAATCGCCATCTACTATGGCTCTGATCCATTTACCGTCACTGATTCATTCAATGGATACCAGAATTTTGACGGCAGTTATTATTATGCCGCAACTACCGCCAACCGTTATTGGAATGAATCAGTCGTTTCAGCGGCCGTAAATGGCGATGCTCTACCTTCCTTCCCTCCGGCGATTGTGGAATCTTCACCAGTAGAAGAAGACACTATCAAAATCAATGACGATATCGTTCTCAAATTCAACAAAGAGATTGACGCCGACTCGTTTTTAACCGGCCTGACAATTGATCCGGAGGTGACCGAATACGAAATTAACTGGTCCACCGACTGGACCGATTACCATAAAACGGTCACCATTAATCCCAGCGGTAACCTGGAATTCGCAACGAATTATACTATCACCCTCGACGCAAATGTGGTTGACCTTAATGGAGTAGCCATCGATGGAAACGGTGATGGTACGGCGGGTGATTCGTTTACTCTTTCGTTTACAACTGAAGCCGTTGATCTGAATGGACCGGAAATCATATTCAGCAATCTCAATGCCGATGGTTCAACCGCCGATCTGGATGTGGACGAAGTGATAACTATCATCTTTAATGAAGAAGTGGATGAGGTCACCTTCACACCGGAGAACGTTGAACTACTGTTGGGTGGTACTACACCGGCAGATTTCATTTCCAACCATGTTTTTACCAAGGGGAATTCAATTTTCAGTCTGCGGCAGGATTCAGGCTTCTTCCCTGACACTACCTTCACGATCAACCTGTCCGGCGATATTACCGATACCCTGGGTAATGCCATGTCTCCGACCAGTTACAGCTTCCGGACCGAAGCTCTGGCCTACGATTCATACACCAAGATTGATAATTTCTCATTCATCACCAGCTGGAAACAGCCGGATTACAGCGGTACAACGGTAGGCATTCTGGCCGGAACGGAATTGTTGCAGTCCAATACGGTTTATGTTCCGGGAACCGCACCCTATAAATCAGCCCGCCTCAATTATGTATGGGACACATCGGAAACATCGCATACGATCCGCATGTACCTGTACACCGGAACACCACGGGGAATAGTATTTGACAATACCTACATCCTTCAGTGTTATGTCTTCGGTGATGGCAGTTATAACAAATTCCGCTTTGCCGTAGATGATAAATATCCTACAGCAGCGGGTGAAAATCACGAAGTCAGTCCATGGTACACTATTGACTGGGTGGGCTGGAAATTACTCTCATGGGATCTCGGCATCGGTGAAACCGGCGAATGGCTTGGTGACGGTATCCTGAACGGAAACATGATAATCGACAGTTTCCAGATGACCTATGACCAGGAGAATGGTGCCGCCACCGGAACGGTATATTTTGATGAATTGAGGTTGATCAGGAAAACCGATTTCTGGGTCGGCACTGAAGATGATTGGGCTGAGATCCCGACTGAGGTCAGTCTGTACCAGAATTACCCCAACCCCTTTAATCCCACCACAACAATTGCTTTCAGCCTGCCGGCGGATGAAAAAATCCAACTGGAAATTTTCGATCTGCGTGGCAGACTGGTAAAGACACTGGCAGCCGATCAGTTTGCTGCCGGCAACCACCAGTTGCAGTGGAACGGACGGAACAATGCCGGGTTGGAAGTATCTTCAGGCATTTATATCTATCGCCTGGTAGCAGGCTCAGTGATCAAGCAAAATCAGATGGTGTTTTTAAAGTAAAAAATAATAATGAAGAAATAAGAAGGAGCCCCTCAATTGAGGGGCTTTTTTTTACTTTTTATATACCGTTTCCAACAACGGTGAATTGTATATTGCATCGGGAAAGATCAGGGTCTGTTTCTCCGGTATTTGTCCCTTGAAATGTTCATCCAGATATTTTCTGGCCGCCGGTTTACTCCATTTCAAATCGGAAGTACTTCCAGAAACAGAAATCTGCTGCATCATTAAAAGTTCAAAATATATTTTCCAGACTAATTCAGCGGAATACAGTTTCTGATTATCCCAACTAAGCTGGTGATCAACGGGAGCATTGATATAGCGATATGCAATCACATCCAGTTCCCTGATTACACCGGGATGCAGATATTTATCTGTTTCTATTAACCGTTTTATATCAAACTGACGTCGAGCAACATAATCAGCTACCGGTAGAAATTCTACTTTATCAGTCACCGCCAAAACCACCGGTTTACCCTCCCGCTCCATGACTATGCCAATATCATTGAACTGATTACCATTCGTGCGCCAGAAATCGCCGCGGGGTGCTTTAAGAAAAACCAGGTCGCCAGCTGCCAATCCGGAGGGAAATTCAATTTTATTGGGTTCTCCACAACCGGAAAAAAGAAGCAGGCCGGTCAGCAGGAGAAAAACAGAATTTTTAATGATTTTATCGAAATCTGACATTATTATCCATTCCTATTTTATCAGGGTCATGCGTCGCGACAGATTAATATCACCACTGGTCAAACGGTAGAAATATACACCGCTGGCCTGGTGTTCACCGTAAGCATTGGTACCATCCCATCGAACAATATGTTCCCCGGCAGAATAAAAACGATTGACCAATGTTTTTACCTGACGTCCGTTTACATCATAAACCACCAAAGTGATTTTTTCGGATCTTGGAATACTGAAACTGATGTTTGTTACCGGATTAAAGGGATTGGGATAATTTTGAAACAGGCTATAACTGACAGGCACAAAAGATACATCTTCAATAGCGGTGATTGTCCCATCGAAAAATCCCAGAACCTTGGCCATTACTTCGGCACGAGGATCCTTGTAATAGATCGTTTCAAAGGGAAAGGCCATATGGATTAACCGGCCTTCTTCCGAACCACCGGGGAACAATCCTTCGTAGGCCACGGCAGCGATATTATACTGCGGGGCATTCTTGTATAGCATAATTGAAGTTGAACCGCCATAAGGTTCAATGGCATCGGGCCAGTCGATATCAACCGTCCCATGGGTGCCATTGTCAAAATTAATATCAGCAAGCCCGGAAAATAATTGTCCCTGAATGGCAGTAGCCGTATAGTAAGTGGAACTCTGATTATTCGGCGCATCGGCCACATAGCTGGCTTTCAGGAAATTATGGTAAAAATCCTTGTCAGCCTGGGTAGGATGATTTGATTTTCCTTCCAGATCCCAGCCGATTTCCGCACCGGAAACGTACAGATAACCACCTGCTTTCAGGAATGCTTCGATCCGATCCTGCTCGGTAGCGTTGAAGGTGTCATCGCTGGAGCTTTCATCACCCAAAGCCCAGATCACCGCATCATAATCCAGCAGTGAGACCCGGTCCTCGAATACTTCCTCGTTCAGACAATAGGAAAAACCATATCCGTTTTCAGTTATCGGATAACCATAGAAACGTACATAGTCGTGCCTGGTGTTGGTGGATCGATCGTATCCGTTCACCAGCAAAATACTCATACTGCTGGATGAAGGAGCGCCACCGTAAACTTTCGGTGTGAAATCTGAAGTACCAAGCGCATTTTTGGTCTTCAGCTTGAAGTAGTAGGGTTGATTATCTGTCAAACCGGTAACTAGGATATTATTTTCTGTACTGACAATTGAATTGACAAAAGTCTCCCCATCTTCACTGATAAACACCAGGTAACTGTCTGCCAGAGCGGATTCGGCACATTCGATCAATAATGAAGTATCGCTGACACTATAGACCCGGACATTTTCCGGTATCGGAGGTGGCGCGGTCCAGTTGCTGTCAGGAGTCAAATAACAATCGGCGAAAGCCGTTTGATTGGCAGTGACGGTAACAGTGGTGGAATCCTTGTCAAAATTCGTAGCTTCATAAACAACCTTGTACTGGCCGGGAGTCAATGAATCGAACAGGAAAAATCCATTATTCATTTCGTCACCGTCATATACCAGATCACCAGGCGTAACTGTAATTTTGATTCCGTTCACCGGTGCTTTGGCATCATTGGTTGAACTCAGGTAAAAATAGTCCACCAGCTGTTCGTTGTTGCGCACGATGCCGGCAATTTCACCTACCCCGTAATTACCGGCGGAATAGAAATCGATGAATGAACGGGCAATGGACCACGATTCATGCTTGCGGTAATCCAGGTTCTGCAGGCGCCAGGATTCCGGGATATAATCATGGAAAGAGCCCTCGGACAGGGTACCGGGCATAGTCAGGTTTTTCAAGACACCCAGATAGGCCTGTCCGGTTCCATAGAAATCAAAATCACCACGGACCGAATAACCAGTGGTGCGGTGGGCATCATACAATTCCACCGCCATAATATCCGACAATGTCTTGGCATCGTCCCAGGTCGGATCATTGTCAAAGCCCTGGAACAGCATCAGTGTTGAGTTACGCTCACCATTATAACCATTGCTGTGGATGGAATGGAAAAAATCAGCATTAAAATTATTGGCAATGGCTACACGCTGGGACAGGCTGGGATCATCGTTCACGTCGTCATCGTTGGAATAACGGGTCAGCAGAACGTCTGCGCCGAGAGCGGTTAACAGGGCGTCCAGTTCCAGTGCCTTGGTCAAATTACCTTCCGATTCCCAGAAATCGGTTGCAAGGATGTGGCGGTCATCGGACTCATGTCCGCCGTGCCCGGGATCAATACAGATTTTAATTCCACTCAGGTCCTGGGCAAATATCCCTGAGATAAAAATCCCAAATATCAGGGTAGCAACAATTCTTTTCATTTCAGTCCCCCTCACCATTCAAGATTTATTATATAGATTACACCGTTATCCGTGGAACAAACGATTTTATCACCAGCCTGGCTCCAGTTCGGATAAAGCTCGATAATATCCGGTGTGTTAGTGATATTCCTGACGGTCCGGCCGTCACTGCTCGCCAGATAGATA
Organism: uncultured bacterium; assembly: GCA_964410945.1. Taxonomy (GTDB): domain Bacteria; phylum Fidelibacterota; class Marinisomatia; order Marinisomatales; family TCS56; genus CAYPJE01. The sequence goes on from CAYPJE010000009.1 coordinate 13,693, forward strand.
TCTGATTCGGTGAATCTGTAACCATCATCCGTATCATGCATGAACACCACCCATTCGCCATCCGGCGACCAGGACGGTACATTGGCCTGGCCCAGATCGACTAAAATATTCCCATCCAGGTCTGAGATGAAAGTGCCCATGCCGGCGACTGTGAACAGCAGTTTATCACCGCCCGGTGACACCGAAGACCATAGATACAACCTTTTTCCCCGGGGCTGAATAATTTTCGTTTCGCTCCCTTTGATTACCTTTAATGACTTGCTCTTATATATCTGAACCTGTGGAAAGCCGGAGTCTGCTTCCCGGGACTGGCTCCCCGGTTCCAATTCCCGGACGTCATCCTTTAAAATATAGGTTATACGGCCGATAGTTGATTTCTTCGGCGGTGATAATTCCCGCTTACCAGACGCGAGCGTTGATCTTTCGCCGGTAGTAAGGTCATAGCTGAATAAGGAATAATAATTCCGTCTGTTTTTAATTGTGCCTGTACGGAAATAGACAGCCTTCCCATCGCCTGAATATTTTGCTTCGTACCCGGCTCCCATTTCATCGCTAACAATTATTAATTGTCCTGAATCAAGAGAGTATTCATATAATCCACGATAATTTGGTTTAGTTAACAGCAGCCGTGAACCGTCAGGACTGAACAGCGGATGATAAAATTCATCGCTTGATTCGCCGAATACAGTTACAATGCTTTTCACCAGCGGGGGCTGAGCGAATACCACCGTGATAAATAAACCCAATAATATTACTCGCAAACGCATATTTTCTCCTTGCTGGTTTACAGCATGTTTTTCAATAATTTTTCCTGTAAATAATTTTTATCGGAATTTCCCGGTCAAACCTACTTAATCAATGTCATCCGGCGTGATAAATTAATATCGTTACCTGACAGACGATAAAAATATACACCGCTGGCTTGTGGTTCGCCAAAACTATTGGTTCCATCCCACTGGGCGGAATGCTGCCCGGCAGAATAATCATCATGGGCCAGGGTTTTTACCAGCCGTCCGTTGATATCAAAAACGGCCAGAGATATTTTCCCGGCTTCTGGCAAGGTGAAACTGATATTGGTGACCGGGTTGAAGGGATTGGGGTAATTGGCTGCTAGGCTATATTCCAAAGGCTGATTCTCCCAGGCGACATCAATTCCTACCGTAACTGGCTTCACCAGCCGTAAATCATCAATTATTACCTTTCCGAATTGATCGGAACCAGACACGTAAGTCAGCTGAATGCTGTCAAAGCGCAGGTTACCATCCAAATTGCCGTCACCCAGCCAGGTGCCGGTTTCACCGGACATATCCCAGCTAACCAGCTTCCAGCCGTACCAGTCAACCGTATACCAGGGACTGGCTTCGTGGTTTTCGGCGGCGGCCGTAGGATACTTATCATCCACGGCAAAGCGAAATTTCACGCCACTGCCGGTACCAAAAACATAAGCCTGCATAATATAGGTGCTGTTGAAAATGATGTTTCGCGGGGTTCCCCCGGATAAATAGGTGCGTGAAAGCCATTCCGACTTATCCAGATCCCAGCCATACTTAACCTCCAGGGCGTTGGTGCTGGCGGTCAAATGATTGACGATATCAGAACGCACACCACGGCCGGTGCTGTCGGCGATATAACCGGTAGTTGATCCGCTGGAGGCGGGCTCCCACCAATTGGAGGTCACACCGGAATTAAAATTATCAATATTGGATATCTCCCAATCGGTGGTGCCGGTTGAGAAACTGAATGATTTATATGATCCGGTGGGATTGCCGGTGAGATCTTCCAATCCCGGGGCGATCCGTGATACGTAAACTTCATCGGCATTGAGGGGATCCACAGGGAAAACATTGATCACACTACGATTCTTAATACGGTGATTTTCAATGACCACTGGCACATAGGTATAATCGGCAAAGCGCTGGAGTTTGAAATTCTCAGCCACAATCGAGTCCGGGCCGATGATTTCGTTGTATTCGAAACTGACCAGCGGATGCAGTTCAATATCGCTGGAAGTAGCGGACGGATAAGCGGTAAGAATTTCCGGAGGATAGATATCGGCGGCGCTGGAACGGAAATGCAGTACGTAATCTCCACCCTGTTCGCCATCGTGATCACCGTCAAGAAAATGATCATAGCTGTCAAAGGCCGTATCGGCAATCGATATCGTATAATCGACCATATATCCCATGGCATCGGGACGGAAAGTCATTTCCCGGTAGTTATCCTTCCAGGTGAAAGTGCCATCCATAGATGGTGAAACGGAAAAGGCTGCTTCGACCGACGGGCGATCCATAGTGCGGCTGAACTTGATTGTAATATCATCGATGGCCGGATATGATGTGTCGCCCTCCGCGGGAGTGCTGCTCACAATATAAGGCGGCATTGATGACACCAGTTCCACATCATTGAAGGTGATGAAATCATCGCGAATCGTAACCAGAGAGGTATCGGGGTAATAATCAGGGGCGGTCACGATCATTTCCAGCTCGGTATTCGGAAGACCCTCAAAATAATAGAAACCGTTGCGCAGTTTCTCCGGATCGTTGGAATACTTGTAGAACATTGATTCGTAAGTATCGGTGGTATAGGACGTGCCATTCAAATGCACAGTAGCTCCGTTGATCGCCTGATAGGTCTCGAAATCAGAGATGATCCCGGCGGCGATGCCAACGGTGGGCCAGTCAATATTATGATAATCCAGAATTGACCAGTAAAAGGTCCAGGCCTCCATCCGCTTCCATTCCATATTCATATTCAACTGGTTCTGCCGTTCATTGGTATGGAAACCGGCCTCGCTCAGTTCACCGGGCATAGTGGTATATTTTGTCACCCAGTTCCGGGGACATGACTGCCCGTAAAACTCGCAATCACCAATCGACCCGCTGGTATAGGTACGCATTCCAGCTGTCAGCCATTCCACCATGATATCGGCCATGGCCTTGCTGCCCACCTTATGCTCCGAGCCATCATAATTCTGGGCCCACAGCAGCAAAGTACTGTTAGCCGAAGCACCGCCGGCGTTGCTGTGAATCGAATGGAACCAGGTGGCATCAACATTATTGGCATAGGTTGTACGGGAAGATAAAGAATAACTATTGATCGAGTCATTACGGGTGACATAAACTGTATCAATGTCACTGTAAGTCCGCAGGATATCCCGCAGGTTACGGCTCACATAGAGATTTTTCATTGCTTCCGAATAATTGAAAACCCCCATGTTCTCCTTTTTACTGTGCCCCGGATCGAGACAGATGTCCCAGCCCGCCAGTCCAGTGGCCTGGGCACTCAGCATAACCGCCGATGCCGAAAATAAAAGAATAATTTTTTGTACCTGCTTTATCATCATTGTACCTCTTGCATCCAGATTTTTCCGTCTTCATTGGTATCATAAGCAATCCAGCGGCCATCGGGAGACCAGTCGGGATGCATTTCATAGCTATCGGAACCAGCGGTAAGATTTACTTTCCCGGTTCCATCGATATTGATCACATAGATGTCCGATTGGGTGATCTGATGTCCGTCGTCTTCAGTGATCATATAGGCAATTTTTTTGCTGTCGGCACTCCAGGTGGGGTGTTCACCTATTCCAAGGTCGGTCTTTACTCCACTTCCAATATTTATAACCCATAGATTACCGCCATATACCTGGTAGGCGATGCATTGACCGTCAGGTGAAACTTCTTCGACAAGAATATCATTCCCCGCTTCAACCAATTCGGAGATATTGTCCAGGGCCAGATCATATTGATAAATTTTGTTTCTATTTGATTGAATAATTATTTCACCGGACCGATTGCCGGAAATTGCTTTACCTGGTACTTGATAGATTTTTGCTTGAGCTGAGGTCATGAATATACGATCGTCATTCGTGGTCCAGACCGGTCTGCCCTGTAGACGTTTGACATAACCGGTAATTAGTTTCTCCTGCCCATCATCAATGGAATAAATGGCGATGGAACTCCAGCGGCGACGGTTTTCATATTTTGATATCCGCGTGGCAATCGATTTACTGTCGTGGGACCAGGCCATCCCATAACCGGCACCCATTTTGTCACTTAACTCCCGAATCTCATTCCCAGTAAACGAGTATAGATATAGGCCACTGTAACTGGTACCGGTCACCGCCAGGTGATTACCGTCCGGTGACCATTCAGGATTCATTAAATACTGGTCCTGCTCGACCAGCAATACCGGTTCGGAAAGGGCCTTTACCGCCGGTGAACCCGCGGAGGCAATTCCACTGATTAAAAAAATGGTTGTTATCAGATTTTTCATTTTATTGTACCAGTTAACAGATAGTGATATATGGTGAATCACATGTTGGTTTTAAAAAATTAAAGAACTAGAAAAGATACAGCTAGCCCCCGGTAAACGGGGGCCAGCTATTTAAAGAACAGGTGCTATTTGATCAAGGTCATTTTCCGTACTTCGCTGATGCCATCTATGTTTAATTCATAGAAATAGACACCGGAAGCGAGATGACCGGCATTGAAGGTCGGCTGGTAGGAGCCGGCATTCATATGCTGATTGATCAATGTTTCAACCTGACGACCGGTAATATCATAAACCGTCAGTTTAACCGTTCCAGCCTGATTCATGCTGAACGGAATGGTCGTGGTCGGGTTGAAGGGGTTGGGATAGTTCTGCGAGAGACTGATTGAAGATGGAATTTCCGTCTGGTCAGAATCTACGCCCAGATCGTCCACATATTCCCAGGTCTTGATGGTATAGCCGTAGAAATCGGCAATATACATTTCAGAACCATCATTGCTGAAGGCCATGTCACGTGGGCAACGGACAATCCAGGGTGAACTGTAACCACTACTGGTTGTATCACCGGTGGCGAATGAAAAGATACTGGTGCTGTCAACGATTCCACCAGTGGCGGGATCAACAGCCCAGAAAGCTTCCAGAGCATCGCCCTGGATCGTGGAAAACCATAGGTACCCAGTACTTGGTTCATAGGTAGTACAGGTTACACCAGGGAACATCTCAGTGGTATCAACCATGATCGATTTGATCAGGGTATCAGCGATGGCATAAGTTCCATCAGGACCGGAGGCACTGTACATATCGAAGATACCATTTCCACCGGAATTACCGGCAATCCAGACGTGGGTACCGGTTCCGTTACAGGTCAGACCACGGGCAACGGCACCAGGCTGGGTGGCAGTAACTTGGGTATAGACTGAAAAATCGAAGGCATCCAGAACGTCAACCGGGTTGCCGCCGAACAGGTCACCATGATAGATATAGCCATTGTCATCGGCGGCCGGACGATGGCCTGCTCCACCAGTACTCTGGTAGTTAGCAATTACTTCACCAGTCTGATAATTCAGCTGCCACAGTAAACCACCGCTGGTGGAGACAACGATATTCCCATCGGCATCGGTGCACATTCCACGTAAGCCATTCCAAGTCGTATCAATGGTAACACCATCTTCCCAGGTCAGGAACTGATAGGTGGTTACCGTACCATCCGTCGCTAATTTAAATATCGGATAGGTGCCTTTGACGATTGTTGTATCAGCGCCAGTTGACGATCCACCTGGTACCAGTACATCAATATCATCAGGCCAGATTTTTGTTACCCCATCGGTATCATAATAATAGCGCTGGTAATAGGCACCGAACCAGATATTGTTATCCGGATCTACCGTCACCGCATAGGGGTTTTTCAATCCGGGAACGTTAGGTGTCTGCGTGTCAGATGCTGTTTCCCAACCAATTGCAGCACATTCCTTGAACCGCCAGCCGGAGTATCCGAACACCGTGCCGGTGATGAAGGTCAGTGCCAGAACAACTAGTATCACTTTCTTCATTTGTATTTCCTTTGTGATTTTAGTTAAGTACTCAACTATCCAGTTAAGTTTCTTATGAAAGCTGCAGTGCGCACTGCATTATCACTTTACATAAGTTTTTTTCAGTCACGGCCATAATAGGGGGCCGACAGTTTTCCGGTGGTGATCCTGATCAGACGCTTATCCGCATCTTCAGCACCCATCCGGTTGACATAAAGGTATTGATCGCTGCCCCAGCTGAAATTGCTGGTTGGCGCTGTTAAAACAGCGGGGAAAAGTGGTTCTGGCACCGCGGTAAGATAGGAACCGCCACCATCTGGTTCAAGCATGTAGATAGCATCAAATCCAACCGCTTCATCGGCGCCAAGGAACATTACACCATTCTCATCAAAAGTAATCGCCAGCAGATCGGGTCCGGTAGTTCCAACATAGGTCTCCCAGTCGAATACATCTTCCCAGGCTCCCAGGGTTCCATTGGCATCCAGTATCTGGTTTCGCCAGACACCACGCTCTACGAATGTGGCGTCACTTCCGGAGTAAGTGCCGGTTACATAAACATAGCCATCATAAACCCGGATCGAGGTAAAACTGTGTTTGCTCTCGTAGGAGGCAGCTTTAAAATGCGTTGTATCCGGATTGATGCAATATATCCCACCACGCGAGGCAACGTACATATTGTCATTGATATCAAAATCGATGGCATAGGCATAACCCGGTGTGGCATATACACCGAAATCACTGCCATCAGGCTGCACATAGTAGACAACCTTACGGTTGGTCCCGAAAATAACTCCGTTGGGACCGACGCACATATTACCAAATCCGGTTGTGAGGATAGATGAGATATCGGCTACATCCTGAGGTGAATCATCTGTAGTAGTAATCAGCTGTACTTTCATCAAACCTTCGGAACAGATATAAACTTTGTCCGAGTCTCCGCAGGCCACGGCACTGACGGAGTGAGCTTCGGTGACGCCACCGTATTCGATCGCCGCAAACTCAATCTTATATGGTTCATATTCTCCAAAAGCATAGGCTCCGGAAGTGGCAACCTTAACCACCAGTGAATCGCCCTCGATATACGGTGCCAGTACTACAATCTCAGTGCTGGAATTCTGCAAAATGGTGGCTTTGGCATTCCCGAAATAGACATAGTTCAGCAGCGGATCATCAGAGAAATTCGAACCGGTGATGGTTACATTATCGATCAGGGCATAGACGCTGGCCGGTTGCACATCATCGATTACCGGTGCCGCATTGCCGGTTTCATCCGGATCATAAACACTGTCCGTAACCTCGGTTTCGCAGCCGGTACCAATTAGTGCAATACTGATTAATAGTAGGAAGGTAATTATTTGTTTACCCATTTTTATCTCCTGATTCAAAAGTTAGTGCTATCCGCATCATATTGAAAATCTTATTGAAATACGCTGAACATTATCAAAAACCCCGAACGGGGTGTAGGCATAATCCAGTGCCAGGCCAAATTTGTTGAACCCGAAACCAAAGGCAACACTCTGCTCATCAGACACCAAATGGTATCCCAGTCGTAGATTTGCCAGATTGGCCAGGGAATATTCCAGACCGAATTTCAGCTGCTCGGGATAGGACCGGGGATGAAGGGCATCCACAGAGAAAATCAGTGAATTCACTGGACTACCTGGCAGGAAATCCATCAAGTCCATTGATATACCCATTGTAAATAAAAGTGGCATCTGGAAACTTTCCTTCTCAAATTCAACCTCTTTGGAAAAATTCCTGATACTCATACCAAATACCAGACTTTTAAAGCGCGTCCTGTACAGGGTGCCAAAATCGAAGGCATATTCCGCAGCCAGATTTTTTTTAACCACCAGGCTATCACCTTCAGGAATAACACTTTTACCAAGTTGCTGAGCCGCTATTTTAATCTGTCCCCCGACCGAGAAGTGATCGGTAAGTGATTTTGCATAACCTACTCCAGCTGACAGAGCCATCGGATTCATTTCTTCCGTCAGGATATATCCATCCATGTTATCCCAGCGCATGGTACCCTGGATTTCGCCATAATCGATGGTTGACAGGGAGGCTCCAAAAACTCCGAATTTCCCATTCAAGGGTTTGATTGCCCCACTGAATGACAGATAATTGATATCGGCAATCCAGTAGTTTCTGCTTAGAGAAACATCGATTGTTTCCTCCATTCTTGCTAAACCGGCCGGATTGAAAAACAGGGCAGTGGAATTATTCAACAGCGTGGTAACCGCTCCAGCCATGGCTCCGGCCCTGGCATCTGATGATACACTGAGAAACTGGAAACCGGTCTGTCCCAGCTTCTTGTCTTCGCCAGCCGCCGGGTTGATCAGCAGGGCCATCAATGTTAAAATCACTATCGATCGGCAATTGAGATATCGTATTTTCATCATCATCCCTCCTGCTCGACTTGAATTACTGCATTGATAACTGTTTCTTCCAGCATATCGGTCTTGATTATCCTTCCCAGGTAGCGTCCCGGTGTGAGTTCATAGGCATTCTTGACAGAGATATAGTAAATCAGGGTCACCTTTAAAGCTTCATCGGTATAATAGGTAACACCCCCGGTCACTTCCTCGGTTGAACGGCTGGTGGACTGGTTCTCTAAAACCATACCCGTTCCATCAATCAGTTCAAAGATTACCGGCTCATTGAAACAGAATACATATTCACCTTCGACTCCGGCTTCAATATAAAAATAGGAGGAGTCATCGCTGGCAATGTCAATCTCGTAGCAACTGTCCTTGACCATCAATTGCTGTCCGTAGACCTCCAGTGTATCAATAATAGCACCGACACTGGCATTAATATTAGTACCGGTCCAGGCCGTATCATACTGAGCCAGACCTTCCAGCCCCACCTCTATCACCAGGAGGGAATCCTGCATAATATCTATTACAGCCCGATCCAAATCAGATAATACATAGTCTTCATCCTTGAAGTCATCACAGCACAAGAATAAACCGGCCAGTAACGCCACCGGCAATAATCCTGTAATCATTTTACTTCTCATGTGATTCATTACCTCTTACCTGACAATAATAAATTTTCGATAAGTATTCTCCCCTTTGGAGAATATTTTTTTACCGGTTTCTTCATCATAGATATTCTTTGATACTTCAAAGTAAGCAATATATAACCCGCTGACAACAACCTGACGGGCCGATGAGATAGAATTCCAGTATATATCACCACTGCCCTCGTCGTGATGGAGTGTCTCGATCAGATCGCCCCGTTCACTATAAATCTTAATTATGCATTGACCGGGGATATTCAGGAACCCAATCTGGTCAATACCACTTTCTCCATACTGGAGATCCCTGGCAGAGAAATTATAGGGATTCGGAACAACAACAATATCCTTGAGGTTTACACCCTGCTTGCGTTTCAGATTGGCCGGCTCGGTGGTTTTGGTGTAGAACCGGTTACTCTCCAATGGACCAGGTGGATTCAGCTCACCACTGGTATTATTGCTGCCATCATTGACAGCGGTTATATAATAATAGTAATCCAGACCCCTGGAGGGTGTTCTATCTTCGTAAATCGTAATCCCTGATCCAACGGTGGCCAGCAGTTCATGTACCGTATCAGGTTTATGCATGGCACGATAAATCCGGTAGCCGGCAAAATCAGAGTTGCCGTCATCGGGACTTAATCCCCAACTGAGGGTGATTTTATCACCGCCTGATGTCACATCAAAAGTAATCGGTGGTCGCGGTGGTTGAGGAATGTTGAAACCGGACTTATAGTTTCGATAGGCCCGGCCTATTGTTTTCATGATTGAATCCTTGCCGGTAAACACCCAGGAATTTTTATACTCATCGGCACTGCCGTCAGCATAAGTACCGGATTTGGTCGATCCATCGGGCATGGTAAAATCATAGGAGGTACTGGGATTCTTGTAGGCTTCATACCATTTACGGCCGATCTGGATACATTTTTCACGATCCAGTCCGCTTATCCCTTCCACTTCAACGATTACCACACTATCGCCATGGGGAATATCAAAAGGACCGTAACCGGTCCAGAGATTGGTACCACCACCATCACGATGTACGGTATAAGGATCGGTTTTTAACGGATCGGTCATATAGGTCTCATCCATCCGGTCATCACCACCCATACCAACACCGAACGGGACACCATCGAGAAAATCCCACATAAGTTTCATGGCTGGAATGGAACCCTGATTATTGGAACCGCCAGAAGGATAGGTATCTCCGGCATGCCAGCCCAGAACTGCTGGTTGGGTGGCATCATCAGTGGTATCGCTGGCACTGACCGGTACCTGGAGAATTCCCAGGCCCACATGATGGGGTGAACACAGACGGCCATTTTCATACAAGTCAGGAGCGCCAATCGTACTGTAGACACTGGCTTCATTCTGCCCCAGATAACAGAAGCCCTGACGAATCCAATCCTGGATACCATCGGCTTCGGTAAACATTTCACCCTGGTGGCTGGCATAGTCCTCACCGCGCTTGGTCACCCAGGTGTGCTTGCCCCACTTCTGACTTCCATCACCCATTGTCGATGCACCGTCACGGCTGACGGAATAGCGCACACTCCAGCCAACCCGGGCTCCGTAGATAGTATTGGTCAATTCTATCTCGTCATCATAATCCGTGTTACCGGTATTTTTCAGGATAATTTCCTTGATGATATAATTATCGTGGTACTGCTGAGAAAAGGCATGTATCCGACGGGTGAAGGTTAATCCGGAGTATGTATTTACAGTATTTACAACTACCCGGTCGGCCTTCTGTTCGGGGATAGCATCTTCCTCGGTGACATCATCCATAAAGGGAGCAGTTAGGTTGTTGCCATCAACGGTCACCAGCGGCATTTCAAACCTGGTGGATTGAGTCAAACGTACCGGGAACAATGAATCGTCGGCTCTTCCCAGGCTGATATAGGTTCCCCAGTATTCCCAGGTCTCGCCAATTTCATCAGTCCAGTCCTGAATTGCCAAAAACGATCGCTTGATGACGGCATTATCCTGATAAAGGTAGTCGGCCGGCCAGATCAGGCCTTCGTAGTAACTGCCGGTCCAGGCCCGTTCGGCTCCATAGGCTGATATATGTGTTTGGAAACTCCCAACCCTGATATAGCTCTTACCATTAGGGTCAATAGCATTATCGTCCTGGGCTCCCAATCCTGCCAGCAGGACCAGCAGCATTATAAATAGCCTTGAGCATTTTGATTGCGGTATGAAAGAATTATTCATAGTCTGTTCCGTTCATTCCCTGTTTTAGAATGAAATTTGAAATCCAATTTTAATTTCACGCGGGTTATGGAAAGTCATCGACCGGTAGTTGGGCATGTCGATATAGGCTTTGTCATCCAGGAGCTGGTTGAAGGTTGACTTTGTTACTGTCTGCCAGCCTTCACCATTGTAATCATAACCGATATACTTGGTCACTGTCTCGGAATAATCATAGATATAACCAATAAAATTATCTTCGTCATCGTACTCTACACCGGTTATTTCATACCCTTCAAACTTGTAAACGGCGCCACTCTCTCCGGCCTTTATATCTTCAGGTAGTAAATCCGAATCAAGCGGATTGTATGATATCTCACGCATGGGTACATAATCCACATCATCATCACGGTAGGTTCCCAATCGATCATTGCCCTTCTGTAATCCATCCTCCCAGTCAAAATGCAGGGAAGCGCGGTAGTCTTCGTAATCCTGACTGTTGGTAAAGCCAGCATAACTGAGGAATTTGGTATTCAGTACGTTGGATACATCCACATAGAGCTGTAGGTCGGCATTCTTGAGCTGGATACTCTTAGTCAATCTTAAGTCAATGCCATAAGAATCGACCCACTGAACGTTATTGACCACTCCGTCAATATTATTAGGATTATAGGTGCTGTAACTGCCTGCTTTCCAGGTGGCCAGAATGTTCAAGTTGATCCCTCCCAGGGGATAAATTCCGGCAATATTGACTCCAAAACGTTTGGGAGAATGGAGATCTATACTGGCACGGGCATAGGGTCGCGGAACCGGTTTAGCCTGATACTCGTTATCGTTCAGGTATTCACGCATCTTGGTCGGATTCTCATAATTCTCCAGTAACCCGAAATAGCCATATGTATTAACCATATAGGTATAATTGATGAAACCGGTCAGCCAGTCTCCTTTACGTTTTTCAATAGTAAACTCAGCACCTCGGATATCCTCGTAGTGATTATTATCGGTTACCACATAATCAACTGCCGTATTGATGCTTTCATAGACAATCCAGCCAACCTGGTTGGTCACATTCTTGTAATAGCCGGCCACATTGATCAGATATTGATCGAACAGACTCTGGCTATACCCAATTTCATAAGCAACCGTCTTTTCCTGGTTCAGGTTAGGATTCCCGATATCGGTGACCTGGCCATTATACTCGCGCTGCAGGCTGAAGCGGTTGGCTGAGGAAGCCTCGGAACGGTAATGGCCATAATTGAAGTACAGTTTCGAATTTTCACTGATCGGATGGGAGATACCGATTCGTGGACTGAGTGTCAGCTCAGGGTCGGTTTTCTCATTAGGAGCATTTTCTTCAATCAAATCACCCTGTCCGGCCTTATAAAATGAATCAAATGGATCGAGGATATAATAGACCGTATTGGCATCGGAATAATCCAATCTCAGGCTGAGGTTGGCAATCAGACCTTTGAACTCCAGTTGATTGTTGACGTAAGCACCCAGGCGATAGGGGCTGACTTCGTAGACCTGCTCGCGGTTCCAGGTGGTCATGCCCGAATTAACAGCAAATGATTTGATGTCGTAATTATTGATCACAGCCTCCCACCCGGCTCTGATCTTGTTGGTGGGATTCACCTGGCTGGTCATGTCGAATTTCAAATGGTAGTTGCGGTTCACACTTCTATCACGTCCGATATTCATCCAGCCACCAATGATCATCTCATCGCCCAGAGAATTCAAGCCATCGACATCATAAAAACCATAGGGTGCTTCATCCACCAGATAATCGGAGTAGCCGGGAATTGGGGCATACAGCGACGAATCACGGGCATCGGTCTGATAGGTATTATAACGGTTTATCTGATTCTTGAAACTGATTTCATAAAATGTTTTATTACTCAAACCGTGACTTAAATTAAATCCAATTACGGTCCGGTAGATCTCAGTAGGACTATAATAACTTGGAACAAACAATGATTCACTGTTGGACAGGTTGGCAACAGAATAAACTGACTGGAGAACATAACCGGTCGGTGTGGTGGTCCAGTTATAAGGTGAAACCGATTTAGTCATTCCATATGAACCGGTAACTGACAATTTAATATTTTGCCGCAGATCAGATGTCAGTTTCAGGCGGGCAATATTATCGCGGTAGCTATCAGTGGATAAGGGAAAAACAAACATATTCTGGGATTCACGGTAGGAAAAATAGAATCTGAGATTTCCCAGGTCTTTCCCCAATACCGGTATCGGTCCACCGACACCGAAATCCAGGGTATAATCCGGTTTTGTTATGTCCCCCTGGCGGCGGTGTTGCCATTCAAACAGTTTTTTGCAGGCTTCCGGCGATAAATCATTGCTGGGATCATCATCGGACATCAGGGCTTCCGAAATAGCATTCCAGCCCATGAAAGTAGGATATTCGCTGGCAGTGGCATCATCCCAGTATGAGCGTTCGCCGTCGCCGTTATAATCAGTGAATGATTCCCCTGCATCCCACTCACCATTTCCATTATCATCTTCGAATGGTTCGCCCACAGTAGTACCTTCCCAGCAAACCGCTTCATCCAGGTAGGGCCGGAGCCAGTAGGACTCAGGATCGTATGGTGAAATACCGAATGTTTTTGGCCCTGGCGGGCGATAATTATAATGGAAGGATCCGGAGTAGCGATTGGGATCACCTTCACTGGTAATGATATTCACAACACCCGATCGGGCATTACCGTATTCACCATTAAAACCACCGGTTTGAATTGTAAATTCTTTCACCGAACTGAGAGCTACAGAGGTGTAGGGCAGATTTGAGCGCCCGTCGTTCATAATAAAACCATCTACGATATAGGCAGTCTCCGATGAACTGCTGCCGCGAATACTCAAATCTTCCACACCGGCCTGCAGGCCGATTACTTCATTAACACTGGTTACCGGCATGGTTTCAATTGTTTCCGATGAAACACTTAACTTACTATGGGAAACACCTTCTTCGACTACAGGGCGCTCTGCAATGACTGTAACCTCGGCCATATTCAATACATCAGCCTGTAGTTCAACGTCTATATTGGACGTCTGGTCAATTACCACTACAACATTAGTCACTGATACATTGGCATAACCCATCATGGAAAGTTTTAATACCTGATTTCCCGGAGGTACATTCAGGATCACATAGTACCCATCCAGATCACTGGCAGCACCAAGATTGGTGCCATCTACAATAACATTTACGCCTACCAATGCTTCACCGGTACCGGCATCGGTAATTATACCCGCAATCTTGCCGGTTGTTATAGCGAATGCCATGTTGACAGCCACTAGAAATGTTAATACTGTTAATAAAGTCCTGTTCATCATAGAATCCTCGTAATCATTCTGATTAGGAAGCAAAACTGTTAATTAAACCAATGATCATAGCGCAAACCGGATCGTGAAGCGCTGGATATCATTAAAAATTGATGAAAATGGTGTGTAGGAATAATCGAAAGTGGCACCGAATGCATTCACACCAAATCCAAAACTGAAGGATCTTTCATCACGGTTATGGAGGTATCCGTACCGGAAGGCCAGCATTTCGGCCAGATGGTATTCCAATCCCAGGTTGATATATTCCGGATAGGAACGTGAGTGAACGGCATCAATCGAGCAGTACAGATGATTCCCAAAACGGATTGGCAGAAAATCAAACAGATCAGCCGATAATCCGATCGTGAATGTCAGCGGCAACTGAAATCCACTTACTTCATATTTCACCTCGTTTGAGAAATTTCTGATCGTCATCCCAAAGGCAATGCTTTTGAAACCGGTTTTGAAGATTGTTCCAAAATCGAAAGCGATCGCCTGTTCCTCATATTTTTTCATTTTCGATGAATCAGCCTGATCGGTTTCCACGACAAAACTACCAAGATACTGATCTGTTATTTTTATCTGTCCACCAACTGAAAACATATCTGACAGAGCCTTTCCATATCCAACACCGATGGCATAAGCCGTTGGGTTGAATAATTCCGTATCAATATAGCCCTGATCATTACCCCAAACCTGGGTTCCTTGTAGCTCACCGTAATCCACTGTCTGGACTGATATTCCAATTACACCATAACGGTTATTGAAAGGATTGTAGGCCATACTGAAATTGGCATGGTCAATTCCAGCCAGCCAGCTGTTGGAACTGGCGGCTACATCAACGGTCTTGGATAACTGTGCCAAACCAGCCGGATTGAAAAACAATGAACCGGAGCCCATTTCGATCGTGGTCATGGCGCCAGCCATTCCGGCGGCACGGGCATCTGAAATTACACTCAGAAACTGAAATCCGGTCTGAGCCCGTTTTTCATAATCAGCGGCAACCAGGCCTGACAGCAGCAATGTTCCGATGATCAACAAGTGTGTTAATGTGGTTCTTACCATCCTTACCTCGCGGTCACTGGAAAATGTATGGTTTTTATTATTCAACATGGCTCTAATCCTCATCCAGAATAACCAGCTTGGTTTTTGACCTCATAGGAGCACCGCTGAATTTTGTCAGCACTACTATATACTTTTGGGCAGCCAAATTGAATTGCATCCGCTGGCGTAACGTGAAACAGGCGCCGGCTTCGGAAAACGTAATACCCTGGTAATCGGGAACAACTTCGGCGCTGTCAACAGCTGATAAAACCTGGATATCATAATAATCATCAAGATAGAATCCGGCATCCATAACACTATAGTCGGTTAAATCCAGAATAAAACAGGTTTCGTCCAGACTTTCTGCCATTATCAATTGCTCAAAATCGCTATGATCCAATTCAACACCATTTGCGTCGAGGGCAGTAATAAGTGCCTGGCGCAAGGTATCGACGGAATATAAATAAGAGATATCTTTATCGACCCAATCGGTATCAAGCTCGACATAATTAAAAAGCTGTAATTCAGATCCTGTTTTGCCCCCCATGATTCCACACACTTTATCAGCAGTCGTAGATGCTGCTGCATCCTCATTCAACAGTACCAGGTCAAATTCCTTAACCGCATTATCGATCAGTGTTTCCGCTTTGGTGAAGCGAATCAGGTAGATAATAGGATCCAGGTCATATTCATAGCGTGCTTTGGTATTATTAGAGACAACCATCATACCACTGGGGAACATATCACTCTGCAGTTCAACTAAATCTCCGGCCATATTCCAAATGGTAATCGTCACATGATTACTCATGAAGAATACCATATTTTCCGTTATTGCCTCTGCTCCCATGTCCAGGATAGCATATCCGCTGTTGTAGGCCGCTGAACTGAACAGGCGCTGCTTGGTATCCCCCGGGATCATGATAGCACCACTGGCATGAACGTTGGCAATAATCGAATCACGATCCGGGCTGACTGTCATCAGGCTGTCCACTCTTATATCAGTCCAGGAAGAATCAGTCGATTCGAGCACTGACAGTCTGACCGTATCCATCCGGGCGGTATAGATATTGTCCAGCAGTCCGGCAGAAACATTATTATCAAAGGCCGAAAGTGAATAATCGTCCTCGGTCTGGAAAATTGAGCATGATGTGAATAGAGCCAGAACCAACAGGGCTGATCCAGTTCTGATAATAAATCCGGTACTGTATTTTTTCATTATTGTTATCATAATAATTACCTGATTATTACAAATTTCCGGTAAGTGGATTTGCCATTCGGTTCTTCGAAAGTGGCAATATATACACCACTTACAACAATCTGGCGTGAGGTCGTAAGCAGATCCCAGTAACTGTCACCACTGCCGTAATGATCTATCGTTTTGACATGATCACCACGTTCAGTGAATATTTTTATTTTACAATCAATTGGCAGGTTCAGGAACATGATTTTATACTCCTGCTCAGCATACTGCAATGACTTATTGCGGATATTGAATGGATTGGGTACAATCCTGATACCGTCCATATTCGGTGACGGCAGTTTCTTCAGGGTCGCTCCTTCGTTAGTCCTGGTATAAAACAAACTGGAAACTAATGGTTCTCCGGGGTTGATTGAATTCCGTGATCCATCATCGTAGGAAACAATGTAATAAAAATAATTCTGTCCACGTTCAGCGGAAATATCAGAGAACTCATGGGTCAGATTTCCGATTGAATTACTGCAGTCAAATATCTCATAGTAAGTTGAATCGAGAGCACCTTTGGCCCGGTATAATTTATAACCATCGAATAAAGACTTATCCGGGCCTTCATCCGGTGACGGTGTCCAAGTGATATAAATCCGGCTGCCTTGTGATTCGACATTGAATATGGTGGGTGGTTCCGGCGGCTGGGGAAGAACAAGATCGTTTTCGAAAAGAGTCAGAGCCCGCCGGAATGTCTGAATGATGGAATCCTTTCCAGTATATACCCAGGAATTTTTGTACAGATCCTCATCGGTGGTAGTGCTACCGTCCGGTAATTCCATGGTGGGATTTTCACCCAGGGCTTTTTTCTTATACCAGTTGCCACCAACTTCCGTATTCATCTTGCGACTGAGACCGGCCACCGCTTCCGCCAAAACAATACGGATAGTATCACCGGGAGCCATCTGGTAGGGGCCGTAACCCAATCCCTGGGAGTAACCGCCACCGCTGGCGAACAGGTTGGCATAACCATCACCAACTTCCTCGGCCTGGCTCTTGGAAGGATGTCCAAATGCCATGTATTTATTATATTCATTATCCATTCGATCGGTACTGAACTGATCGTTATTCTGGGTTTCCGGCTCATCGGATCCGATATACATTGTTGTCTTGGGCTGCGCGGGATCGTTCACCCGATTATCAGAGGCTTTATCGGCATAGAGAGTAGCAACACCAGCATACTGGGAGGAACCCAACCGCCCATCGGGCTGGTAACCCTGGTAATTCGGCGAACCGATATTATTATAGGTATAATCGGAGTGGAGTCCGTGCCAGGAATAAAAAGCGCGGATCAACCGACCCTGATCGTCATAAACATCGTTCTCGGCCGGTGAAATAGGATTTTCACCGATCACTTCGTTCATTGTGTTTTTACCCCACCGGGTATTGCGGATCGTACCCCAGCCACGATGTCCCAGCCAGTCGATTCCGCTGCCTTCCACCGTACCTTCATATGAAATTGCATTCCGGTACTGCCAGTAAAAATAGACATCGTTCAGGGTAGCGTTGTGGGTCAGTGAGCTGTCGGCCAGACAGATACCGGTATTGACAAAAGTATAGTCATAGATGAAAAAATTATCGTGGTTTTGCTCACTGTAGGCATAGACCTTACGCTCCATGGAAATTCCGGTGGAAGTATGGATAAAATTATACAGCATTCGGTCTGATAACAGACCTGGAACCGCGTCACCATCAATTAAGTCACCATATTCCATATCAGTGGCCAAGTTACCATCTACATACACATCGGGATGCAATGAACGCGCCACCAGATTAAACTCCATCGGCATCATTTCATTAACCTCGATCGAGGTCCGGGGACGGGGACCGCAATGGGCCACCTTGAAGGGGAAAGTGAAATCAGCCTGGGGATCATAATAATCCTTCACCCCGATCCAGAAGCCACGGGCCGCCTGGCAATCCTGCAAATCCCAAAAAGCAGGCCAACGCAGGCCGTATTGCTGGGTATCTCCAAAATCCTCTTCCGGTTCGCACCCGTGAGCCTGGTAAAAATTATGGAGATTGCCGACTTTGATCCATTTTCCATCGGCTGCCTGTCCTATTGAAACCAGGGTGATTAATAAGGCAAGGGATATTATCGGACCGGTATACCGGTTAAATGTTTTGACTATTCTTTCCATAGGAATCCTTTTATCCTTTTTGATGGTAGTCATAATATTTTAAAGGTCGTATGACAGTTTAATCCCAAAATAAAAATTTCGGGGATTGAGGAACATCAATGACTCAATATTGGGATTGTCAATATAGGCTTTATCATCCAGCAGCTTGTTGATTTCCTTTTTGGAAACTTCCTCTGATACACCGGACTCATTCAACTGCATCCACTGCTCCAGTTCACCGACATAGTAAATCGTAGATGGATCACTAACAGCATCGGCATAATAGACATAGATCATCCGCTGGTAGTCAACATCGGTGGGACGGTAATCACCCAGACGATCATCCCCGGCCAGATGGGGCTGTTCAAGTTCATCATACACTTCCTGGGGAAATTGGAGTGATTCGACATAATTAGTATAATCGCTTGGTGTCAGATACTGATCACCAAGGGAGGCCAGTGAGAGAAACTTGAAATTGAAAATATTATAGATATCACAAACAAAGGTCAGGCGGACTTTGTTCAAATTAACGGATTTTGAGCCCTTGAAATTCACACCATAGGTATCAACCCAACGTACGTTATAGGTAATACCTTCAACACCACCATAGGTACTGTAACTGCCGGCTTTCCAGTACCCGGAAAAAGCTGCCGTCCAGCCGCCAAGGGGATTCTGACCAATAATCTGCGGACCCCATTTCTGAGGAATACGGAAAGCCAGGTTGAAATTGACCCGGGGGCGCGGCAGTGGTTTATACTGTTCCTGGTTTTCAACATCAGCCGAATAGGCCCGTTGCTCGGCGGGGTTTTGATATAACTTACTAATCCCAAAACTACCGGATGTATAGACATAATAGGTATAATTCACAAAACCGGTCAGCCAGTCACCGGACCGTTTCCTGAATTCAATCTCCAGTCCCCGAATATCCTGGTAAAAATTATTTTCATATTGGTAATAGTCTATTGACCCATCGGCGCTAATATAGCGCACTGTGTTAGCCTGATCCGATTTATCTTTGTAATAGGCGGCAATATGCAATAAATACTGATCAAACAGAGCATGGTCATAACCTAATTCATAGGCAACGGTTTTTTCCATTGGCAGGGATGGATCGCCAAACCGGCTCATTTCGTTGCCATACCCGCGGCGGACACCAAACAGGTAATCCGGCAGGAATTTTTGCCGCATATGACCATAATTGAAGTATAGTTTTGAATTCTCGGTAATCGGATGAGAAATACCCAGACGCGGCAATAGGGTAACGTTACCATCAACCTTTTTCATAATTATACCTTCATCATCATCGGAGGTATAATTGGCGCTGAACAGACTTTTATCATAATAATCGGCAATGTACCATTTGGTATTGGGATCGAAATATTCCAACCGCAGTCCAGCCGTTGCGACCCAGCCTTTAAACTCCAGTTTATCCTGTATATATGAGTTGATCTGATAGGGATTCTGCTCCCACTCGGTCCAGATATTGTTGGTTGGAGACCAGTCAGAAACGAGACCGTAATTCATATGGTAATAATAGGATTCAAACTCCAACCCGGTCTTGATCTGATTATTCTGATTAGCCTGGGTGGTAAAATCAAAACGCAGTTTGAACCGTGATGTTTCGGAATTATCGCGGGAGGTACTTTTTCCACCCATCAGGAAAGTTCCTCCTCCGATGCCTTCCACCAGGTAGGGGTTGAACCCGAAAGGAGAATCATCCACATAATAATCTTCCACACCAGGCCAGATATCATTGTCCAGCGTCTCATCAAGTGAGTCGCCGGGCGAGGTATCCCAACCGGTGTAGGAATATTCAATCAATCCCTCGTAATAGGACTTATTACTGAGCATATTGGTCAGTTTAGCGGAGTACATCCGGTTACTTACATCGGTCAGACAATAATAATCCGGGTAGAAAATCTTACTGTTATTCTGCGACGATCCGCTGAAGATGCCAGCCACATCCCACAGATTTTCAAAATAGTTGGGATTACCCGAACTACTGGAGGAAGTGGCTGCTATTTCCTTTACAAAACTGGACAATTGCAGCTTGATCTTGGGAGTAATGTCTGAAGTAAGCTTGGTCGACCAGGCCCATTCATCGTAAGAATCCCTTGACAGTGGTATCAGGTACATGTCACGTTCCTGACGGTAGGAAGTGTAAAAACGCAGGTTGCCCAAGGCGCTGCTTACGAAAGGTACCGGTCCACCAAACCCGGCATCGATATTAATATCCGGCTTGGAAATGTCACCGGTATGGCGATGCTGCCATTCGAATAATCGCTTGGCCGCTTCTGGCGACAGATCATTATCGGGATTGTCATCAGTACATAAATCCTCTGATACCTCCTCCCAGCCATCGAATGATGGATACTGGCTCTGCATGTAATCATCCCAGGCTCCGTTGTCGGTCCCGGTCCAGCACACATCTTCATCCAAATAAGGTCTCAGGAAATAGGAATCGGGATCGAAAATCGATTTGCCATGATATTTCTGGGCCGGAGGACTGTATTTATAATCCAGGTTAAATGAATAACCATCAGTTGATCCTTCCTTAGTAATCACATTGATTACACCAGCCTGCAGGTCACTGTACTCGGCATTAAAACCACCGGATTGGATCATGATCTCCTGAACGGCATTCAACGGGATACCCATGATCGGTTTTCCGGTCCGGTCATCCTTTAATGAGGCACCATCCAGTTTCACCGCCAATTCATTCTCGCCGCCTGACCGAACACTCATCCCCTCGATACCAGCCTGTAATCCGATCACACCTTCCACGGTGGTAACCGGCAGGTCGTCGATACGATCCTTGGAAATATTGATCTGGCTGGAGGCTACGTCTTCTTTAATTGGTTTGCGGTTAGAGATCACAACGATTTCTTCTCCTTGAAGTGACTCTATTTGCATATTAAAATCAATAGTAGTGGTCAGGTCAACATTAACGGATACTCCGGTATACGAGACAGTGGCGTACCCGATCATGACTGCTTTTACGGTATAATTTCCGGGCGGAACATTAAGGATAACGTAGTAACCATCCAGGTCAGTGGCGGCTCCCATGGGTGTCCCTTCCAGAATGACGTTAGCTCCAACCAGCGGATTACCGGTTGCACCATCCAGCACCTTACCAGCCAGTTTACCGGCCGTATCGGCATTCAGGAAACTCATCCCGGCCAACAATATCGTCAGGGAAAGTGAGAAATGAAATTTATTGGATCGTTTAGAATTACGGATCAGCTGCATACTAAGTACACCTCCAAATTATCCGGTTGCCGGTGAACGGGCATCTAGCCCTGGTAGCATGAAATAGTTTTTGATATCGTTCAAATGCGTTATGTACCATTATAATACTCCAGGCATTAACATTCCACTGAATAGGAATAATTATGAACCACATCAAGCATGGCAAGATAGTTATCATAATTGATATAATCGGGAATGCTATTTCCCGATCCGGCGCAATAGCCACCGTTATAACCTACATGTTTGAAATTCTTTTCCAGCAATATACGGACATCATCTGTTGAACCGAGTGAGAGAACATCACCTACATCCAGGTTGCCAATCAGACAAAGATGGTCTCCAAATTGCTTCTTCACTTCAATAATGTCCATTGCTTTTGGTTCGATGGGATGTAATGCATCAACACCACATTCAATAATATCTGTCATTACATCCAGCAGTAATCCATCGGAATGATAGATTAACGGCTTATTGCTATCCTTTGCCAGCTGACCTATTTTCTCCAACCATGGGAAAAAATATTTCCGCAACTGTTCTGGAGATAACATTAACCCGAAAATATAGGCAATATCATCACTATACCAAAGTATATCTACAATATCAGATTGGGCAAGATATTCAAAAATACTGAGTACCGTGGTTCCAATTTTATTAAAAAGCGCTTCGACCAAATCCGGATTATCAAACAAATTATATGAAAAACCGGTAAAGCCCATTAATTCCCAGACCATCGTGAATATATCACCGTATTGGCCGATCACACCCATACCATCAGGTAATAATGGTTTTACATTTTCAAAAACAGAAAAATTTATTTCTTCCGGTTTGGTAAAATGGAACCGATCGAAATCCATCCAGGTGCCGATAATCCCGTCTCCTTCAGGAGCCCAATTTATTGAAGCCGAAATACTCTCATCGGCTTGATGACCCGGGATATGGAAATCGACGGTTGGTTGAAGCTTGATATAATCGTAACCGGCAGATTGCCAGAATTGAACGTCGTCCTGCAAAGTATTGACGGGGCGGCCAAGAAATTTTGCCTTAATGGTAGGATGAATGCCAAGTTCGACTAAAGGAATATAGCTGGCTTTCCCTCCCTTGAGGGTGAAAATCAACTGCTCTATATCCGGTCTATTACCCATCCTGGCCTTGAAAGATAATTAGTTCCACAGCGGACTTCCAGTGAGTCCCTATCCAATACTAATAATTACGAGAATAATCTGCTAATCCTATCCATGGAAGTTAGCATGTATAGACATGTATATACTAATATTTTCTTTAATATATATGCGCGTGCTGACTAATGGCAATTCCGGAACCGGCCATTTAAACCAGATAAGTACGGGAATATGTGAAGGTGGCGGAATTTTCCTCAGGGGATCAGTGGCATGAACCGGCTGATAACAATTCCATCGAAGAAAGCCCCGTCCTCCGGAAAATAATACTCCATAAAATCCAGTTTGACCGTCTCGCCGGCCGATTGGGAAGCATGAACAAGATATTTATTATCAATAATCATACCTTCATGGCCAAAGATGATTCCCATGCTCCAGTACTTCGATTTAACAAATGATACAATGCAGACTTCCGGTAGCGACGCCAGCAATTCAGCAGTTATCATCTCGTTGGGGATATAATTGAGATCAATTGGGCGCTGCCAATCTAACTCCAGGAATTCGGTTCCGTCGTCTTTCATATTTAGTGTCAGTGCGATTGATTCCAGTTTATCCGCCGGCAGTAGTTGATCGGTGATATTTACGGTATTCGGATTGGCGGTTACCCGGTCGGCGGTATAATGCCAGCGCGATTTGTATGTGGGAATTTTAATTCCCTCATCATCAGCTTTATAATGAATTTCAACCATGTTCTTTCGGGCTTCTCCCCAATTATTGCTCTGTGCGAATGCCAAGGTCGTGAGTACATGTCCGGTACAGTCCGATACATCAAGCCGGATGATGGGATCGAGGTCCGGCTCCACTTCCTCCCCCAGTTTAAAAATTTCGTACGGTGTTCCCACCCGCCATAATGCAATGGCCTTGACACGATCTTCAAAAACAGGGTAATGTTTGTGAAATTCCGGCAACATGGAATTAACCTGGGTTTCCGATAATGTCCATGGTTCTGGCAGGGATTCCAGCCAATCGGCTGGCTTTTGGCAACTCGTCATAGTCAGCTGCATTACCGTCAAAAAAGCAATTACAATAGTTTTTTTCATTTTATACCTCTTAATTCTTCTGCTGATCAACAACTGATCGGATGGCTTTAATATGCTCGGGAGTTGTTCCGCAGCAACCGCCAAACACAGCTACCCCCGCATCGATCAAGCGGGGCATTACTGATGCAAAATAAGCGGGAGATTCCGGGTAGACCAATTCACCTTCCATAAGTTCAGGCTGACCGGCATTGGCCTGGATGATAGTGGGTTTATCGGTCAATTCGTTTAATTCAATGGCAATTTCAGTCATAATATCTATTCCATTGCCACAGTTGGAACCTAAAATATCCGCCCCGGCAACTTCCAATCCTTGGATCGACGCTTGCAGCGCATCACCCATAATTGTGAAAAATCCGTTTGGCTTTTTATCAAATACCATGGTTGCCATAACTGGAATATCCGGATCAATTGATTTGGCCGCTTCTACTGCCAGAACCGCTTCCCTGAGGTCGGTCATTGTTTCCACACAGATAAGATCAACTCCCGACTCGATCAATGCAGAGATCTGGGAAATAAAACTATCACGGACCTCCTCAGTTGTTAAATCACCGTACGGTTTCAGTAGTTTTCCCACCGGTCCGCAGGATCCGGATACATAGGCTCTGGTACCAACAACTGAGCGGACATGCTCCACCGCTAACCGGGTCAACTCGGCACACTTATCCTCAAGACCATATTCGCTTAATTTTATCGGTGAGCCACCAAAGGTATTGGTCTGGATAATCTCTGCCCCCGCTTTCAGATATATTCTGGCAATTTCGATTACCGCCTCGGGGTGCTCCAGGTTCATCAACTCCGGGCATTCCCCGACTTTAAGTCCTCGCTGAAACAACATGGTTCCCATAGCGCCATCGGCCACAATTATCTGTTTATCATTAATACGGTTCAATAATGACTTCAATCAGAACCTCCAGTAACAGATTTTATTCTCTCAATGCACGATTTACCAACACAGGCACGGCAGAAAGAAAACCGGGGTATAAATTTATGAATAGTACGGTCACCAGCTACCAGGATACCGGTTACTGATTTCATTGGTATCATCAAAAATTCGTCGGTCAGGGTAACATCTATCGAATCCGGCTTCAAATATTCAAATATTTTTTCCTGGGAACTGATATGCCAGCCACAATACCCGGGACTGTAACTCAACACAGCTTTTTCTGTTTTTCCGAATCCGTAGCATTTTTCAAAATATTGTTTTTCGATGATACTGACCCATTTCTCTGCCGCCAAGGATGTACAGGCATCCAGAATATACCCACTGACCGAATCCTTGCTCTGAAAATATTGTGCTATCTTATCACTGATGGAATAGCCGAGGGTCAGACAAAATAACGCCAGTGCGTCGGCTTGGGGATAAATTTCTTGCAGTGGTGATTCAGGACTGTTATTACCCTGCCCTTTGAAAATATATTGAAATTTATTCTTAGATATACTGTCAATAATCAGTTCCGGCCGGGCCGATTCCAGAAATAATTGTTCGGCTTCCTGCAAGTGAGAATTAACGCCAGTCGCAGGTTCGACACCCTGACTATACCCCAGATGACTCAGCAAATCAGCCCTGACCGGCAGCAGTTCCTGGGCTGATATTGTAGATGTGAGTAATTGTTTCCGGCTCATTATACTGATTTAATCGTTGCCGGAAATTACCGTTTAGATGACCCTAACTGGCAAATTAAAACTATAACGCGAGGATGTATTATTACATTAAAAAAGGGTGGTAATCAGCCACCCTTTTTTCTATCAGCTAATCGAGAAACTAGTATAAGCTAAAACTCAAGACCCATTGACAAGTTCGTAACATTACCCAACAGTCCAAATGCCATGTAAGACATATCGACATAAACACCGACAAATGGTAGTGATAAACCAAGACCTGCTGTTAAGCCACCTTCATCCGAACCGATGGCATAGCCGGCCCGAACAGCCAACATATTCATCAGAGTCAACTCGGTTCCCAGGTTAACCTGTTCATTATTGTCCGGGGGATGGATCGCGTCAGCAACCAGCACCATTTTGGTACCGCCTGCGGCACTCATCTCGATTACATCCATCGCAATTCCGAATCGGAACATCAACGGCAGGGCATAATCATCAAAACGGGTTGAACTACCCGGATCTTCCAGGTCAGTATAGTTATTGTAACTGCCATCGAAGGCGATATCAGAGCCAAAATTGGTCATGGACATACCAATTTTCAGACCACGCCAGCGGGTATCATATAACGATCCTACATCAATGGCCCAGCCATCAGCAATCAAATCGGTATAATCTTCACGGACATATTTGATTGTCATACCCATGGAAAACTGATCAGTCAGATTCTTGGCCCATGATGCACCGGCCGCCATACTTTGAACGGTAAACATTTCACCGGTGCCGTCAGGTGCATAAGGTGTACGCACCCGCATTTCACCAACATTCATATCCTGGTAATGGACACCGATTTTACCCATCTGTCCCATGTCCAGGTTAACTGCCAAAGCATTGAAAATGATGTCCGCCGGCCAGCTGGTATGGCTGGCATAGACCGCATTCTTAGGCGACAGTGACATACCGGCAACATTCCAGAAAACAGCTGAACCGTCATTAGCCATACCGGCAAATGCTTCACCCATTGCTGAAGCCCGCGCTCCTACCGGAACCGACAGGAATTTTGCACCTGTCATACCAGCTTTCTGACTGGCGTCCTGCCCAAAGGCCAGGCCAGTTAAAACCAGCAGGCTTATGCATAAAATGAGAAATCTCTTCATTGTAAATCTCCTTTTCTTACCTGTCATCAGCGCATGACAACAAATTTGCCGACCTGGGTATCACCATCTTCGTCTTCAACAACGAAAAGATAGACACCGCTAACAATACTGGTACCATGCCTGGTAAGCAGATCCCAGTTTTCAAAACTGTTGCCGTCGTTATTTACCAGTTCAATGATAAAATCTCCGGTCAGGGTATAAACCCGGATCGTCGACTCACCTTCCGGCAGGTTAATAAATTGGAGTTTGGCCCACCATTGCTCATCGAATGATGGCACGTGATCCCAGAGGGCACTTCCTTTATATGGATTTGGGACGGTAGCTACATCACCCAGCTTCTCGGCCGGGGCTGAAGCAACATCAACCTCGATACCAGCTCCGCGGGAACTTTCAAGCTCACCAATCGGCGTCAAACCATTATCAAAGGATGTGACTGCATAGTAGTAATTGAATCCCTTATTTACATCCTTATCCAGGTAGCTGTATGCCAGGCCGGTTTCACCACCGACACCATTTCCGTCGATATCGTAGGCCGCCAGCGGCAACCAGATACGGGCACCGGAATTATCGGTTCGATCACTTTTATAGACCCGGTAGCCCTCAAAATCGGCTTCACCGGACAATGGATCGATATAGCCTTCCACTGTACTGGTGCTGGACGCCCAATCCAATTGAATATAACCTTCAGGGGTCGGTGTGATTGTCACCTCTGGGGATGGTGGTGGAGTAGCTGCCAACCAGTCAGCGTCATATAGTTCCTGAGCAAAGGCCATCACATCACGAAGGCTTCCCGGATTATTATGGGGATCGGGATTATCCCGGTCACCTAACCCATCACCGACACCGGCTGCAACATACCAACGAACCGTATCACCGGATGCCAGGTCAAAGGGACCAATTGAATGGAGATACCGGTAATCATATGGCGCCGGCGGGACAGCCGCATAAACACCATTGGACATAAACTGGAATTTCAGGGCATCAGAAGACGGATCGTCATCAATGGTCCACCAGTTATGCGAAGCACACATGCCTGAATTACCATTGTTATCAGGAATCGATGTACCCAGTGTACGGACACCAATATATCCTTCTGACAATCCATTCTCACCTTCGTCAGGACCGGCTACATCCGGATCGTCGCCATCATAGCCATAGGACAGGTTGTCGCTTGCCAGGTAGGCTGTCAGGTCATCGTACCAGTATTCACCGGTGGCCAGCGAGGAAACATCAAAGTCAAATCGCATCGCCATATATAGATCGGTTATAGTCTGGGGAATATCCGGAATCACATCACTCGGATTCTCTGAATCTTCTTCAGAACTGGTCCCAACATTTATTACCTCGAAATCATAGATTATGAAATCCTGGGCATAACTGTAACTCCAGGCATAGGTCCGCTCTATGACTTCCAGGCCCAGACCCGACTCACCGGCATTGTGACGGTCCAACCAGAGATCATTGTAGATCGTGTAACTGTCTTCTTCCGAGACAGCAGCAAAATCCTCATTGATCAAGCCATCACCATCGTTATCGATAAAATCCAATGGATCTTCATCCACTAATCCATCGCCATCATCATCATAATCGGGCTGGCCGTATTCATCAATATCGTACCACAGGTAGTAATCTGTATTCACCAGATCCTCATCCGGTCGATTGGCCGAAGCCAGAACAATTACATAGTCGTTGGATGTGAAATCGGCACCGTTTACCGCCGTATATTCGGCGATCCGGTCATTAGACAACTGTGGAAACCATTCGTCCTCATCACCGGCCGTACAGTGGATTGTACCCGTTTGATCGCGTCCGGCAACCCAGAATGCACCGGAATACAGATACATATTTCCACTGCCACCGGGCCATTCCATTGAGGGTGTAACCATATCTTCGTCACCGAAACGCCCATAGTTAGTTAAATTAACCCATACCCGGCCGATTGTATGCGGCACGGCTCCAATGGGAACAATTCGTTCCAGCGAAGGCGGTGAACCGGCATTCCAGTCACGGGCAACAGTTACATCAGTAACTGTTGCCGCAACCAATAATATCGCCAGTATTGTCACCATCCAAGCACTCCGCGAAGAACGGTAGAGATAGTTGTTTTTGAAAGGCATCTTAACCTCCTGAATCTTCACAATAATTACCAGTTAATCTCGATACCAAGCTTCGCATGCCGGGGCTCGGTCCAGACGGTCCAGTCCTGATATCGGCCTTCCGGATCCTGGTAGTGATCAGCAACACCGTTTCCATCGCGGTCCACTTCAGACTGGTACCATTCAGAGCTGTAAGGCACACCCTCGGGTGAGTAGACCATGTTCTCGGTATTCAACACATTGTACACTTCCAGATAGGTGATCAACCGGCCAATACCGATATCAAATCCTTTCTGAATCCGCATATCCAGCTGATTGGTAGCCGGCAGACGGCCATCATTCTCAGCAGGTACTGTCGTGGCAGAGGCACGGTCCTGTGTATCATACGGGAAACCGCTGCCGTAACGGTCAGTAACATTAAACATCCAGTCACCCATCAACTGATTTCTGGCAGCAGGAATATAGTAGGTGAACTTGGCACTCAATGTATGGGTCTGATCATGGTCCAGGGCATGGGGATCGGATGGGGTCACCAGGTTCCGCCAGAGATAAGTACCACCCAACTGCGGATCGGAGAGACGACCACTGGTCACCATGTAGGTATAGTTAATATCGGCTGAGAAATTATTGCTCATCCGCTTGTCAACTGCGACCTCAAAGCCTTTGACGGCACCCCAGTCGGCATTTTCATAAATCCAGAACCGGGTACCGGCCAGGTTATTGATCTGGCTCTGCTGGACCCAACCAAAGATATCCTTGTAGTATCCGGTAATATCTACTTTCATGTTAGCGGTAAACTGGTGGGTAAAACCAACCTCGTATGAAACTGTCCGCTGTGGTTCCAGCTCGGGATTACCAATTTCCTCATAGGCTCCTTCGGTGCTGTAGCCAATATTCTCAAAGAAATACCGCCAGTCGGGGCGCTGGAGGAAATGGTTGTAACTGAAATGCAGTACATCACGATCGGTGATCGGATGTGAGATACCCAACCGGGGACTGATGTAAACCTTGGCACCCACATTGTCACTCCAGTTAACCGGATTTTTAATCTCACCTGTTTCCTCATCAACTGGTGCAGAGAGGGGATCCAAGGCATCGTCAGAATAGACAACATCGCCCAGATTATAAGAATCCAAACGGATGCCGGCATTGACGATCAGGCCGCCCATCTCAATTTTATCCCTGAAATATATACCCCATTCAGTGGGCTTTTCATGCCATTCATCCAGGTAATAATTGGAAAGCGAAAAAGTGGCGATACTGAACATAGACAAATCATAACGCAGGAATTCACCACCAATCTGCAGGAAATGAATCGGATGAATCTGATTCGAATAGTCCAGTTTGAAAGTCGACACATTGGAATAGGATTCCAGGTGCCCGTAACCATCACCATATGATTTCCAGAGCGCATCCGAGACGTAGAACAATTGTCCTTCATCAAGCTCGGGATGGGAAACACCGGTCTCTTCAACCTCGTTGTCACCGTTCACAAACAGCCAGTCTGATGTCCAATCCCAGCTATCGGTTTCGGCATTGTACTGGGCTTCCCAGATTTCTTTCCAGCCAACCGGATTCTGTTCAGACCACAGGTGGTTGGAAGGATCGTTATGGTCGACCAGCAGATCAGGATTACCAATCCGCCATTCCCCCAGGTAAGCGGCATTGTAATCAGGGGAACTGGTATCGACTTTGGTTGGATCCTGAGTCCAGATATAGACCAGGCCATCATCCTCGGTAGTATACCTTAGTTCGCGTGATTCGCTATAAGCGTAGGGTCCGGAGGTTGAATCCGGATGCCCGCTTTTAACTGTCATGCGTTTGAAAACCAGGTACTCATCGGTGTCACCATCACCATCACGATCATCATAATCATGATATTTTTGATCGTAGGTGGAATTATACTGCCCGAAAGTCAACGTCAGGTACGAATTGGCATTGATGGCATGATTCATCACACCAGTGAAGATCATTGTGCTCTTCAACCGGTCCGGCAGTATCGACAAGGTCGGCTGCAGGGTACCATATCCGGGAACATAGGCTTCCGTATTGTACTTGGCATACTCATAGTCGTATACAGTGTACAACTGCTTTGATGTCAGATAGCTTATATTGAATTTTGTCTTCTGACTAAGTTGATAGGTCAGCTTACCAAGGATACTGTAATTTTCGCGCTGCTGGTTGTTAAAATGTCCCTGGGCCTGATCAAGGTATTCACCCGATAAAGCGTAAAAGGCATTTTTCATCAACGGTCCATTGAAGGCGAAGGAGTATTTATTCCGTTTGTAATCACCGCGTGTGTCGGTCCAGATGGGAGTACTGTTCGAGTAACTCTCTACATTACCATCGATGTAAACGGCTTCGCTATTCTTATGTAGCTCTTCAATGGCAGCGGCATCCATTTCGGTACCACCGATTACTATCCGGCCACCCCGGGCCACCAGGCTGTCACCGATCATATAATCCGGTGCCAGTTTGAAGTCAGGATCGATATACCATTCCCGGTCATAGGTTTCATTCAAAGAACTGAATATGCGACCTTCGTCGGTTACCCTGAACCGGCCGGAATGTTTGTCACGACCTTCGGCAGTAGCGATGTTTATCACTGCATCCTGGGCATTTCCATATTCCGGTGAATAACCACCACTCATCATTTCGATTTCCTCAAAAGCGAATTCCGGAAGGTCCACATTCAAACTGATATCAGTGCTGGGACCTCCAGCTTGAGCGCCATTGGTTGAATTGGTCTGACTGTTACCCTGACCGGCACCATATCCAGTCATCGGGTTACGCATGCTGACACCATCTATATAAAAGATGGTACCACTTGACCGGCCACCACGAACGCTCATGCCAACGGCTCCAGCTTCCATGGTAACCAGATCGGTAAACGATTCGGATGGGACGGATGTGATATCACTGGCCGAAATGAAGGTCTTGGTGGCCGTGTTATCCATCTGGATCATTTTGCGTTCCGCCGTTACCGTGACTTCTTCACCGGCAATAACTTCCGTTTGCATATCGAAGTCAATGGTTGTCGTGTGGTCGATTGTGACTAGAACACCCATTACGGTGTAGTCCTTAAATCCAATATAGGTAGCTTTTAAATCCCAGGTTCCGACAGGAACATTCAGGATAAAATAGCGACCATCAATGTCAGTGGCACCACCCATTGTGGTACCTACAATCAAGACGTTGACACCTGCCAGGGGGTCGCCCGTCTCACTGTCTTTCACCAAACCAGTGATTTTACCTGTCGTAACAGCCATAGCCTGGCTGCAGAACAGGAATAAGATCACCGCCGATAGAAGTGTTCTGGTGAATTTTATTTTCTTCATAGTACTCCTCACTTTGGCGATTGAACGCTACTCTTCGAAGATCGTCCCAATAATATGATTGGCTACCGGGTATAGATCATCAGGGGACAGGGAGAGATGATTATGGTTGGTAGCCAAAAATGCGAAATTGACGGACATGAACACCATGTTGAAGTCCGTTCCTTCATATGTGATACCGGCGGTAACATCGGCATAATCAACGCCATCATCATCGACACCGGCCAGATCATAAATGGCACGTGCCGAAGCATCAGGTATCAACTGGTCCGGATATCCGGTACCGGTGGCCAGACCGGGAATACCAATGCTGGTAAACGCCGCGTCCTCGGCAACCGCTGGCGTGGCTAATTGTGCCAAGCCAGTAAAATGTTCGCCGGCATCGCCGGCATTAGTCAGATGCAGGTAATCACGGAGAAAATGTCCGGCATCAAATGCGGCTGTATCGGCAGCTTCGGTATAATAACAGATTTCACTGCCCATCAACCAGAGGTTCCCGCCAGCATCCATGAAATCATCCAGGGGATTATCCACTGAACCACCGGCAAAATAATAGAATGACATTGGACCGTCGTCCACATACCAGACCACCGAGGTATAAGCAGCTAGATCAGCGGCCGTGGGGATACCGTCAGCATTGACATCCCATTCATCCCAGGCCCAATCCTTCAGCACTTCGGCCATCAGGTTGTCGGTGGAAATTTCATTCAGAAACTCCGACTCGCCCGGGATATAGTCGTCGACTACCAATATAGTTGGTGTCTTAACCGTTACATTTACTTCATATGGATTGCACTCAAGACCCACATTATCAATAGCTTTGACCTGGAATACATATTCACCAGCTTCAAGATCCGCGTAGGAAACAGAGGTGATTTCCAGACTCCAGTCACTCCAGTCAGTAGCACTGTTTCCGGTGCCACTCAGACGATAACTATAGCCCTCCAGCGATCCGAATGTGGATGCATCACTGCCGGTCCACTCAAAGAAAATGTTCATTCCGGGCGCCCGACAGGAATTGTCAGTGGGGCTTTGCAGGAACCGTATTTCCGGAGCTACAGCATCAGAGGTTGCTACCGAAAAGTTGACAACATCAGGCGTTGCGTCGACAGAGTCCATGTTATCCATGGCCTCGACCGTAAAAACATAATCACCATCTTGCAGGTTCTCAAATGTATAGAACATTTGATTGGAATAGTCATCAGCATGACTGTAGGCAGCACCATCCATTTCCAGGGTCCAGTAAAATCCGGTCACATAACCAGGATAAATTTCACCTTTCCAACGAAAGGTTGGTGATGAGTTGTACAACAGGGTAGCTCCATCGGCCGGCCCCTCTGTGATTATGGTGTTCAGCGTGATTTCTTCACGTTCTGATACCGTTGATTCATCCTCAGGATTGATCAACGAATCACAACCTACGAAAAGCAGTCCCAGACCTAAGAATATACTTAACGCGATTCTAATATTAATTTTTGACATCAGTGCCTCCAATCCTAATTATCTGAATCGGTGATACCCCACAGGGCCATTACACGATTACCGAATGTTTGGGTGTCCGCGGCATCTTGATCCATAAATGGTAACGACTGACCAACCACCAGAACATAATTACCACCACTGTTCATACTTGCAATCACACCAACAGAACGGCCGTCACCAAGTGGAGCTTCGTTAGTGAATAACATTTCAGTGTTATCGGCATCGGCGTAAACCCGTTCGCAGGAACGAGGATAATCTTCATCATCAATTGGTACCGGTACGAAAAGATCATCAGTCTGGATAATTCCGGTGGAGGGATTCTGGCCGGTCATGCCATCAGACATGTATTCAAACGTCCCGAAAATTCCGTTATAGAAACCATAAGGTACCGTTATGGAAGCAGCACCGAAAGCGGCCAGGTTGTATCCGGTGATCATCAGGTTACCTCCCGCGGTTGCATAAGCGGCGAACAGGTTACCGTAATCAGCCGAATTATAGCCGCCGTCCGTATACAGAACCACTGCCTCATACTGACCCAGCAGACTTGGGGTTAATATGCCGGCACCTTCATCATCAAGATCTCTCAAATCATAGGTAACCCCATTCAGAAAACCAGTACCTATCTTAGTCTTGATTTCATCCTGGCTGGTATACTGACCAGGCGTCCAGCTGAAATTGTCCAGGAGCAGCAGTTCACTGGTAGGTGCAAATGGGGCCGCGCTAAAGCCAATGCTCAACATGTCCACATTGCCAGAAACATCTTTTACCTTAATATAAAAGGTGTGATCACCATCGCTTATATCAGCTCCGGGAATTGTATAGCTGCTGTTGGGCAACCAACCACTTGCCAGGGGAGCGGTAGTGGCATCATATCCGTTACTGTCATCCAGGGCATAGCAGAATGCACCGGTGGGCAGTACACCCTGGTAATAATCGACTGCTGCTTCCCAGGAAAGGGCCAGGTCAACACCGGAGAACCAGCCTCCGCCATCAGAAACCGGGCTGGTGTTGCTTAACTGCGGTTTGAAACCACTGGCAACGATGAAGGCACTCTGAGCCGGTGATCCGTCTACCGCACCGAAATTGTCTACGGCCCGGACGTAAAAGGTATGGGACCCTTCGCCCAAACCATAGAAGGTATGATCAGTAATATATTCCTCTACTGCCGTCCATGAGCTCAAATCATCCAGGGCAAATTCATAGCCATCAATTTCACCATCCTGATCGACTCCCAACCAGGCAAAGCGAACGTCTGGTCCAACCACATCACCGGTAACAGGTCCTTCAATAATCTGTGTCTCCGGAACAATGGTCCTGGGCGACATTACCGCTGATGCCGGCGATAAGTCGGCCTGATCGCGATTGTCGATTGCACGGACATAAAACGTGTGTTCATCCTCCAAATCAGCGAATTCAAAATCTGAATACGGATTGGTGGGATCGTCAGTTGGAAAGGTTTCCGAAAGATCGCTGGTTTCGACCCAATCACCATCGTCCCAGCGATATTCGAACAGTTCGGCCCGACCATCCACATCAGTACCATACCAGGCTATTCTGGTCGTCACACTCGGGCTGACTTCAGAAATATAGGTTTCCGGTCTAATGTTAGGGAGGGGTTCAGGCAGATCGTCTGATTCGCACCCCAAAAAACCTACTGCTGCTACAATTACCAGCAGTAAGGTGCATAATGTCCACTTCAAGCTCATCACAACCTCACTGTTTGATTAAAGACTCTAATTCGATTAATAAATGAAAACGGATATTTGAAATATGAATCAGTACCTTCTCCATATCTGCTTTTGATACTGTAAGACAAAGCCGGAAAAGAATCAGAAAATGAATTCATTATGTTTTCAATATCCTCCATTATCTTGTTGATAATTCTTCTTTTACAAGATTCTCCAGGAGACAATACGGCGATACCCGTCACTCGATTTCCCGTACCCTATTTGTCCCCTCTCAGGCTAGATATGCTAGTATCTATTTCATTTTTCGATGGGAAGTTATCGGCTGGGTATCGGCTTCCGAATTGTTGATCTTTAAATGGTAAACCAGATCGGCAAACGGTTATAGTAAACGGCAAAAGGTTGTAAAATTTCAGGTGAAATATTCCACTAAATCAACCCGGAGATAACCGTGGACAAGGGTACAATTAACTATACATAATACCATTTTTATCAACCAGATACAGATTTCTCAATTTATATTATAATTAACTGGGAGCAGTCGCCAGTCCCGGCTGTCGTTTAATATGACCACTTCTACCCTTTAACGATAATTATTGCCGCTTAGCGAATTGAGCTCAAATACGGCCTGCAAATGATATACTTTAAGACTTTATAAATCTGGGAGGAATTGATATAATGCTGTGATTATTTTCATGGTATTGCATTCAGCACGATTCATAAATGACAGATAACACCAACAACAAAACATTCTGGATTCTACAGTTTTCCGGGTGGAGTGTTTACTGGTTGTACATAATCACTAATGCCTACTCAATGGGTTATTATGGAATCCGGTATATCATATGGAATACATTAGTGATCGTCACTGGTTTGCTGCTGACCTCCCTGGCCCGTTTATTCTACCGCCGGATCGATATCCAACAATTGACACTCGCAAAAACGATGGTCATTTCAGTATTCTCAACTTTAATTATCGTCAACCTATGGTATCTGATTCGAATTTTCATTAATTATTTGATGGTTCAACCAGGGGAACAGATAGTCCCGGTGACCCTGTCCTACTACCTACAGGGAATATTCTTCTGGACCATCCTTATTTTCGTCTGGAACACTCTGTATTTTGTGATCAAACTCTGGATGGCCTGGAATGTTCAGCGCGAACATTCTCAACAGGCCGATCTGCTTGCCCAGCGTTCTAAACTTCAGATGCTGAGATACCAGCTAAATCCGCACTTTCTGTTTAATTCGCTTAACTCCATCCGGGCCCTGATAGAAGAAAATCAAAAAACGGCCCGGGAGATGATCACCGAGCTGTCTGAATTTCTACGGTATTCATTGATCAGTGATTATGATACCTCGGTCCCGCTTCACAATGAAATAGAAGCCTTGCGTCATTATTTTGCCGTAGAAAAAAAACGCTATGAAGACAAACTGAATGTCATGTTTGATGTGGATGCGATGGCCTGTGATTTTCCGGTGATCAGGTTTTTACTTCATCCCCTGGCCGAAAATGCAATTAAATATGGGATGCGTACCAGTCCAATGCCCCTGCAAATTCAGATAATCGCCCGAATGCTGGAAAACACCTTAGTGATGGAGGTTAGTAATACCGGTAAATGGGTCGAACCATCATCCGATCTGGGACAATCCTCAGATGGTACTAATACGGGATTAAATAATGTCCGCCAATGTCTGGAAAATGCATTCCCGGGACGTCATACATTCGAGGTAATTCAAAAGCCAAGCAGTGTCCATTTTAAAATCGAGATCAACAAAAAGGTTAGTGCCGGATAATGGACAAAAAAAACAACCGGTCAAATTTTCTGCACGACACCTTTTCCAAATGGACCGGATTCAGCGGCACCTTTTGGATATTGAATCTGGCCGGTTGGTTGCTCTATCTCGGTCTGATCTATCTCAACTTCTTCCTGTTTACCGAAGTCTTCAAATATGATGTGATTCGACTGTTATTAATTACTTTTTGGGGATTCGTTCTGACGGTAGTACTACGCTACATTTATCGACAAATAAATATTAATACCATCTCAATCACCGTAATTATCATTATTGCATCCGTCGCCTCCCTCCTGGGCGCCAATATCTGGTTCTGGGTTTCACGAACCATGTATTACGGACTTCTGGGGCGCAGTTTTTCCTGGGTATCGGATCTGGTGCCCGGTGCTTACCAATATATTGTTTTCTGGGACAGTGTAACTTTGATCGGCTGGAGCTGTCTGTATTTCAGTATCAAATTCTGGATCGAATGGGATAAACAAAAAATACTGACGAAAGAATCCAACCGGCTGGCCGAGAAGGCTAAACTGCAGATGCTGCGTTATCAGTTGAATCCCCATTTTCTGTTCAATGCCTTGAATGCAATCCGGGCGCTGATCCTTGAGGATAAGGAAAGTGCCAAACGGATGGTGACCGAATTATCTGAATTTCTACGCTATTCACTGATCAGTAATAATTACCTGGAGGTGTCATTGAATGATGAAATCCAGGCCATCAAGAATTTTTTCGCCATCGAGAAGCGGCGCTATGAAGATAAACTGGAGATAGAATACCTGATCGATCCGTTGGCTGAAGACTTTCCAATCATCAGTTTCATCATTCACCCCCTGGCCGATAACGCCATTAAATTCGGGATGCAGACCAGTAAAATGCCCCTGAAAATCAGAATCCGCGCAAATATCGTTGGCGATAATCTGGTTGTGAGTGTCAGCAATACCGGCCAATGGATCGATAATGATAAAATGGCGAAAGAATTCGAATATATCCCAGGCTCAGGTTTACACAATGTACAGAAAAGGCTGGCCATGAGCTATCCGAATCAACATTCGCTGAAGATTCTGAAATCGGATGAGCAGATAAAAGTTATCTTTCGCATCGACAAATCATTAAATTTGGAACATGAAGAAACCGCATAAGGCATTAATAGTCGACGATGAACGTCTGGCGCGTAAGGATCTCAAGGATCTGCTATCGGAAATCAAGGAAATTGAGATTGTTGGCGAAGCCGATAGCGTGACAACAGCAATTGAAGCGATAAAAAACCTCAAACCAGAGGTAATCTTCCTCGATATTCAGATGCCTGGTGAATCCGGATTTGAATTGCTGGAAAAAATAAAAATTGACGCCAAGCTGATTTTTGTCACTGCCTACGACGAGTATGCCATCCGGGCATTCGATGTTAACGCCCTTGATTACCTGTTAAAACCGGTCAACCCGGAACGGCTGAAAACGGCAATCGAGAAAATTGACCTCCAGGAAGATTTCCAGATCGCCAGCACCCGGAAACTGAATTATGACGATCACCTTTTCCTGATGATCAACAGCCAGTTCAAATTCCTGGGGATAAAAACAATTATCAGCATCAATGCCGCCGGTGACTATTCAGAGGTGATAACCACCGATGATTTAAAAGGACTGACCCAGAAATCGATGAAAGAATGGGAAACACGCCTGCCGGAAAATCACTTCACCCGTATTCACCGTTCGACAATCGTCAACCTGGAATACGTGGATCACCTCGAAGAATGGTTCAATTACTCTTACCGCGTCTATGTAAAAGGCATGGAAAAACCCTTTGTGATGAGTCGGCGATACGTTGCCAAATTGAAAAATCTTCTGGGATAGATAAGTTTTATCAGCATTTTTTAGCGTCTGAATTATATCCGACAAAATAAGTCGCAATTATCTGTTGCCCCCAATCGATTAAGCCTGTTAAGTTTAATGCGACAAAAGTAGTCGTATATGCTGAAATTATCACGAAAAACAGAATACGCCCTAATGGCACTGCGACATCTGCGCGATAAAGATCCGGAAGAATTTACCAGCGCGAAGGAGATTGCCGAAACTTACCATATACCAGGTGAATTACTGGCCAAGACCCTCCAGCAAATGGCACGGGCCGCAGTGGTCCAGACAGTTCAAGGTCCCCATGGCGGATATCGCCTAAGCACCGATCTGGATTCAATTTGTTTGAACGATTTTATCGAGCTTATGGAAGGTCCCGTCGCTTTAACCGATTGTTCAATTGACAAAGATTGTGATCAGATTGAGACCTGCACGATCCGCACTCCCATTCATCGAATCAACGATAAAATGAAAAATGTTTTCAGCAACCTCACTCTAAACGAGGTTATCCAGTAATTAAGATTATTAACCACTGAGCCATTGCAGTAAAATATTATGAGCGATATTGATACAATCAACCAGGTGACCGGCCAGAAATATAAATATGGATTCGTTACCGACATCGAACAGGAAAAAATCCCGCCAGGGCTGAACGAAGACGTAGTCCGTCTGATTTCAGCCAAGAAAAATGAGCCGGAATTTCTGCTGAAATGGAGATTGAAAGCCTATAAACACTGGTTGCGGATGAAAGAACCTGATTGGGCCAAACTGGATTATCCGCCGATCAATTATGATGCTATCAGCTATTATGCCGCACCTAAGCAGAAAAAAGAACTGAAAAGCCTGGATGAGGTCGATCCCAAGCTGCTGGAGACTTATAATAAGCTCGGAATTCCGATCCATGAACAGAAAATGCTGGCCGGTGTGGCCGTGGACGCGGTTTTTGACAGCGTTTCCGTAGCCACTACATTCAAGGAAGAATTAAAAAAGCATGGTGTGATATTCATGCCATTTTCCGAAGCCGTGCACCAGCACCCCGACCTGATCGAAAAATATCTTGGTTCAGTAGTCCCCTACACCGATAATTATTTTGCCGCCCTTAATTCAGCCGTGTTCAGTGACGGCAGTTTTGTTTATATCCCCAAAGGCGTGCGCTGTCCCCTGGAATTATCGACCTATTTCCGGATAAATGCCAGCCAGACCGGTCAATTCGAACGCACACTTATCGTGGCCGATGAGGGCAGCTATGTAAGTTACCTGGAAGGTTGTACTGCCCCCATGCGTGATGAGAACCAGTTGCATGCCGCCGTGGTTGAGCTGGTGGCCCACAAAGATGCACAAATCAAATATTCCACGGTTCAGAACTGGTATCCCGGTGATGAAAATGGCAAAGGCGGTATCTATAATTTTGTGACTAAAAGAGGCATATGTAAAGAAGAGAACGCCAAAATCAGCTGGACCCAGGTCGAAACCGGTTCGGCTATTACCTGGAAATATCCCAGTTGTATTTTAAAAGGCGATAATACGGTAGGCGAATTCTATTCTGTAGCCCTGACCAATAATTACCAGCAAGCCGATACGGGCACTAAAATGATCCATATCGGCAAGAATACCAAGAGCACGATCATCTCGAATGGAATCTCGGCCGGTAAAGGCCAGAATATCTACCGCGGGCTGGTACAGATTGGGAAAGGTGCCGAAAACGCCCGAAATTATTCCCAGTGCGACTCGATTCTGATCGGTGATAAATGCGGCGCCCACACTTTTCCCTACCTGGATGTGCGCAACCAGACTGCCCAGGTTGAACACGAAGCATCCACCTCGAATATCAGCGAGGACCAGTTGTTTTACTGCCAGCAGCGAGGCATCTCAACCGAGGATGCCGTTTCGATGATCGTCCACGGTTTCTGTAAAAATGTATTCCAGAAATTGCCGATGGAATTTGCCGTGGAGGCACAGAAACTGTTGGAGGTCAGTCTGGAAGGCAGCGTCGGGTAAAGAAAATTTAAACACAAAAACACCAAGGGCACCAAGAACACATAATTTAAAAAGTACTTAATCACTCAAGTTCGGGATAATAATCAGAATAATTAATTGGTCTTTGTGAACTCCGCGACTTGGTGTTGAAAAAGGAAAAAATATGTTAGAGATTAAAGATTTACATGTCAGTGTTGAAGGAAAGAAAATCCTGAAAGGGATCGATCTTTCCATCAAACCCGGTGAACTGCACGCCATTATGGGACGGAACGGTTCAGGAAAAAGTACCCTTTCAAATGTAATCTCCGGCCGCGAGGGATACGAGATTGAAGGTACGGTATTATGGAAGGACAGTAATTTACTGGAGCTCAGTCCGGAAGACCGGGCCTGTGAGGGAATTTTCATGTCCTTTCAGTATCCGGTAGTTATTCCCGGAGTTAATAATATGTATTTCATGAAATCGGCGGTCAACGCCCAGCGTAAATACCACGGTCAGAGCGAACTGGATGCCATGGATTTCATGAGTCTGATCAAAGCCAAGATCAAGGAGGTTGAAC
The DNA here is from genome assembly GCA_964410945.1 of uncultured bacterium. GTDB lineage: Bacteria > Fidelibacterota > Marinisomatia > Marinisomatales > TCS56 > CAYPJE01. The sequence goes on from CAYPJE010000009.1 coordinate 55,446, forward strand.
TGGATGAGAGTTTTCTGAAACGCTCGGTCAACGATGGTTTCTCAGGTGGTGAGAAGAAGCGCAATGAAATCCTTCAGATGATCACACTGGAGCCGGAACTGGCTATTCTGGATGAGACCGATTCCGGCCTTGATATTGACGCCCTGAAAATAGTCGCCAATGGCGTTAATAATTACCGCAACCCTGATCGCGGCTTTCTGGTTATAACCCATTACCAGCGAATTCTGAATTACATGGATCCTGATCATATTCATGTGATGATCGACGGCCAGATTGTAAAATCCGGTGGAAAAGACCTGGCCCATAAACTGGAAGAGGAAGGCTATGCCTGGCTGGAGGAAACGGTAGCGAGCTGACGATGACTGCAGAAACACAATACGTCCAAGATTTTAAAAATCGCTTTACCACGGATAAGGGTGTGCTGGCTGATATGCGCCGCTCGGCCATGGAATCATTTTCCAACTTGGGCTTCCCGAACAACAAACAGGAAAAATGGCGGAATCTGGATTTAACTGCATTTACCGGAACACCCTTTTCCGCTGTCACCCGATTTCAACCAACAACCTATTTTGATGACCTGGATTTCCCTTATCTTTCCAGTGCCCGGCGAATGGTATTCATTAACGGTATTTTCACACCTGAATTATCCGATCTCCTATCCCTGCCAAAAGGAGTCATTTTCACCAATCTCAGTACGGTTATCGAGCAGAATCCCAGTCTGGTAATCGAACAACTGCACAAGTCCGGGGAATCAACTGAAGATGCTTTTAACGAATTGAATAAAGCCTTTATGCAGACCGGTGTCTGGCTTTCAATCCCTGATGGTCTGGAAGAAAAAATCGATCTGCAGATCATATACATATCCCGTACCGGTGAAGATATGCCACTGTTCAACCTGCGTAATTTTATCCGGTTGGGACAGGGCAGCAATCTTTCCCTTACCGAGCACTACCTCGGTTCCGGTAAGGGGACTTATTTCAATAACGCTGCTGTAACAATGGATGTGAATGCGAACGCCCGACTGGATTACACCTGCATCCAAACCGAATCAGAGACCGGACACCATATTTCCAATACTATCATCGACCAGGCGACCGATTCCCGGGTCAATTCAACTGTTTTCACCCTGGGTGGGGCCCTGGTACGGAATAATTTAACGCTGAATCTGAATGGCGAAGGAGCCAGTGGAAATATCAACGGCCTCTACCTGAACCGCGCCGAGCAGACAGTTGACAATCATACCTTGATTAATCACGCCCATCCGAACTGCAATAGCGGTGAAATGTACAAAGGCATAATTGATGAAGCGGGGCAGGCAATTTTCAATGGTAAAATCATCGTTCAGCCCGATGCCCAGAAAACCGATGCTAATCAGATCAACCGCAATCTTTTGCTTTCCGACACAGCGCGGGTTAATACCAATCCCCAACTGGAAATCTATGCCGATGATGTGAAATGCTCCCATGGTTCGACTACCGGCCATCTGGATGAAGATGCCCTGTTTTATCTACGGTCCCGTGGAATCAATTCGGCACTGGCTCAGTCTCTGATGATCAATGGTTTCGCCAGGGAAGTAATCGATACTGTCGAATCGGATAATACCAGATCGCTGGTAACCAATCTGATCGACGAATGGTTTTCATTTAAACAACTAAACCAATAACAATTGATGGAATCAAACCAATTACGCGAATTGTACCAGGAATTGATCCTGGACCACAGCCAGCATCCCCACAATTTCAAGGTACTGGATGGGGCAAATCATATCGCCGAGGGCAACAATCCACTCTGCGGCGACCAGATTACTCTATATTTGCAGGTTGAGGATGATCTGATCAAGGAGATCAGTTTCAAGGGGCACGGTTGCGCCATATCCAAGGCTTCAACTTCCATAATGACAACCATCCTGAAAGGCAAAACAGTTGCCGAAGCCCATGATATCTTTGAGAAATTTCAGCACATGATTAAAACCGGTGAATATGAAATTGATGAAATGGGCAAACTGGCAGTGCTGGCAGGTGTGCATAAATATCCGGTCCGGGTAAAATGCGCAATCCTGCCCTGGCATACGGTGGTCAAATCACTGGAAAATGTAGAAACCAGCCAGGTTTTTTCCACTGAATGATGAGTAAGAATTATGCCAAGTAATGAACCAATCATCCTGACCCGTGACTGTCCGGCAGTCTTGATACCGGCCGGGGATCCGATTACTTTAAGCAAAGGCGAAACCGTATATATCACCCAGGCTTTGGGAGGTAATTATACTGTGGTACTGAACGGTAACCTGGTGCAGATCGATGGCAAGGATGCTGATGCAATTGGTAAGAAAGCCATTGAAATTGATAAAAATGAGGAGCCCTGCGATACCACTCAGCCTCCGGATGAACAGATGATCTGGCACCGCCTGAAAACCTGTTATGATCCGGAGATACCGGTGAATATTGTCGATCTGGGGCTTATTTACGATTTGACGGTCGAACCATTGGAGGGTTGCGGCTACCAGGTTAATATCAAAATGACCCTTACTGCGCCCGGCTGCGGGATGGGCGATTATATTGCCGCTGATGTCAAAACCAAGGCCGAAACGGTCACCGGTGTAACCAAAGCTAATGTGGAACTGGTCTGGGAACCACTCTGGAACCGGGAAATGATGTCAGACGCTGCCCGTCTGGAACTGGGATTATTCTGATGTTTGATATTGATAAAATTCGCCTGGATTTTCCCAATCTGCATACAGAAGTCCATGGAAAACCTCTGGTCTATCTCGATAATGCCGCCACTACCCATAGGCCGCAGGCTGTGATCGATGCCGTCAGCAGTTTTTATTCCAGCTATAATGCCAATGTCCACCGCGCGCTCTACCAGCATGCCGCGGAAGCCACCGAAGTTTATGAAACCACGCGGGACAAAATCGCCAGCCTGATCAACAGCAAAGACCGGCGTTCGGTTGTTTTTACCAGTGGTACCACCGAATCGATCAACCTGGTGGCTTTTGCCTGGGGCCGTCATAATCTTGGCCCCGGTGATGAAATCCTGGTAACCGAGATGGAACACCACAGTAACCTGATTCCCTGGCAACTGACCGCCCGGGATACCGGAGCTACTCTGCGATATATCCCAATCACTGCGGACGGCCGGCTGGATTTATCAGAGTCAGAAAAATATTTTACTTCCCGGACAAAATTGGTGGCCTTCACGCACCAGTCGAATGTATTCGGCACTATCAATCCGGCCAGGGATATTATCAAAATGGCACATAATGTAGGCGCCATCACCGTTGTCGATGCGGCCCAGAGTGTACCCCACTTGCCGGTAGATGTAACTGACCTTGATTGTGATTTCCTGGCATTTTCCGGGCACAAGATGCTGGGATCCACCGGTATCGGTGTACTCTATGGAAAACCGGAGCTGCTGGAAGGCATGAGTCCCTTTTTCGGTGGCGGTGAAATGATCCAGTCCGTCACAATGGAAAAATCCACCTGGAATGATATTCCATGGAAATTTGAAGCCGGTACCCCAAAGATTGCCCAGGTTATTGGTCTGGGAGCAGCGGTGGAATATCTCACAACAATCGGATATCATGAAATCGGCCGCTACGAACAGGAATTGACGGCCTATGCCCTTGAAGCACTTAACGATATCGAAAATATGACTATCCACGGACCCGATTCAAACCGCGGTCCGGTTATCAGTTTTAATCTGGATAATGTCCATCCACACGACCTGGCCCAATTCCTGGACCAGGATGGAATTGCCATCCGGGCCGGCCACCACTGCGCCCAGCCGATCATGCAGAAACTGGGGGTTACGGCTACCTCACGGGCCAGCATATATATATATAATACCAGAAGCGAAATCGATAGTTTGATTCAAAGTATAATTTATACCAGCAGATTGTTTAACAAATAGCATAAAAGACCAATGATCGCCCGCTTATTCCTTCAATTACTGGAATAACTACAGTTTATAAAATAAAAATTGCCTGCACTCACAATAAATATGCTGAATATAATGGGGATATGACTTAAGTTCTTTCATCGTATAATGTTAAACTGAAATAGCATAATAATAATAGAGGGGATCAGCCATGTTCAAAAAGGCACTATGTATTACATTAAGTATTCTGATGTTTGCAGTACCGCTCCTGGCGCAGGATGCCGAAAACGCCTGTACACAAGCCAAGTTGGATGCGCAAAACAATGTTAACGAAACCTTATGGTTTATGGCCGGATGTTTAGGGGGAGTACTTGGATTAGGTGCAGCTTATTTAATCGAACCAAATCCAAAAGCGATGAGCCTGGTCGGAAAATCGTCGGAGTATGTCGCCCAATACAGCGATTGCTATACTGAAGAAGCAAAAAGTATTCAAACAACTAAAGCCAAAAACGGTTGTCTAACATATCTGGGTTTCTATCTCGTATATGTTTTGTTAGTGGTGTCAGCGGCATCATCATCTGCTTAAACAGTATTGAAACGCAATTTTGTTTAAAATAATACTTCCCAGGGTATAGTGATTTTCAACAGTATTCTGGGAAGTATTTTTATTTCATTTACACAATTTGTCATTTCAAATGGTGATACAACCACTATTACTGGTAATTTAATAATCACGGAAAAAAATGATGAAGTGTATATGCATGTAACATCACCGGTTGACCAAAGGATTCATCAGACTTCTGAGATATTACAATTATATTATCCGTCGGACAACCGTGCCTTCAATATTCATGGTACTGGAATTGACGAGTTTGGAATGGGTAGTGTTGTTCCCAATTTTTCGCCTATTGATACAACCATGCTAGAGAAAATGCAATTTACACCATTAACCAGGAAACGAACTGATAATTCAACGATCCTTCGATATGCACATACAAAGCATAAATTCCCAATAATCACAATCGAATTAATAGATAATACTATCCAGGTTATAACATTCCTGGATTCACCAAGTAATTATCGTAAAATAGAGATTTTCGATGTTAATGAGTATAGTGGATTTGAGTATCTGAAAGAATATCAAATATCAAGTTATCAGAATAAAGATTTGATTAATATAAATTACTTTAAAATCAGTGATTTCAGATTAGCCACTGATTCAGATATGAATATCATGTTTAATATTCCAAAGTCTGTCCCAATCGAAGAACGTTATTTAAACTGATCGATTTCACAGCCCAATAGAACACATATATTCCAATCTATTCTCCCAGCGGTGGTAAATTCGGCGAACAATTTATAATTGACAAGCAAGGAAGATATGTCACATAATCAGCGCGTTTCCTGGGAACAGTACTTCATGAATATCGCCACCGAAGTGGCTACCCGCTCGACCTGTGACCGGAAAAATGTCGGGGCGGTTATCGTCCGGGATAAATCGATTTTATCCACCGGCTATAATGGCAGTCTGCGCGGCCTGCCCCATTGCGCCGAGATCGGACACGAGATGGAAAACGGCCACTGTGTCCGCACTATCCACGCCGAAGCCAACGCCATCGTCCAGGCCGCCCGCAACGGGGTGCGGATCGAAGGTGCGGAGATTTATGTTACCGCCTCACCCTGCTATAATTGCTTCAAGATGATTGCCAATGCCGGGATCACCAAAATCTATTTTGGTGAATTTTACCGCGACGAGCGAATCAGGGAACATGCCGGAGAACTGGGAATCGAACTGATCCATCTGGATCAAAGCGATTAGAATACCGACGAATCAAAGCGGGTATCCGACAGAGACCGGTTCAACATACGACGGAATTCTTTAATCTCGGAATATTGATAGATTTTAAAAGCCCTGGTGGCCCGCACCAGGTTATGTTCGTTCCACTGATAATCGGTGGAAAGCTTCACTTCAAGCGGATCATTTTTCAAAAAATCATTGTGCCAGGCCACCAGAACAGCGGTCTCCTCACGATCGCATTGCAGTGATAATCCGATCTCATCCTTTTTGATTTTTCGCTCAAACTGTCGCAATTCTTTGAACTGAAAAGTTCCCCGGTTAAAATATTTATCCCGGATTTCCCAATCAAAAACTATCCTTTTACCGGTCCGCGTATTTACAATAATTCCGTCATCACGGAAATTCTCTACCTGATAGACTTGCATTACCAGCGGCAGACCATCCCGGCAGTTGTTGAACAGATTAACAAATTTAGCCAGGCTGTCTTCATGGCGCTGATACATACTGGGACGTTTCATGGCCGGCTCTTGACCTCCCGCAAGTGCATCAGTTCAGAAACCAGAGTAACACATTCCTCGTAGCGGTTTTGAAGCCCGATGGCATTAAAAACAATCCGATCCAGTTCCAGGCGATCCGGCTGTGTGAGCTCACTGTCATGATTGGAAATGGGCCGCTGCAGTATTGCATCACTTACAGTATCCAGCTCCGACAGATCAATCTGTGGTAGCGGAATTCTTCCCAAATCATTTTTCACCAGGCGGATCGCCCCGCCACCCAGATTCTTCCGCCCGAATAGTTCCACCATCAACCAGATCCAGGTGGAATTAAGCAACAGGGTCCAATTTCTGAAATTCTTATTATTACGTGGGATCAATCCATAAAAGGTGTGTTCATAAGGCAGACTGCTCTCGTTCCAGATTACCATGTGCCTGTTGCCTCGTAAATCCGGCCACAGGATCGGGGCGTACCGTAACTGGTATGGAATCGAATCGGCTTGCACATGATATTTCACATCCTGTTGGTTGAAAATCAGCCTTTTCACTTCCCGTGGAGTTCGAATAGCCGGGATGTACCCTGATTTTTTTCTGTCTGAATAAAACTGCTTATTATCCCCGGTTATTATTCCGGTTCTGATATCCAGCATTTCACCTAATGGAACCAGTGCGGAATTTGTGGTTATCACTTCCCTTAACCACTCCGGGCAACGGTACAGCCAGCCGTACCATCCCAACTTGATCGATCTAATATCCTTCTGGGAAATTTTGCAATGCTTCTCATCGGACCGGATAACAATTTTTGCCCGGTCGATTGGTTCACTTTTTTGCACCGAAACAATAATTGTATTCACATCAACAGAAAAATGCCGTTCTTCTTTTCTTTCCTGCAATTCATGTAATTGCATTCCGGTTGAAAACAAATGACGTAATGCTTTTCCATATTCGTTATCCAACCAGCCATTAGGTACGATAAAGGTCATAATACCGTTCGGTAGAAGCAGTTTGGCCGATTGCAGGATAAAATAGATATACATATCGGAGCGGGCATTGATGTTTAAATCCGGATAATCCTGTCTGAAGCGGCTGACCAGTTCTTTTTTCACTGATGCCTTGATTAATTCCTGACGGACATAGGGCGGGTTGGCAATTATGACATCAGCCTGAACGATATTTTCCGCAAGCAGGAAATCGCTTTCAATCAATCGCGGCTTGAAGGGTAAGCGACTTTGAGATTCATTGATCATTTCCCGGTCAATATCATAGCCAATACAATTTCGATTCATCCAGTCCAATGAGGTGTTAATTGAATACAAATCATTGATGCTCTGCATCAATTCATAATAAGTGCGGAAAAAAATCCCTTGGCCGATTGCCGGATCGATGACTCTATAATTCTTGATTGTATTGATTATTTCACAGGCGGCGGTAAAATCGGTTTTACCATTACAGAAATCAAGGAAAGCATCTTCAGTCAAGCCCGGCCGGTCTGCCAGTAACCGATAGTAAAGCATCATCCTGATCATAACCGCGCTGTCTCTGGCACCGGTAAATACTACGCCCTCCCCATCACGGGCTCTACTGGTAAGTAAGCTATTCATTTCATTAATACTATACTAAAACAGGCCTGTAAATTATCGGTTGACAGTTAAATATCCAACTCAACCTTTCCATCATCAGCTTCCGTCTTGATAATAGACTAGCGGGTCGGTAAATTTATTATATAGTTTATGAGTTAGACATTCACACTAAACTTCATCTAATCAAACAGTATCTATACAACCAAGGAGACTTGACGTGAATATCATTGTTCTAGTAAAACAAGTCCCGGATACAGAAGCCAAAATCAGAATAGCGGAGGATGGTAAAAGCATCGATGAAAGTGCGTTGACTTATGTAGTTAACCCATATGATGAATTTGCCATTGAAGCCGCCTTGCAACTGAAAGAAGCCAATGGGGGAGAAATTACCCTGGTATCCCTGGGGCCCGATGGCGCCGTTGCCGCCTTGCGCACCGGCCTGGCCATGGGCGCTGACAAGGCAGTATTATTAAAAGCTGCCGATACCCGTTTCATGGATTCTTTCGCCGTTGCCAAGGCTCTGGCTGAAGAAATACAAAATCGGGAATATGACCTAATTCTATGTGGAAAAAAAGCAGTCGATACAGATGCCCAGCAGGTTGGCTCATTATTAGCCACGCAGTTACAGCTTCCGGCGATCACAGCCGTTGTCGACCTGGAAATCAATGGTGCGAATGCCGCTGCCAAGCGTGAAGTCGAAGGTGGCACGGAAACAGTAGCAACCGGTTTGCCTGCCGTTATCACTTGTGATAAAGGTTTGAATGAACCGCGCTATCCCAATCTTAAAGGTATCATGATGGCCAAGAAGAAACCGATCGAGGAAAAAGAAATTTCCGGTGGGTTAGCCGATTATATTGCTGCAATGGAATATCCGCCACAGAAAGCGGAGGGACGTATTGTAGGCGAAGGTACTGATGCCGTTCCTGAGTTAGTAAAACTGCTAAGGGAGGAGGCAAAAGTAATCTGATGGCAAAAATATTATTCTATGCAGAACAGCGTGATGGAGAACTACGGAAAACCGCCGGTGAGCTGGCTACAATAGCCAATCGCCTGGCCAAGGAATCCGGTGGTGAAGCCGTCGGAATGGTTATTGGTTCCAATATTGCCGACTGTGCCAACGGGTTGGGGCAATTTGGTGCCCCAAAAGCGGTCACTTTTAACGATGATAGACTGGCTGCTTACTCCACAACAGCCTATGCCCAAGCCGTTAAAAAGGCAATTGACAGCGAACAGCCGGATGTGGTTTTGTTTGCCGCCTCGGCAGTGGGACGCGACCTTGCGCCTGCCGTGGCCGGTCTGGCTGGCACTGGTGTAAGTACTGACTGTACCAGCATTGGTTACGAGGCTGAACAACTCAGTATTCAACGCCCGGCCTTCGCCGGAAAAGTATTGTTGAATATCGGTATTGATTCCGGGACTGGTTTTGTTTCCATGCGCCCTAACAGCTATCCGATTGTAGAAAATCCCACCACAATTTCGGTGGTAGAATTAGATGCGGGACTGGACGATTCTACTTTCAGCACCCGGGTCACTGATTTTGCCGCCTCAGCGGCTACCCGTCCGGAATTGACCGAAGCGGAAATTATTGTTTCCGGTGGTCGCGGCATGGGCGGATCGGAACAGTATGAGGTGATCGAAAAAATGGCCGATACTCTCGGTGCTGCAGTTGGTGCCAGCCGGGCATCTGTGGATGCAGGATGGCGACCCCATAGTGACCAGGTCGGGCAGACTGGAAAAACCGTCTCCCCTTCCCTGTACATTGCTTGTGGTATATCCGGTGCAATCCAGCATCTGGCCGGTATGTCATCCAGTAAAGTGATCGTGGCGGTAAACAAAGATGCTGAAGCTCCGATTTTCAAGGCAGCTACCTACGGGATCGTCGGCGATCTTTTCGATGTGGTTCCGGTTCTGGATGAGGAGTTGAAAAAGATCCTTTGAATTCAGCAATCTTAGCCAATCTGATGTTCATCATCGGGATCGTAGTCCTGATGTTGACCCTGCGGCACTGGTTGACAAAACCACGTAAAAAAGACGAAAAATAGATGTAGGGACAAGATTCGAATCTTGTCCCTACATATAAATATTAATTCAATTAAACGGATTATCGTCGATTCGATTACAGTCCCGTTCCCAATTTTCCGGATTTGACAGAATATATTCACGGATTTTCTCCAATGATTGCTCATCGCGAATCACGTGGTCATAATATGACCGCTGCCACTGAAAATCCGGATTAATTTCTTTCCTTATTTGCCGGGAAACATTTCTTTTAAATGTTGCTATTGCCCTTGGTATCAACATCTGTCGCCGGGAATTGATAACTTCTGAATGTTCTGCTTCATTTACCGCCAGAATTCCGTGTAAATGATTTGGCATTATCTGGAAATCTTCGATTGTGACATTTTCAAACTGCTGTGGAATACGTCTCCAGTGCCAGTCCACAACCACCCCGCAAACTGATGGAATAAATTTTTTCTTCCGCACCTTGCCTAAATATTCTATCATATTTTTAGTACAAATTGTGATAAAATAATATCCGGGCAAGGAATAATCATATTCCGGCAGACGGTTTGGTTTACGATTCATGTACCCCATATTATTATTCCCCATAGGGACAAGATTCGAATCTTGTCCCTACAAAAATATTCATTATTTCAATAAAACCATTTTACCGGTCATGAGTTTATAATCTGTTTTATCTCCAACTTTGATTTCATAAATATATGTTCCTGAAGAATAATCAGATGCATTAAATTTAACCATATGTTCTCCTGGTTCTTGAACACCTTCTACTAATGTTTCTATATTTCTTCCTTGCATATTTATTATATCTATTTTAACATGTCCATCATAAGGCACATTATAAGGTATTGTTGTAGATGAGTTAAAAGGATTTGGATAGTTTTGTCCTAACATATAATTATGGCTTACAGAAACATTTTCATTATCAATATCTAATAATGTTGGTTCTATAATAGGCACATGTGATGGTTGAGAAGTTACTAAACCTGGATTAGTATATATATTTGACCATGAACCATTATCTTTATCCCATGCTAAAACATTTATGTTTACTGGGTAGGCGGGATTTGAAGTGTTAGAAAAATCATGGATTCCTTGAATAACTAATCTATAATTATCTGGGAGAGTATTCATTAAATTATCTAAAGCTACCATTTGGTCTGTTTGAGGTTCTTTTGCCATCCATTTTCCTTCATCATCTGAATTTCCTATTTTGACAAAATAACAATTCATCATATGACCTATATTCGTTGCCTTATCATAATATTTTAACATATACATTTTATTATTAAATCTGTTAAGATGATCTTGACTATATACATCAGGAATGTCATCTCCACTATAATTTCCGTGATTTAACATATCTTGTGTTGAATATTGAACACAATCATAATTTTGTGAATCATATGCTACTGTATCTGCAGAGTCAATAGCAGCAATATTTGTATTCCAATCAACAACACCTTGACCAATTATTTGATTTCCATGGCCAGGCAAATGAGTTCCATAGGTTGTTAAATAGTTATATAATAAATCTATATCAGCTTGTTCAGAAGGTATTCCATTACCATCTATATCTGAAAAATCATTTTGAATATTATCGTTGAGCATGGCATAATAGTCATCAGGCCCGACAATACTGTCCTGGTTGACATCACCGCTGCCATAAGCAGCATGTAGATTTGTATTGGGCTGCAACCAGGGATTTAATATGTTGGCTTCATCTGGACCGCTTCTTTCCAGTAAACCTGAAGTAGATGTACAGTCATCAAAATCTGGTCCATATATCCTGTCGAAATCCACCAGATAGCCTGGAGCGTTTGTGGGCAGACCGAGTATCGTATCCGGTAACCGATGGCCATGTTCTATTTCAACGTAATGTTCCTGGGCAGTAATGCACGTACAGCATAAAATAACTGATCCATATTTTACTAGTATTGATAAACGCATTACTCACTCCCTCAGTAATAGCCACTGGAAATTTATACATCAATTGAAATAATTAGAACATTTATTCGTATTTGTAGGGACAAGCAGATTGATTTACAATTTATAACCCCATTATATTATTTTCCATAGGGACAAGATTCGAATCTTGTCCCTACATTTAATTAAAAAAATAAGCAGGAAGCATTAGAACTGGGAGCGGGGGAAACAACCAGTTTTTAAGCGCTGTCCTGCTTAATTCTATTTGAAAATTACTTCAAATACGCAATTAGGTCAAGATATTTCTGAGTATTTTGTCTGAAAACTTTTTCCTGCTCAGAATCACTGGTTTAGAAGACTGGTAAAGTTAAATTTCCGGGTATGATTGACTACCTGAATAAACTTGATCACCAGCTGTTTCATTTTCTGAATGACACAATCTCCAATCCGATCCTGGACTGGTTCATGCCGATAATAACCAATCAGGATTACTGGGCCGTCCCTATTATGCTCCTGTGGTTGTATCTGATAATCCGGGGTGGAAAACGGGGTAGGATCGCGGCTGTAATATTACTGGTATTTGTAGGCCTGACCGATATAATCGCCGCTCAGGTAATCAAACCAATGGTGGGCCGTCTGCGACCAAGCCGCGAGATGCCGGAATTGATCAATCTGCTGGTAGGCCGTGGTGGAAAATACGGTTTTGTATCAAACCATGCCGCCAATATGTTTGCCGCAGCTACCATTCTGGGGTATTTCTATCAACGCTGGCGCGGCTTGTTGTTGGGTCTGGCGGCCACTGTCGCATTCAGTCGGGTTTATGTGGGGGTGCATTTCCCCGGTGATGTTATCTGCGGAGCGGTTTTCGGGTATGTCATGGCCTGGACCGGTCTGACAATCTGGGTTATAATCAAAATGCGGGAATTAAAACAGGGACGAACCTGGGTCTGGTATGAATCGAAAGACCCGGAAATCGATCAGGTTATTAATTAGGCAGAGTACCCTTGGCCGGTTTTGGATTCACACCGAAAGGATTACCCGGGCTTTTTATCTCACCGTATTTTTCTTCATATTTACGGATATTATCCTGGAGGGCCAGCATATAGGCCTTGGCATGCGGGGGAGCCATTACGATTCGTGAGTGCACTTTGGCTTTGGCAACACCAGGTAAAATTTTAGTGAAGTCCATGATGAATTCGGCTGGTGAATGAGTTACAACAACAAAATTAGCGTATTCGCCACCACTGACATCCTGATCTAATTCAATATTTATTTGCTGGGCCTGTTTTTTATCGTCCATGGTACTCTCAAGATTATTTATTAAAAGCCTTCGAATTCCCGGCGGTTAAACTCTTCCCAGTCCTCTTCGATACCATCAAAATCATCATACTTGGGTTCATCATCGTCTTGCTGCTGGCTGGTATCCATTTCATTTTCATAAAGGCTGAAAGTATCCTTCTTCTGCTCAAATTCGGATGGATCGACATCCTCCTCATCGACCGGCTCCAGCCGTTCGATATCTTCGCTGTACACATCGGCATCAAAGAAATCAAGATTCTTAACAATACCATGTGTCATCAGATACTCTAAGAAATCCAAATATTTACGATCGCGAAGATCAGTTTTGCAAAATGGACAAGTCAGAGACTCTCTTAAATCATCCTCTTCAAGGGATGATTCACATGCGGGACATATTATACCTTCTAACATACATTTTTTCCTGGAAAATCGGGCGGTAATATAAACGGTGTTATCTGCTTGGTCAATACTATTTATAGTTAATTATTTTTTATCTGACCGTAATAGTTTCTCTTTCCGGCAAAGCCTGCTCAATAATTCAATCATTTCAGGCCCTATTTGTTTCCCCCGCCGATCTGCCACTTTCGTCGCCGTCTGTATAAATTTTTCAAAAACATATAACTGGTTTTCTCGATGATGATAAAAAGTAAATGGGGAAATTCTGCCTGGTAACAACCCATCCCCGGCCACCATGCAGGCAGGCCCCATAATACCTCCGGTATTCAGTCTGGACAATATTGCCGTCTTACAGTGATCCCCCATAAACGTACCGATGTTTAACCGGCCGGTATCTACCTGTTCTCCATTTATATCCACTTTAACGTTCATATAATTATTTTTCAAATTACTGGTTGTAGTCCCTGCCCCCAGATTGACCCACTCCCCCAAATAGGAATCCCCCATAAAACCGAAATGGCTCTTATTGGATTTTCCCAGAATAATGGAGCGGCTGATTTCACCACCCAATCGGCAGTCAGGACCTGCTACGGTACCGGGACGGATAATCGTATTGGCGGCGACAATGCAATTTTCCCCGATGTAAACCGGGCCTTCAATAGATACACCGGAACCGATCCGAACGCCGTCATCGATAATTACTGCTCCCGAGGATCCATCAATACATACACCAGGTTTAATTTCCGCTGACGACGAAATAAGTATTGAATCCCGTTCAATCAACTGACAAGAATAATTATCTTCAGCCGGTTTTCGGTTGCAAAAATAATTCTGGTCGATCTCAATCGAATCATTGACCATGGATATCAGGTCCCACAGGTAAGCTGGTACCTCAATATCCATATCCTTGATAGAAACCTCAGGAATGGAATTGGAAAACGGTCCGCCCATTTGTAGCCATTTCATTCCATTGACCCGGGATAGATTTGCGGCAACAATTTTTTCACCGGAACGGTAGACTGCATCACCACTGTTAGCGATTCGATCCAATTCACCGGATGTCCACAATACATTACCCAGCAACCAGATACCGTCAGTAATAGAATCGGGATTTACATCCCAGCCAGTATTATCAGCCTGTACCACAGCTTTTAAATCATGCCGGACAAATAAGCCGATCTGTCCCTCCGGTACCGTGCGTTTAATACGTTCGAGGAATGTGAACGGCCCGGTGCGCAGGTCGAATACCGGGTGGGTCAAGGCCAATGGTTCAAAATTCAAGGCCTCCGGATCATCATATATGTAATATTGCATCATAGCCCCAGTAGTTGTTGAAAACTCATGTAACCTTTTTCAATAAATGATTCCGGACGAATCCTGATTTCCAGATTATAGAACAGGTACGATAACTCGGATTTGAAACCAAGCCGGAGCGGTGCTCTTGAACCGGCGGTAATTATTGCCGATTGAATATTAAATTGGCGATTCATATCTACTACCGCATCGTATTCCGATTTGAAAATTCTCTGTCGGGCAAGCTCCTCCAGCCCGCCCCACCAGTTAAAATCATCATTGCTGTAATAAGTTAGTTTGGCCTGGTCATCTAACATGCTTTCATCGAAACTTCCCTGCTTAGCTAATATGGCGGGATTTGTTGTAGAATCCTTGAGAATCGATTTCAGAAAAAACCGGGCCACGCGGTGATTGGTGGTGATTTCAGGGTAAATAATCAGAATCTTTTTGGGGCCAGCACTGGTACTGCGAATTGACAATGATTCATCTTTTTCAGGTTTCAACAGACCTTTGAACTGGTAATACTTCAGAAGGATATTTGTCCGAATTGGTAGTTTCATAGGTCCAGAATATAACTTTTTCGCAATTTTGATACTGCTTAGTTTTAACCATGTTTAAAAAGATTTTGGTAGCAAATCGGGGCGAGATCGCTATCCGGGTAATGCGAACCTGCCACGAAATGGGCATCCGGACAGTTGGAATTTACTCTGAAGCCGACCGGACCGCTCCCCATATACTGATGGCCGATGAAGCCTACCTGCTGGGACCGGCACCAGCTTCAGAAAGTTACCTGAAAATGGATCGAATAATTGAAATTGCCCGCTCAACCGGCGCCGATGCAATTCATCCCGGGTATGGATTCTTATCAGAAAACACTGTTTTCGCACGTACAATTCTTGAAAATGGCATCGGTTGGATCGGCCCACCGGCAGCGGCGATCAGGGATATGGGCGATAAAACACTGGCCCGCCAGATTGCAGCCAGGGCCGGTGTTCCCGTAGTACCAGGTCTGGAGCGCCCGCTCACCGATAAAGATGATCCACAAACCATTGCCGCCAAAATCGGCTACCCCGTCCTGATCAAGGCCACTGGCGGTGGCGGCGGCAAGGGTATGCGAATCGTCAACAATGAAAACGAACTTATCTCAGCCTTGGAACGGGCCCGTTCGGAAGCTGCCTCTTCTTTTGCCGATGACCGCATATACATCGAGAAATACCTGGCCGAACCACATCATATAGAAATTCAGGTTCTGGCTGATGAACAAGGCAACTGCATCGCACTTGGCGAACGGGAGTGCTCCGTGCAGCGCCGATACCAGAAAATAATTGAAGAATCACCTTCACCATTCATATCCACTGATTTGCGCGTGATGATGATGGAAAAAGCCATCGCGTTAACCAAATCGGTGCAATACGTTGGGGCGGGAACAGTCGAATTCCTGGTTGACAGTAACCATCAGGCCTATTTCCTGGAAATGAATACACGCCTGCAGGTTGAACATCCGGTGACCGAATTGATTACCGGTATCGATCTGGTGCGGCAGCAAATAAGGATCGCCAGCGGATTACCGCTTGAACACAAACAATCGGATCTATCATTTCAGGGTCATGCCATCGAATGCCGGATTTACGCCGAAGATGGATTCAACGATTTTACTCCATCGGTCGGTACTATTCATGAATTAGTCCTGCCAGACGGTTTTGGTGTCCGCCTTGATCATGGACTACGGGTAGGTGAAAAAATTACCCCTTATTATGACCCCCTGCTGGGCAAACTGATTGTACATGGCTCAACACGTTCCGGTGCTATATCAGGTATGCGGCGAGCTCTTTCGGAATTTCATATTGTCGGAGTGGAAACGGCAATTCCACTTTGCCTGGCAATTATGGATAATTCCAGTTTTCAGGATGGCCGATATAATACTCATTTTCTCACTACCGAGATGACTGACCTCTGTGACAGTCGATCACGAAGAATGGCCGAAAAGCGGCAGGTTGTATCAATGGCTGCCGGGGTTCACCAGCTATTAGCAAATGATAATTCAAAAGTCAGGAACGGAAGATCAAGCACCAGTAACTGGAAACAAAATGCGCGCCAGAAAGAACTGCAATGAGATTTAAGGCCGGTATTGGAAACGACTCAATCGATTTTGAACTGGAACCGACCTCGGGCGGTTTTTCCGTTAAAACCAAAGAAACAACCAATACCATAGACTGTATTCGCCTGAGCCCCTTTTCGTACTCACTAATTGTTAATGGTGTCTCCCATTATCTGAGTCTGACGGAAAAAAATGGTGGTTTCCAGGTCACGCTGAACCAACAGTCCTTTGAGGTGCAGCTGAAAGACGAAACCCAGATTTTACTGGATAAATTCGGTTTCAACTCAACTCTCAGTGCAGCCGGGCAGGAAATCAAGGCTCCGATCCCGGGACTGGTCAAACAAGTATTTGTCACACCGGGAACCGTAGTAAAAAAGAAGGATAAACTGCTGATCCTCGAAGCCATGAAAATGGAAAACGAGATCCTAGCTACCCGTGAGGGGACGATAAAAGAAATTCATGCTGAACAGGGAGCCTCAAAAAACAAGGGCGACCTGCTGATTATAATTGAAGGAGAATAGGCTCTGATGAGTTTAGGAAAAAGATTGTTATGGGGCGGCCTGGGTTGGGCCCTGGGTGGCCCGATTGGTGGAATTATCGGATTTGCCCTGGCATCAATGAGCGAACAGCGGGGTTATGATGGTACATCAAATTTCTCCAGCGGATTCCGCAGTAGTGGTTCGATCTACCAGACCCGCCCGGGGGATTTTGCCGTATCACTGCTGGTACTGTTTGCATCGGTGATGAAGGCCGATCGCAAGCTGCTTAAATCCGAACTGGAATACGTCAAACAATTCCTGCTGCGTCAGTTCAATGCACGCGATGTGAATGATATGATGGTCCTGTTCAAGGATATCCTGGATCAGTCCTATCCCCTGCGGGATGTTTGCCGGCAAATCCAGCGTTCAATGGATCATCCCAGCCGCCTGGAACTGGTCCATGTACTGTTCGGATTATCACAGTCCGACGGACATATCCACCCCCAGGAAATTGATATAATTGCTACAATTGCCCGCTATTTGAACATCAATGAAAATGATTTCAAATCAATCAAGGCAATGTTTATCCGGGATACCAATGCATCCTACAAAATTCTTGAAATCAATACCGATGTAAGTGATAATGATGTAAAACGGGCCTATCGCCGGATGGCCAATAAATATCACCCGGACAAGGTGGCTCATCTGGGAGCCGAAATTCAAAAAACTGCCGAAGAAAAATTTAAAGCAGTCAATGAAGCCTACCACCATATCAAACAGGAACGGCAGATGGCATGAAGGAGAAGTCCGGCCAGTATCCCTTCACCCGCGGGATTTATCCCGAAATGTACCGCAGCCGCTTGTGGACTACCCGCCAGTATGCCGGATTCACCTCTGCTGAGGAATCCAACCAACGCTATCGCTACCTGTTAAAACAAGGGGTAATGGGCCTTTCGGTTGCCTTTGACCTTCCTACCCAGATCGGTTACGATTCGGATGCACAGATGGCGAAGGGCGAAGTGGGCCGGGTCGGTGTACCTATTTCAACAATCGATAATCTGAAACAACTATTCCAGGACATTCCACTGGATCAGGTATCCACCTCGATGACTATCAATGCCACCGCTGCTATCCTGCTGGCCGGATATATTGTTGTTGCCGAGGAGAATAATGTTTCAACCAGGTCACTAAGGGGCACGGTCCAGAATGACATCCTGAAAGAATATGTGGCCCGGGGAACCTATATATTTCCTCCCGAACCTTCCCTGCGCCTGGTAACGGATATAATTGAATTCTGTGCCCAACACGTACCTAAATGGAATACGATTTCAATCTCGGGCTACCATATCCGGGAAGCCGGCAGCACTGCCGCTCAGGAACTGGCCTTTACCCTGGCAAACGGCATTGCCTATGTGGAATCAGCTCTGGAACGTAACCTGGATATCAATACTTTTGGATCCCGGCTGTCATTTTTTTTCAATGCCCATAACGGGTTCCTGAATGAAATCGCCAAATTCCGGGCCGCCCGCCGTCTGTGGGCCAAGATCATGAAAGAACGCTTTGATGCCACCAACCCAAAAGCCTGGCTGTGCCGATTCCACACTCAAACCGGAGGGTCGACCCTGACAGCCCAGCAGGTTGACAACAATGTAGTAAGAACCACAATCCAGGCTATGTCAGCCGTTTTGGGCGGCACCCAATCCCTGCATACCAACAGTCGGGACGAGGCCCTGTCCCTGCCATCAGAGGAAGCTGCCCGGTTAGCCTTGCGCACCCAGCAGATTATCGCCGAAGAAAGCGGGATAGCCGATCATCCTGACCCTTTTGGCGGAAGCTATGTAATCGAAGACCTCACTGACCAGATGGAAAATGAAGTCAATTTAATAATCAATAAAATTGATTCACTGGGCGGTGCCGGGAAAGCGATCGAAGCAGGATGGATTCAGAATGAAATAGCCGCCAGTGCCTACAAATACCAGAAACAGGCCGACAGCGGGGAGCGGGTAATTATCGGTGTCAATAAATACAGTGAGCAGGATGCGGTTACACCGGCTATGCTGAAAATTGATCAATCCGCAGTTGACACACAGATCAGGCACGTCCAGGAATTTAAATCAGGGCGCGACAACCAGGCAATCGCGGCCAGCCTGGATCAAGTAAGACAGGTTGCCCGGACCAGTGAGAATTTACTGCCGGCAATAATTGATGCACTCCGCCGACGCTGTACCCTGGGAGAGATCACCGATACACTGCGTTCGGCCTTTGGTGAATTCACACCTTGACCGGTGATCTATACCACACCATTAATCTATCCTGAAAAAAGATCTCTTTATTGTGTAATTTCCCGCTTGCTTTTTTGTCTAAAGAACAGAAAGAACTTTTTTCGGATAAACACATTTAAATAGAATCTCTGAATTTCACTCCCTATGATGAGGTAAATAATGCGGATTTTTTCGACAGCACTAATTTTAGTATTTTTAGCTGGGTGTGCCAAAGATACCAGTGATCTGGTTACACCCGAAACTCCCGATGCAATCCTGCCCGACAGTGAATCACAACGTCTTGAGAATACCACCAACACCGGTGAGTTGGAGTTCACCACTGAAACCAAAACAGCTGATACGGCCGGTATAATTATTGCTGAAAAGCCAGAAGAGGCCGATGAGCCGGAAAAAACAGAAATGATACCAGCAACACCAGTTGAAATCGTCCCTGAACCGCAGCCGGTTGAAGAAATCGAACCAGTGATTGAGTCAGTTACAATTACACCACCGATTCCCAAACCGGAAGTTGTTTTTGCCGATAGCAGCTTCGAAAGCTACATGATCAAACGCGATGACTGGTTGAGTAAAATTGCCCAGAAAGAATATGGCGACTGGCTGATGTGGAAAAAGATTTACCAGTGGAATAAAGAAACCATTGGACCAAATCCTAACCTGATTTACCCATATAATTTCCTAGATCTGCTGAAACCGGCTGACCAGGTAAAAAAATGTGAAGTTGAATTTTATGATTATACCATCAGCAGTGGTGAAACCCTCTGGTCGATAGCAGGCAAGATTTTTGGCGACGAATTGGCCTGGATAATCCTGTACATGGATAATGAAGAAATATTTGAAGGTAATGCCGGTGAAGTCGAACCGGGAATGATAATTAAATTGCGGAAAAAACTTGATCCCTGCGGCTAATAAATGATCCCGCTCTCAAAAATATTATCCAATCTGTTCAGCCCGGTGATAGTCGCACCCAGTGCCTTCGCTATTCTTATTAACCAGACTGGCTTTCCGAACAGCAATCGTCTCATGCTCTGGCTGATTGCCTTTTTATTTACTGCAATAGTACCGGTTACTACGTTATTAATAATGCGAAAACGCGGTTCTATTACCGACCTGGATGTTTCACGCAGGGACCAGCGGTTAGTCCCCCTTCTGGTGGGACTGGGTTCTTATGCGGCCGCATTTATCATCTTTGACTGGCTGGGAGCTGACAATCTGCCCAAGGGCCTGGTATTCTGTTCTCTGGTAAACCTGGTAGTGGTTATGTTAATCACTAAATACTGGAAGATTTCAATCCACGCCATGGGACTCACTGGCCCGCTGGCCGCCCTGTGGGTGATGTGGAATTCCTACATGCTGCCGATGGCTGCCTTGACGGCCCTGGTTGGAACTTCGCGAGTCGTATTAAAAGCACACACTCCATCCCAGGTGATTGTTGGATCAATCCTCGGATTCGTACTGACACTGGTACAGCTGAAACTGTTTTTCTTATAGACAGTGCTTGATACCGGAAGAATCAGCACCCTTCTCAACCACCATCATCCCGGCTGGAAAATTCATTATTATCCCAGCGTCACCTCAACTAACACAGCGGCGTGGGACCTGTACAAACAGGGTTTAAAATCTAATTTAATTATAATCACCGATAACCAGACCTCCGGGCGTGGACGGGGTAAACATACCTGGCATAGCCAACCGGGGGAAGGACTCACTTTTTCAATCTTGCTCCAACCAGATCTATCAGCGGATCAGGCTGGCCTGATTCCTATTATTGCCGGTGTTTCGGTTGCCGAAGCAATAAAAAAATTAAATATCCCTGCTTACCTGAAATGGCCGAATGATATCCTTATCAATTCCCGTAAAACAGGCGGCATTCTCTGTGAAAGCCGGATTGCCGGCTCAGATATCAGCGCTGCCGTTATCGGAATCGGACTCAATGTAAATGACGAGCTTTCCTCCTATCCAGAAGAAATCAGGACAACAGCAACCAGCCTTTATCAGTCCACCGGAATTACTCATGACCGGGAGGATTTACTGATTGCAGTATTTACATCGCTGGAAAGAAATCTGCGGGATTACTCGGTATCGGAGATCGTGCAGGAATGGAATAGATCAGGCGCTCTGATCAATAAATCCATAACAATGGTATCCGGTAATTCTACCATAAATGGTAAATTCAAGGGGATAAATGGAAAAGGCGAGGCAATTCTGGAAATCAACGGCGAGTTGAATGCTTACGCCAGCGGGGAAATTAAACATTTCCGGGAGGCAAAATGATCCTGACCATCGATGTTGGTAATACAAATACCGTATTAGGTCTCTTTAAAAATGGCGACCTGGTAAAAAGCTGGCGGCTGCAAACCCACGAATCACGGACAATCGACGAAAGCTGGGCTGTCGTTCAGCAGTTAGCCCAGACCCACAATGTGGATCTGAGCAGTTTGGGGGGAGTAGTGCTCGGGAGCGTCGTTCCGAAATTGACTTTCGTCTTTCGTAAAATGACCACCAACTATCTCAATCTGGAGCCACTGGAGGTAAACGGATCCCTGGACATAGGCATTAAACTGCTGGTCGAGGCACCCCAGGAAGTAGGGGCTGACCGGATAGCCAATTGTTTTGCCGGGCAAAAATTATATGGGAAACCGTCAATAATCATCGATTTCGGAACAGCAACCACCTATGATGTGATTGATGGAAACGGTAATTTTATCGGTGGTGCGATTGCTCCTGGTTTGGAGATCAGTGCTAACTTCCTGCTGGAAAAGGCCGCTCTGCTGCACCGCATCGATTTTACCGTACCTACATCCGCCATCGGCACCAATACCCAGACCAACCTTACCAGTGGTATTCTGCTGGGTGGCGCCGATCAGATCGATGGAATGGTCCGGCGAATCAAAGAAGAAAAGGGCTGGAATGATATCCCTGTGGTAGTAACCGGCGGATTGGGAAAAGTAATTGGCGGAATCGCCAAATCAATAACCCACTACGATGATGATTTGACGCTGAAAGGATTATATCATATTTTCAAAGCATGTCATTAAGACTCTTTCCACTTCTGCCCACCATTAAGGAATACTTGACGACAAGGTTTTATAATTAATGCTTTTCAACTCAATAGACTTCGCAGTATTCCTGCCAATTGTGTTTATTCTATATTGGTTTGGATTTAATAAAAATTTGCGATGGCAGAATTTCCTGGTTGTTATTGCCAGTTATGTTTTCTATGCCTGGTGGGATTGGCGGTTTCTTTGGTTGATATTATTCAGTACCTGTACAGATTATTATATCGGGCTGAAAATACCACAGGAAAAAACCAAATTTGGTAAAAAAGCACTTCTGGCAGTTAGCATTACCGTTAATATTGGATTGCTGGCCATATTTAAGTACTATAATTTTTTTATGGAAAATTTCTCAACTGCATTTTCATTATTCGGAATGAAAATTAGCACTGATTCTTTATACATCATTTTACCACTGGGAATAAGTTTTTACACATTTCAGACCTTGAGCTACACAATTGACATTTATCGTGGAAAGCTTGAACCATGCCGGGATTTTATTAGTGTAGCAGCCTTTGTTGGATTTTTTCCTCAGCTAGTTGCTGGCCCAATAGAAAGAGCTACTAATCTGATTCCCCAGTTCACGAATAAACGAATATTTCATTACGAACAAGCAGTCGACGGGTTGAGACAAATACTTTGGGGATTATTTAAAAAAATAGTCATTGCCGATAATTGCGCAAAACATGTCAACCTGATTTTTGAAGCCTATGAATCTTTATCTGGCAGTACCCTACTTCTTGGTGCGGTTTTATTTGCTTTTCAAATTTATGGTGATTTTTCCGGCTATTCTGACATTGCAATTGGAACCGCCCGATTGTTTGGTTTCAAACTAAAACAAAATTTTGCTTTCCCATATTTTTCCAGGGATATCGCCGAATTTTGGCGCCGCTGGCATATTTCACTCTCTTCGTGGTTCAGGGATTATCTTTACATCCCAATTGGTGGCAGCAACGGCAACAACTGGTTCAAAATAAGAAATATATTGATAATATTTATTGTCTCTGGTTTCTGGCATGGTGCTAATTGGACCTTTATAATATGGGGAGCTATCAACGCAATATACTATATTCCACTGATCATAACTGGAAGGAATAGAAGATATTTATCCATAGTTAAACCAGGTAAGTATATTCCAACAATACGTGAAATATTTGAAATATCTCTTACTTTTCTAATGACTACATTCGCATGGATTATTTTTAGAGCAGAAAATATCAGTCATGCCATAGGATATATCTCCCGAATATTTACAAAAGGCATATTTACTCGGCCAGTATTCCCCGGCAGTGATAATTTATTAATCTTACTGATAATTATTTTTATTTCTATCATGATTGAATGGATCGGCCGAGAGAACAAACACGCTCTCGAAAAACTGGGGCTTACCTGGTTTCGACCTTTTCGATGGATAATATATTATTGCATCCTGATTGTGACATTGTCGTTCGCCGATAAACCTCAAGAATTTATTTACTTCCAGTTTTGATTACAGCGATGAAGACCTTTCTTACCAGAATATTAGTTTTTTTCTTCATTTATGTCTCCTTGAATTTCTGCATAAACAAATTAATATTTCATTTCCAAAAGCCACCAATACAGCCAACCGACATTCTAATTGTAGGTGATTCGCACATGGCACGAGCAGTTGATCCGGATCGGTTTACTTCAGCTGTAAATATATCCCAGCCATTTGAAACATATTTTGTTTCATATACTAAACTTCTGTACTTATTAGAGTATTGCCGACCGAAAATAGTAATTCTGGGTTTTTCCCATCATAAACTATCGGCAACCAATGACCAAAAGTATTGGGATAGTAAAAGAGCATTTGCAACGTATAGCAGGATATATCCAATCAACAGATTAAGAACATCCGGCCGGATTGTGCTTGGCGATTACAGATTTTATATTTCTTTTTTTAAAAATTTGTGCTTATACCCACATACAAATCATTTCAACTTCATGGGGGGTTATTACAATAACTATTTCAGCAACCTATCAGGGGTTGAGAGTAAAATTAAAAACCACTATCATATTAAAAATGATTTGGCCGGAATATCCAAAACATCAATTTCATACCTTAATAAAATTATAGACCTTTGTAAGTATCGTAACATAGATGTTTTAATAGTTGGCACACCTGTTCACAGCGATTATTATAATTTGATCCCGGATTCAATAATTGATAAATATATACGTGAGCGCGAACAATTAATTAAGGATGGTAACTACGTCCTTGACTACACTCAAAAATTCAATACCAACACGCTATTTTGGGATACCGATCATCTGAATCAAAATGGAGCAAATGAATTTTCTGATAGTTTAATCAACTATTTAAGTACGATACAATTATATGATTAATGAATCACTTGTTATTCGCTGACCTTGGCGTTAATTAGATATAGCTGACTTGACGACCTTGGTTGGGGTTTTGCAGAGCGTTTTAAAAGCACATACTCCACCACAAGTAATTGTTGCGTCAATTCTTGGATTAGTACATACACTGGCATAGTTATAACTGTTCTCTTATAGTCAGTGCATGATGCCAGAAGAATCAGTACCCTTCTAAACCCCTATTTCCCCTATTGTAAAGTTCATTTTAATCACAATATCACCTCTTTGAAATCAGAAGTATGGATCATGTACAAACAGGGTTTATAATCTAATCGCAGACGCCAATACCCAGACCGGACTTACCAGCGGTATTCTGCTGGGTGGCGCCGATCAGATCGATGGAATGGTCCGGCGAATCTATAACCCACCACGATGATGATTTGATGCTGAAAGGATTATATCATATTTATATAACCTGCCAGGAAATAAAGGATTAATTATGATTATTGTGATTCATGTCGCAAATCATCCTGTGAATAAAAATATACTTGCTATGTCTTTTGGTACTTGTTAATATTTGCGACCCGAATAAAAAACCAAACAGGTCGTATATAGCAATAAGATCTTAATTTACAAGGACATTGATCCTTCATAATCGATTAGATTATACCCGTCTGGAGTAATCAATAGAGAAATATGATAAATAATCAAGCCGCACTCCAAAAGGCACGCCTGCTTGGTCTGATAACCGTGCTAACGATGTCATCATCTTTGTTATACATTGTACTGTATATCATCTATGCATTTAAAACTGCCATTTATGTGAATATTGTTTTTATCGCTGGTTATTCACTGACCTTTGCATTGATTAAATATAGCCGTATCAACCTTGCTCTGCGATGGCAATTCACGGTTTATATGGTTCATATATTCATATATTCCTCAATAATATTTACCAGACAAACCGGTTTCCATTATTATTATTTGGCAATTCCTTCATCGATTTTCCTGTTATCCAGGTATACCAACCGTTTTGAGCAAATATTTTTCGGAGCCACCTCAATAGTATTGTTCTTTATATGTGAATTCTTCATTTCAGCGACACCGCTTATCCACCTTGATCCAACGGCCAATAATGTATTTTTCATATCCGCCATATCCCTTTTTCAAATCGGGATAATCTTCGTTGTTTACATCTTTACCGATGAAATCAAACGGCAGGAGTCCGCCCAGGAAAAGCTGATCTCAGAACTTAGAGCCGCATCGAAAGAAATCAGGGAATTGCAGGATATAATCCCGATCTGCTCCAGTTGTAAAAAAATCCGTGATGATAAAGGCTATTGGAACTTGCTGGAAACATATCTTAATCAACATGCCGACCTGTCATTTAGTCACGGACTCTGTCCCGATTGTTCCGATGAATTTTACAGCGGCCAGGAATGGTATGAAAAAATGAAAAGGAATGCCAGCGACCAGAGTGATACAAGTCATCTAAATGCCGAATGACACTTGATTACTGTTAGGTTTTAAATACATGCACAGCATACCTGTTTTGTACAACCTGTGCAATTATGAAGTTTTTCACTCCATTGTCAACTTGTTGTCAACCACATGCCGAACCATGATGTCAATCGATTCAGTCGAATTAGTTATATCAATTTCAATATCTGGATGAGCATTTCCAAATACCCGAAAAACTTCATCGGCAAAACCCTGTCCAATCGCTTTCACATTCTTGAAATCAAGTAATATTGATCTGTACTTCTCCAAACCATACAGCATTCGCTTGGCACTGGAGCGGGACAGATATTCTTCTTCAAAAAATTTCACTGCTATTCTGGTCTTTTCAAATTTATAATCAAATTCCTCTGGTGCGTATTCTCTGAATATTCTATCCAGTTTAAAGTTTGATTGGCGGCTGACACGGTAGAATACTTCCGTTCCCCGGATATACTTATTTTTTTCCAGTACAGTATCACTTCCACCACCATAATATTTTAAGACCATGCCGTGCGATCTGTAATGAACATAGTCGGCTGTTTTCGAAGTAAAAAATATTCCTTCCCCACTGTGCCTTTCCGCCATGGTAGTGGTGCGCCCTTTCAATAACTCACCCACTGCCTCGTTTTCATTACTCAAACCAAAATTAGATTCAATTGAAGTAAATACTCCGATTCCCCAATCTCTGACCCTGAATTCTGCATTATAATTATCATAGCGCACACTCACGGAACACCGGGAAGAGTTTGAGTGGTCGATGGCATTATTCAACATTTCAGTAAAGGCATACTGAAAGAGATTGAACACGTTTCCAGACAAAGCTTTCTGAAGATTAAGAATAGTATCACACTCACTAAACACCAAATCTTCCGCCAAGCCATGGATTGGATATATACGATTATATGTAAGTATAGGCGGTGCTTTTTTCCCTTTGCCTTTTTCATATCTCACACCACGAGTCACGCCAATTTTCCTGACCAGACCTTGCTCAATCAAGATTTTCATGTGCTTGTTCAGGGCCTGCCGGCTGATTTTCAGATCCTGCAATAATTCCTGTCCGGAAATTGAATCAGTTTGATTCAATAGTTCTATTATGCGTTTTTTAGTATCCATAATATGCTGTTATTAATTTGCATAATACACTATTGTCAACTTATTGTCAACCAGTATTATAATTTATTGTCAACCCAATTCTTTCATCCACCACCCCAAATTCAATATCTGAAATCTTCTATACTTTAATCAATTACAAATAACTCACAACCTCTACCAGCTTTTCAAGCTCCGCTTCCGTATTATAGAAATGAGGTGAAATTCGCAGGTTACCATTGCGATATGACAGATGGATATCCTTTTTCTGCAGATAATCGTAAACCTGTTGATTCCTTTCCGGGTCTGGATTACTGGCAATCAGGATCCCGGATTTAACGCACTCTGAGCGGCTCGAAACGATTCGGTAATTGCGTGTGATCAGCTGTTTGGTTAAATAGTCAGTCAATTCAATAATCCGATTTTCAATGGCTGGCTGCCCCGCTTCCAATAATAAATCAAGTGCTCCATTCACACCCCAGATCCCCAGACTGAACGGTGTGGCGAATTCATAACGGCTGGCGTCCGCTTTCAAAGGCTGGTCATAGTTATGGAAGTCCATCAGGCTGTCTCTACCCTGCCAACCCAGGTGTGGTGGATGGATTCGCCCTTGCAGTTCTTCAGTGAGATATACAAAGCCTACTCCCTGAGGCCCCATCAACCACTTGGCCGTACCGGTGGCGATAAAATCTGCTTTGGCAATCTCATTATCAAACTGCAGCGCTCCCAGACCCTGCATCACATCCACGGCTAAAAGAATATCACGTGCATGACACCACTCGGCCAAAGCGACAATGTCATTTTTATAACCGCTGAAATACTGTACCCAACTTACTGCCACCAACCTGGTCCGGTCAGTGACTACTTCTTCCAGTGCTTCCGGGGTAACTACACCAAGCTCGGTGGTCAGAAAATCCAATTCCACCCCAAATGGCTGCAAATCCCACCAGGGATAGACATTGGACGGGAATTCCATTTTATGCAGAATGATACGATCACCCTTTTCCCACTTCAAACCCCGGGCCAACATAATCATTCCATCGGTTGTGTTACGCACAGCAGCAATTCGTTCCTTGGGCGCATTGATCAGCTTGCCAAACTTATCCCGTGCCGCCTCGGCCATATCCATGGTGTCGAACCAGTTCTCGATCTTTTCTCCCTGGGCCTGTTTAATGTATGCTTCCAGATTGGCTTTCACACGGTTATTCATCGGCGAAACAGCGGCATGGTCAAGATAGACCATATTCTGTCTGGTGTGGGGAAATTCAGCGCGGTAGTCAGTTAAATGTTTCATGCGTATTTATGAATCGGTGAAATTTTCATTATCAGGGTATAGCCAGGAAATTCCGTCTCCAAGCTGTCCTTGATCTGCTGGTATTGCTGGCTGCGGGTTTTCTTCGTTGCCTGTGAACTCACATTCAAACCGAACAGGATCACGCTGTGGTCTTCTGTATCAACAATGCGGATATCATGAAAACTGGTCACCATTGAATTGGTGGACAGGTAGCGTTCCAGAGAATCCTTTACCTTGTTCACCATGGGATGATCTATGTAAACCGGATCGATATGGACCGTGGGATTCACATTCAGACGATGATTAATGGCTTCTTCCACTGCTTCGGCGATATCGTGGGTTTTAAGAGTGTGCTGGTTGGCGTCCACCTCAATATGGATGCTGGCATACTTGTCGCTGCCATAGCTGTGAACGGAAATATCATGGGTTCCCAGGACACCGGCAACAGACATGGCCGCCGACCGGATCGCTTCCAGCTCATCATCACTGGGGGGCTTGCCGATCAAGTCATCGATGGCATCGCGGGCTATCTCCCACGCCGTCCAGAGGATAATCAGGGCAACGCCCACCCCGGCATAACCGTCAACATTGTGATAGCCGAATCGTCCGGCCACCATTGCCACCACCACCAACAGGGATGAGATAGCATCAGTGCGGTGGTGCCAGGCATCGGCTTGTAAGGTGCCGGATTCGATCTTCTTGGACAGAAAGATGGCAAAGCTGGCTGTTATTTCCTTAACCACAATCGTGGCAGCCACGGCAATGATCATCCACCAATGAGCCATTATTTCCTCGGGATGCATGATCCGGTCAATCCCGGACTGGATAAACTCTATCCCCACAACCGCCAGCAGAATAGCAATCACCAGGGTAGCTACATATTCGGCCCGGCCATGACCGTAAGGATGTTCAGCATCAGCCGGTTTTTCCACCGCCTTGAAGCCCCAGATCACCACGGCTGATGAAACTACATCACTGAGGGTGTGGATAGCATCGGCCATGAGGCTGATAGCGCCGGAAACCAGGCCTAGAGTAAATTTCAGAACGAATAGAATAGCATTGACCACTACTGAGACCCACCCCTGGAATTTGCCAACCCGGACCCGATAATTACTACCAGTATTATCTTTTATAAATAAGCTGGTAAATGTTTCAAATACACTCATAATTATCCTGTCAATCAAAGGCCGGCAGACCGGTTATGGCCTGCCCCAGAATCAGGGTGTGAATTTCATGTGTACCCTCGTAGGTATACACAGATTCCAGATTCATAGCATGGCGCTGAACGGGATATTCATCCAAAATGCCGTTAGCTCCCAGAATCTCCCGTGCACTACGGGCAATATCGCGGGCCACTCGCACATTATTGCGCTTAGCCAGTGAAACCTGTGTAAAGTTCATTTTACCACTATCCTTCAAACGTCCCAGTTGAATCGCCAGCAACAGGGCCTTGGTAATTTCTTCCAACATGTCGGCCAGCTTAGCCTGGGTCAGTTGGTAGCCGGCAATCGGCCGGCTGAATTGTTGCCGCTCTTTGGCATACCGGAGGGCTGTTTCATAGCAGTCAACTGCAGCCCCTATGGCACCCCAGGCGATGGAGTAGCGAGCCTGGGTCAGGCAGGACAATGGCCCTTTCAGGCCTTCCACTCCTGGTAATACATTTTCCTCCGGTATCAGCACATCTTCCAATACCAGTTCAGAGGTAACCGAGGCCCGTAGGCTGAGCTTCCCCCGCATCTCCGGTGCGGAAAATCCAGGCGCGCCCTTTTCAACCAGAAAACCGCGGATCAGATCATCTTCGTCTTTAGCCCAGACCAGGGCTATATCAGCCAGACTGCCATTGGTAATCCACATTTTGGTACCGTTCAGCACCCAACCCTCTCTGGTACGTCGGGCACGGGTAAGCATCCCGGAGGGATTGGACCCGAAATCCGGTTCGGTTAAGCCAAAACAACCGATAGCCTCACCGCTCCCCAGCTTTGGGAGCCACCGCTTCCTCTGTGCATCTGATCCGTATTTCCAGATTGGGTACATGACCAACCCACCCTGGACACTGGCCAGGGAACGTAATCCCGAATCACCACGCTCAAATTCGTGCATGATCAAACCATAGGCTACATTGCTTACTCCGGCGCCGCCGCCTTCCTCCGGCAGATTGGCTCCCAGAAAACCCAGATTGCCAATTTCCGGGATCAACTCAATAGGGAAAGTACCATTGCGATGGTGATCGATGATCAGGGGCTGGAATTGTTCCTGAACAAAATCATGGGCAGTCTGCTGGATCAACAGCTCTTCTTCGGTAAGTAAATCTGTAAGATTATAAAAATCCGGTCCGATGTATTTCATAATGGCATAAAGTTACAGATTAAAACATTATTATTGCAGGAGCAAACCGATTTCGGCCAGCTCATACGATAATAAATGTGTAGGGACAAGACATGTCTTGTCCCTACGAATACAGAGTATTTTCCAGCATCAGCCTGGAAGAAAGCTCAATCAGAAACCTGTCTCCTGATCAGACTGTCACTATCAGCTGACTCATGAAATCTCGGGCAGACATTTTCTCGCAATTGAAAATTGTGTCTTTCAACTGTTTCAATTCTTCTGCATTGAACAGTCCTGCCGACAGGGAGTTAAATTTATTCTCCAAATCATCCATAGTCATCGGTTCACGAGGATCACCTTTCGGATATTCCAGATATTCCTCGTATTGTTGTCCGTCATTTGTAGTCACTACAACTTTGGATGGCTGCTTGGCCGGAAACATCTTCTCGAATTCCAGCGATGGAACACCTACGATTTTATCGATCACTTCGAAAATACGCGGATCATTCAATTTCTCATCGGTGAATGAATCGACAGTAATTTTCTTATCTACCATAGCCGCCGCCAGACAATATGGCAGGGAATGGTCAGCCGTCTCCCGTGATTCGGGACGGTACTTAGTGGGATCGAATAAAATATCATGAGCCTGGGCGAAACAGGTAACCTGAACTTCTTTAATGTCGGTATAATCCAGGTCGTTACCGGTCATCACCTTCAGCACACATGATAAATGGGTGTGGGTCAGGGCTTCCGTCGGGAATGCTTTCATGCCACACTCCAGAATCTTATAGTCCTTGCCCAGATTGCCAATCAGGGCATCCACGTCCCAGCTCCAGGAGGAAACACCATCACGGCCCTCCATGTCGGTAGGCTTGAGCTGTTCATCTTTGGCATTCCAGCCGATGAAGGCATCCATGAAGCCTTCCTTGCCTTCAAAGACCTTTTCCGTACCGGAATAGCCTTTCTGGGCCATCAGGGCGGCAAATACGCCGGACTGGACGGCCATGGGATCGACGGTATTTTTCATCATGGTCAGTTTCCCGGCCGTGGGGCAGCCAATGGTGTGGTTATGGCAACCGGAGATGCCAATGGCATTTACCATCTGGTCTACTGTGAGCCCAAGGATTTTACCAGCCACGATTGGTGACACAAACTGGGTCAGGGTAGCATGGTGCCATTTCCGTTCCCGAACGCCGGGTTTGGCAAACAGGCACAGGCGCTGTTCAAATTCATAAGCCAGCACGATCGCAACGATTACATCCTCCATTGATGCATTGACTTTTTCCGCCACGGTAAGAGCGGCCGGAATAATATCACTGGGATGACTGGGATCGTCCTTCCAGTAGATGTCGTTAAAGTCCAGAGCCCGTATCATCAGTGAATTTACCAGGGTGGCATTCACGGCAGGGATGGAATCGCCAAAACCGATCACGGTGGCCTCTTCCGCCCCACCCATTTCCTCATAGATCTCATGGATAGCATTGACATCAGGAGTATGCATGCTGCCAAAAGCGCAACCCAGGGAATCATAGAGATAACGCTTTACCTCATGGATTACATCCGGCGGCAAATCTTCGTATTTCAGACCAACGGCAAATTCTGCGATCTGCCGTGATATGGATTTACTCATAGTATTTCCTCATTTAACCACAGATTACACTGATTCCTCGGATTCCAAGAATTACTAATCAGTGACAATCTGTGAAATCAGTGATTCATATTTTGGCAATGATAGCGTCGGCCATTTCGACAGTAGAAGCGGCACCTTTTTCAACCACATCGGCCCGGCCGGACATCTTGGCCATATCATAGGTGCGTACTTTACCTTCGGCCACTACTTCAGCAACAGCGGTTCTTATTTTCTTGGCAATTGCCTGTTCGTCGATGAAATCCAGCATCATACAGGCCGATTCAACCATGGCGATCGGATTGACAATGGACACCGGATAGTCGGCATATTTGGGAGCACTGCCATGGGTTGGTTCAAAGACACCGATACCAGTCTCCGGATTATACTGGGCACTACAGGCGAATCCAAGACCACCGATCAGACCGGCAAAACCATCCGATACGATATCACCGAACATGTTACCGGCCACGATCACACCGTAGTTCTCCGGATTTTTCGTCAGCCACATCATCTGGGCATCGATATTGGTATTCCACAATTCAATGTTGGGATAGTCAGCCTTTTGAATCTGCTGGGCCATTTTGTACATCTTCCCGGATGTTTCGCGGATTACGTTCGGTTTCTCGCAAACCGTTACCGATTTATAACCATATTTCTTGGCATGTTCGAAAGCCGCCCTCAGAATCCGCTCGGTGGCTTTATTGGTAAAAATACGTGTGGAGACGGAAATCTCGTCCTTGGGAACTTCACCGAAATTCTTATTGAATTTGGGATGGGTCATCAGGGCATCGTAAACCTGTGCTGGTGGATCACTCCATTCCACACCACCATAAAGTCCTTCGGTATTCTGGCGGAAAATAGCCACATCAACTTCCGGCTCCTCAACCGTATCACCAGCACCACGGCGGATGAAATTCAAGGGATTACCTTTGTAGGTCCGGCAGGGTCGCAGACAGATATCCAGGCCGAAATGCTGGCGCAGGCCAACGATTGGACTGGCATAGACCAATCCCTTTTCCTTCAATTCCGGGGCCAGTTCATCGAATGCTTCATCTTTTGGTTTGGAAGTGATTGCACCGAATAGACCGATCTTGTGTTTCTCGATCAAATCGATGGTACGCTGCGGTAAGGGATTACCTTCCGAGCACCAGAATTCCCAACCAATGTCACCTTCCACGTAATCAGCCTCAAAGCCGGCTGCTTCCAAAACGCGGATGGTTTCCTCCAGCACTACTTTTCCGATACCATCACCAGGCATCGCTACAATTGTTCTTTTTGCCATTTTAATTTCCTTCATTATTATGTAACAACGAAATCAACGAATTCTTCGAAATATTATTTATTGGATTGACAAGCGTTTGAATTCCAACGGACTCTTGCCAAAGTTGATCACATATCCAATCTTATACCCAGTAGCTTTCAAATAATTAATCAATTGGGCTTTGTGTACCGGATGTATTTCCTCTAACGCCTTCAACTCAAGAATTATTTTATCATCGATCAGCAGATCGGCAAAATATTCACCTACTATCTGATTCCTGAATTGTACCTCAATGCTCTTTTGTTGTTCAACCTTTATTCCTGCTTCCTGAAAAGCAATTACCAGAGAATTCTCATATACTTTTTCCAGAAATCCCGTACCCAATTCCTTTTGGACAGCAATAGCAATACCAATTATGGAGTCACATATATCCTTATATCGTATTGCTGGCATTTAGTTACTCCTCAGGTTGGTTCAAAAGTAACATAATTTTCGTTGCTTTCGTCTTCTTCGTTGTTAATTAATCTTTTCTTTAACCCAGTTTTCAAGTCCTTCGGTTAAGATCAGCTCCTGGGCCGCCGCGCCGACCGTACCGATTGAATAAGTCTTACCATCACAACTAAGTGTAGCGGATCGGAAATCAACTTCAATCGTCAGTTCCGTACGTACCGTTAATTT
>CAYPJE010000010.1:0-90018 GCA_964410945.1 uncultured bacterium
CCTTCCACTTCTTCTGAATTTAATGAATCATGAATAATCTAGATATACGATGACAGTCGGTCCTGATTTTTTACTAATTACTGTTCACTTTTCACTGCTCACTGATTCAAAACAACCACTTGCGCCAATAAATATAAGCAACTTACATTTGACTACGGTATCTACTCGGAGGTGGAATTATTCTTTATCAATATGATTATTCCCATCGTCATAATTCTGAATAGTGTGTTCAAATATTATAATAGTAGGTTGGAGGGTTATTATGGCATTGGCATCTAATTTGTTGGGAAAAACTATAGGGAAATGGCTTATAATAGAAAAACGTAATAAAGACCAGGAAGATAATAGTGGATATTTTTCAACTTGTTATAATGTAAGAAATGAAGAAGGGGAATTGGCCTTTTTAAAAGCTTTTAATTATCAATATGCATTTGGACCGGGTAGATTATCAGCTGATACACTGAAAGAGATGACAGAGAATTATATCTATGAAAGAGATCTCCTTAAATTTTGTGAAGAAAATAGAATGAGGCGTGTTGTTTCAGCAATTGATAATGGTGAATATCGCGAACCGGATGAAGCGATGCCTGTACCATATTTAGTATTTGAAATTGCTCAAGGAAATTTCAAATCAGATAAATTTATCTCAAATCCCAGTTTATCATGGAAATTGAAATCTTTTCATGGGGCTTTAGTTGGATTGTCTCAACTACATAGTAAAAAGATAGCACATCAGGATATAAAACCGTCTAATATTTTAATTTTTGGTGGTAATTATTCAAAAATTTCTGATTTGGGAAATGCTACAC
Source organism: uncultured bacterium (assembly GCA_964410945.1). Classification (GTDB taxonomy): domain Bacteria; phylum Fidelibacterota; class Marinisomatia; order Marinisomatales; family TCS56; genus CAYPJE01. Next base: position 810 of record CAYPJE010000010.1, read on the forward strand.
AGCTTGGTAATGAATCAAATTGGGATAATGGTGATTTGAGATATGCACCAATTGAATTATTGTATAGATATTGTAGCAATGATTGGGAAACAAGAAGATTCGGCGCAGATTTCTTTATGATGGGCGGGTTATTATTTTTTATGATTACTCAAATTAATCTACTTGCCTTAATGATACACAAGTTACCAGAGAATAAGAAACCGGAGTGTTTTGGTGGTAAATTTGAAGAGATTAAACCGTATTTGTTAAAGGTGCATTCTGAGTCTTTGGCAGAAATTAGTGAGTCAATACCAGAATTAATTAGGGATGAACTCATGATAATACTAGCTGAACTGTCAAATCCCATCCCCGATAACAGAGGTAATCCCCAAAAACTAATTAGAAGGCATAAACAATTTTCGTTGGAAAGATATATTTCTATAATTGATAGATTATCAAATTATATTAAGTGAAAGATAATGATTGGTAATAAAGACTCAAAAAGGTCTCTTGTTATTCCCAAATGGTGTTCTTATAGAAGATCGTGTAGGCAAAATGAATTTTCAATAAATAAAGAAGAACCAATTAATGTAAATAGTAGAACATTAGAGATATTTGAACATGAATATGCAAAATTCCAATCAAATAAAACATTTGGTCATGCAATTGATTTATTTAGTTCTTCAATAGTAATCGGTGATAATGAAAAAAAAATATCTTTAGCGACTTATTTAAAGAGGAATAAGAAAACAAAAGGAATTTTATATGATGTTGTTGAAAGTGTTTTAAGAGGAGATAATGTAGAAATAACAGAAGTAAATACAGATTTGGAAATTGCTAAGAATAAGAAATTTTTAAGAGATTACCCAAATAATCCAATTTACTGGTTAGAGTTAGCTAGACTATATACAATTAAAGGCCAGAATAAAAAAGCAAAAGAAGCAGCAACTATTTCAATAAATCTTTCACCATATGAAAGATTTATTGTTAGATCAGTTTTTAGGTTTTTTATTCATATTGATGAGTTCGATCGTGGATATCATTATGTAAAAAACGCTGTTGGTTATAACAATGACCCTTGGATTCGAGCTACAGAGATTAATGCCGCAATCTTGAATAGTGAAAAGCTTAAAGGAATAAAATATTTAAATACCAGTTTGATTCCAGAGAAATTACAATTTCACTATTCAGAGCTAATAGAAACTCAAGGAATCTTAGAGTTAAGATCGGGTAATACAACTCGAGCAAAAAGAAATTTTAGATTTGCGTGGCAAAACCCCAGTGAAAGTGTGATTGCACATGGTGAATGGGTTATGAGAAACCATTTTCCTAACATGCAAGATAATTCTTGTCTTGATTATTCAAGAAGCACCGAAGCCCTGACATGGCACCAATATTATAATTATAAGATTGAAGAATCATTACACAATGCTAGAAAATGGAGCCTTGAAGAACCCTATTCAAGCCATCCATTCATAAGCGGTTCTAGCATTGCCTGCTCATCAGGTAAGGCAAATGAAGCTATTGATTTTGCTAAAGAGGGTTTAATTGCTAACTCTGATGATTTAACATTAAAAAATAATTTGGCTTATGCATATTTGCTGGTTGGTAATATTACTGAAGCAGAAAAAATACTAGATTCGTACCCAAGAGTTTTAGAAGAGGAGACCCAAATATATTATTATGCAACTAGTGGTTTATTATATTACATGAAGAAGAATTATATTGAAGGTAGGGAAAGATATCTTAAATCAATAAACCTTTGTAGAAAACTAAATAATAAGGATGTTACTACCAAAGCAATAATACATCATGCAATTGCAGAAATTAAATATAACTTACCTAATTCTACCGAGTTGGCGCAGAAAGTTATTAAAGCAACAAAGGAAGATAAAGTACCGGATATTGTTTTACCCAGGAGAAAATTAATTGAACTTATGAAAACAAATATCAACACCATTTCATGAAATCAACCTTTCCCTATCCATTGTGCGCTCATTAAACTAGGCCGTGGATTTTTCCTTTTTAACGAACGGTTGTTGATCAATGCCCGCTGAATTCGTACACCTGCATAACCATTCCGATTACAGCCTGCTGGATGGCGCCCAGACGGTAGATACACTGGTGCGCACGGCGGCGGAGCTGGACATGGACGCCGTAGCCCTCACCGAGCATGGTAATATGTTCAGTGCCATATCTTTTTACCAGGCCGCCAAGAAAGCGGGAATAAAACCTATTGTTGGCTGCGAGGTTTACGTGGCCCGGGAAAGCCGTTTCACCAAGACCGCCGACAGGACCGGTTCGGGCTGGGGTAATAACCATCTGGTGCTGCTGGCCCAGAATTATGCCGGCTACCTGAACCTGTGCAAGCTGGTCACTGCCGGTTATCTGGAGGGCTTTTACTACCGGCCACGTATCGATCGGGAAATACTGGCGCAGCATTCGGAGGGCCTGATCGCTCTGTCGGCCTGCCTCCAGGGTGCCCCCCAGAAAGCGGCTCTGATCGCCAACGACTGGAAAGCTGCCCTTCCCGTAGCGGAGGAATACGCTGCCATGTTCCCGGACCGCTACTACCTGGAGATGCAGGATCATGGTATCGCCGAGGAAAAGATCAACCAACAGAACATGGCCAAGGTAGCCAGGGAATTGGACTTACCGCTGATTGCTACCAATGATGCCCACTACGCCAAGGGTGAACATTCCGAATCCCACGATATTCTGCTCTGCCTGGGAACCGGCAAGGATTTACACGATCCCAACCGCCTGCGCTATGCCACACCGGAGTTTTATCTCAAATCCCAGGATCAGATGTACGAGCTGTTCAAGGAATACCCGGAGGTGATTGGGAATTCCCGCTGCATTGCTGATTCCATCGATATGGATTTCGACATGGACACCTACCACCTGCCGAAATTCCCGATCCCGGAAGATGCGGGCACCAGCGATCCCGATGAATACCTGCGGCGGCAGACAATAGCCGGCGTGGAGAAACTTTACGGAGATCTGACACCCGATCTGCGTGAACGGCTGGATTTTGAGCTGAATACCATCAGGCAGATGGGTTTTGCCGGCTATTTTTTAATTACTGCCGATTTTGTAAAATACTCCCGTGACAACCAGATTCCGGTTGGGCCCGGGCGTGGATCAGCTGCTGGTTCGCTAGTCTCCTACGGCCTGGGAATCACCACCATCGACCCGATCCGCCACAATCTGCTGTTCGAAAGATTTCTGAATCCCGAGCGTGTGTCCATGCCGGATATCGACATTGATTTTTGTATCGAGCGCCGGGGCGAAGTCATTGATTATATCAAGGATGTCTACGGACACCATTCCGTCACCCAGATTATTACCTTCGGAAAAATGAAAGCCCGCCAGGTAGTCCGCGATGTGGGCCGGGTGCTGGGTTTTACCTTTGGTGAGACCGACCGGGTTGCCAAGATGATTCCCGCGGGGCCGAAAGTGACTCTGGAAGATGCAATTAAGGCAAATCCTGAGATGAAGGAGCTGGAAAAGGACGATCGCTATGCCGAGCTCCTGCGCCATTCCCGGGTACTGGAAGGGATGAACCGCCATGCCTCGATCCATGCCGCCGGAGTTGTAATTGCCCCCGGTGAATTAACTGATTATATTCCGCTTTATAAGTCCAATACCGACGATGTTACCAGCCAGTTCGATATGAAATGTCTGGAAGAACTGGGCCTGTTGAAAATGGACTTCCTGGGCCTGCGCAATCTGACGGTGATCGACAAGGCGCTGAAGCTTTTGAAAGATCAGGATATCGAGGTCGACATAGAAAATATACCTCTGGATGACCCGGAAGTCTACAAGCTGTTTGCCAAAGGTTTGACTACCGGAATATTTCAGTTTGAATCCTCTGGGATGCGCGAATTCCTGAAAAAGCTCAAACCCACGGTTATCGAAGACCTGATTGCCATGAACGCCCTCTACCGGCCCGGCCCGATGGAAAACATCGATGATTTTATCAAGCGCAAGCATGGCAAGAAAAAGATCGAATACCTACATTCGGCAATGGAACCGATCCTGAATGAAACCTATGGGATCATTGTTTACCAGGAACAGGTGATGCAGATTGCCCATGAAATCGGTGGAATGAGCCTGGCTGAAGCAGACAACCTGCGCCGGGCCATGGGAAAGAAGATTGCATCGCTGATGGCGGAACTGGGTGAAAAATTTGTTACCGGGGCCGAAGCAAAAGGTATCAGGAAAAAGAAAGCCCGGCAAATTTATGATCTGATCGAAAAATTCGCCCAATACGGTTTCAATAAGAGTCACTCCACCGCTTACGCCTATATTGCCTATCAGACGGCCTGGCTTAAAACCCATTACCCGGCGGCTTTCATGAGTGCCAACCTCACTAGTGAAATGTCCAACATCGACCGGGTGGTTATCCTGATCAACGAATGCCGAAAACTGGGTATCAAGGTCAACAATCCCGATATAAATGTGTCGGGGGTGGAATTCAAACCGCTGGATGTAAAGACAATCTCATTCGGTTTGAATGCCATCAAGAATGTAGGCACGAAAGCCCTGGAAAAAATTATTGAAGTGCGCAACGGCGATGAGCCGTTTAAAAACATATTCTACCTGTCCATGCGGGTTGATCCCCGGGCAGTGAATAAAAAAGTACTGGAAAGCCTGATCATGGCCGGGGCTCTGGATGAACTGGAAGGTAACCGGGCCCAGCAGTTTGAACAGGTTGACTCGGCCTTGAAGTACGCCCAGCAGTCCGCCGCCGCCCGCAACCGCAACCAGGTCGATATGTTCGGAAATGTGATCGGCGAGGAAAGCGTGATCCAGATTCCCGACCTGCCGGATGTTGAAGACTGGAACCAGACCGAAAAACTGAATAATGAAAAACTGGTACTGGGAATGTATCTGTCCGGACACCCCCTGCTGAAATACGCCGAGGATCTGGAACAATTCTCGACCTTCGATTTTTCCGACTCCGCTGAGAATATACAACTGGAGAAAGTACGGGTGGGCGGTACTATTCAGGAACTGCGCCATCACCAGGACCGGAAGGGCAAAACAATGGCGTTTTTCAAGTTGGAATGTCTGGGAGGCTCGGCGGATATCACCATTTTTTCAGATGGTTTTGAAAAATACCGGACCGATATTTTTAACGACAACCTGGTATTTATTCAGGGTAAGCCTTCCACTGATTCGGATTTCAGTGACCTGAAGATGCTGGCCGATGAGATTGTACCGATAACCAAGGTACGCGATTACTATTCCAAGCGAATTAACCTGCGCATCAATCCCGATGATCATACCACCGAACAGGTTGAACAGCTTCATGATCTGGCCACCCAATACAAAGGCAAATGCGGCCTGATGTTCCACGTCCCCAATGGAAAGGGAAATGGAAAAGGTAAGGAGAAACGCATCATCAGTCATAATCTAAAGGTTTCGTCCCACCGGGAATTCCTGAAACAGCTCGGTGAAATGCTGGGGAAGAATAACGTTTGGGTGGAGTGAGAAATAACCACAGAATACACGGAAAAATCGAAATTTAATAAAATGCAGAAACAGCGGGATATTTATACTTAAGGTTTAATTTTTATCAATCCGATTTCTGCCAAGTCAATATTTTATTTCACTTTCTATCACAAGATTTAGTTTTAACTTATTACTGGTTACTTTGTTTAAATTCGTGTAATTAGCAGGTAAAGAGAAAAGTAAATGATCGCCGTAATTCAGCGTGTTTCGGAGAGTAAGGTTATAGTTTCCGATGAAACTGTTGGCAAAATCGGTCATGGATTGATGATTTTGCTGGGGGTATTCAATGGTGACTCCGAAAGCGATGTGAAATTCCTGGTTGGCAAGATCGCCGGTCTGCGGATATTTAATGACGAGCAGGGCAAAATGAATTTGTCGATTCAGGATGTAGGTGGTTCAGCACTGGTGGTAAGCCAGTTTACACTCTGTGGGGACTGGCGCAAGGGCCGTCGGCCGTCGTACATTAACGCTGCCGCTCCTGAAGATGGGGAACGGCTCTATGAGGATTTCATGGACCAGTTAAGATCACAAGAGGTGCCGGTGGAATCGGGTGAATTCGGCGCCATGATGGAGGTACATCTGGTAAACGATGGTCCGGTGACATTTGTGCTGGATAGCTATCAGAGATAATATATTTATAATATTGAAATTGAATAGGGGGAAATCATGAAAAAGACAGCAATTGGAATGATAATCATTTTGACATCAATCATAGCAGGTCAAGATTTTTATGCTACCTTAGGTGGGTCACAATCCTGGATACATTTCCATGATGATGATATGTATGATTTATTAAGTATTAAACCGAAAACGGGCTTTTTGGCTGGAGTGGAATGCACCAAGTATCCTTATACAGTAGGTATTAGATATTCTCAGCGTGGATCCGGATTTAAATTTTCAAAATTGTCAGAGGATGAAATTACCGAAATAGATCGATTTGGCTATGTGGATATATATGGGTCATATAATTATGCATTTGCCACTAGTTTTAAAATAAATGGGGGCTTTCAGCTGGGAATTCCAACTAATGGCGACTGGATTATTAAAGAAAAAGGTGTATATGGTCCTGTTAACGGGGGTGAAATTGATTATGCTGATATGAATCTGGATTTTGGATTACTACTGGGTTTGGATTATCAAATAAACGATGATTTAATTGTAGGTTTGCATTACTATCAAGGATTCAGTCAACTGTATGAAAACCTGGAACCAGAATACAATGCCCTGAACAGGAATATTTTTGCTGAATTAAAATATAAGATTAATACTAGAAACCGGGGTAATCGCTGGTCGAGTGTGAAGTTTAAAGAGCATAATACTGCCGCAATCGAAAATTATTTTTGTGTAAATGTAGGTCTCAACAGTTCAAATTTGATATATCGTGAAAGCGGATCGGGTGACCGTGAGTATACTGGTGGAGGAATCGGTGGAACAACTGGTTTGGAATACCAAGGTAAACACTACATACTAGGTTTAGAATACTATCGACATACGGCGAAATTTTCTGATGGAATCGATAATTACCATGGCTATGGAATGTATATGCTAATAAGATTAGGTTTAATACCGAAACGAGTTGCCTTTTTATTGGGCTTTAGTTCAGGCGGTAATATTCTTGGTATAACTGAACTTGGTGGTAAAGAAATTGATAGATTTGATGAGCAAAGTTTTGATCAAGATTATGGATATCGGATTGGAACAGAATTCTTTATTACTAATTCACTGGGTCTGAGGACAACATATTACCTTGGCATGGATAATATATATGGGGGTCCGATACGTGACAGAGCCTACAACAGATTGTTGAATGTCAGTGTTTTCTACCGCTATAGGTTGGGTAAATAATTTTCCTGAGTAGTAAATCCAGACCAGATGGCAATTTACTGGAAATCCCTTCCGGGTTAATTAAATTCAACCTTGTAATTGGGTCTTCTCGGGACAAAAATGGTATCCGTCCCACCGGAATAACCGGCTAATTGTGAGGTGAATTTTCATGGAACGTAAGATTCGTATTTTAATGGCCAAACCGGGCCTGGATGGCCATGATCGTGGTATTAAAGTTCTGGCCGCGGCCTACCGTGATGCCGGAATGGAAGTGATTTACCTTGGTCTGCGCCAGACCCCGGAGATGATTGTCTCCGCGGCCCTCCAGGAAGATGTGGATGTAATTGCCCTTTCAATTCTGTCCGGTGCCCATATGACGATCTTTCCCCGGGTGCTGGAATTGATGCGTGACAAAAAGCTGGACGATGTTCTGCTGACCGGTGGTGGTATCATTTCTGATAAGGATATGGAGGAACTATCATCACTGGGGATTGGTAAATTGTTTGGACCCGGCACGCCGGTGCAGGAAACAATCGATTATATAACCGACTGGGTAAACCAGAACCGCCGATGAAAAGTAAACTGCAGGAACTGGAAACCCGCCGGGAACAGGCCCGACAGGGTGGTGGTCAAGCCCGGATCGATAAGCAGCACGCCAAGGGAAAACTGACCGCCCGGGAACGGATAGACCTGTTGCTGGACAAGGGCTCCTTTGTGGAGACCGATATGTTCGTTCAGCATCAGACCCACGATTTTGGTCTGGATGAAAAGAAATATCTTGGTGACGGAGTTGTAACCGGTTACGGTACGATTAAGGATCAGAAAGTTTTTATTTTTTCTCAGGATTTCACGGTTTTCGGCGGCGCTCTTTCAAAAGCCCACGCAGAAAAAATTTGTAAAATAATGGATCACGCCGGTCGGGTAGGAGCCCCGGTGATCGGACTTAATGATTCCGGTGGCGCCCGCATCCAGGAGGGGGTTGTGAGCCTGGGAGCCTATGCGGAGATATTTCTGCGCAACACGCTCTACTCTGGTGTTGTACCACAGATTTCAGTCATTCTTGGTCCCTGTGCCGGGGGAGCGGTATACTCGCCAGCCATAACTGATTTTACGGTTATGACCCAGGGCACCAGCCATATGTTTGTTACCGGTCCCAATGTCGTCAAAACCGTGACACACGAGGATGTAACTTTCGAGGAGCTGGGTGGAGCAATGACCCATGCTACCAAATCCGGTGTTGCTCATTTTGCCGGTGAGAACGAAGTACATTCACTTGAGATTACAAAAAAACTGCTGAGTTATTTTCCGCCCAACAACCAGGAAGACCCGCCCTTTGTCGAAACCGACGATCCAATGGAACGTGAAGCGTTGGAGCTGGATTCAATCGTGCCGGAAAATCCCAACAAAGCCTACGATATGCATGCGGTCATAAGAGCAGTGGTCGACAAAGGAGAATTTTTAGAAGTACACGAGCATTACGCCCAGAATATTGTGGTGGGCTTTGGCCGCCTGGGTGGTTATTCGGTTGGAATCGTAGCCAATCATCCATCCCATCTGGCTGGCGCCCTTGATATTGACTCATCGATGAAAGGTGCCCGGTTCGTGCGGTTCTGTGACGCTTTTAATATTCCCATCATTACCTTTGAAGATGTGCCCGGGTTCCTGCCCGGCACCGATCAGGAGTGGGGCGGAATTATCAAGAACGGAGCAAAGTTACTGTATGCGTACTGCGAAGCCACCGTTCCTAAAATTACTGTTATCACCCGTAAAGCCTATGGCGGTGCTTACGATGTGATGAGCTCCAAGCATATCCGTGGTGATGTTAATCTGGCCTGGCCCTCGGCGGAAATTGCCGTGATGGGTCCCAAAGGTGCGGTAGAAATTATTTTCCGAAACGAAATTGCCGCCGCGGATGATAAGCAGGCCATGGAAAGACAACTGGCCGACGACTACCGGACCAAGTTCGCCAACCCTTATGTGGCGGCCGAATGGGGTTATCTGGATGATATCATCGAACCTCGGACAACCCGTCGACACCTGATTAACGCCCTGCAGATGCTGGAGAACAAAGTTGATTCCAATCCCCGGAAAAAGCACGGTAACATTCCACTTTAAAAACTAAAATGCAATGGATCTAAATATGGTTGATTCTGAAACCAAAGCCGGACTTGAACTGCAATTTGCCGATAATTTTGCCAGTGAGATCTTTACCGATCTGGTGGATGCCTATATTGAAGACGGTAATTATACAAGGGCCCGATCGGTATGTGAGATCGGTCTGTCATATCATCCGGAACATCCCGACGGATTGTTTTTACTTTCCCAGATTACCATGGCTGAGAGCGATCTTGAAGGAGCAGAGAAACTGTTACAGGTTCTGCTATCAGGAGAACCGCGCCATAAACGCGGCGCTCATCTGCTGGTTACAATCCAGGAACGCTTAAGCCGGCCAGTGGAGGTATTGCGCCAGGGCTGGGAACATCTGCTGGCACTCGACCCGGAAAATTCCCAGGCACGGGTGTTTCTGAAACGCCTGGGAGTAAAGGTTTCTGAACCGGCGCCGCACCCGGCCGAAACAAAATCGGAGGAAGTTAAACCAGCATCAAAACAACCGGAAGCGGAACCAGCCGCTACAACGGGGACAATTAATACTCGGATGGCCACATTTACCTTAATGGCGGTTCTGAAGGATCAAGGGCTTTACCACCAGGCCTTGGAAGTACTTAATGTTCTGGAAGAGAAAGGTAATGATCCGGAGCGGATCAAAACCGAACGGGAACAAATCAATCAACAGATTCAAAACCTGGCGGGAGAGGCCGGATAAATTAGAGGGCGATTAATGACGGACGTCAATTTTTTACGAAGACAGGATAAACTGAGATCGGTTCTGGCCGAGCAGGAACTGGATGGAATGCTGGTTACCAACTTAACCAATGTACGCTATTTATCGGGTTTCACCGGTTCGGCAGGAACTTTGTTAATTCTGCCTGAGCGACAGTTGTTTTTCTCGGACGGACGCTATATGGAACAGTCCAAACACCAGGTGAAGGGATTTGAACGGATCATCGGTAGTGATCCTCATCTGAAGATGATGCGGGACCAGCGATTGGTACCGGAGGGACTTTCCCTGGCCTTTGAAGGTGATTTCGTCAATGTAAACATGTTTGGCACAATGGACGATTATTTTGCTGTGGACTGGGAACCAACCAGCCGGATCGTGGAAGAAATCGCTGCCATTAAGGATGCTTCAGAGATAGAATTGATCCGTAAAGCAGTGGAAATTACCGATCGCACTTTTGAAGAAATATTACCACTGCTGAAAATAGGTGTTACCGAGAAAACAATCGCTAATGCCATTCGCAATAAATACTATGAATACGGCGACGGTGAAGGTTTTGATACTATTATTGCCGGCGGACCGAACAGTGCCCTGCCACATGCCAAGCCAACCGACCGGCCGTTTCAGAGTGGTGATTTTGTTGTCATTGACACCGGCGCATTGTTCAAGGGTTATACAGCTGACATGACGCGTACTGTTTTGATTGGTGAAGCTACCGATAAACACCACGAAATTTATTCGATAGTCAAAAAATCACAACGGGCCGGCTGTGATTCGATCAAAGCTGGTGTGCATTGTAAAATACCAGATGATGCCACCCGCGATGTCATAACCAAAGCCGGGTATGGGGATTATTACATCCATGGGACTGGCCATGGAATCGGCTTGGAAGTCCATACAATTCCGCGGATGAGCCAGATCAGCGAAGATGTATTACACGAGAATTATGTTGTGACAGTCGAACCTGGTATTTACCTGGAAGGCTGGAATGGAGTGCGGATCGAAGATGATGTAATTGTGAAGAAGGACGGCTGTGAAATATTGAATCAAACCACTAAGGAGTTGCTGATACTTTAGCGCGCTCCTTAAATCAATGGGGAGTATTTAATGACACAATTACGTGATATTTATTCGGCTCCGGAGCTGTACGATGCCCTGCACTGGTGGAAGACCAATGATCAGGATTTTATTGGTGATTGGGCAGCCGGAGTAGGGGGTCCGGCCCTGGAACTAGCCTGTGGTACCGGGCGGCTGGCGTTGCCGGTTTTGCATCGTGGACTGAAATACACAGGAATAGAACTCAGTCCTGAATACGTGCGGGTGGCGCAGAAAAAACTGGCGACCTATAATAATCGGGCCCGGATCGTCCAGGGTGATATGCGCAGTTTTGATCTGGGACAGAAGTATAAGTCGATCTTTATCGGTTTTAATTCCTTTCTCCATCTGAAAACCGATGAAGATGCTCTGGCCTGCCTGAATTGTGTCCGTGAGCACCTCAGTCCAATCGGACGTTTTTTGCTGGAAGTATTCATTCCCGATCCTGTGTTCCTGTACACCGAAAAAAGTTTTGCCGATGATGTTACCAGTTTTGCCCATCCGGATGGTGGATATTGTACGGTAAAAGAAACAAATCAGTACGATCCGGAAACTGAAATTAATTCGATTAAATGGTATTTTTACCGGCCCCTGATCGAGGAACCGGAATGCTTTGAGTTTGACATGCGGATGTATTACCCCGACACTCTTGACCGCCTGCTGAATCAGGCCGGTCTGAAAGTGCTGGCAAAATATGGTAACCGTGAAAAAGAGCCTCTGAATGAAGAAAGTCCCTTACAGATTTATGAATGCGGAATATGAATCAGATAAAGACATTGTTTTTTGACTTAGGTGGTGTGCTGCTTGAACTATGCGTGGATTCTACTGTTGATATGCTGGCCCACCGCAGCGGTCTGAATCGCCAGGTTGTAGAACAGGCCTTCCCACTGGATGATTACTATCGTTATGAGCGTGGTGAGATGGATGAAGACCGGTTTTTCAGACTATGGAATGCGTCCATTGGTTCTGAGCGGCTGACTGATAATGATTTTTTTGAAGCCTGGGATTTATTGGTGGGTAATGAGCTGGAGACGGTAGCAATAATGAGAAAGCTGCAGCGCCAGTTTAAAGTATATATCCTGTCAAATACCAATGATTTCCATATCCGTAGTCTGACACCCAGATTTGATTTCTTTGAGCAGGTTGACGGTCGGATTTATTCCTATCGGTTAGGGTGCCGGAAACCGGAGTCAAGGATATTTGAACTGGCACTGGAACAATCTGGCGGTACGGCCCGTGAAAGTCTATTCATCGATGATATGCCGGTGAATGTGGAGGCGGCCCATAATCTGGGTTTCCATACCATCCTTTTCACTGGAGTAGATGATTTAAAGAACGAACTGAAACTACTGGGTATCGACGAATTTGAATGAATTTATTCACCGGGGGCAGGATAAAAAAAGCCAGAATAAGGCCCTCTTTTCCGCTATTGCCAGGCGCTATGATTTCCTGAATCACTTTCTAAGTCTTGGCATCGACCTCTATTGGCGCCGGATGCTGGTTCGATCCCTGCCTGAAAATCTAACCGGTCCAGTGTTGGATGTTGCCACCGGTACCGGCGACCTGGCTTTTACATTACTGCAGGCCTTTCCTGACCTGAAATTGATTGGTGCGGATAATACACCGGCGATGCTGGAACTGGCCCGAAATAAAATGGAAAAGCGGCAGGTGTTTTTCGAAACAATCGAAAGCGATGCTGAAAACCTGTCATTTGAGACCGGTTCTTTTGAGGCTGTGACTATAGCTTTCGGCCTGCGGAATATTGGGTTTTACAGCGATGCTCTGATAGAATTTCACCGGGTTATGAGCCCGGGTGGTCAGTTGAGGATTCTGGAGTTCGGCCAACCGGAAGGTAGAATCTTCGGTCCACTGTACAGTTTTTATTTCCATCGGATTCTGCCCTATCTTGGCATGCTGATTTCACGCTCCAGGGCTTACCGCTACCTCCCGGAATCAGTAGATAATTTTCCGCCGCGCCCGGAATTGCACAATCTGCTGGAAAAAGCTGGTTTTACCGAGATAATAATCCGACAGTTGACTGGCGGTATCGTATCATTGGTAACGGCTGTTAAAGCGGAATAAGCTCAAAATTTAATTGAGCACCCCAGGGCTTTCGTGGCCGGTTCGGCAATTACTTCTCCTGCCAGCATGGCATCCAGGGCGTCTGCCAGATAAGTTTGTTCAACCTTTTCCGGCTTGCGGGCATTATCGTCAATTGCACCGCGGTAGACCAATTTACCGGTTTTATCAAACAGGAAAATATGGGGTGTCCGGGTGGCGCCAAACGCCTTGGCGAGTTCGGAGTTTTCATCTAACGTATAGAAGAAATTATAGTCGTTATCTTTGGCGTGGACCTGCATATCTTCCAGGTTGTCACCTTTTTCACGATAGGCTTCATTTGAGTTGACCGCCACGATACCAATCCCCTTTGGCTGATATTCACTCGCCAAGGTTACATAGCGATCCTGCCAGGCGATGACCCAGGGGCAGGTATTGCAGGAGAAGATAACCAGTAATCCCTCTTTCCCGGCCACATCATTCAGGCTGATATGATTACCGCTGATCTCGGGCATTTTCTGATCAGCCAGCGGAATCGCCGATCCCAGAGTCAATTCCTCTGCCGATACAAGATTGAAAGCTAATCCCCCGATTAGAATTACATACATTAATCGTTTCATGGTTACTCCGTTAGTTGATTAAAGCTTTTTCAATGGCTGTGCGAAAACGGATTTCTTTTTCAGCTCCTTCCCAATAATCGATTACTTCACCTTCCGATTTGCTGAAAACCAGGGTAAAAGGAACAGCACCGGTCCATTTTGGGTGGATAGTATTGATGAAATCGTTGTCGTTCCCGTCAGTTTTGAGAAATGATAAACCGGTTACCCCCTGTAATTCTAAAAAGGTTTGCACCTGGTTCCGGGAATCAGTGAAATCGACACTTATAAAATAGGTCTTCAATCCTTGACTGAAATATTCCTTGTCGAGGGCGACGATCAACGGAAACTCCTCCACACAAGGCTGGCACCAGGTGGCCCAGAAATTTATCAGAACAGCTTCCCGGCCCGAATGGACTTCAATTGATTGCAGGATCTGATCGGCGGTGGTTTCAGTCAATGATAATGTTGGCCGCTCGCAGGAGGCTAGGAACATGAATACTGTCAGCAGGAGATATTTGGATTTCATATGTGTCACCAGTATCCCCCGCCACAAATTTGAATACGGTTAAGTGCCTTATACCAGGTAAACTCGAATTTGTTCAACCTGTTTTATAATTCAGTTTTCAGCACTACCACTTCAGCCAACTTTTCCTCCGGAAATATCGATCCGTCAGACTCTGATGATCGTAACTGGCTATTGGCCAGATAATAGAACATACTGTCAACGATTGTTCCGGTTGTGGGTATGATAAAATGGGGATTCCCGTATTCAATTGTCTCAGACTTTAAGACAGTGTCACCGCCGGTATTCAAATAAAACCGGCTAATCCGTGCGAGGCCGTTTTGAACTGCCACCAGTGAATTGTCGTGAAAATATAGCCCGTCAATACCTACGGTGGTGACATTTTCAGGCTGTTTCAACGGCCGGTAGGTCGCAGATACAATATCTACCAACACCACACCCTGAATAGCTCCAGCCATATAGAATGATTTCTGATCCGGGTGCAGGGCAATGCCATTGGGATAAGTGAAATCACCTGATTGCAGGAATAATTCCAGTTGGTCGTTATCGCGTCGGATACGGTAAATACTGCCGGTGGTTGAATCGGTGACATAGACATCGCCGTTTTTCAGAATTATTATATCATTGAAAAGATGCTCATGTTCTTCTTCAAATATGGTGTATTTCTTAATCAGTTGTCCGGTTTCAAGGTTGTACTTGAAAATTCCAGCCCAACCCATCTCGGCTGGATCATAGCCACGGTTGTTTGGTGAACTGACCTGACTGCAAACCCACAGTTCCCCACGTTCCGCATCGACCTTCATCCCGGTCACCGGACGGAGGCCATTCTGCCCCTCGGCCGTGAAATCATAATGCAAACCATTCTGATCGACCTTGATTATCTTTGATTTATACAGGCTGCCGATGAAAAAGCCGCCATCCAGCGGATTGTATGCCATTCCTTCGGGGATTAAATCCTTCTCCGGGATTGTGAATGCCAGGTCGCTGCTTGATACAGGCTGGTTTAGGGCTTGTGAGCGTTTCAGCAGTCGTTGGAAATCCGGACGGGATTTCAGGCTGGCAAGGTCCGGATCCTGGTCCGCGTTGAAGCCGATCCCCATTTGCAGGCTTGACTCCAGTTTTTCCAATGCTGCCTCACCTTTTCCGTTCAAGGCATAAGCGCAGGCCAGGTTGTAGGTGGTGAAAGGGGAGTTGGGTGCGATTGCATACAACTTTTCCATATATCCCAACCAGGAACCATAATCCTGATTCTGGTAAGCTGTATTGGCTTTCTGGTTCAGTACCTGGGGTGTATCAATTTCAGTAGTACAGGCTGTCAGAACCAGTACCAGTGTGATACCAACAATAAAGTCAATTTTCATTTCTCCCCTCTTTATTTTTCCACCAGCGGTACAAACCGAACACCAAGAGATCGCCGGGTGGTTAGATTTCCATTTTCATCTTTTCTGAAAATTTCCAGGTTCTGGCAGAAAAGAGAAGAACCGACCGGTGCCACCATTCGTCCTCCTGGCGCCAATTGTTCAGTTAGTTGGCTTGGAATTTTCCGGGCCGCTGCAGTGACGAGAATTCTATCAAAAGGCGCTTCAGCAGGCCAGCCCAGGCGACCATTACCACGGTGAATATCTATATTTGTGTACCCAAGTTCGGTGAGTATCTGCCGCGATTTCTCGACTAATTCCGGTATTATCTCCAGTGAGATAACTTCCGTAGCCAGGCTGGCCAGAACGGCAGTCTGATAGCCGCAACCGGTTCCGATTTCCAAAACGCGGTGCTGTTGCTCAACCTGTAGTAGCTCAGTCATATATGCCACGATATACGGTTGACTGATTGTTTGGTCATAGCCGATGGGCACGGGATGGTCCTCATAGGCAAAGATTTGATGTTTTTTATCGACAAATCTATGCCGTGGAATGTTGCGCATCGCATTGAGAACCGTTGGATTCTGAATGCCCCTGCGGATCAATTGGTTATTAACCATCAATTCGCGGGCCGCGATTAGGTTGGTGCTTGCCACTGAGCGATATCCTGGTAAACTTCCTGGGTCTAATTTAAGGAAATTCAAATGCGAAGATTGCGGTTGTTGTTAATTATTCTGCTTGGATTTGCCACAGGCCAGGAAAACCGGCCTTATGTATTGATGGTATCCTTCGATGCCTTTAAGCCAGATTACCTCCAATGGGTTGAAACACCCAATTTCAACCGCCTGGCCCGGCAGGGTGTGAAAGCAAAAAGCCTGAAGCCGGTATTCCCGTCCAAAACATTCCCAAATCACTATTCACTGGCGACGGGGATGTACGCCGAACACCATGGCCTGATTGCCAATACCTTTTATGATTTTGAATTCGATGCTGTCTATCGTATCAGTGACCGTGATGCAGTGGAGAATCCCCGCTGGTACGGGGGAGAACCAATCTGGGTAACAGCTGAAAAACAGGGTGTTAAAACAGCTTCATATTTCTGGGTCGGTTCGGAGGCACCCATTGGTGGGGTAATGCCATCAATCTCCAAAAGATATGAGCATGATTTTCCGTTTGAAGCACGGGTTGATTCGGTCCTGACCTGGTTTCAGCTTCCAGTCGAGCAGCGGCCGCAACTGGTACTGTTGTATTTCCACGATCCTGATGCAGTGAGCCATAGTTATGGACCACAGGGAGCGGAGACCTGGAAAGTGGTTGGCGAACTGGATCAGCTTCTGGGGAAACTTATAAAGGGGTTGGAGCAACTGGATATTTATAGTCAACTGAACCTGATTGTTTTAAGTGACCACGGAATGACAGCTACATCTCCCGAGCGAGTAATCGATTTAACGGCCTATGCCGATTTGGATGGTATCCGGCAGGAAGGCGATGGCCCCTTTTCATTTCTGTATAATGGGTCCAAAAAACAGTTGATTAAAGTTTATAACCAACTGAAGAAAGCCCCCCATTTACAGGTATATTGGAAAAATGAAATACCCGAACACTGGCATTATCGGGATAATAAGCGGATTAAAGATATGCTGGTGGTGGCTGAAGACGGGTGGTCGATTCTTGATATCAATCGTCCGAATTCCAGTTATTTCAGTGGCGGGAATCATGGCTATGACAATGATCTGTGGAGTATGCAGGCTCTGTTTATCGCCGATGGCCCGGCCTTTAAGGATGGTTATGTCTGTGACACCTTTGAAAACGTGAATGTTTACCCGATAATAACTGAAATCCTTGGCCTGGAACCATTCCCGGAAATTGACGGTAATGTTGAAAATGTCCGGGATATTTTCAGAGAGTAGGATCTCTCAAGGGATCGCCCTTAAGAGGTGAGGATATTTGAACCTTGCGTCAGTGGATAACCGAAATCTACCAGAACCGGCTCATCTCCGCCAACGACGGGGTTTTCAATGGTGAGTCAAACATCAGGAAGCGGATTCCGATATTGAAATATAGTCCGGCGGCATCGATTCCCGGTGCCCCCCGGTGATCCCATTCAGCGCTGTAATATTCGGTTTCATCATCCTCTTCTTCCGAGTAGCGCCATTTGCTCAACTGCGAAGATGGGCTCCAGGCTACGGTGGCTACCAGATCCAAATTTGATTTCAGCATGATTTCCGCCCGTCCGCCGACAGCCGGATTAAACAACACCGAGGTGACTGAATTGGCATCTTCCGCGTCATCGCGCTTGAAAACAATGCTGGCTGGAAAAATAATCACTGGTGACAGGGAAAAGGGAACGGTATTTATCATCCGGTAAGCAAAATCCAGTCCGAAGCGCAGGCTGAAATCGGTTTCCTCGCGGCTGTCCTGAAAGGTTCCCAGTCCGATTGTCAGGGCACAGTCCATCCGTCCCATAGGATTAATATAACCGATGAAATCCAGGCCCATCTCCGGGCTTTGGGTTCCATAGCGCAGGGACATTCCACCGGCTTGAATCCTTCCCGTTGATTCCACAGCCGTGAAGCCCGGTTCAATCGGTTCCCAGTTACGCAGAATCATTCCCCGGTTGGCATCCTGACTCAGTTCGGTTACTTTCACAAATCCAACCCGGCGTCCGGGAATATCAATTTCATAATCTCCAACAGTACGCTTGGTGGAAGGAGAACTGATGGCAAACATCGTACCCTTCCTGAGTCCCAGGTTGCGTCCCAACAGCAGAATCACTTCCCGCCCGCGGACATCCAGAACCTGGCTGGTCAGAAGATACATTTCTTTCAGTTCCATCGATGTCTGCAGCGCGATTTGATTAAGGGCCTTCCGCAGGGATTCACCCTTATTACCACCGGTGTGTGAAATATTGATTGTGAAAGAACTTAACGATTGTCCGGTCTCAAGATTAATCTTACGCACATCGCCCCGGACCACGGTCTGAATATTATTAGGGTAGCGCTCAACATCTTCCATGGCCTTATCGATGGCGGCATCAACAATACTTTTCGCTATCTCGCCTAACAGGCCACCATCATCGTCATCGTCGTCCTCATCCTCGTCGTCTTCCGGCGGGACACCTTTCTGGTTGAAACTATAAACATTGACCAGCAGGGCCTCCTGGGCCGAAGCGATCTTACCGATCTCAACTACGTCGGAGTCGTTGATAATCCCCGATAACTGCAGAGCCTGCTCATTCATTATAGATTCCAGCATGTTGCGGTCGATGATCTCAAAGCGTCCCAAGCGGGTGGCTTCGCTGGCAACCACACCGGTTACCTGGCTGGCAATTGATTCATTGTTATCGCCTTCACTGACCGGCAGGATCAACAGGCGCTGTTTTTCCGTGGTAATCTCCTGTGCGGTCAGCAGCAGGGGCAGAAATAGAATTAATGGTCGCAATACTTTTTTCATGGTTTGGTATCCCCAGAATATAACAGAATTTAACTCCACCGATTAAATTACTGGTAATTATCTCAACAGCCGGTGACGATACTGGCCGTAATTGTGACTTGATTCACAATTTACTGTTTGATCTTACGGCCACTGTGCATGACCAGAATGGCGGCTGTACTGAATACAATTGTGAGTATAAATGCCATTATGAAACTGATTACCGGTGGAGAATCATAAACTCCAATTGTGGTGAAGCGGATACCATTAATCATATAATAGATCGGGTTGACCATGCTGATGGTCTGGGCCCAGCCTGGCAGCATGGTAATGGAATAGAAAATTCCACCCAGAAAACTCAACGGCGTCAGGAAGAAATTATTTAGCATAGCCAATTGGTCCCAGGTGTCAGCCAATTGTCCCAGCAGCAATCCCATACTGGCAAAACACCAGGAAACCATGAGAATAAACCCGATCGTCATCAATGGATGCTGAACCGGCAGGCCAACCAGCAAAATACCCAGCAGCATCACCAGAATTCCGTTGACCAGGCCACGGACCGTCCCGCCAATTATGTAAGCCAGACTCAGTTCCAGGCTGGACAGGGGAGCCGTCAGTATATCCGGCAATTGCTGGAGAAGTTTCATCTGCAGCATCGATGATGATGTATTGGCGCTGGCATTGGTCAATGTATTCATCATTATCAGGCCAGGGATTATGAAAATCGTATAACTGACGCCACCGATCTCCGAGATGCGTTGCTGAAGGGTAAATCCGAAAACCAGGATGTAGAGGGTGGAAGATATCAATCCTGGCACAACGGTCTGACGGTAAACAGCAAAGAAACGTCCTACTTCCCGCTGGACCAGTGTCCACAGCCCGATCCAGTTTACTCGCCCCGTCATTCGTTGATGCCCTTCCCGGTCAGCGAAAGGAATACATCCTCCAGGGATGATTTTTCTGTTTCAATGCGGTGAATATGGCAGCCTTTTTCCACCAGAATCCGGATGATTCCAGGCAGGGCCTGTTCCGGTTCGCGCATGGTGAAGTGCAGACGACCGTTTTCACAGTTTGTGCAGGTGTATTTTTCCAGCAGCTTCGGTAAATCATCATGCCAGCCGGAAAGATGGATTGTGACCCCGGAACGGCCCAGCTCGCGCGTAAGTTGATCGGGCTGGCCTTCCTTGATGATTTTGCCCTGGTTAATAATACCCACTTCTTCGCACAGGAGTTCAGCTTCTTCGATATAGTGAGTGGTAAGCAGGATGGTTTTCCCTTGCTGGTGCATCTCACGCAGGTAATTCCACAGTTCGTGGCGCAGTTCAACATCAACACCGGCAGTCGGTTCATCCAGGATTATTATTTCCGGGTCATGTACCAGTGCTTTAGCCAGCTGGTAGCGGCGTTTCATACCACCGGATAGCTGCCGGAGACGTGAATTACGTTTTTCAATCAATCCCAACCGGGTTAATAATTCCTCGATCCGTGATTTCGATTTCGAGCGGGAAATACCATAATAACCGGCCTGAAACTGCAGGAGTTTTTCAATGGGAAAAAACCAGTCGGCCGGTAATTCCTGGGCGGCGATTCCCACCTTCGACCGGGTGAAGCGGAAACCTTTGATCGTATCGTGACCGAAAATTCTGGTGCTGCCTTCACCGCGGCGGACCAGTCCGGTAAGGATGTTAATTGTGGTGGTCTTGCCGGCCCCGTTGGGACCAAGCAGGCCATAGAACTGACCTTCTTCAATGGTGATATCAACCCCATTCAGAGCCTGCACATCACCGTAGCGTTTGGTCAGTCCTGATATTTCAATTGCCGGGTGGTTCACTGTCCAGTTCGAATCCGATATGTTGTTCAAAAGGACTGGGAAAGTCAAAACCCTCTACGTCGGGGAAATGCACCACAGACATAATAAAACCCCATGGTATCAACACCGAAGAGACAACGGTTTGGAATACCGGTTTTTTGCCTTTGGCTGGCAGTTTCGGGATTTTCAGACCGGGGTGTTCTACCCACAAGCCATATTCGTCGTACCCTTTTACCCGCATATATATCGACTTCTGATTAAGTCCCAGATCCTGGAGCGGGTCGGTGTTTTCCAGAATCAGCAGGACAATATCACCTACTGTATCTTCAATTTTCATCATAGGTCTATCCATAACATAATAAATTGGATAACCAATTTAGCTTCATCCACTTTCATTAATCATGTAAAATAACACCACTAAATTCTAGCAGTTGAAAATAGTTTCCCACTTAATCCGGGAAGGAGTACCAGGATGTTGAAAAGAGCACTAATTGTTATCAGTATTTTTACCTGTTTGGCCTGGGGTGCCGATGTTTCGGTCATAATAACAGAGAAAACAGTAAATGATTTCCTGGCTGCTGTTGGGCCAGTCTCCGGCAAAGGTGAGAGCAAGGGTGTCAAATATAAATGGAAGGTGAAGAAATCCAGTATCGATTTCGAGGCTGGATCGGCTGCCTTTGATGCCACGGTCGATTTGAATGCCGGTGTCTTTAAAACCAGCGATAAAGTACACAGCAAGGTAAATGTGACCTTCGATGCTGCGACCAATAAGATCAAAATGGAAGTGGAAGAAGCGATCTTTAAAATTTATATCAAGCTGATGGGTAAGAAAATCAAGGTGGGGCAGGTTGATATAGCTAAATATTATAAGCCGGAATTTGAATTCAACGGTCCTCAGCCGGTTCAAAAAGAAGTTGTGGTGCAAACCTCGAAAAAGAAAACCAGGGCCATTGCCGTATCTACGGTTGGGCAGGAGCTGGTACTGGAAAAGGATCAGGTTCGGGTCTCGGTTGACCTGGCCTATGTCGGAGCTGATCAGTAATTGCGTCAGATCACATCGGTGAATCAGCAGGCGGTCTGACATTGCAGGGATTGTTGCCCGGGGCTAAGTTCCCCGGCGTTATGATTGGATGGGAATGAAGAATTTTATTACATTAATTATTATTTTTATTGGTATCCTGTCAGGGCAGCCGGAAACTGTGGCCAAAACCGGGCCAGCCGGTCAGATGCCGATTGCTGTTCTTACCCTGGAAGGACGTGGTATTTCCAGCCAGGAGGCCGACATTTTAACCGAACGGATGCGCTCGGTCCTGGTTCAGGATGGCCGCTACCAGGTAGTGGAACGGTCCCAGATGGATGTAATCCTGGAAGAGCAGGGTTTTCAGCTCAGTGGTTGTGTCAGCAACGAATGTCTGGTACAGGCCGGATTGATCCTAGGTGTCCAGCAAATGGTTGGCGGCACTGTCGGTCTGATCGGGGACAGCTATGCCCTTGATATCCGCCTGTTCGATGTGGAATCCTCGCGTATCCTTATGGCGGTGACTCGCAATTATTCCGGTCCTGTCGACGGATTGTTGTCTGAAGTCGGTGCTGTGGCCCGGGAAATATCCGGTGCCGACCCGGTCCCGGCAAAACCGGTACATACCCCCGGCTTAATCACCGAACAATCCCTGGAACATGGCCTGGCAGTGATGGAAGAAGCATTTGAAACAGTTGGTGATGTTATCGATACCACGGCGCACCATGTGGCAAAGATGTTAAAACCGCGGGAGAAGGACCCGGATATCGCACGCGGCAAGACCCGGGGTAAACTGGATGCCCAGGACTACAATAATCGTTTTATCTGGTTTCTGCCGACCGTAGTGGCCTCCGGAACAGTTTTGTACAGTTACGGTGAGGAGAAACTGGAAGACCAGATCGGTGCCGGTCTGATCGCCGGGATTGCAACCAAATGGATTGTCAATCTCATTGCCGGTGACCCGCGCCTGCCTGATCATCTGGTGAAAAAAATTGAATCTGAGTCGATCGTTTTCCAGGATAATTACCGCCGCTCATGGCAAAAGGAAGTGCGTAAGATTCGTTCCAATCGGGCCGATTCGGGATGTATTCTTGGAATTGCGGTCGGTTATACGGCCCTGAATTCTGATGATGAAAATATGCCCTGGAACCGGGGCAGGCAGGGTAACTAGACTAGATGTTATATTCGATCCCGATCCGTAGAGTTGGGGTCGGGGAACCTGATGCGCTGCCCTGAGCCGGGAATTGCCGGTCAATGGCGACACCAAGCACTCCTCCGATTATCAACCCGGCCAGAACATCACCCAGATAATGATTTCCCACGTAGATCTGGCTATAGCCGGATATCAATGCGTATCCCGCCAGTGGTATGACGTATTCGGGATATCGATGGGCCAATGCTGCCGCCCAGGCCGCGGACGAAGCTGTATGTCCCGACGGAAAGGATGGTGTGATCCTGGTGTTCCACAAACGAGGTTGATAATTCCGTGGTGGGCGCGGGCGGTCAATCAAATATTTTAATCCCAGTGTAATCAGATTGGTTGACAGATAGGCCAGCGATGTGGATTTGAAGGCGGTTTTATTGCCAACCGCGAGCTGGTTCACAACAGTACCGACTTCAATGCCCGGTGAAATCAGGGTAAATGATTCGATTCCATAATCGATGAGCAAACGTGAATTGTCAGCCTGGATCCAGGAGGTGAAGTTGTAATCTGTTGCGGCCAGTGTACCTGGTTGTGCTGTCAGCCTTAAAATGAAAATAACAGTAATGAGGCCAAGCTGTTTCAAATCAATCCTGCAGTAATTTCAGGAATTCGTCTTCGGAAAGTAATACTATCCCCAACTCTTCGGCTTTCCGGCGTTTTGACCCTGCACCCGGTCCGGCCACGACATAATCGGTCTTACTGCTTACTGATCCACTGGCCCGGCCTCCGCGGCTTTCAATCATTTCCTTAGCCTGTGAGCGGGTGAATTTTTCCAGACTGCCGGTGAAAACAAAAATCTTACCATCCAGGTTTGTGTCCGTTTCAATGTCAGTATCCAAATGAACACCAGCTTCCAGGCAGGCTTTTACAATTCGCTGATTGGTCTCATCGGACCAGAAGCGCACGATTCCTTCGGCAACGATCGGGCCGATTTCATCGATGTCGGTCAATTCATCAGCAGTGGCGGCAAACAATTTTTCAATATCGGCTGAAAAGGCCCGCTCCAGCACCCGGGCCAGATGTTCACCTACATTCCGGATCCCCAGGGCATAAATGAAACGGGCAAAAGTGGTTTTTTTACCAACCTCAAGGGCGGCATGGATATTGGCGGCCGATTTTTCCCCCATCCGCTCCAGGGTGGCTAATTCCTCTACTGTTAAACCAAATAGCTGGTCGACCGATTCAATCCGTCCGATCTCTACCAGCTGGTCCACCAGTTTGGTCCCGAAACCATCGATATCCAGCGCGCTTTTGGATACGAAATGCTCGATCCGTCCTTTGATCTGGGCCGGACAGGCCAGGTTTTGACAGCGTAAAACAACCTCATCCGGTGATCGGTAAGCGGGGTGACCGCAAACCGGACAGCTATCCGGCAGGTGATAAGATTTGGTTCCGACGGGTCTTTTTTCGGTGATAGCCTTGACAACTTTGGGAATTACATCGCCGGCCCGTTCAATTAAAACCGTATCTCCGATCCGTATATCCTTGCGCTCAATTTCATCCTGGTTGTGAAGTGTGGCATTGGTTACCGTTACACCACCCACAAAAACCGGATCAAGCTTGGCCACTGGTGTAATGGCCCCGGTGCGGCCAACTTGAGGATCTATGGCAGTAATTTTCGTTGTAGCTTGCTGAGCCTTGAATTTTCCAGCGATCGCCCAGCGCGGTGACCGGCTGCGAATGCCCAGTTGCGAGCGTTGTGGATAAGAATCAATTTTAAATACGGTCCCGTCGATCTCATAGGGCAGATCGTTGCGTTTGTTTTCAAGCCGGTGGTGATAATCCTTTAATGCATCGATACCGGTCAGTTTCTCAACCAGCGGATTAACCGGCAATCCCCATTTTCTCAGGGCCAGCAAAAATTCCCAGTGCGATTCAATTTCCTTGCCGGTAATCATTCCTGCTTCATAACAGTAGATCGACAGGGGCCGCCGGGCGGTTATTTTCGGGTCCAGTTGCCGCAGGCTGCCGGCGGCGGCGTTACGGGGATTGGCGAATGGTTGTTCCCCGGCTTTCTCCCGCTCCCGGTTAAGCCGTTTGAAATCCTCTTTGGCGATGAAGACCTCCCCCCGGACCTCTACCAGCTCGGGAACCTCAATTTCTTCGGTTCGCAGTTGCAGCGGTATGCTGCGGATGGTTCTAAGATTAGTTGTAATATCCTCTCCGGTAGTACCATCACCGCGGGTGGAACCGGCCACGAAAACACCGTTTTCGTAAATCAGCTCAACCCCAAGGCCGTCCAGTTTGGGTTCGCCCACAAAGGCATAGGTTCGATTCTCACCAAGGTTTTTCTCTATCCGCTGATAGAATTCTTCCAGTTCGATCTCATCCATGGCGTTGGCCAGCGATAGCATGGGAATTCGATGGGTGATGGTACCGAACTCGGTCAATGGCCGGGACCCGACCCGTTGGGTTGGTGAATCCGGCGTAATCAGATCTGGGTTTTCAGTTTCCAGCTGTTCCAGTTTCCGCAGCAGCCGATCATATTCACTGTCTGAAACCAGGGGATCATCCAGGATATAATAGCGGTGATTATGCTCATTGATCTGCCGCCGCAGATCATCAATTCGCGGCTTGTCGTCGGCCATCATTTAAACAGATTGCGGTTGCGGAAATATTCCCGGGGATCGATCAGGGGGCGCTTAACGGGAGTCAGGTTACCATCCCTGTCTAAAGGAGCCGCAAAAATCGATTCGTCGATCAGGGTGACGATGAAATAATATTCCAGACTGTCGGCGGGCATGGAACGGGGATCCCAGTGGAAACGATGGCGCTCGCGGACGAATTGCATGGGGATTTCGCGGAAAATCGGTTGATCGTCAACGCGGAACATCAGCAGAACATTGGTGATCGAATCCGGTGGAAATTCGACGATCAAATCGATGTCATAGGGATAGCCCTGCAGCAGGATTTCTTTCGGCATATGGAAAACACGAGGTGTCTTCAGAAATTTGCCTGTAGGTGGATCGGGTTTGTCGCCAGTCTGGCATACAGCCAGGGAAAACAACAGAGCGATGAATGACAGGCCGTGCTTCAGCGCTTCAACTCCTGCTGCACGAATTCAGGCACGGAAAAATGGTTGTGGGCAGTCATATCGAATTCGTTGTGTACGTAGTTCCCGTTGTCATCGATATGATAGAGCTGATTGTATTTATCTTTATGGGCACAGATATCTTCCAGGGCCGTTACCAGCAGGTCAACATCTTCCCGGGTGTTATAAAGTCCAAAGGACGCTCTAACCATTCCAGCCTTGATTTTCAAATCGATATCAAAATCATCGAAATCGACTTCCCCCACGCGTGATTCAAGGTAATCCATGATCATTTCTTTTACGTAGGGATGGGCACAGAAACATTCGTTGCGCACGGCGATCCCGAAATAATCATTCAGAACGGCAGCCACAATCCCGTGATCTAGACCAAGGATGTTGAATGAAATCGAAGCCGCCCGGGGGCAGCGTGTGCAGTCGGTTTCACCGTAGACCGCGATATTCGGGATAGCCAGTATTTTATCGAGCGCATACTGGATCAATTCATCTTCATCCTCGAATACCTCCTGCATGCCGATCGAGTCCAGTACTTCGATGGCAGCCGCCAGGCCGATAGCACCAGGAATATTAGGCGTTCCCGCTTCTTCACGGTCGGGAAAACTGGGGGATATTGTGTACCGCTCCACGAAGACCTGGTCCACCATCCCGCCCCCGACTTCCTCCGGCTCCAATCCCTCCAGGATGTCTTTGCGGCAGATGACCACACCCGGCGATCCGGGGACATAGGTTTTATGTCCCGAAAAGACAAAAGCATCGATATCCCGGGCCGGGCTCTCGTGACCGCTCATCTGCACCGGCAGATGGGCCGCCATCTGGGCACCGTCCACCAGGATGAAAGCGCCGTATTTATGGGCCAGTTCGGCAATATCGTAGACCGGATTGATGATGCCGGTAACGTTACTGACACCGGTAACAGCCACGTAGCTGGCGCTGTCTTTGTTCCGTTCCAGTTCCGCTTCCAGAGTTGCCAGATCGATACAACCGGGATTGCCAGTTGTCATTTCGAATGGAATATGAACGACTTTGCGGGCATGCTTGCGGTGTGGCAGATCATTGGAATGGTGTTCCATCAGTGAGACAAAAGCCGTCCCACGGTCAGGCCGGTAATCGCGGAAGACACGGGCAATACGGTTAATCCCGGCAGTTGAACCACTGCCGGTAAAAAAGCAGGTGTAGCGTTCCGGATCGGCCTTGAGGAAGCTCAGAATCCGGTCGTGGGCCCAATCGTATTGCTGAGTTGAAATTTTAGCTGAGAAATGCAGCAGGCTGTGAGTATTGGCATAGTGATTATGCAGCTCTTCCATGGCGTCATTGGCAGCTTTCATCATCAGCGTACTGGCAGTGGAATCTAGATAAATTCGGCGGCTGGTTTTTCCAGTGGCCAGTTTGTAGGTGGTATCCAGCCCCAGGAATTGGGAACGAACTTTAGCAAGTAAATCCATTATTTTTCCTTGTGATTTATCGGCCTTCGAGTCGAACAGGAAATTAAGAATTTCTGCCGATAAACCACCACCCCTATTGGAAGCGTGTGGCGGGGTCAGAGTTCTTTTTGATAAAGATGTTTTCCCAGCCAGGTTGATAACTCCATCTGGTTGTACACAAAGCATTCCAGGCTGGACTGGTAATCGCAGATCCAGATTTCCGGAACAAAATAATGCTGGTCATATACCAGGGTTACGATTAATTGATTGAATTGTGAACGTGTTTTTGCGGCCGCCTGTGCCAGGGCGGCAAAGCTGACTACCAGATCGCCCTTGGGACGGTTGGCACGGACCGAAACCACTATCCGGCAATTAGTCCCGTTACGGTCGTCAAACGTACTCAGCCCCATGATTTTCGGAGGGGATACATGGTATTTTTCCAGATGCCGCTGAACCAACTCTTGAAGAATACGGTCGGGTGTTTTCTTTTGTGCCGGTAGAACTACCATTAGAAGCAGCAGCGACATAAGGATACCGGTTGGCCGGCGCACCGGGTTTGAAACGGATATAGTATTAAAAACCTTCAATACTGATATTTCCACTCAGAGATGTAATTGTTATTTCACCATCCCCTGTTCCAAGAGTACCGGTTATATGACCGGTCTGCTCATCCAGATTAGTGATTGTTAAGCCGGAAAAACTGATTATCCCGGAAGGGCTGGTGGCACTTAATGTTGCAGATGTTTCCCGGGGAATTGCCAGTCCGATATCCCCGGTGATGTCAGTTGCACGGCAATAACCATTTGTTGGTAATGCGATTGTTATATCCGCATTACCGGGCACGCCATTGATTGTGCAGGATCCGGCATGGTTGTCCAGCCATAAGTCGCCATCCACCGAACTGATGGTCGTGGTTGTATCCAAATATGAAATAACAGCGTCGCCAGCGATAGTGTTGATTATTGTATTCATTTTATAAGGAATACCAAGAACAAGACCACAGGCTATATTCGAATAATTGTCCCCCTCGGGAAATTCCACAGAGACAATAATAGAACCTCCGGTCGTTTCGGTGGAAAGGATGAAATAATCAAGCCCCGTTTGAGCATCATCATAGGTCTCCGCCTCAATTGATTTGTTGAGCTGCCACCTGATCTGGCCGGTATTACTTTCGCCCGTAACAATTAGACCACCCAAAGTATTTGTTATTTCAATGTTGGTTTCACCAGTGATTTGTACTATTCCGTCGGAGCTGCCTTGAGTGGTGACCGGATCGGTATTATTGTCGCTGGTGTCCACACATCCGAAGTAAAAAACAGCAATTATTAACGCCGAAAAAATTCTGATGTTAATTGAATTAAACATGGTGTACCCGCTATTATTATTTTCAGTTATCCCCAATGATCCGGTAAGGTAAATAGAATACTGTAATTATGCAATTATATTTGATGTTTGCCAGAAATGAAAAAGGCGACCCGACAGGATCGCCTTTTTATATCCATGATAGTAATATTAGAAAGTTTGCCGCAGTGAATTCTGTAAAGTGCGGATGATCAACAGGGCATCGGCGCCACTGATATTTCCATTGGGATCGAAACGGGCGGTGATCATATCGGCATTCATGATTCCCCGTTCGGTGCAAAGCGCCATGGCGTTGTAGGCAAAATGGCTGCTGGGTACATCCGAGAAGCGGGAGGGGTTTTCACCGAAATAACGTGTCTCCAGGCTGTTATCGCGAGTTACCACAACCAACAGACGCTGAACGGCCAGGGCATAGTTGGCACGGGTGATCGATTCATCGGGGTAGAACAGGCCATCGGGATTTAAATCCATTACCCCGTACTGGATCATTTCGGAGACCCAGCCTTCAGCCCAGTGGCCTTTGATATCGCCGGGTTCTATGTAAGCTTCTTCAGCGGCGACCTGTCCCGGTGTCTGAAACTCGGCCGGCGGAGCGGGAAGTTTGGAGATCAATTCACCGACTTTCAGTTCCTCGGCAAACAGGACCGACAGGTCAGCGCGACTGATCTTCGACTGAAGGGCAATTTTCTTGCCGGCCATGGTCCCGGGAACGGCACGGACAATCTTCTGGGAAATTTCCCATTTATCATTGGCCTTACCGGCGAACTCGCCTTTGCCTTCCACGACGCGCTTGAAGAAACCCTCGGCATTGCGGAAATTATAGTTATATAGATTTGCCAAGCCCAGGTAGTACAGGGTAGCTTCATGGTTTTCATCTTTGCGCAGTGCTTTAGTGAGATATTCTTCGGCCTTGTTAAACCAGGTTTTTTCTATGTTGCGCATCTCAATCCAGACGCGTCCGCAGAGAGCCAGTACCTCCGGGTCGTCATGCCCGAACTGGGCGGATTTATTAATATTGAATTTGGCATCCTGGGCATCGCCTTCGAGGGCGCTAACCAGTCCCAGGCCGGCAAAACCAGGGGCAAATTTACGGTCAAGGTCAACCGCTCGCTGGAAGGAGGTCCGGGCGCCGTCAAGATTGTCGCTGTCTACGGCCCGCAACCCGGCCTTGAAATGATACTCGGGTGTATCCAGGGCGCTTTGCGGTTTTTGAGAACAATTACTGATTAAAAAAATCAGGCTGAGTGATAAAATAATTTGGAGGACATTTTTCATGATGATTCCCCTGTTGTTAATGCAAGATATGCGTCGAATATAAAAGGAATTGGAATCAAAAGAAATAACTGCCGCCGGTATTTGAGATATATCACAATCGCTTGATATTGATAAACATCACAACAACCGGGAATGTCATTGCATTCTGTATGAGGAATGAATAATTTAAATTGATCTATTAGACAAGGCATTATCGAGGGAACATGGAAAAACTAAGGCAAATAATCATAGTATCCATTTTATTAATTGTATCTTTAAGTGCCCAAACCCAAAAAGTCGTCGGAGAAGGGATGGCTCTTAACCGTGATGCGGCTATCGAGCAGGCCAAGCGAGCTGCAGTAGAAAACGGATTAGGGGCAGTCATGTCATCCGAAACGGTTGTGAAAAATGCGATGGTGTTTTCCGACAATATCTATTCCAAGGCCCAGGGATTCGTAAAAACATTTGAGGTACTCAGCGAGAGCCAGGGCCCCGACGGTCTTTGGGAGGTTACTATCGAAGCAGAAGTGACCCAGATTCTGGACCAGGTGCTCCAAGACGAAACCGCCATGCAGGTTCTGTTGAACAGTATGAACCGTCCGCGGATCATGTTTATGGTTAAAGAGGAAAACCTGATTGACAATACCCCTACGGATTTTGCCGAGACCAAATTATTGAGTATGTTCTATGAAAAAGGCTTTGACGTAGTCGACCGCCAACTGGTGGCAGCCATGAAGGGCGAACCGGATTATGCCCAGGCGCTGGAAGGTAATGTTACCGCCGCCGCCAAGATAGCGGGAATGCTGGGAGCGGAAGTAATCGTGATTGGGACGGCCAAGATCAGTTCCGGTGGCAAAGTTTACAATATGTATTCCGGGCAGGCTGATATCAATTCCAAGATAATTCGAGCCGATACCGGCGAAATTCTGGCTGTTGTACCGCAGGCAAGAGGCAAAAAACCGCATATTTCAGAATCCACAGCCGGTGTCAACGCTACCAACGAAGCTTCGGAGAAATTGGGCCAGGAAATCATCAGCCAGTTGATCCGCAAGTGGAGTACCCAGCAGGCTAATTTTACCAAGATTTATTTTGTGGTCAGTAATTCTGATTTTGGCTCCTACATGATGTTCGAATCATTTTTAAAAGCCCAGACCGTATCGGGAATTCGCAATGCTTATGCGAAAAGCCTGAATGACGGCGTGGCCGAATATGAAGTTGAATTTGAAGGAAAAGCACAGGATCTGGCAATGGGGTTGTCAAGAACAGCACCCGATGGCTTCAGTTTCAAAATTACCGGTCTGAGTGGTAACCGTATTACCGCTGAAATCGTGGAATAAGTAAATGGAGGATACAATGAAAAAACTCACTATTATACTTATAGTTTTATTTTCATTTGCCTGGGGGCAGTATGGATATGGAGTAGTACCGGGAGCAGTTGTGGAAGAAACTGACAATGGCGCTATTAACTACACTCAGGGCATTGTAACCGCCACCGGAATAGGTGCTATCCCGGAATATGCTGTCAATGCCGGCCAGGCGCGCGCCATGGCAATCAGGGCTGCCAAGGCTGATGCCCGCCGCCAGTTGGTGGAAATGGTCAATGGAATCACACTGACCAGCGAAACGACGATGCGCAACCGCATGGCCGATGAGGTTGTTCATGAATCGGTCTCAGGTGTAATTCAAGGCGCATACCAGGTAGGTGAAGTCCGATATCTCAGTGACACATCCGTTGAGTTGACTATGGCTGTTTCCATGAGTGGAATTTCTGAAATTGTAACTCCCGCCATTGGTTTCATGGATGTTGCTGCCGTTGCCACTCCTCCGGCCCCGGCCCTTTCAACTACGGCCGTGGAACCGACAGTGGAAGCCTATACCGGTGTAATCATTGATGCCCGCGGTCTGAATATCAGGCCGGCCATGGCACCGCGGGTTCTGGATCCCAATGGCGGGATTGTTTACGGTCCCGGTAATTACACCCGCGAATACGCTGTTACCAATGGCGTCGCCGGATATTCCAAAGACCTGGCCAATGCCCAGAATGATATGCGCGTGAAAGGCAATCCGCTGGTGGTAAAGGCAACCGCAGCCAGCGGTGTTAACCGTACCGATGTTGTAGTGGATAATAATGATGTAAGGCAGATAAACCAGGCGAACGATGCCAGTAATATTCTACACGATTGCCGGGTATTATTACTGTTGGATTGATTTAGGGAGCATAATAAAGTAGGTTGGTAAGTATGGGATTACGAATATTTGGTATTGTACTACTGTTTTTCACGTTGGGATTTGCGCAGCAGGAAGAAGAGGCGATCGTTCCTGATGTGGAGGGTATCGATCAGAATGTCCTGCAGATCGGCGATATTGCCCCAAGTTGGGCACTGATGTATGCCCCGGCCCAGTTCGAGTTTCTGAAAAATTGGACGGTCGAGGAGGGCAAGACCCTGCGACGTTTGAAAACACAGCCGGATCGCCATGTGGTGGTCATAAGTTTTTTTGCCACCTGGTGTAAGCCATGCATGAAAGAGTTGCCGCATCTGGAAAATCTTTATCAGAAATACCAGGATGAGAAAATCAAATTTTTTCTTATAGATATTACCGAGGCGACGAGAACATCGCCTGGTTTTGAGGATTCACCAGTGGCTGGTCCGTTTCTTGCGGAAAAAGGGATAAATATCCAGATTTTAAATGATAACCGTGGAGTTGTTAAAGAGAAATACGGGGTTTCTACCCTGCCGCGCTTATTCGTGGTTGATCAATATCAGACTATTCAACTGGTGAAACAGGGTTTTCATGAAGGCGAAGATTTTGAAGGGGAATTATCACGCATAATTGAGGAGTTATTGAGCGCTGATAATGAGGGCTGAACAGCCCGATCCCGGACTTTAATATCTATTAAAATCACTACTCCCCGCGTAGGGGGAAGAGAGAGGCTATGAATACTTCCATTTTCAGGACAGGAATGAGAGCGTTCATGAGTGCTTTGGTTCTGCAGATCGCATTACCGGTTACCGCAGGCGCTCAAGACAAAGAAACCGTGGCTATATTGGACTTTGAAGGCCGGGGTATTTCACAATTAGAGGCTCAGACCTTAACCGATCGTTTTACCTCCGAGTTAGCATCGACCAACGCCATGATTCTGGTAGAAAGAAACCAGATGAATGAGATCCTGGATGAACAGGGTTTTCAGCAATCCGGCTGTACCAGCGCCGAATGTGCCGCCGAGGTTGGTGCCCTGCTGGGTGTCCAACACATGATTGCCGGTTCATTCGGGAAACTGGGTACCAGTTATACCATCGACGCAAAAATGTTTTCAGTTGAATCAGGTAAAACAGAGAAAACCGTAAGTGCTACTTACAAGGGTGAAATCGATGGTCTGCTGACCGAGATCGAAATCCTGGCCTGGGAACTGATGAATCTTAACCCACCGCAGGAACTGCTAGAAAAACAGGCCGCTGGACAACAACCGGTTGCCGTGGCGGCCCCCGCCAAGGAAAAGGGCGGTAGTGGTTGGTTACTCTGGGCTGTGGTTGGCGTGGCCGCCGCTGGTGGTGCAGCCTACTTCCTGATGGCCGGTGAAGGAGATGCCACCCTGCCCGGTCCACCGGATATGCCTGAGTAGAGAAATAATATATTGATTATCATAAATGCTTAAAAACAATTATTCCAGCGAGTGTCCTATGAAGACCTTATCAGCTAATACTAAACCAAATTCACCTCAACTTTATCTGCTACTATTGTTTATGCTGTGCATGTCAGTAGTATGGGGGCAATTACCTAACGAAATAATTGATAAAACTTTCGATAGCGATGGACTGGTGACGACCAATATCACCAGTGGTTTCGATGATGTAGGTTATGCCTCGGTTATACAGACTGACGGTAAAATAGTCGTGGCTGGCAAATCAAATTCTGGTTCAGGTAATAAATTTGCTGTGGCGAGGTATAATGAGAATGGCAGTCTTGACAACACATTTGGGACCAGCGGTTATGTAACCACTAGTGTTAGTAGCGTTGGCGATGAAGCCTGGGCTGTTGCCCTCCAATCCGATGGTAAAATTGTTGTTGCCGGTTATTCGGTATATGCTACTTGGTGTGAATATGGTGTAGTACGTTATAACAGTGATGGTTCACTTGATACAAGTTTTGATTCTGATGGTATTGTTACTACATCTGTTAATGTTGGAACTGGTTGGGGTTATATTTATGCAATCGCTATTCAGGAAGATGGAAAGATAATTATTGCTGGTTCAAGTCCTGCCGCAAATAACCAGGAGGATATTACCCTGGTTCGCTATAATACAAACGGTAGTCTTGATACAACCGGTTTCACACCCGATGGAATAGTTACCGCCAGCATTACCGGGGGAGAAGTTGCCCAGGGAATTGCTGTTCAGGAAGATGGCAAAATTGTGGTTGGTGGCTACAGCAGTACCGATAAAGAATTTTTGGTTTTGCGGTTTAACAGCGACGGTTCACCTGATACCGGTTTTGGCAGCAATGGGATTTTTGAAACCAGCTTCGGTTATGGTCTTGTGTATGCAAATTCATTGGATTTACAGGAAGATGAAAAAATCATTCTGGTTGGTAGTGTTTATAATGGCACGGACATGGATTGTGCCACGATGCGGTTTACAACAGCCGGGGCGCTGGATAATACTTTTGACAGCGACGGGCTGGCCACCGTCAATTTCAATAATGGTAGTGATTATGGTGAAGGTGTGGCTGTTCAGGGTGATGGCAAAATCGTTGTTGCCAGCTCAGCAAACAATGGCTCGGCATATAAATTTGGAATTGTCCGCTATCTAACCGATGGCAGCCTTGACCAGGGTTTTGGGGATTATGGCAAGAAAATGATCAGCTTCGGGACCTACTCCTACGAGGATTGGCCCCACGATGTCAGTTTACAGGATGATGGTAAAATTGTGGTGGTGGGTCACAGCACCAACGGTACCGACGATGACTTTTCGCTGGTACGCCTAAGTGGTGCAACGCAAATATTACCGAATAATAATAATCAATATACGGATAATATTTCCGGAATTCCCCTTAGCACATATGATGCCGACATGCGCCATCAATCACTCTACTCAGCTTCGGAATTATCCGATGTGGGTATACCAGCAAATTCAACAATTACCGCAGTTGAAATTATACCTTCCGCTGTTCCCTCAATTACCCTGAATAATTTCAGGGTAGGAACCGGGTTTACAGCCAACACCTCCTTCAGTGACTGGGAGTCGCCGGCGATTAGTTTCGGTCCTACCAGCCTGGCCCCATCTGAATTCACCAGTATGGAGTGGTACCAAATTGACGTTGATGATATCACATGGAATGGAACCGACAACCTGGTTCTGGAAATCAGTCACGATAATAGTGATAATGATTATTCCAGTAACGGCGGTGTTTACCTGCGGGAAACAGGAATTAATAATCGTGCTATTCACACCGCAACGGATTACGGTGTATATCCGTTTGATGGAAACGGTTATTCAACTGATCAAAATGTTGTTGCCCTGCGCCTGCTATATGAAGTAGCAGCCGTTTTACCAGCCTCCAACATGGTTTTAACGGCCGGTGATGCTGAAATTGATCTGAGCTGGACCGCCTCCGGTGATGGCGACCTGTCGGAATATATTGTTTTCAGAGGTACAACCTCGAATAACCTGGTGCGGATCGATTCGGTCAATTCCGGCACAACAAGCTATACTGATGATGGTTTAGTTAATGGTACCACCTACTACTACGGCGTCAAAGCCAAAAACAGCGATGCGGAACTGAGTGAATTCACCAATATTGAAAATACCATGCCGGAATATTCCGGCCCTGTTAATATCACCGTTGCCAACAGCGATACCCGCGCTGCCCTGAACTGGGAAGCCCCCGGCGGAACCATCGCCGCCTATTTCATCTATCGCGGTACATCCGCTGATCCTACCGCTGAACTGGACAGTCTCGGCTCCGGGACAACCTATTATTTTGACGAAGGACTGACTAACGGCACAGCTTATTTCTATCGTCTGAAAGCCAAATTCAGTGATGGCAGCTTCAGCAGCTATTCGGAGAATTATGTCGTCACACCCAATGAATATGCCATGAACGTCGATGGCAATATCACTGACTGGGCCAATATCCGCCAGATCCATAATGATCCGGTGGGTGATGTGGGTTCCGCTGATATTGATTCACTGAAACTAAATGCCGATGGTTTTTATTTATATGGAGCTTTAGTTACTGCATCTGATTTGGGTAACGACCTGGTTAGTATTTATTTTGATACCGATTTCAATGCCACCACCAGTGAGCAGGAGAGTGATCTTGGTGCCGATTACAAACTGACAATTTCACCTTGGGGTACCAATGAGTTTCTATTCAGGAATCAATTCAATAATTGGGAAAGCGATCCCGATGCCGACTTTAATATTATCAGTGCAAATGGCAATCAATTCCATGAATTCAGCATTCACCTTGACAATCTGGATGGCCCCGACTCATTAAGATTTTATCTCAGTTCCAATTCTAACGATAAGGCGCCGGATGCCGGCAACCGGGCCTATATTCTTGACCCGAACGATGCCCCCCGCAATTTTTTTGTTGGTACTGGCGATACCAAAGCCAACCTGAACTGGAAAGCGGATAACTCATCCGGTTATTCCAAATACTATGTCTATCGTGGTACTTCGACTGACCCAACTACGGCGATTGCAACAATCACGGGCGGGAACCCGCTCACTTCACATTATATGGATTCCGGTCTGACCAACGGCACCACCTATTACTACCGCATCCGGGGACAGTATGCCGATAATTCCTACAGTGATTACACAGAGAGCATTGCGATTACTCCGGGCATGTACGTGGTAAATGTCGATGGAAATATCAACGACTGGTCCAGTATCCGCCAGTTATATAATGATACCAATAATGATGTGGGCAGTGCCGACATTGATTCGGTAAAACTATACGCCGATGATGAAACTCTCTATGGAACGGTTGTAACCACATCCAGTCTGGATTGGGATGAAGTCCAGTTGTTCATTGACAGCGACTTCAACGCCGGTACCGGTGAAAGCAATAATAATCTGGGGGCCGATTACCAGTTAAAGCTTAGTCCAAACAGCAGCGATATATTCAGGAACTACAATGGGAGCTGGCAGGATAACTGGGATTCTGATTTTACAGTGGTCCATGCCAATAACAACCAGTTCCACGAATTCAAGATCAGCCTGGATTACATTGGTGATCCTGATTCGTTAAGACTGTACTATCGATCAAATTCTGATGATAAGGCTCCCGAGGATGACTATTACCTGGTGGTCAACACTGCCCAGGTAGCCCTGGATCCCCCCGGCGGCCTCACGGCCCTGGCGGACAGTGCCCAGGTCACCCTGCGCTGGAATGCCCTGGCACCAGCCAACCTGCATAAATATTATGTTTACCGCGACATGGCCTCACCGGCCGTGACCCTGGTGGACAGCCTGGTGGCTGCTTCGCCACCGGATACCTTCCTGGTGGATGATGGACTGACCAATGATCAGACCTATTTCTATGCTGTTTCCGCCGTGGACAGCACCGGCCGCGAAAGTGAGAAGTCAGCTGAAATCATGTCCACCCCCAACCGCTATCACCAACAGGTGGTGGAATTATTACACACTAATACTTCCTATTCACCGACCGAAGACAGCGGTTATCCGTTTAACACGGTTTACTCGGATGTGAAACATCAATCGCTTTACCTGGCCCAGGACTTCACCGAAGCCGGTATTCCGAACGGTGCCTGGTTGTCTTCGATAGATATAAAACCATCAGCGGTAAACTATGAAATACAGGATTTCCGTCTGGCCCTTGGGGCGACTAACAATACTACAATCAATACTTTTACGGATCTTGAGGATTCAGTGGTCCATGGTCCCCTGACCTACAACCAGTCGGAATTCACTGACAACACCTGGAAACGATTCAGTATCGACCCCTATTACTGGAATGGTACCTCCAACCTGATCCTGGAAGCCAGTGTTGACCGGGATAACTGGGGCGGTAATGGAGGTGTACATATCCGCCAGGTCGATGGCACCCGCGGTTACCGGGGTGGCAGTGATGGTGCTTCATATCCTTTTGGAAATATGGGTTGGACGGCACCGGAAGATAGAGTTTTGGCTCTGCAGGTGGTTTATTCCACCGTGGAACCGGTGGGTAATTTCCAGGCCGTTGCCTCTCATCAGAGCCTTGATCTGAGCTGGAATGCTCCGGCCAATGGCTCAGTGCAGCAGTACATTGTTTACAGTGGAGCATCAGTCAGTTCAATGGATATTGTGGGCACCACATCCGCCACTTCCTACACTGTTGATAACCTGACCAACGGCAATACCTATTACGTCGGTGTCCAGGTCTTATCAACGGGTGACGAATATAGTGGTATCGTCTCCGACCAGGCCATGCCCGAATGGATTGGTCCCCGCTGGTATGTGAACCAGGCTTATGGCGGTCCCCTGTATGAGGGCAGTCCCGACGCTCCCTATACCCAGATCCAGGACGCCATCGATGTGGCCCCCGCCGGTGATACTGTTTATGTATTACCAGGCCGCTATAACAGCAGTGATGACCAGTACCTGCGGTTTGTGGCCGATGATGGATTCTCGGCCAAGAATCTGGTGCTTATGTCCCGTGGCGGACCTGATTCGACTGTGATTGATGGTGAATATAATGGCACCAGTGGGAAGCGCTTGTTTGATTTTAATACTAGTACTGATTCGACCTCCCAAGTCATTGGTTTCAAAATTGTCAATGGTGGTTCCAGCGAATATGCCGGAGCGGCGGTACAGATAACCGGGAATTCCCAGGTTGTTTTCAAAAATTGTGTAATTGATTCCAGCAGTTCGGTCAGTGGACCAGCCATCTTTCTGGAGAACAACTCCAAGGCCTGGTTCCGGGACTGTGTGATGCGGAATAATGAGCGCACCCATAATGAACATGTCGGTGGTGGCGTTTTCGCGTTGCATGATAATGACGGTGGTGACGGATGTTATCTATATCTTGACCGTTGCCAGTTGGTAAATAATGCCATTACCTCTACCGGCCAAGGTGCTCAGGGAGGCGCGGTTTATGTTGGTAACAGCACCAACAATTCCAACTATCTGGAGGCGGTCAATACCGTTTTTGCCGGAAACTCAGCCAACAGCAACTGGAATGACGCCAGCGGATCGGCTATCTACAGCACCAATGGAAATTTATCCCTGATCAATTGTACGGTGACGGACAATAGTGGTGATAATAGCGCCATAGGCATTGAAGGTGGTGACTTGACGGTATTCAACACTATTATCTGGGGTAATACACCGGACATGAATCAGCTTGAGATCTGGGGTCCGGTGAGTGATGCCGTATCCTACTCGATTATCGAGAATGGTGATCCTGACAGCTATGAGGGTGGCGTACTGAATGCCGATCCGGAATTTGCCGACTATTCCCTCCATGACCGCAGCCCGGCCATCGGTGCCGGCCGTACCACAGGTTATGATGCTAACATCCAGGTTATCAATGCCCCGGTCATTGATATAGAAGGC
This sequence comes from uncultured bacterium, assembly GCA_964410945.1. GTDB lineage: Bacteria > Fidelibacterota > Marinisomatia > Marinisomatales > TCS56 > CAYPJE01. The sequence goes on from CAYPJE010000010.1 coordinate 40,718, forward strand.
ACCGTGCGGCCCAATCCCGGCGGCAGCAATCCTGATATGGGCGCTTACGAAAACGCACTTGCCATTACCCCTTATCCGTCCCCGCCCAATAATCTGGCCTCCGAACCGCAGCATCAGGCGGTAGGTCTGACCTGGAGTCCTTCCGATTCCATGGATGTGGTGAAATACTATGTCTACCAAAGTACCGATTCCGCCAGTTGGACCGCTGTGGATACGGCAGTTGGCTATGATCCTGCCGGAACCGTGATTTCCGGACTGACCAACAACCAGGCTTACTGGTTTGCTGTTACTTCTGTGGACGGTGATGATTACGAGAGTTCCAGGGCTTATACCCAGCAGGTAATGCCCGAGTATCAGGGTCCGGTGTGGTATGTAAATGTCTATTCGACCGGCCCCGTCTTCGAAGGCAGTCCCGATGCCCCGTTCGATAATATTCAGGATGCCATAGATGCTTCCAATTCCGGTACCGATACGGTGATGGTTCTGCCGATCTATGAGGATGTGACTTACGAACGCAGCGGTAACTGGGAACTTGATCCCGGCGGCCGCAATATTGTTATTACCTCTTCTGAGGGCGCCGATTCAACGGTGCTGCTGACTGACAATAATCACCGGCATTTCTGGATTCATAATAACGAGTCCAACAGTTTGATCATAAACGGGTTTACCTTTAAAAACAGCGCTAATGACTATGATTCCCCTGGTATCGAAATGGGTGGATCGGTCTATATCGATGGTGCTTCGCCGGTTTTCACCAATTGTGTTTTCGGGTTCAATACCGCTCTCAGGGGTGGTGCCGTCTATATCGGCTGGTATGGTGCTCCCCAGTTCCATTCCTGCAAATTCCTGTATAACCACGCCTACAACACCAACCAGGGGTATGAAGGTGGATCGGCCGGCGGTGGTGCGGTCTTCCTGTCAAACATAGACAATCTATCCGGCCCGGTTGTTATTTTCAACCGCTGCCTGTTTAACGGCAACACGGCCGAGGGCTATTCACAGGCCGCCGGAGGAGCCGTGAACCTGAATGCCCGTGCATCATTCATTAACAACCTGATCGTTAATAATAAAACCCGCAGTGGTATAACCGGCAGTTGGGCTGACAGTTACGGTGGTGGATTATACATCAGAGTTGATATTGACAATAATAATGCCGGGGAAGTCAAAATTATCAACACGACCATTGCCAATGATTCTTGTTTTGCTCCCAATGGTGGAAATACACATGGAGGCGGAATCTATATGGATGGCTGGCCCACGCAGATCGTTACCATGTTCAACTCGATTCTGTGGGGGAACCATAGTGATGACGACTATTCCAGGAATATTGAAGATGGGGGCGGTAGTATTACTGCCAACTATAATTTAGTTGAAAATGGTGCACAGTTCAGCTGGTTTAATTCCGCCTGGCCCCAGGGTAACCTGTCCGAAGATCCGGTCTTTACCGATCCGGGAAATGGGGACTATACACTTGATGACCATAGCGGTGCCATTGGCGCCGGTGTATGGAATTATGATGGTTCCGATGCACCGACGGTGGACATCACCCAGGCAACCCGGGTTAACGTCAATCCCGACCTTGGTCCCTATGAAAATCCGTTGGAAGAATCACCCTATCCGCGGGTAGTTACCAACTTCTACGCCGAAGGCCAATCCTACGGTGCTTACCTGGATTGGGATGCCAATCCCTCTGAAGACGATTTAGCCTATTACGCCATTTACCAGGGAACCCAGCCTGGTTTTTCCGTCGTCCCCGGTGATTCGGCAGGTAGGGTTGATTATCATTCTTCCCAGGATGGGAATACGGTCCAGTTTACGATCGAGGATGGATTGTTGAACGGTGTGGATTATTATTTCGTGGTGATAGCTGTAAATAACAGTGGCTACCGCAGCCTGGTATCCGCAGAAGTCATGGCCATGCCTGAATATATGGAAACAGTCTGGTTCGTTGACGTGAATAACGATTCCACCGTTTTCGATGGCAGTCCCGAAAGCCCGTTCCCGTACCTGCTGGTGGCCTTTGATAAGGGTCAGAACGGCGACACGATCATGGTCGCGCCCGGTGAATACAGCGGGAGCAATAACCGTGGAATTAATCTGTGGGATTACTGGAATGACAAGAGCACCAGGGAGCTGACACTCCTTGGTGAAAAAGGCCCTGACTCCACGGTCTTTGTGCTGAGTGGCGTTGGCGGCAATAATTATTTCATGGATATCAGAAATCTGACCGGCGATCCGACGATCCATCTGGAAGGCTTGACCATCAGGGACGCTGTCAATTATGATGGTGGCGCTGTATCCCTGCGCGATGGCAGTCTGACAATTACCGACTGTGTATTCGATAACAATGCCACTAAAACCATCACAGCATCAGGTGGTGGAGCGCTCTGGCTTTGGCAGAATGCCAACGTTGATATTGATCGTTCCCTGTTTAAAAATAATTCTACGTCCGGTCGCGGTGGAGCCATCAATCTGGATAACATGGATTTCAACTTAACCATCAGTAACAGTATCTTCTATCAGAATGATGCTGATGACGGTGGTGGCGCCATATTTATTTCCCAGAATAATGCCTACACCCAGATCGTACACTGTACCTTTACGGAAAACCATTCCAATAATCCTGGTTGGGCGGGAGCAGTGCATTCCGCCGGACCACCCCACGCCAGCGTGATTAACTCTGTTTTCTGGGATAATACTTCCGGTACCGATCCAGGCGACCTGACCGGCAGCTTTAACACCGTTGATCATAATGTTCTGGAAAATTCCGCCGGCTGGCCCGGTGAGAACTATACCTTTGATCCCATGCTCGCCGATGCGGCCGGGGGGGATTTCAGTCTGTCTGAGTTTTCACCGGCGATCGGTATGGGATTAACCGAATACTATGATTATTTCACCGGTAACGTCAATCAGCCGGTCCCGGATTATGATTATCTGGGTGAAGTACGGCCCGATCCCGGTGCCACCAGCCCCGATCTGGGGGCCATTGAGCACTGGCGCAGCGAGAACCGTAAGTGGGTCTGGCTGGTACAGGCCGATGGTACCGATGAAGGCATGGGTCCGTTCAAGACCATCCAGTACGCCATCGATCAGTCCGCACCATTCGATACGGTCCAGGTGGCGGCCGGTACCTACAGCGGTACCGGTAATGTTAACCTGAATTTTTGGGATACATTCATGACCGATAATAAACCGGTGATGATTCGTACCGCATCCGGTCCGGAGGTCACGGTTATCGAACTGACTGAGGGCGAACGACTATTTGATCTGGATGGTGTCATGCTGGATACGGTGATTGTCAGCGGTTTAACGATCCGTGGCGGCAATCTGAGTGCCGGTGACGGTGGTGCCATCAGACTGGTTAATTCAGCCCTTAACTTTGCCAACCTGCGTCTGACAGGCAACAATGCCTCCGGTATGGGTGGTGCAATTCATACCAGTAATTCCTATGCCAGTTTCACCAATTGTGAGATATTTGGCAACAGTGCCGCCAATGGCGGTGCTGCTTTCCTGACCGGCGGTATGGTCGGTTTTGATCACTGTACCTTCTACGGCAACCGTGCCGGCGATGATCTGGGTATTGTGGCCGATGGCGGTGAATTGACGGTAAGAAATTCGGTCCTGTGGAATAATACGATCTCCGAACAGGAAATCGTTGGTACTTCCACCGGTGAAGTCATTACGGTTGAATACTGTGATGTAATGGGCGGTTTCGAAGATGGAACCAATATCATCAATTTCAGACCTGGATTCACCGATGCCCTGAACGGCGACTTTACGATCGAACCGTGGTCATTTATCCTGGGTGCTGCTGATACAGCCGAGGTGGATGTTTATGACATCGCCGGTAACCTGCGGCCCGATACTACCGGCGCCGACCTGGGTGCCCGCGAGTCGGAACAGAGCTGGGCCAACCCGCCGGATTATACCATACCCGTGTTCTGGTATGTCAGTTCCACCGGCAGCGATGATTACACCGGTGACGGCACCCCGTTTGCCACGATCCAGCGGGCGGCTGACTATGCCCTTTACACTGACACGGTGTACGTTGGCAGTGGTACCTATACGGAAAATATTATTGTGGATGGCAAGCCACTGCATCTGATGGCTGAAACTGACGCTGGTCAGACCATTATCGATGGTGACGGCAACGGTTGTGTTATCGATATCACCAGCGGTGGATTTGACTCATTCTACCTGGATGGATTCACAATCCGGAATGGTGTGGCCGAGAGCGGCGGCGGTGTCAGCCTGTTCAACACGAGTGCGAAAATCAATAATTGTGTGTTTACCGCCAATTCCGCCACGGATTACAGCGGCGGCGGACTGTGGGCCTATAAAAATGATTCCTCCCAGGTGTACACGCTTGATATTGTTAATTCCGATTTCAGCGGAAATACTGCGGCCAACAAAGGTGCCGGATTAAGAATTACCGATCTGCAGACCACGATGACCAATTGTACCATCAGCGGTAATTCCGCCAGCTATAACACTGGTATACATGTCAGTGGTTATCTGGCTACTCTTACGATGGAAGATTGCCGTGTACTTGACAACCAGGCGGCAACATACGGTGCCGGCGGTGGAATTTCCAATGGCAGCGCATCATTGACGCGGGTACTGTTTGCCGGTAATATTGCCAATACCAGCGATGCCGGCTGGAATTCCGGTGGTTTGTCGATCTGGGGTGGTGCCGATGTGGAAATAAACAACAGTACCTTTACCGATAACAGCGCCGACTTCGGCAGCGGACTGGCAGTTGGTGCCGGTGCTTCGGCTACGATTAACCATAGTATTTTCTGGGGCAATACACCCGATCAATTAGCCCTGGATGTCTGGGAAGGTAATGGCGGTACGATCGATATATCCTGGTCTCTGGCAGAGGGTGGACAACCTGCCGTTACCGGAACCGGCGATGCCCTCAATACCCTGAACTGGGATGGTACCAACCGTACCGACGACCCGGCCTTCGGAATGGATTATACCCTGCTGGCCGGATCACCGGCCATCAATGGCGGTAATCCCGATTCCATTGACAGTGACGGAACCCGTCGTGACATGGGCTTCAAACCCTATCTGACCACCCATTCCGGTCCGGTCTGGTATGTGGATGCCGCCTCCGGCAGTGATGTGGACGGCCAGGGCAGTGAAATGGCGCCGTTTGCCAGTGTTCAGGCCGGGGTGAATTTTGCCCCCGCCCACGACACGGTCAGCGTGGCCGCCGGTATCCATATCGGACAGGTCAAATTCTATGATACAGAAATCGTCCTGACTGGTGTTGGTGATGAAACAATCCTCGATGGTGCCGCAGCAGGCCCGGTAGTGCACATTACCGACGGATTCACAACCAGTACCGTTGTTAATGATCTGGTAGTAACCGGAGCCCCCGCCGACCAACCGGCTGTTAAAATTGATGACAGTGATCCGGAACTCAATAATATCTGGGTACGGGACAATGCCGGTGATGGTATCTATGTAACGGATGGATCACCAACCCTGAATTATTGCCTTATTACCGATAATGCCGGCGACGGATTGGAAATTGATGCTAGTTCGGCCATTAATACCGTTGCCATGGTCAATAATACTATTTCCGGTAACGATGGAACTGCGCTGAATAATGGCAGTGCTTCGGCTGGTATAACCCTTCGAAACAGCATAGTTTATGGCAATGGTACTGCGAGTAATGGCAGTATTAATGCCACTTATTCTGATATTGCCGGTATTGCCGGAACGGGTAACCTGGATGATGTTGATCCACTGTTTGTTGATCCTGCCAGTGTCGATTACAGCCTGCAGATCAACAGCCCCTGCATCGATGCCGGTGATCCTACCGATTCCGATGACCCGGATGGCACCCCCCGCGATATGGGCGCCCTGTTCTACTACCGTAGTTTTGCCGGTGGAACAACAGCCAATACTGGCACAACAGTTACTGTATCCACCGATACTACAGTTGTTGTAAATGATGACTGGGTGGTTCAAGAGAACGATACTCTGGTGATCGATCCCGGAGCAACAGTATTTTTAGAAGATAGCGTTTCGATCCGTATTGACGGTGCCCTGGTTGCTAATGGCAATCCTGGTGAACCGATCCAGTTCCGGACAATCAACGAAGGCGATTATTTCAACGGAATCATTCTCATGGGCGGACCGGCTACCCGCGCCGACGATCCGGTATATTCCTATATGCTGATCACCGATGTGAATCCCGATTCGATACCGCTGACGGTCAATGGCAATGCCATCCTTGAGCATGTTACAATCGCCGGTAATGGCAACGCCACTTCGCTGACCACCGATGGTACGGTCAACCTGCGCTATTCCATTCTGGAAGGTGGTACGACCGGTGTCATTGTTAATGACAGTTCCTTCGTGGATATCACCGAAGCGGATCATTTCGTCGATTTCGCCGGTGGTGATTATGCCCTCCTGCCGACCTCATCGGCGATTGACGTAGGTATAGATGAAGCACCGGGTGTTATCGATCCTGATTTCACCTACTCCGATGCCGGTGCCTATTATCACGATCAATCGGCCTATCCGGTCTTTAATACAGAAGTAGTATACCCGGCCTTTGGCGAGACAGTCGATGTCAGTCCCGATACCAGTTCTGATGTTGGCGCAGGATTGGCCGTGGCGACCCGTTTTTACAATATGTACGGCAATGCTAAAACCAATGCTAATGCTGACTGGTCATCCACACTGGGCAGTTTTGCTCTTGGCAGTACTGATACGACCGACCTGGATGGTGTTTCACTGAATACATTTTATACATCCACCATGGTTGATGATCAAAACACCTTTACTGTTTCTGTTGCGGGGGTTGATGGAACATCAGGCACTTTCAATGTCGTACCAGGTGCTCCGGATACCGTGTTGTTGGCTGGAACGGTAATAAGTGACACCAATATGGTCCAGCTGGATGAGCTGGTACTGGCTGTTGATGTGAAAGACCAGTTTGATAACCTGGTCAGTGACGGCGAGGCCGTTAACTGGACCATCGATCCGATCGTTGGTGACGGAACTGGATTTGTGTTGGGCAGTGCCACAACCACAACCACCGGTGGACTGGCTACGGTTACGGTTACCACAGATCCGAACACTACGTTGGCGGTAGGTGACCGGATCAGGGTTCAGGCTGAATCCAACGGTGCCACCGTTTACCATTACGATATTACTATTGTACCGGATGATATCTACAACCTCACCATGCCGGGTTCATTGACCGACGCGGTCATTGACCTGTCGGCTGACATTCACAGCATCGAAATTGCGGCCACCATGATCGATACCTTTGATAATCCGCTGGAAAATGTAGCCGTTAACTGGGCGATCGTGGATGCCAATAATGTCGCTGGCTCCCTGACTGCTATTTCCACACTTACCGATGCCAGTGGTGTGGCCAGTGTTACTTTGACCACCGGTACCGTAACAGACTATGAATATAAGGTGCTTGGTCTGGTACAGGAGGAAGCGTTATTGGCGGCAATATCCGGTAACAACAAAGAAGCAGCCCTGCAGGCCAACGGTGTCATCCGGACGACTGATAAGAATGGTAATGTGATTGTTACTGATACACAGATACCGGTCATGGTCAATCCGATCACCGTCGCTAACTGGAGCCGGGTTGCCATCTTTGATTTGAATGATACCACCAATGTGATTCGTGTCGTTCCCGGTATACCGGATGCGATTACCCACGCTTTGGCTACCGATACGGTAATGACCCAGCGTGAAATGCTGGAAATCAGTGTTGAGGTGTTTGATCAGTTCGGCAATCTGGTGGAAGACGGTTCTCTGGTTTCCTGGGAGCTTGATACCCTGATCGGTGCTGGAGATGGCTTTACATTCTCATCGGCCACATCGATGACCAGTGGTGGTGTGGCTACGGTTGTATTGAGTACGGCCCCCGCCAGTGGCTTGGAAGTCGGACAGGAATACAAGGTCATTGCCACCTGTGAAGGAATCGAAAACCGCAGCGGCCTGATTACGGTCGTGGTGGATGATCCCTACAGTCTGGCACTGGAGGATTACGAACGGACTATTGAGGCCGATTTCCCCAATATTCCATTACATATCACGTTGCTGGATACATTCGATAATTTCCTCGACGGAATCCCGATTTACTGGTCGATCATCGAAGGTACCGGCGGTGTTTTTGCCAATGGCAAGGACATGGATACCACTTATACGGGAACCGAGGCTACCGGCTGGGCCAGTGATACCCTGCATTTATCTAACCTGGCAGGCAGCGCTTACAAAGTGCGGGTGTGGACCGACAACGTCGGAGGTTATTCACCAGCGAGTATTATTGATAATCGGGATTTGTCCCTCGAATATGTACCGGCCGAATTTGCGGATGGACGTGAAGTCCTGGCACCGGATGCCGGAATGCCAGCCCTTAACCTGGCCCTGAGTTCGGTCTTCGATCTTGATGATACCACCGATGTTATTACGGTCCTTCCCGGGGCGCCAAACCTGATTACCTCCGCCGATCCCGACACGGTCTATGTTGTTCAAGGGCAAGTCGACACGATTACAGTTGATGTGTTTGATGCCTTTGGCAACGATGTTTCCGACGGTAGTGCTGTGGCCTGGAACCCAACGGCTAACAGTGATTTCGCGGTGCTTAGCCAGGATAATTCGGTCAACACCGGTCAGGCCCAACTGATTGTTTCTGTCGGCAACGAGGCGGCCTGGTTATCCACGATTGATTTCAGTATCGAAGTACAATCGGTATTCGATGCCAACAGCGCCCAGAAATTGATCGTGTATGTGGTGGAAGACGTCATTCCGCCGGCACCGGTAACGGCTGCGGCAATCTCACCGGCTGTCTGGACACCGGTCAATGATTTTGACCTGAGTTGGACAAACCCGGCCGAACATTCCGGTGTAGCTGGTGTTTATTATCAGATCGATGATAATGCCGCTGCCTATGTGGCCGGTGATGATATTGCCGAACTGGTGGATGTGGCCATTAATGTCAACGGAAAGTCGACCCTAAAGGTCTGGCTGGAGGATAAGGCCGGCAACAGTGATTCCGATAATGCGGTGGAACTCACGGCCAAATGGGATAATGTGGCCCCGGATAATTTTGATTTTACCTACGTAATTGACGACAATTGGTTGAATATCGATGACCCGGTATTCACCTGGAATCATTCTTCCGATGCTACTGCCGGTCTGCGCGAGTATCGCATTGAACTTGATCAATCATCGTACACAGTGGAGCATATGTATGATACTCTGGCCGCTCCGGTGCAGTTGAGTGAAGCGGTACATACTCTGGCGGTATTTGCCGTAGACAGTGCCGGAAATGATACTATTATGAACGGTGGGGCAATCAGCTTCGATGTTGATTACACCAATCCGACCATTGCCCACAATATTCCCGAAGGTACCGTCAATTCGGCCATTCTGATTACGGCTACGATTGCCGATGCCCGCTCCGGTGTCGATCGCCAGACCCTCTATTACCGCCAAGGCGGCCAGGGGGATACAGACTGGCAGTCCCGCGACCTGACGCTTCAAAATCAGATACCCAGTACTTCCGTGACCAGCGCTGGTGTGGAATACTATATTGAAGCCGAGGATGTGGCTGGCAATATCTTTGCCGAGCCGGAAACGGGTTTCCATTCAATTGAGGTCAGCATTACCGGTGCCGGATTCCAGAGTTCGACGCGCTGGCCCCTTGGCATTCCCAATGGCGGATCGGTGTCGGACTATCAGTTGATATCCTTCCCGGGGATTGCCGCCGACAATACACCCACCGATGTCCTGGTGGATGACTTCGGGACCTATGACGACACTAAATGGCGATTCTTTACCTTCGATGGTACGGCCTGGCAGGAGTTTGCCAACATCACAGAGATCGAAGATGGCGTTGGTTATTTCCTGATTACCAAAGACGCCGATAAGACAATCACCACCGGACAAACCCGGACCGTTGTGACCAATGAATCCTACGAAATTGCCATACCAAGTGGACAATGGATAGTAATCGGTAATCCTTTTGGGTTTGATATTCCGTTATCCAATATCTACGATCAGGATGACATATCGGTCTCCGGAAACGGGAATTTCAAGACTTGGGATGATGGTGCCTGGATCGATGCAACCAACTTCGAACCCTGGCGCGGGTATATTTATAAATCGACTAATGGCGGTCATCTCTATATCAATCCGCGCAATACCAATGGTGGTACTGCCAAGATATTGGCCGATGGTATTGGTTACCTGGAAGATAATGAATGGCTGTTGGATATTGAAGTTACCAACGGCTTCACCAGCGACCGGAGCAACCAGGTTGGTATGCTGAATCAGGCAGCTGATGGTTATGATGACCGGCTGGATTATTTTGAACCGCCCGTTTTACCAGGTGGTGTTTCTCTGCGGATCGATAACCGGGATTGGGAAGAAGGCGGAGACTTCTACACCAGTGATATCCGGTCCATTAATGAAGACGGACATTTCTGGGATATGGAAATTGAAGCCGGTAACCATCTCCGCGATGTGGATGTTGATTTCTTAGGCCTGGAAGATGTTCCGGATGAGTTTGACATCTTCCTGGTCGATCTGTCGCTCAATACGGCCCAGAATCTCCGTGGACGTTCTTCCTATACCTACGCAGCGGGACGCACTTCAACCGTGCGAAACCTGCGGTTGCTGGTTGGCACCAAGGAGTATGTGTCTGAAAACAGCCCGGTAGCTCTCTATCCGGAGGATTACAGCCTGAGCCAGAACTTCCCGAATCCGTTTAATCCGCGGACGACAATCCTGATCTCGATTGAGGAAGAGGCTTTTGTCGATCTGGTTATTTATAACCTGCTGGGTGAAGAAGTGTATCGACTGGCCCGGAATGAATACCTGCCATCCGGTTATTATAATTATATCTGGAATGGCCGGAACAGCTTTGGCAAGCGAGCCGCCAGCGGTATTTATTTCTACACCAGCCGGATCACATCGCCGGATGGTAAATTGCTGTTGAACAAAACCAGAAAGATGGTTCTGGTTAAATAATGTTAACGGGCAGGGCTGATTCAGCCCTGCCCCTATCTCAAACGGGATAACTGAAACTTCAGGGGATTGGTTATGCGGATATTTAAAAATTCCTTATTGATAATCATTATTGCGCTGGGCCTTCAATTGGCGTTTGGTGCCGATTTCGGAAAAATCACCCTGCCGCTGGGTAAGGTTGAGGTTCTGGCCGCTGGTGCAGAGGAATGGGTGAGGGCGATGCCCAACCGTCCGGTGAAGGTGAACGACCAGATCAAGACCGGCCCCAAATCGCGCTGTGAAATTTCCCTGACCGGCGGAGGTAAAATCAGGATTGGTGAAAATTCCGAGTTGGTATTGACCGAGGCCAATATCAAGCCGATGGAAAAGGAATTCAATGCGACCCTGAAAAGTGGTAATGCCTGGATTTCAGCCAAGGCGGCTTTTGGTGAAAAGAAAAATGTTTCGGTTCGTACGCCAACGGCGGTCGCGGCTATCCGTGGTACGGTCTACCGCACCGAGGCCGGGGAAGAGGAAAGTTCGGTTCTGGTTTATGAAGGTAAGGTGGATGTCAATCAACCCCAGAATGTAGAGGCTGAACAGAAAGAAGAACCAGCACCGGGCATGAAACCGACCTTTAAACTTGGTCCGGTGGAGGAAGTTCAAGCCCCTACAGAAGTAGCTGGCCCCTATGAAGTCAGCCTGGAGGATTGGATAACCCTGGTGGAGGGGATTCAGATCAACGTCCGCAAGGATGGAAAATACAATATGTTTGAATTTGACCAGGCTGCTGACGCTGACCTTGATTTTGTTAAGTGGAATAAGGAACTGGACGCCGAGAATTAGGAATGCTACCGATGCCGGAATGGATCAAGCGTAGCGGAATAGGTGCCCTGGTTGGCCTGATAATTGGCCTCCTGGTGGCAGTTGGCACGACAGTCGATGGTTTTTTCCTGACCGCCTTGTTGGATGGTTATGAATTCCGTTCCTATGATTCGCGGATGAAAGCGCGAGTTTCGGATAGCGAGGAAGCATCGATCGATGATATTGTAATTGCCGATATCGACCTGAGTTCGGTTGAAGGATTAGGTAATTACAAGGACTGGCCCCATGCCTACCACGGGCAATTGATCGATGTAATCACTTCCGGTAATCCGAAAGCAATCCTGTTTGATATAATCTTTGATCAGGAAGACTCATTTGATTTTCAGTTGGTTAATGCCCTGATTGCGGAAAACCCGCCCCGGGATCAATCCCTGGCAGAGGTCAGTGAGCAATTTCTGATATCCCATGATCCCGATCGCTTTATCGCTTCCACTGCTGCCAGCGAGAAGGTTTATCACGCTCTGGTTTTTGAGGCTGCCGACACCAATACGTTTCTATATCCAATGGATAATGAGCCGGAAAATTATTACTATGACCGGCATATAATTAAACTGCCATATGACCAGGCTCGTCGTTTGCCAACTGCCCAGCGAATCGGCAATACTCACATGGACCTTCTTTCGGCCGCCCGCGGTGCCGGTAGTGCCAATTTTCCCCAGGACGAGGATGGAATTATTCGCCGGGCGCCCACCGCCATCTATTTTGAAGGCCCGGGTCATACCTATCCTTCACTGGTAATGTCAGCTGTCATGGATATCCTGGATATTCCGCCCAATGGCTTTGATTATGATTTTGACCGCCTGATTTTAACCCTGACGAATCGCGCCGGTACAGTTGTGCGTGAGATTCCAATCGATGATCAGGGACGCCTGTTCGTCAATTATCATGGCTATTTCAAAACCTTCTACTATTTACCCTATCTTTACTGTTTCGATCCTGAAATGCTGCCGCCGGAATACTGGGAAGGAAAGGTAGCCCTGGTTGGGTCATCGCTGCCAGGCCTGATGGATTTACGGAATACACCGGTCCAGGAAACCTTCGCCGGTGTTGAAATACACGCCAATGTGATGCAGGGAATCCTTAAAAATGAATTTGTCCGCTTGACAGACAAGACCAGTAATTTCTGGATAATTCTGCTCGGTAGTGTCTTAGTGGGTATTCTGGTCTCAATTATTATCGCCCGCCCACTGATATCACTGGTTATTCCGGTTATGGCGGTAATATTGTGGGTGGTCTTTACCTACAGCCAGTTTTTCACACATCTGTTGATGTGGGAAACGGTACGGCCTATCCTGGGAATATTCAGCACTTATCTGGGTGTTTTCCTGTACAATTTTCTGGTAGCTGAAAAGGACAAGCGGTTTTTGAAGTCGACCTTCGGGACCTATATCTCTTCCGAGCTGATTGATCGGATGTATGAAACCAAACAGGAACCGATGCTGGGTGGCGAAGAGGGTTATCATTCGGCCTTTTTCTCCGATATTCAGAGTTTTTCCACTTTCTCAGAAGCGCTGACTCCGGAAAAAATGGTGAGCCTGATGAATGAATATTTGACGGTAATGACTGAAGTTTTATTGGCTAATCGTGGTACGTTGGATAAATACATCGGCGATGCGATTGTGGCTTTCTACGGGGCGCCGATGCCAGTCGAGAATCATGAATACATGGTATGTAAGACGGCCCTGGAGATGGACGTCAGGTTGGATCAGTTGCGTGAGAAATGGCGTTCTGAGGAAGGCTGGCCGGAAATTGTGCACAATATGCAGCATCGGGTGGGATTGAACAGCGGTCCTATGGTAACCGGTAATATGGGTTCCACCATGCGGATGAATTATACCATGATGGGTGATACCGTCAACCTGGCAGCCCGGCTGGAGGCATCGGCCAAGCAGTACGGTGTTTATATTCAGGTTGCGGAATCAACGTACACTGCCGTTAAAGACCAATTCATCTGGCGTGAATTGGATTATGTTAAGGTGATGGGAAAAACCGAACCGGTCAAGGTTTACGAGCTGTTGGGTGAGGTCGGGAATGTCGATCCGCAGGTGGAAAAAATCCTCCAGGCCTATCACGAAGCATTGGAGCTGTATAAGAATCAGAACTGGGCTGAGGCGATCGAGGCTTTCAGGGCTTCCGATGATCTTGAGGATATGTTCCCGGGTAGAAAAACCAATCCCAGCCGTATTTATTTACCCCGGTGTGAACATTGGCAAGCCAATTCACCCGGAGACGACTGGGATGGTGTCTGGGTTTTAACCAGTAAGTAGTTGACTAGAGATCCAGAAAACCGATACTGTGCTTCCTGATTATCGTATCAAACAAGTCCTTGATACTGTCAAACCCTAATTCGTCTGCTACAACCTGCAGGGCATCCAGCATTTCCTGATTCAGAAGTTCATCTTCCTTATTCAGTTCATCGATGAAGGCTTCCAGCTTCAGGCGATTTTTACCGCGCGGTGTGGATTTACCCAACTCCCAGTTAACAACAGTTGGTAAACTGACACCAAGTTCTTCGGCCAGTCCTTTTTGGGTAAGTCCTAACTCGCGCCGGACTTCTTTTAGTTCATTGCCTATTATCATCATTGCTCCATAGTTAAAAATGATACACTGGAAGATACTATCAGTAGTGTGGATATTTCAATGTTTATTCATATTGTAAAGTTAATTATTAATTATATCCTGTATTGTACAAACCCACCAATATGGTTTATTATCGGCGCCGGCTTGTATAATATTCGCTGGTGGGCGAAATTCCGACCCCTGTAAGCGACTCATGTTTAACAAAACAAAAATAAAAACTGTAAATTTTCATACCCTGGGGTGTAAACTGAACCAGGCTGAAACCGATTCCATTTCAGCGGCCTTTAAAGCCCGGGGGTACACCATCGTGACATCTAGACATCCGGCCGATTTATCGGTGATTAATACTTGTACGGTTACCAATGATGCCGATAGTAAAAGTCGTCAGGCCATCAGGGCCGCTATTAAAACATCACCGGCCGGAAGGGTGGTGGTTATAGGCTGTTACGCACAGATTAAACCGGATGAGTTACAGGCAATCGATGGCGTTGATATGATCCTCGGCACCCGGGAGAAATTCAATCTTTTGAATTATATCTCCGAGCTTGAGCTGGAAAGGCCTGAAGAACCGTTGGTATATGTAGACTCTACCGGCGAGGAGATTGAATATTCAGAATCACCATTTATTTCCACCACCAGCCGGACCAGGGCCTATCTGAAAATTCAGGAAGGCTGTGATTATTATTGTTCCTACTGCATCATCCCGTTCGCTCGCGGAAAGGCTCGCAGCCGAAGATTGCAGGAATGCCTGGAAGAAGCCAGAAAACTGGTTGATAATGGCTACAAAGAAATCATTCTTACCGGTATCAATATCGGAACCTGGAATGAGGACCGCCTGGTGCTTGCTGATCTGTTGGAGCAGTTAAGCGGACTTCCCGATCTCGAGCGGATCCGGATCAGCTCAATTGAACCCAATACGACCGATGATCGTTTATTGAAATTGGTCAGTGAACGGTCAAATATTTGTCCCCACCTGCATATTCCATTACAAAGCGGCTCCCCAACCGTATTGGAAAGAATGCGTCGGAAATATACCCTGTCTGACTATCTGAAGTTGGCTGATAGGATTTCCGCCATTTCTCCCGGAATTGCCTGGGGAACCGATATTATCGCCGGATTTCCCGGTGAAACCGAGGCTGAATTCACACAGACAATTAATATAATCAATCGTCTACCGTTCACTTACCTGCATGTTTTCCGCTATTCGAGCCGGGATGGTACAATCGCATCTAAACTGAGTGACCCGGTGGATTTTCATAGTATTAAAAAACGGGCCGCCGCTCTCCGGGAACTGGGGGCCAGGAAGAAACTGGCTTACCAGCGGAAGTTTCTTGGTACAATTCAACCCGTTCTGTTTGAAACGGCTTACAGGGATGGAAATGTATCCGGCAATACACCCAATTATATCCGGGTTAGGGTTCCCGGCGATGACGATCTATCCAATTCGATTCGCAATGTCCGGCTGATTGAAGATCAACAGTCGTTTGTTTGCGGAGAAATCACAGACTGAAAATATCATGATTCGCCTCGAGGATATTACCAAAGAATTCCCCGATAAGGTTTTATTTACCGCTTCGTGTCTGGCAATCAAACCAGGAATGCGAATCGGGTTGGTTGGACCGAACGGATCGGGAAAAACAACGCTATTGCGCATTATGCTGGGCGATGAAACCGTTGACCAGGGCAACGTTCTTGTCGATAAAGGTACTATTATTGGTTATCTGCCCCAGGATATTATTCCAGGCTCCGGGCGGTCAATTCTGGAAGAAGTGATGAAATCCTTTCCCGCTGTGGCCGAGTTGGAAGAAAATATTTATCAGATTTCCCAGGCTTTGGTTCAAGATCACGCAAACACCAAAATGCTGAATAAACTCAGCCGCCTTCAACAGGAATACGAACGCCTGGAAGGCTGGTCGCTGGAAGACCGGGCCGGGAAAATCCTGAGCGGGCTTGGTTTCAAGGTTGACCAGTTTCATCTGCCCATGGAAGTATTCAGTGGCGGCTGGAGAATGCGGGTGGCCCTGGCCGGGATTCTGTTGCTCGAGCCGGACATCCTGTTTCTCGATGAACCAACCAACCACCTCGACCTGGAGGCCATCATATGGCTGGAGAATTTCCTGTCCAGCTGGAAAGGCGGACTGGTGATGATCAGCCATGACCGTTCTTTCCTGGATCAGATTGTCACCCATATTGTTGAGATTGAACAGGCCCGGATCAAAACTTTTACCGGTAATTATTCGAGCTTCCAGGAGCAGAAACAGCTACGCCTGGAACAGCAGGCTGCCGCTTATCGGAATCAGCAGCGGAAAATTGCCGAAACAGAGCGCTTTATAGAACGGTTTCGCTACAAGAATACCAAAGCCACGCAGGTGCAGAGCAGGGTAAAGCAGCTGGAGAAGCTGGAGCGCATAGAAGCTCCGGATACAACTGAACGGAAACTGAAGGTCTTCGTTCCCCAGCCGGGCCGGGCACCACAGAAAGTAGCTGATTTCAGGCAGGCTGCGAAAGCTTATGAGACGGTCTCGGTCTATTCCAGGTTGGATTATACGGTGGAACGGGGACAGAAAATAGGTCTGGTTGGTCCTAATGGCGCAGGGAAATCAACGTTGCTGAAAATGCTGGCCGGGGAAGAAGCGCTGACTGATGGTGAACTGGAATTCGGGAATGGCGTCGACCGGGCCTATTTTGCCCAGCATCAATTGGAAATCCTTGATCCCGGTAAAACAGTCTATGAGACTATCGAAAATGAGACCGGCGACTGGACCGTATCCCAGATCCGTGGCTACCTGGGATCATTCCTCTTTCCCGGCGATGCCGTAGACAAGCGGGTGCAAGTGCTGTCCGGGGGAGAGAAATCGCGTCTGGCCCTGGCCCGTATGTTGGTAAGTCCGGCTCACTTGCTGTTGTTGGACGAGCCAACCAATCATCTGGATATGATCTCACGGGATGTAGTAGAGGAAGTATTGTCCAATTATCAGGGAACGTTGGTTTGTATTTCACATGACCGTCATTTCCTGAATACAGTCACCGGTACTACGGTTGAAATCAAAGCCGGCCGGGTGCGGGTATTCCCCGGTAATTACGATTACTACTGCTGGAAAACGGAGCAATCCGTTGAAGTGGATGATAGCGGGAATATTAAAGGCAATGATCAGGGCAAAAATGATAAACACGAACGAATTAAAGCCCGTAAAAACCGTCGCAGGCTGGAGAACGAACTGAAAGCTGTCGAACGGCAGTTGCCAAAACTGGAAGCTGCCCAAAAAGAACAGATCGCAATCTATAATGATCCGGCCAATGTAGCTGATTACCAGAAGATCAATGCCGCCCTGGATCGGGAGCGGGAGATTGAAGCGGAATATCTGGCTTTACTGGAGCGAATGGAAGAAATCGAAGGGCTCCTGCTGAAATAAATTCCCCCAGTCGGTGGTGGATTATAGTTTTTGTGGTGATAATTTCGATCACCATTCAACCTAACGTTTATTACTACTGACATTAGCCTGAATTCGACCTTCGGTTTGATTTGCCTTGAGATCCCTGCTCAATAATAGGCCACACTGGACCTGCGAACCTCTTTCGGATCAATTGATGTGGGAGATATAAAAGGCAATGTCCGTGAGCATTTTTCCAATGTCTCATTTGATGGTGTAATCGGTGATGGCAAAGGTAAAATCGATTGTTCTGCTACTAACGGAAACATTGATATTATTTTAAAATAGACTTAAAAGGACAGTGGGTCCTCGACGATCTCAAAGTAAAAGGTTACCTGCTTGATCATCGCTGCTTGTAGTAATATATGATCCATTGATTGATACTGTTCCTTCTTCATCACAATAGGCTCCACTATAAAAAGTATCTGTATTCCAATCATATGTAAATCCCTTATCACCCAGAAATGTTTGGCCAAGTGCAAGAAGATAGAAATAGGCAGATTTACTACTGTTGGTAACTTCAATTAAGTATTCATCATATCCAATTGATGGTGATTCATTCCCTCCTCTATCAAATGCATATAGTGGATAACAACTCGAATGATTTCCTGGTATCGCAATTGTTTCTGTATGACTACCTGAAGCTATTAAATAATTTTCATTCCGTCTTGGCGAATTGTTATTTGTAGCTCTAATATATACAGTTGTTTGAGCTGGGACATTTTTCGTAAAAAAGACAAATTCATAATTCCCAAATCCAGTGAGATCAGAATATAATTGACTTACTACAAATATAATTAAAAAGATCTTAATAATATTTTTCATTATAAATCCCTTATTCAATTGATATTATTTGATTGTTGTCGGATTGGATAACCCCAACCCAGGAAGTATTGTTATAAGATATTATTGGGCATTGGAATCCTGTCCCATTTAATTCAATTGTCCATTCTGTTATACCATTATCAGACGATAATACATTGAAGTGAGATCCAGTGTAATATATGTTACCATTACAATCAGCGATTAGTGGAGATATGTTTTCACTATCCGTTAATATTTTAATCCATCTCTCTTGTCCATAGTAATCTAATTGCACAATCTTTTCGGACAAGGAAATAATAATATTACCTTCTGAATCAAGAGTATATCTATCATTAAATGATCCAAAAGGTGATGTATCATACATCCATCTAATAGAACCATCAGGTCTTACCGAATACAATTTAGAATTCTGATTATTTTGATTAGTCAGATAACTTGCATGTGTAGAGAAATATATATTTCCTGCATTATCAACAATTGGGCGGCTAGAAATTTCAAGCGTTGTATCTGTAGAATTGAAGGACCACTTAACTGTACCAGACTCTGGGTTGATAGCATAAAGATAACTTGAGCCAATTGCCCCGGTTGCATACAAGACATCTCCATCAGGTGAAAATGATATATCTGCCCCAGCATAAAAACTTTCATCATTCGGTTTTAACCAAAGTAAATCCCCATCATTTGATAAGGAATACAATCCAGCACTCGTAATAAAATACAACGAGCCGTCGAGACCAATATTCATTTCAGAAACTCCCAGGCCATCAAAACTATACTTCCATAATAAAGTACCATTGTGATTGAATGCATAAATGCTTCTCATTGATGGATATATAATAACCCCAGTATCAGTGATTAACGGAGTACGCTCTGTCTCAACCCAATCTAAAGGGAATCTCCATTTTAGCATACAATTAGAGCTTATTGCATTTAGATATGCAATTTGTGACTCGGTGCTATCTTGATTATATGAGCTTCCAAAATATAGTGTTGAGTCAATGCCAATTGCCAATGAGGTAATAGCATTGCTTGAATAAACACTATTAATATGTAAACCACACGAATAAACTCCACTTTGTAGCCCACTTAAATGGCTACGACCTGTACCTTGTGGATTATGTCTATACATTGGCCAAGGGGAGTTCGCAAGGCTTGGCCAATGTATCTGTTCTTGATTATGATCAGAGCGTGCATCATTGTCTGGACACCCGACAATGAAAAATAATAATATTCCAATCAATACGGTAAAATAAATATTTTGTACCAAATACATAATCCCTTGCCTATCAATTTACTAACAGTAGTACTTATTTAGTTTACAGACAGCATTATTAATTAACAAAGCTGTAAGATCAGTATTCTGCTTTCTCATTTAGATATTCCCACCCTTTCAAAGCCAACGAAATCTAAATATACAACATTTATTACAAAATACGTATAATACCGTATTTATATAGTATTTAACCAGTATTATTTTTATCTATATTGAAATCATTCAAAATCCCTCAACTTCCCTGAATAAACTTTTTTAAACTTCAATCTATACCTATTGAAATGTGGTAATGTAATTTCTTTTGTCCAGAAAACTACAATCTTCTCATCAGGGTTCAACTCATATTCTTTAACTAAAATTTTTCTGATATTTGGATAATGATACTTGAAGGTTGTGATATATACAGCCTTTCTCAGGTTTAGATACTGCTTTGGAACACTGTCTTTCTCTGTATACACTGGCACTAATTTCTTCACAATTAATACAATTTTCTTACCCTAAGGGGAAGGTCAAGTCCAAAAAGTTCTGTAAAATGGTTCAAGCGGCCACGGTCTTCAATTGTTTTGATTTATTGGTTTTTCGTTTCTGTTTTTCCTGATCTAACAGGGTCATATCCAAGTATTGTCTACCGGTAATCCATTCTTCCGCCTGTTCCATACACAGAGCACCTATTAACCTGAGAGCGGAGTCCCGATTCGGGAAGATGCGGATCACATTAGTCCGGCGCTTGATTTCTTCATTGAACCGTTCCAGGCTATTGGTGGTCCTGATTTTCCGGTGATGTTCTAATGGAAAGTTCTGGCAGGTGAGAGTATCCTCACCGTCGTTTTCCAGCTGGTCAGCTGCCGGGGCTTATAGCCATTGCGGTGACCACGGCGGTCTGAGGTACGCTCATATGGTAATACTCCGACATGCAAAGCAATTTCTTGTTCCGGGTATTCCTGTATATACTGCTGCACAAGTCCCCTTAAAAACTCTGGATTATCAACTTCTTTGTTTGTATTCTTCACACGGGTCATGGTTTACTCCTTTTATTTGCTCTGAATCAAAACAAATTTAAGAACTGACCATGGCCCCTTTTTCAAAAGTACAGAAAATTAGGGACTCAACTTCATTTGGAAATTAAATGGCTGTAGAAATACCAAATATTGCCTGTGGTGGCAAAGATAATTACGATACAAGAATGGTTCGTAATAGATTGAAGATTATTAATGCTAATTGCGATTCATTAGAAAATAAAACTGTTCTTGATGTGGGCTGTGCATATGGGGGGCAAACCATACTTATTGCACAACAGAGTGGTATGCTATACGCAATTGATTTTGAGGAACACAAAGTTGAATATTTTAAGAAAAAATTAAGTGAAACTGATATTTCAAATATTAGTGTTGACGTAGGTGATGCCCAAGCTCTCAAATTCGATGATGAATTTTTTGATATAGTTACTGCCATTGAAGTTTTGGATCATGTTGAATCAGAAGAAAAGGTTTTAAACGAATTAAATAGAGTACTCAAGAAAGATGGTACCCTTGTAATGGTGGTTCCTAATAAGTGGTGGATATTTGAAACACATGGAGCTAATCTACCTCTGCTAAAATGGAACCGAGTACCATTCTTCTCTTGGCTTCCAAAAAAAATCCATGATCGATGGGCAAAAGCAAGAATCTATTCAAAATCTAATATTCGAAAATTACTAATCAATCAGGGTTTTAAAATAAACAGTATGACGTATTTAACAGCTCCTATGGACGAAGTCAAGAATCCGACCATTCAAAAATTCCTTAGATCAACAATTTTCAGGGGCACGAGCACAAGACATGGAATATTATCGACAGCAATTATTGTAACTGCCTCAAAATAGAATAAAATTATTAATTATACCTCAATACTCTGGCAGTAGTAATACGTTATACTAGCTCGTTGGAGTGTCCTGAGTTTTGTATCCCGAAGACGGTATTATTTGACACAATCTAACCTGCCTGGACACCTGAATAAATTGCAGCAAAGCAAAAACCCCGTCTGTGAACGGGGCTTGTCGTAGAGTGACTCCCTGCCTGCGCTGCTGCTTCGGCAGACAGGCGGTGCAACTCCTCCGGGGGAGTCCCTAGGGGAGAACGCACGGCCAATGGCCTAGAAAACCGGTGTAAAGGGCCACAAGACCGGAATCAGAAGGATGGCGGTCAGCCACAGGATCAATGCCAGGGGCGCCCCTATTTTCATATAATCGGTGAATTTATACCCGCCCGGACCATAGACCATCAGGTTGGTCTGGTATCCAACCGGCGTTATGAATGAGGCCGAGGCGGCAAAGCAGATCGCCAGAATGAACGGCCGTGGGGCCAGGCCCACTTGAGCGGCGGCATTCAATGCAATCGGTACCATGATGATCGCCGCGGCGGCATTGGATGAAACTTCGGTTAATACAGCCGTCAGTAAATATAGAATGGCCAGCAAGATATAACCCTGCCAGGCTGGCGGAACGCTGCTCACCAGATTGTAAATATTGCCGCCGAGCCAGTCGGCGGTGCCACTGGACTGGATGGCAAAGCCCAGGGGAATCAGACAGGCAATCAACACAATTACCGGCCAGTGGATCGAATGGTAAACCTCATTGGGAGTAAGAACCCGTACGACCAGCAGTATAATCACTGCCAGCAATACGTTGGTAATAATTGGCGTAACCCCGAAGGCCGCCAGAATGACGGCTCCTAACAACACCACCACGCTGAGCCACCAGAAACGGTGCCGTTTGAGTTTTGTTTGGATCTCCTGTAAAACGATAAAGTCGCCGGTGGAGGCCATTTCCTGAACCTTCTCACGGGAACCGTAGACCAACAGGGTGTCGTAGGCCTTCAGGATGATGTGGGCTACCTTGCTGCGCAGGATGGCACCCTCCCGGCGGATCGCCAGGACGAAAGCTCCGAAATGCCGGCGGAAGTTCGACTCCATCACGCTGCGGCCCACCAGGTCGGACTGATCGGTCATCAGACATTCCACCAGCACGTTGTCTTTCTGGGCCAGTTCAAGATGAGTCAGTTTTTCATCAGTCAGCAGCGTGACCCGCTCGACCTTCTTCAGCCGCAACAGGTTTTCCACCGCACCACGGACGAACAGGATATCTCCGGACTGCAGGACCGTATTGCGGATATTGGATGTTACATGCTCATTATCCCGCAGGATGTCCAGCACCACCACATCGTAATTCTGGCTGATTCCGCGGTCGAAAATCGTCCTTCCCACCAGGGCCGAATCAGCGGTGATCCTGATCTCGGTCAGATAGCCGCCCAGATGATAATTCTGCGTCAGGCTGGAGGTTACCGTACGCGATGGCAGGAGACGCATCCCCAGGATAAACAGGTAAAGCAAACCGATGATCAGGATAAAGATGCCGTAGCGGGTGAACTCGAACATCCCGAAGGATGCTTCGGTCGTGGTCGTAGTCATCATTGAGTTCACCAGCAAATTGGTGGAAGTGCCGATCAGGGTCATGGTCCCGCCCATGATGGCAGCATAGCTCAGCGGTATCAGAACTTTGGATGGGCTGATATTGTATTTATGGGCCATCCTGATGGCGATCGGCATGAATATCGCCACGACAGCCGTATTATTGATAAATGCTGATAGGACGGCAATCGACAGCAGAAATACGATCAGACCCAGTTTGGTGGACTGGCGGGCCAGTTTATTAAGATAGATTACCAGGTTTTCCAGGACACCGGTCTTCTGGAGGGCGAAACTTAGGGCAAACAGGAGCGCAATGGTGATTACAGCCGAATTGGAAAAGCCCAGAAAAGCATCGGCCGGGGTTAGAATTCCGGTGGCCAGCAGCAGGCCCAGGGCCACCATGGCAGTGATCTCGATGGAAAGTGCCTCGGTGGCAAACAATACCACGGTGATCAGAATAATCGTTAGTACGGTTGCGATTTCGAAAGTCATAACGGAATTATTGCTCCATAACGGTGTAATCCAGTTCCGAACCTAATACGCTATGGGGTATCATGTAAACTATAAGCAGAATTATACTGGCTGCCAGAATCCATCCCGGACGCCGCGATTTACGGTTTTTCCAGAGCGCCAGTATCCACAGGATAAAGGCCGCCAGGGTTTTGTTGTCGGTCAGGTCGTGGCCGAATGGCCAGCCGGTCCAGAAGGCACCAAAAGCGTATTTCTGCACGATTGGCCCCAGGATGATACCACCCAGAAAGAGCAGGATAGTGGTGACCAGTGCATATCGGTAAAGTCGTTCGCCTTTTACCAGGACTTGCAGTCCGCTGCGATTGGAAATCAGCATGGCAAAAAACATGAATAGTACGTGCGGTAAAAGAATGGAGGTGGGGACGCTGCCTTTGAAGCGCATGATAACCGGATCGGGGGTCAACAGCAACTGCTCTCCTTCCGGGATTTTAAGGCTGATCTGATACATGATTTTTCCTGTCGGTGGTTGTGAGGGCAGGCGCAGAAGCAGGCGGTCACCGGAACGTTCCAGGGGACGCTGTGTCCATTCATCATGGCTACGGTAGCGGCGGTAAATATATTCACCGGTCACTGATTGATCCGGTACGGCCAGCTCAATCAGCGGATCGATTCCCGAATCATGGGTTCGCAGTAATGAAAAATCAATTTCCTGGTTATTTACGGTAACGGTTCCTTCAACCGGATAGGTAGGGCCGGTCTGGCGCTGATAAATTGCCGATGACAGGGTTATGACTACGGCGGTAAGCCATAGCAGAATGTTTTGATATGTTTTCATTTTATTAAGGCCGGTAGTTTGGTTACTTAGACGTTCCCCGTAAAAACCGATGATTAATTTCGTTGGATTCTGGGCTAAAAACAAGAATCTAAAACGATGTGCTGAAGTGAACGGTTATCAATTAATTAACTATTGAAGAAGTATGTGAGCACAGTTTAACTTCATTAGCTTTATTCAAGTTGTTGAAATTTGTTTTGAATAATCAGTTGAAGCTGATTTAAACCACCCGTTAAGGAGGTGATTATATGGTGGAAGTGACGGTCAGAAAAGATGAACCGTTGGAACGTGCCCTGCGCCGCTTCAAGAAGAAGTGGGAACGGGCCGGTGTTTTACGCACGCTGAAGGCCAAGTCCTATTATGTCAAGCCCAGCGATGAAAAACGCGCCCAGCGTAAAAAGACCGCTCGCCGCCTGGCCCGAATGGCTCGTTATTATTACTGAGTTGTTTTTTTAGGCTTAAAGGTCCGGGAATATCCTGGACCTTTTTTTTATTATACCGCTAATTTCAATCTTATTTTTGGGATGCCATACTTCGACAAGCTCAGTATGACATTTTTGATTTTCTCAAAACGATTATAAACACTTAAGGAATAATTATGTTGATTCGCAGTATTTCCGGTGTTCGTGGACTGGTTGATTCCACGCTGACACCCGATGTGGCCCGTGTCTACGCCCGTGCCGTCAATGATATGCTACCGGCTGGTGAAATCGTCCTGGGACGTGACAGTCGTCCATCCGGGGCTAATATATTGAAAGCTATTTCGACTGAACTGGTCGCCATGGGCCGGCCGGTTTCAGATTGCGGGATTGTTCCAACGCCTACGGTACAGTTTGTTACCGAACACAGTGCTGCAGTTGGTGGTATCATTGTGACAGCCAGTCATAATCCCATCGAATGGAATGGACTGAAATTTGTCCGGGCCGATGGCACCTTTTTCCTGCCGGATGAATGCCGGGACCTATTCAAACGGGTTGATGCCGGCTGTGGTACCCTCCATGTGGCCGAAGCCGGTGAGCGTAATTCCCGGCGTGATGCTATCCGGTGCCATATCGATCATATCCTGGCCCTGGATTGTATTGATGTTCAAACGATCCGGAATCGCCGCTTCAAGATTGCCATCGATACGGTAAACGGTGCCGGCGCGGAAGCGTTACCGGCCCTGCTGACAGCTTTAAATTGTGAGGTTGTTCCGCTGTACTGCGAACCGACCGGTGAATTTCTGCGGGGGACCGAGCCCCTGCCGGAGAACCTGAAGGATTTGGGGGATGCCCTGACTGAAAACAGTGCCGAGGCCGGTTTTGCTGTGGATCCCGACGCGGATCGCCTGGCCGTTGTATCTGAAAAAGGAATTCCGTTAGGTGAGGAAAATACTCTGGTTCTCTCCGTGGACGGTTACTGGAAAACCACAGGAAAAGCTGAGCCGATCGTGGTGAATCTTTCCACTACCATGGCACTTGATAAGTTGGCCGCGGAGTATGGCACCAAAGTGCTGCGTTCCGCCGTTGGAGAAATTAATGTGGTCCAATTGATGCAAACCGTCGGTGCACCCCTGGGCGGAGAGGGTAATGGAGGGGTGATTTTAAAAGCAGCTCATCTGGGACGCGATTCCCTGGTAGGGGCGGCCATGGTGCTTAATCGCATGGCCCAATCAACGGAGCCGTTGAGTGTAATAGCCGCATCCCTGCCTCAATTCGTGATTGTAAAGGACAAGGTCGGCCTGGAAGGGGTGGATGTGGATAAATCGCTGGCGGTGGTGCGGGAGGCTTTTGCCGGTGCTGAGGTCAACACCATCGATGGTGTAAAATTCACCTGGGATGACCGCTGGGTTCACCTGCGCAAATCAAACACCGAACCGATCATGCGCATCTATGCCGAGGCGGAGACAGAAATCAAAGCACAGGAATTAGTTAAAAAGGTCAAATCCCTGATTTAGAAATCTGCGCACCTGGTGCATTGTGGACCTGTGCCTGAGTGTCTGTCTTACAATTTTTATTGACTTTAAGTCGGGTGACTGTTATTTTTGAACAAATGTTAGTCTATTATGAACATATGTTCAGTTGTATTTGATGGATGCTGAAAGAACAGCATTGCTGGTTGAAGCAGCCCGGCTGTATTACGAGCATGGCCTTTCACAGCAACAAGTAGCCCGTAAGCTCGGTGTTTCCCGTCCCGGAATTTCCCGCCTGCTGCAAACAGCACGCAGGGAAGGTATAGTAAAAATCACGATCAATGATCCCACTACACGTGGTACGCGGCAGGAAAAAGAATTAACTGAAAAATATGGGTTGAAGCAGGTTGTTGTTGTACCAGACAATGGTGAACCATACCCGGTAATTCAGAAACGCCTTGGTCTGGCGACGGCTAATTTTTTGGATCAAATTGTCGTAGATAAGATGGTGTTGGGCATTTCATGGGGTACGACGATGCAGGAAGTTGCCCGGCAGATCAGTGGTAGATCGGTTAAATCGATGACCGTTGTTCAATTGAATGGTGGAATTTCCAGGGCCGAATATGATACCAACGCCAGTGAAATTGCTAAGTCGATCAGTGAGAAATTCGGTGCAATACCATTCCTGCTTCCGTTACCGGCAATTGTTGATAGTAAAAGCGTCAAAGATGCAATTATTTCTGATCGCAATATTGCCCGTACACTTGATTTGGCACGTCAGGCAAGTGTTGCTGTATTTACTGTTGGATCATTTGGTCACCTGTCCGTCCTGGTAAAAGCGGAATATTTCGAATCAGCCGAAGTAGATGATTTACTGCAACAGGGTGCTGTGGGGGATATCTGCTCCAGGATTATTAATAACCGGGGAAGAATCTGTTCTTCCGGCCTTGACCAGCGTACGATTGGAATCAGCCTGGAAGAAATCATCGAAAAACCACATTCAATCGCCGTAGCCGGTGGCCAACGTAAATTAGCCGCTATCAAAGCCGGTTTAAAAGGACGATTATTTAACACATTGATTACTGACGAAGGAGTCGCAGCACAGCTATTGTCATAGGATTGATAAAAGACTGGAATCAGCTGGAATTATTTAAAATGAGCAATATTAAAAAACTAAAGATAGCAGTTGGGGCCGACCATGGTGGCGTTAGCCTTAAAGACCAACTACAGAAATTTTTAACCGATCGTGGTGTTCAGACAATTGATTGTGGGACCAACAGTAACGCCGCGGTGGATTATCCGCAGTTTGCCCTGGCAGTTGCCCGGAAAGTCGCTTCAGGTGAAGCTGATTTTGGTATCATGGTAGATGGAGCCGGGATTGGCTCAGCCATGACGGCCAATAAGGTTCCAGGAGTTCGGGCGGCACTGTGCTATGATGTCTCGACGGCCAGAAACGCCCGGGAACATAATGATGCCCGTGTACTGACGCTGGGTGCTGGTCTTATCGGGACTGATCTGGCCCGGCAGATTGTAGATATTTTTATTACCACCGGATGTACGGCTGAACGACATCTGCGCCGGGTGCAGATGATAATGGATATTGAAAAACAGCCCGATATTGAATTTAAAATGCCGGAACCCGTAATACCAACAATGTCCGATGAAAAGGGATTGAATGATGTTGATTTAGCCCGGATCACTGAAAAGGTTCAGGAACTGTTGAAACAATCGGGGCTGACCCTCTCCAAAGCCGGTGAACTGCTGCCAGCGGCAGGTGATTATGCCCGGGGTAACCGGATGGTGAAGCAACCCGAGGCGGTCCGCAAATTCATGGATTTTGGTGTTGAACGGGTAGCATATCACAATGGCACCGGCTGTGAAAAAGTGCCTGAAGACATTGCCCGTTGTATCGACCATACTGTTTTAAAACCGGATGCCACGGAAACTGATATAAAAAAATTATGTGGTGAAGCCCGTGAATTTCAGTTTGCCACGGTCTGTGTCAGCCCTAGTTATGTCAGGCTGTCGGCTGATGAGCTGGATGGATCGGATGTGAAAGTTTGTACCGTGGTTGGTTTTCCCTCTGGCGCCCATGCTCCGGAGATCAAAGCCATGGAAACCCGTCAGGCTATTCGTGATGGCGCCAGGGAAATTGATATGGTTATCAATATAGGTGCTTTGAAAAGCGGCAATGATGACCTGGTATACCGCGATATTCGTGCCGTTTGCGAAGCCTGTGAAGATGGCAGTGCCACCAGCAAGGTGATCATTGAAGCCGCTTTGCTTACCGATGATGAGAAAGTGCGGGCCTGTGAGTTGTCCAAGAAAGCGCGTGCCAATTACGTCAAGACATCGACCGGGTTTGGCCCTGGTGGTGCCACTGCTGAAGATGTTGCTCTGATGAGCAGTGTGGTGCGGGGAGCGGGAATCGGTGTCAAGGCGGCCGGTGGTATCAGGAATTATGAAGATGCCCGTAAGATGGTTGAAGCGGGAGCAACCCGCATCGGCGCCAGTGCCAGCATTGGTATTGTAAAAGGTGCCAAGGAAACAACAATTTCGAATTAAGTTGAAGGAGTAGGATAGTGGTCGATTTACGCGCTTATGTTTTTCTGGACAGTATTCAGCCCCAGTATGCTGCATTTCTTGGTACGGTGGCTAAAGGTTTTTTACCGATTGCGGGTATGGCATCGCTCTATGTGGAAATTTCACCGGGGATTGAAATTAACCGGATCACCGATATTGCCCTGAAATCCACCAATGTCACACCGGGAATGCAAATCGTTGAACGTCTGTTCGGAATGCTTGAAATTCACTCTGAATCCCAGGCCGATGTCCGTCAGGCCGGGCAGGCTATCCTGGATGCCCTTGATCTAAAAGAGGAACAGCGCTGGAAACCAAAAATTTACTCCCAGCAGGTGATTCGTCATATTGATGATCACCAGACCCAGTTGATCAATCGTATGCGGCATGGTAATATGATCGTTCCCGGTGAAACGATGTTTGTGATGGAAGTGCAGCCGGCGGCTTATGCGGCCCTGGCGGCCAACGAGGCGGAAAAAGCGGCGGAGATCAATATTCTGGAAGTCCGGACTTTCGGTAGTTTTGGCCGCATCTACCTGGGTGGTGCCGAACGGGATATCGATGTTGGCTGGCGTGCCGCTGTAAAATGCATCGAAGAGATGTCTGGAATCGAGAAAGAAAAATAATTGAAAATAAAAAACACAGACAGACTCCGGATTTAATAAATCAGTTGAATCTGTGTAATCCGTGGTTTAAAAAAAATCTTAATTCACTGGAGGAAATAAAATGGCAGAAGCACTAGGAATGATCGAAACGCGCAGCTTTCCCGCTGTCGTTGAAGCCGCCGATGCAATGGTAAAAGCGGCCAAGGTCGAATTAGTGTCATACGAAAAAACCGGTGGCGGTTATGTCTCGGCTATCGTCCGGGGTGATGTGGCTGCTGTAAAAGCTGCTTGTGATGCCGGTAAAGCCGGCGCCGCACGCGTTGGTGAAATCGTAGCTGTACACGTGATCGCACGTCCCCACAGTAATGTGGATGCGGTAATGCCCATCGGACGCGGTGACAAACCCAAAGCTCCACTTACCGAGGATTAATCCCCGGGAGGTAATATGGTTCTGGCACAAGTAGTGGGTACCTTGGTAGCCACGGAAAAAGAACAGAGCTTAGAGGGTCTGAAATTCCTCATGCTTCAGAATATTGATCTGGATGGTAAACCCAGCGGCGACTTTGTTGTCGCCGCTGATGCCGTCCATGCTGGAGTCGGGGAAATGGTTCTCTATGCCAGCGGAAGTTCTGCCCGCCAGACGGTAATGACCGATAAGCGTCCCTGTGATGCCGTGGTCATGGCCATCGTGGACAACTGGGAGGTGGACGGAAAAATCCGCTATAAAAAAGGGATTAATGATTAGCTGAGGGTATTACTGTCATGCTGAGCATGTCGAAGTATGACATTGTTCATACACCCTTCGACGAGCTCAGGGTGACACAATCATTTCAGCCTCAGCTAATCTTCACCCAGAGGAATTGCTATGTCACAGTTAACCCGGGAACAGGTTGATCGCATTGCGGCCCAGCTGGTAAAAAATTTTACCGGCGCCACTACCGGTAAATCATCCGGAGCAAGTATTGACGCTGTCTCATCGGAAGTGGAATCCACTGGTTTGGGTAGTTTCGCAACCATTGATCTAGCGGTGGCAGCCGCAACTAAAGCACAGGCTCAGCTGGATGACATGTCGCTTTCCAAGCGTGATGATATCATCGCCAATATTCGCCGGGTAATGCTGGCGCATAATGCCGATCTGGCTGAACGCGCCCATCGGGAAACCGGTCTGGGGCGGGTGGCTGATAAAATCATTAAGAATAAACTGGTCATTGAAAAGACCCCGGGTACGGAAATTCTGGAGCCCTGGGCCAAGACCGGTGACCATGGACTAACCTTACTTGAACATGCTCCTTACGGAGTCATTGGCGCCATCACGCCCTGTACCAATCCGACTTCAACGATAATCTGTAATGCAATCGGTATGCTGGCAGCCGGGAATTCAGTGGTATTCAATGTTCACCCAACGGCAAAAAATGTCAGCGTCTACAATGTGGAATTACTGAATCAGGCCATTGTCGAGGCCGGCGGACCGGTAAACCTGGTAACCACGATTGCCAGCCCGACTATCGCCAGCGCCCAGGAATTGATGGTCCATCCCGGGGTTCGTTTGCTGGTAGTGACTGGTGGGGCTGCAGTGGTTAAAGCAGCCATGACCAGCGGGAAACGGGCCGTGTGTGCCGGACCGGGGAATCCGCCGGTGGTAGTTGACGAAACTGCTGATATTGAAAAAGCCGCCCGCAGTATTGTTCAGGGTGCTTCCATGGACAATAATCTGATCTGTATCCTGGAAAAAGAGATTATTGTAGTAGAGGCGGTTGCCAACCAGCTACTGACCGCCCTGATTCGCCATAATGCCTATGTACTTAAAGAGCATGAAGTAAAGGAACTTGAGTCGGTAATCTTCACCGGGCAAAATGGACCGCGCCGGCCGGCGGTGATGAATAAGGATTTAATTGGTAAAAACGTCCAGGAAATCCTGGCTGAAATCCGTATAAAAGTAGATGATAATATCCGTCTGGCAATTGCGCCGGTGGATGAAAACCATCCATTGGTGTGGACCGAACAGATGATGCCGGTAATTCCGATGGTAACGGTGGCGGATGCCAATCAGGCTATCGATCTGGCCCGGGAAGCGGAGCATGGTTTCGGGCATACCGCCATGATGCATTCCCGCAATTTGGATAATCTGAGTCGTATGGCCCGGGTGATGAATTGCAGTATTTTTGTTAAGAATGGCCCATCGCTGGCCGGACTGGGTTTTAATGGCGAAGGTTATTGCTCCTTTTCAATCGCCAGCCCCACAGGTGAGGGTATCACCAATCCACGCAGTTTTTCTCGGGAACGGCGTTGTGTACTGGTCGATCATTTTAGAATAGTATAATCAGTAATGAGTAATTAGTGATGAGTGAGAAGAAACCAACTCCAGGAGAATTGCGGCGCCGGAAGGCCACAGCTAAGCGGGCTAGTTTGGAATCAGAGACCCAACCGGAAGTAAAAGCAGTGGAACCACCTGCTGACAGCCCGGCAGTACCTGAACCTGTAAGAAAAACGTTGCAAACGCGCTATCCGGCAATTGCGCTGCTGGAATACTCCAGTGTTACTGCCGGTATTTTTTGTGCTGATGCAATGATTAAAAAAGCACCAATAAAGGTCATTAAATCAGGGACGGTTCATAATGGTAAGTTTCTGGTGCTGATTGGTGGCAGCGTTGGAGCGGTAGAGGAAGCATATTCAACCGGCCTGGATGCCAGTGGTCGTACGGCACTGGTGGATCATGTGATACTACCCCGTGTGGCCAATCAGGTTCATGATGCGGTTCTGGGAGCCCGTAAGACTTGTCAACCTAGCGCCCTGGGGATTATGGAAACATTTACCTCGGCGGCTACAATTAAATCGACCGATGCCGGTGTCAAGGGTGCCGTGGTTGATTTGATCGAATTGCGTCTGTCTGACGATCTGGGTGGCAAGGCCTTCGCCATTTTCAATGGCGACCTGTTTGAAGTGGAGGCCGCTATGCGAATTGCCCGGGAAGCCTGCACCAGCGAAAACAATTGGTTGCGGGAAACGATTATTCCCAACCTTCATCCGGAGATGGCACAGCAAGTGGATAATACCACTTATTTTTCCAAAGCCCGGCTGGATAAACTGGCGGAAAGCGAATGAAGCTGGGTAGAATAATCGGAACGCTAACCCCCTGCGCGGTTTACGATGGGCTGGAAGGTGTGCCAATGCTGGTGATGCAACCGCTGGATAAATACCAGCAGCCAATTAAAGAACCGGTGATTGCCGCTGACAGTACCCGTATGGCGGGACCGGGCGAACTGGTGTATTATGAAAGTAGCCGCGAGGCCGCCCTGGCCATGGATCCCTGGTTTGTACCGGTAGATCATGCCATTGTAGGCCTTGTGGATAAAGTCGAACTATACAAGCCGGAGGAAGTATGATTCTCGGTCGTGTCTGCGGAACAATCCATTCCACCATCAATCATAAGTTTTATGAGAACCGGCGTTTGCTGGTGGTGGATAAACTGGGAATGGATGGTCAACCTACCGGGGATTATCTGATTGCCGTGGACTGGGTTGACAGTGGTGCCGGTGAAACGGTGCTGGTGGTCGATGAAGGCAACTCTGCCCGCCAGGTGGTCGATGATCCCAACGGCCCGATCCGGTCAATTATTGTCGGTGTGGTGGATAAGGTGGAGGTAAAAGAATAAATTACTATTTATCCACTCAGTAGTATGACTACTTCTGGATTTTTCTTTATTGTCGTGTTTTAATTTTCCTTGTAGGCGTATTTCTCTATCATTCCTGAATGCATATGGATTTTACCGTTAACCGGTATAACCATTAATTCGTATTTTATTTCATTTTCTATTATTAGGTAGGGAAATTCGAAATACAATACAATGTCATCGACTTTACCATTTTTTTTGACAGATAGTTGTTTATCTATAATTGAAAGGGTTGAATCACGTGTAGCTAAAGCAGGTCCAAAAGGTATATCATAAAATAGATTATCGATTTTTGGTGAATATGGAATCCATTCGGACCATATTCCACCAATAAAAATTCTTAACTGTACATCTAATATATCTGTTCCAGGACCTTTTACCGCTGCAGTAAACCACATTCGGATTATTACTTTTTCTAAAGGGATAACCTTTCCCTGTCTTTTTGCTTCCAGATCATTTCTGGGATGAAACATATTCCTGTTATTGGTATCATCAGGTATTATTGATAATCTTGGTCTTTCTAACCACCACTTAGTTAATATGCCAAAGATATAGGTTATAATTGGTATTGCAATCTGTATGATTGGATTACACTCTTTCATTTTATCCTCCTTGGTTGGTTTGGTAATTATTCACGAATGATATATACTTGATATCACAATATGTGATTTCAAGTTAATCGGTTAATTCATAAAGGATATTGGTGAATGATTGTAACCGGTTTAATTCCGGGCGTTCGGTATCGTCATTTAGAAATAATTTCTGTGCTTCGATAACCAGGCGCAGTTTGCGCACCATTGTCAGGAATTCCAGATGATCGGTTTCAGCCTGGGTTTTGCGGGTAGTTGCCTTAACTTTTTCCACCTCGGCCAGTGTTTTGGCGATCCGGGCGGCGACTTCCTCGTTTTCCAGACCGGATTTTTTAAGACGATCCTTCATAGCAGCAATTGATTTGCTTAAAATATCCTGAGCCTCTTCTCTTACGGTTGTTCCGCGCTTAACATCAATAACCGAATCTAGTACATTGCCGATGGCCAATCCGATCTTAGGGCGGATTTCCTGCATCAATGTGTCGAATCGCTGGTTTATTTCGGTCGGTTTGGTTATTGACGGTTTTGGTAATTGGCCTTTTAAACCAGTGATAGCATGTTGTTGGAAAATAATCTCACGCATTTCAACAAAAGCTCGGATCACAAAAACACTTACCTTATTGGCTAATTCTGAACGCAAAACGTTGGCAGCTTGCAATACTCCAAATTCCGTAAACGCAAAAGGAGGATACCTTCGGCCTCCACGCCCTTTGTTTGAGGTCGCAAAATGCGACCTCAAAGATATTTCTTCTCTAGAAGTCAATTGAAAACAAAAATCTGATGGAAATTTATCTAAATTTCTTTTAATCTGTTCGTTAAGTCTTTTTGTTGTAACCCCATAAATTACAGCTAAATCAGTGTCGATGATAACCGGTTGGTTGCGAATAACTGTAATAACATTTTTTGTTGCCTGGATTATTTCAATTTCAGGTTTCATATACCACTCCCTTATTTAAAATTGATATCGCAAAATGCGATTTCAATTACAATAAATATTTAAAAATCATGTTTGCCATGGTTAACGCTCCCGCGCCAAGTTACTCTGGTTAGACAGAAAACGGCAAATTAAATCAATTTACTGTCGAAATGTATAATTGTATCGCCGGGCTGGAGTTTATCGAACAGATGGGTTTTAATTGATATTATTTTCTACTGTATTCAGGAATTGTATATGCGCAGAGCCAGCGCATTCCAGATAGACGGTGCTGATGGGCTGCTTGGTATAGATGGTTATCTGGAAGATGGCGTGGTGAATATATCTATGCCAGCCTGGTATTGGCAGAAATCAGGCTGGAGATAAAATTTCAATTTAAATCCGGCTTTATTCCCGGTAACCCGCTTTCTCTTTTTTTTCTTTCCGTTTTTCTTTCAGCTTCTTGGCTGGTTTTTTCTTTTCACTTTTCTTTTGCTTGTCGCGACCTTTTGCCATACCGTTTTCCTCCTGTAAGACAGGTCAAATATAACTTTAATTATTATTCTGGTGACTCACCGGCTGCCCCCAGGCCACCTCAAATTCACCAAGTGCGTGGGGATTAGCCTTTACTTTCGATGATATTATCTTTGCCCGTATAAACTGCAAGGCAGGGATCAATTCAAACTGAGCAGTTATACCGGTCGTTGTTGCTACGACAGTTGTTGAGTCAGCACCGGCATAAGCCCCGATGAATTGTATTTCATAGTCCACGCCGTTTTCCGGCTGGACCACCACAGATAGAATATTTTTGGAGCAACCTATACTTGAAAGAGTTACTCCCGTCGATGAATAGAACCATCCCTTTTCAAGTGCTTTTATCAATGATCTCGCTGTAAGTGAATCAGTATTCACCATTACCCAGCCCCGGCCGGGATTCACCTTTCCATGTCCGAATTCATGATAGTTATGGCTGTCGTCAGTGGCCAGTCCATACAGCAGGGGCTGGCCCTTCCGGGCATAGGCGATGTTAATCGCATCCCACATCTCCTCGGTACTGATATGGAGGGAATCACCATAGTTATTTACACTTGGGTGGCCGTTATAGACCTCAAAGAAGCGCTCGCCTTTCAGACCGATAAAATCATCAACTGTCAGGGCGTACTTGTAATTCGGATGATTGATATGGGGCAGGATCGGTACCCCGGTGGAATCACGCTGGGCCAGGACGGCATCGATATTATTTTGCAGTACCTCAGCTACGGATGAACCGCCCCGGGGAATGATAAGGTCCTGAATATTGATGGCATTCAGATGGACCGGTATTTTATTAAACCGGGTAGTGATTTCCTCGGCGGGGATCAATAGAAATTCTCCCGCCACCTCGAACAACGGACGGTATTCCTCCAGTGTTTTCAGTCGTACCTGCAATCCAGTTGAGTCGATTCTTGAATCAACCCAGTCAGGGCCGTATTCGGCCAGGTAATCCTGGTATGCTTTCCGATGCTTCTCAATATCCGGTATTGATTTCCATTTTTCGCCCTCCGCCAGGATATTATGGTCGGACAAGGCCACAAAATGATAGCCATGGTTTTTATACCAGTCCATGATCATTTCCGGATAATCGTCGCCATCACTCCAGTAGGAATGGGTGTGGAGGTTGCCTTTATACCAGGTTTGAGAAGTGGAGTCAGTATTACATCCCTGGAATGCCAGCAGGATAAGAACGAATATGTGAATCAGCAACCGCATGTTATTGTTCATTCCTTTTTCCTTAAAGAATTCTTCCCGAAACATGAATATTCCTGTCCGAAGGATACATCAAACAGGGTCTCAATTTGGTTTTCACCGATCAAATTGATTGTATATCGTGCCCGGCCACCGGGTACAAAATTATCAATTACCTCCGAGATAAATACCAGTGAGGTTGAATTGGATAAGGAATCATCCAGAATATACTGAATCACATAACCTTCATTGTGGAACTGGCGAAATATGTATTTTTGACGGGATTTCTCATAACTTATCATACCCCAGTCCTGGTGAAATTCACCCTCCGGGTGTTTTTCCGATGGCTGGAACCGGGATTGGTTGCGCACCTCAAAATATTTATTGTCCAGTGCTGGTTGAAAAGACGATTCAATTTGCGATACTCCCCCGGAGAAACCCTGTCCGCTTCCAGACCATTCGCCGATCAGTGGAGAGAATAGATGAAATGAATTATCCTGGGCATTAATATAAATTGAAGAGAGGAAGAAACACAGCAGGATGAGTTTAGATTTATTCATTGTGATTTAACTCCGGGGTCGGTAGTCTAAGTTAACTGAAAATCAGGGAAATAAATATTTTTATAATCCAGTTGATTTGGAGCTGCACCATGCCGGGGTGGAAATTCAAAACATTTAATAAAAGATTGATTGTTCTGCACCAAGCAATAGTAATTTCCTTCCCCACACTGTCACAAAACAATCGTTAATAAATTGAGGTTTTTGTGCAACAAAATATAGTAATCAGATTGCTGGCCGTATGTTTTATCATGGCGGTGCCAATAACAGCTAACCAGTTTTATACGGTCCGGCTGGAATCAGAAATTGACCTTAATTCCCGATCTGTTCAGGAATTGAGACTTGACTTCACCAGTGAAAAACCTGGCGACCAGCCTGAGATTGTTGCCGATCAGGCCCTGCTGGATAAATTGACAACTCAGGGCATCAATTATACGATCGTCCAGTCCCTTTCCCGCCAAAGCATTCCTGATTATCTATCCAACGATGATGTGAATACCTATCTGCAACTATACGATATGTACTATCCTTTTGTGTCGATGGTTCAAATCGGCAACAGTACCCAGCTGGGTGTTCCGATCTATGCCTTGAAGATATCTGACAATCCGGATGTGAAGGAAGATGAGACCGTGGTTTGGATTGATGGGGTTCACCATGCCCGGGAGCCCATGGGGATGATGAGCTGTCTGAAAATAATCGATTACCTGATTACCGGGTACGGCAATGATGCCCTGGCCACCGATCTGGTCAACGAGCTGGAAATCTGGATAGTACCAGTCATCAATCCTGAGGGTTATGAATATTTCATTGACAGTACCAGCACTAACCCATGGTGGCGGAAAAACCTGTTGGATAATAATTCCAATGGTGTTTTTGATTATGATTATGATGGTGTCGACCTGAACCGCAATTATGACTGCAACTGGCAGAATACGGCCACCGGTGATTCCAATCCCGGTTCCTGGGTCTATCGCGGGCCAGGACCGTTCTCAGAGACCGAACTCCAGGCCAAACGCGATCTGGTGCTGGATTTACGGCCCATATCAGCGATCACTTATCACTCATATGGCCAGATACTGTATTACAGTATCGGCGTCAACGGCCATGCGGTTCCCGAGACTGATATGATCAACACCTTCGCCCTGGGAGTTGCCAGCCGGATTCCAGGTTTAAATGGCGGTACTTATGGCCGGGGGCCGGACTATTCCTCGGAACCGATGAGTTATCACTGGATGTATCAGGTGGCCGGCTGCTGGGAAATGCTGATTGAAACCGGGACTGAATTTGTACCGGGATATTCGATCGCCCAGGATGTGGCCGACGATAATCTGGGAGGAGCCGTCTATCTTCTGGAACGCAGTTTGGAAGGGCCCGGTATCCGCGGACATGTACGTTCTGCTGCTGATAGCTCAGCCCTGGATGCAATTGTGAAAATCGATCAGCTCTGGGATCCTGATCTGACACCGCGCCGTACCGAACCCGCCTACGGACGCTTTAACCGTTTCGCTAATCCGGGTACCTACAGCCTCGAAATCACCGCCACCGGCTACGATACGGTTACGGTGAGTTCAGTGGTTGTTGATACAGGGTGGAGCGATATGGATGTTTACCTGACACCATCGACAGTTGCCGGTATTGATGTAAAAGACAGATTGCCATCCGGTTTCGAACTGGTGGGGAATTATCCCAACCCATTCAATCCCGCTACGACAATTGTTTACAATCTGCCTGAACAAGGTTTGGTCAATTTATCTGTTTTTGACCTGCGCGGGAATGTGGTGGCCACATTGGTGAATGAAGTGCAGGCTGCCGGCCGGAAAGCAATCAACTGGAAGGCCATTGACGAAAGTGGAATGCCGGTCGGTACCGGTGTCTATCTGTACCGCATTCAGGCTGGTGCTGAGCTTCGAACCGGCAAGATGGTGCTACTGAAATAAAATTTCAGTCCTGGTTCAAGTCGATTTCCATTATTGTTATCTCCTCGTTGAGATAGTTTGTCGTTTCGCGGATCTGCCACCCCAGGGTGGAGTACAGGTGCGCTTGATCAGGAGTATAGAGATAGAATTTGGTTATACCCTGCTTCCTGGTTTGTTCGCAAACATGCCGGACCAATTGTGAAGCGATTCCCCGTCGCCGGAATTCCGGGGCTACGAATACACTGGCCAGCCAGGGCGACAATTCCCGGCGGATATCCAGGTCGTGGTGCACTATGGCGGCCGACCCCATGATTTGTTCATCCATAGCCACCCAGGTGGAAGGGATGAAATCTTCATTAAGATAGGTCTGCATTTTTGCGATCCGCTTTTTCAGGGTTGATCCGGGATTCAAATAAGCCCATTGTTCATGATGCCAGCTGGCCAGGGTGGGGATAGCTTCGGGAATTTCTTTTAAATCAATTATTTTCGATGTCATGTTGATCTCAATAAAACAACTTGTACGGTTGTAACCGGCGGCAAACTAGTTCTAATTATCTGAAAATAGGAAATAATTTATCATTTCATCTTCGTACCCGTGTAAATATAAGTTGTAAACTCGCCCCATGAATATGCAGGAAAAATCAGTCGTTCGTAAAGGCGATGAACTAGAGTTGAAAATTGAATCACTGGCTTACGGCGGGCGGGGAATCGCCCGGGTTGGTGAGTTGGTGGTATTTGTTAAAAAGGCCATTCCGGGCCAGACAGTCAGAGCCCTGGTCTACCGGAAGAAAAAGGCCTATGCCGAGGCCCGTGCATTAGAAATATTGCAGGAATCACCACATGCCGTTGAACCACCATGTAAACATTTCCCGACCTGTGGTGGATGCAAAGTGCAGCAATTAACCTACGACCAGCAGGTGGAGCAGAAGCGACAGCAGGTCATCGATATCTTCCGCCGCCAGGCTGGTCTGCCTGATTTTGAACTGGATGAGGTAATTCCGGCTGAGAAAGCATTCAATTATCGCAACAAAATGGAATTCACCGTCTCCAACCGCCGCTGGCTGGTGGCAGGAGCACCGGACCCGGTTAATCCCAACTTTGCCCTGGGGCTGCATATTCCCGGCCGTTTCGATAAAATCCTAGATATTGAGCAATGCCATATCCAACCCGAAATCGGGAACGATATAATCAATGTGGTTCGCGATCAGGCCCTGGAATTAGGCCTGAAACCGTACGATCTCAAGACCCATAATGGTTTCATCCGCCACCTGGCCCTGCGGTTTACCAAATGCGCAAGTGCGGTGATGGTCAATATTGTAACTTCCTGGGAAAACCCGGAGGCCTTGACTCCGCTGGTGGCAACTCTGGTTGAAAAATTTCCCCAGATCGTTTCGATAGTGAATAATATAAATACCCGCCGTGGTGATGCGGCATATGGTGAAAAAGAAATCCTGATGCACGGCGAACCTACGATTATCGAACAATTGGATGACCTGCAATTCGAGATATCTGCAAACTCCTTTTTTCAGACCAACTCCAGCCAGGCTGAAAAACTATATACAGCTGTCCTGGATGGTGCCGATCTCACAGGCACTGAAACAGTCTTTGACCTGTTCTGCGGTACCGGTTCGATTTCGTTGTTCCTGGCGAAAAAGGCCAGGGAAGTTCATGGTTTTGAGCTGGTGAATTCAGCTGTGGAAGATGCCACCCGCAACGCCCTGTCCAATCTGATTACCAACGCCCGTTTTTACAGTGCCAACCTGGATTTCTTTTTCCAGAAGGCTCCCCAGGCTCAGGAACTGCCTTCACCGGATGTGGTGGTCATTGATCCGCCCCGGGCCGGTCTGCATGAAAAACTGGCTAAAGCCCTGCCGAAATTCGGTGCCGGCCGGATTGTTTATGTTTCCTGTAATCCCACCACCCAGGCCCGGGACGCCCGTTTCCTGCTCGATAGCGGCTATCAACTGGAAAAAATGACCATGGTCGATATGTTTCCACATACACCTCATATCGAGACCGTAGCAGTGTTTGTAAAAAACAGTTAACCACAATCAAATTAATTCGTACTCTTTAGTCTATTCTCGGCTGGGGAAACTCATCCGTATAATTTTATTGAAATAAATTGTAAATTTTTATTCATGCGAAGGTGGTTCCGTTACATAATTCATAATCGTTTTATCCAGATAATCGGCGGTATCTTTATTGTTATGGTGGTTGGCGGGCTGGTGCTGCGCCTGCTCGAACCTGGTGAAATTGCTGAGCAGGAAAACCCTTTCTGGTGGGCAATAGTCACTATGACTACCGTCGGCTACGGTGATTATGCACCCGCCACTGTTATCGGTCGCATCTTTGCCGTAATTGTTATGTTTGCCGGAATCTCGCTGACGGCATTGTTGACCGCAACCATATCTTCAATCTTCGTAGCCCGCAAAATTCGGGAGGATAAAGGTTTGGAAAAATTAGATCTCAATGAACATATAATCCTCTGTGGCTGGAATAAGACCGGTGACCAGATTGTCGATGCCTTGCAGAACCTGTCCGATTCCCGCCGCTTTGACCTGGTGTTGGTAAACGATTTACCAGAGGATGAAATCAGCCGGCTCAAAAACCGCTACAGTAATATTGATCTCAAATTTGTGGCCGGTGATTTTACCAGTGAACGAATCCTGGAGCGGGCTGCCATCCGGGTGGCCGATACGGTTCTGATTATTCCCAACCAGAACGATGACAGTGTCGCCGGATCCCCGGACGAGAAAACGATTTTTGCCACCCTGACCATCAAAAGCATGTCGCCCAATGTGAGGGTTATTGCCTATCTGAACGATCGGAAGAACCTGACGCACATCAAACGGGCTAACGCCGATGAGGTTGTTCTCAGTGATGATTTTGGAGCCTTCATCGTTGCCGCCCATGTGATGGACCCGGGGATTCCCCAGCTGGTAAGCAACCTGATGGATAGTAAATCCACCAGCCATTTCAAACGGGTAGCCGTGCCCTCCGGTTTTATCGGCAAATCATTCAATGAGCTGTTCGATCATTTCCGTGAGAAAAACGGCTGGATATTGATCGGCCTGTTTTCAGAGGAGGAGAATCTGGGTATCGGAGAAATCCTGTCGGCCGATTCCTCGGCCTTGGATGCCTTCATCGAACGCAAGTTGAAGGAGGGTGGTATTTCCCTGCAGGAGGAAAGCAAGGTTTCGGTAGCCATCAACCCCGGCAGCAATTACACGATTAAACCCAATGAACGGGCGATAATAGTACCTTGAGGTCAGCATGGATATAAAAACATTAAAAGACTTCACTCTGTTCAAGGGCCTGGATGATGACCAGATAACCAAATTCGGAAAGATTGCCCGAGAAATCAGTATTCCCGCTGGTGATAATTTTATTACTGAAGGTGAGATCGGTGATTCAATCTTCCTGCTGCTGGATGGGGAAGTTGAAATCAATCAGGCCCTGACCCTGCCATTGGGAAAGGGTAATACCGATAACCGTGAGAAATCAATCATAAAACTGTCCAGCAGCCTTCGTCCCATGTTTGGCGAAATGTCCCTTTTTCATGATGATGACCGTCGGACGGCCAGCGTCAAGGCCCTGACCGACTGCCAACTGGTGAAAATCCTGAAAAATAACCTGTTCCGGATCTGCGATGAGTATATCGAGATCGGTTATGTGGTGATGCGGAACATGAGTGGCGTTTTATGTGGTAATCTGATCAAGGCCAACCGCAATGTATTAAAACTGACCACCGCTTTCAGCCTGGTTCTGGAGCGGCCCGGATAATAAGAAAACTGAAGACTGAAAAATGACGAATACGCAATTAGGTAAAGTATACGATCCCCAACAGGTGGAAGACCGCTGGTATTCCTACTGGCAGGAAAAGAATTATTTTCATAGTACACCGGATTCCGGAAAGGAACCTTATACGGTTGTAATCCCGCCCCCCAATGTTACCGGTATGCTCACCATGGGGCATGTGCTCAATAATACCATGCAGGATATCCTGATCCGCAAGGCCCGGATGGATGGCAAGGAAGCCTGCTGGGTACCAGGCACCGATCATGCCTCGATCGCCACCGAAGCCAAAGTAGTGAAAATGCTCCAGGAGCAGGGAATATCCAAGGATACCCTTTCCCGGGAAAAATTCCTGGAACATACCTGGGAGTGGAAGGAAAAATATGGTGGTATAATCATCCAGCAATTGAAAAAGCTTGGTTGCTCCTGTGATTGGGAGCGGGAACGATTTACTATGGATGAAGGTTATACCAAAGCCGTTTTGGAAGCCTTTGTCCGCCTGTATCACAAGGGTCTGATCTACCGTGGCCACCGGATGGTGAACTGGTGCCCGGTTTCCAAGTCCGCCATCTCCGATGAAGAAGTGCTCTACCGTGAAGTACAGGGCAAGCTCTGGTATTTTAAATATCCGGTGGTTGATTCGGATGAATTTGTGGTTGTAGCTACCACTCGTCCCGAGACAATGCTGGGCGATACGGCTGTTGCCATCAACCCCGATGACAATCGTTTTCGGCATCTGCTGGGGAAGAAAATCGAACTGCCACTGGTGGGCCGCCGGATTCCGGTAATCGCCGACAGCTTTGTGGATCCGGAGTTTGGGACCGGTTGTGTAAAAGTTACCCCGGCCCACGATCCCAATGATTTTGCAATGGGTGAAACCCACAAGCTGGAATTCATCAATATTCTACACAGCGACGCCTCCCTGAACGATAATGTACCTGAAAAATATCGCGGCATGCCGCGGGAAGTAGCCCGCAAGGCGGTTATTTCCGACCTGTCAGTGCTGGACCTGGTTGAAAAAACTGAGGACTATACCCATAAGGTCGGGTATTCGGAACGGGGAAACGTTCCGATAGAAAGTTATATTTCCGAACAGTGGTTCCTGAAAATGGATGATCTAGCCAAGCCGGCCATTGAGGCTGTGAAAACTGGCAAGATTAAATTTCATCCCGAGCACTGGGTAAAGACCTATAATCACTGGATGTCCAATATCAAGGATTGGTGTATTAGCCGTCAGCTCTGGTGGGGCCACCGGATTCCTGTCTGGACCCACAATACCACCGGTGAATTATATGTGGCAGTCGATCCGCCAGCCGATCCCGAGAACTGGACCCAGGACCCGGACGTGCTCGATACCTGGGCCAGCTCATGGCTGTGGCCATTGGGTGTGCATACCTGGCCCGATGAATCGGAAGACCTGGATTATTTCTATCCCACCGCCACCCTGATCACCGGTCCCGATATTATCTTTTTCTGGGTGGCCCGGATGATAATGGCCGGTCATGAATTCCGCGGTGACATTCCATTCAGTGATGTCTATTTTACCAGTATTCTCCGCGATGAGGATGGCCGCAAATTCAGTAAATCACTGGGTAATTCGCCCGACCCGTTTGACCTGTTCAATCAGTTCGGCACCGATGCGGTGCGTTTCGGAATTATGCTGATGGCTCCCCAGGGGCTGGATGTGCTGTTTTCCACTTCGCGCCTGGAGGTGGGACGGAATTTCATGAATAAACTCTGGAATGCGGCCCGGTTCGTACAGATGAACCTCGAGGGTGACGTTCCCGAGTTGACTCCGGATTTGATAGAGCGCCTGGACCTTCCCG
Organism: uncultured bacterium; assembly: GCA_964410945.1. Lineage (GTDB taxonomy): Bacteria > Fidelibacterota > Marinisomatia > Marinisomatales > TCS56 > CAYPJE01. The sequence goes on from CAYPJE010000010.1 coordinate 85,525, forward strand.
AACAGTGGATACTGAGCCGTCTGAACCAGACTATAAATAACGTTAACCGTCAATTGGACCGTTTCCATTTCAACGAAGGCGCCAAGGTGATCTATGAATTCACCTGGAGTGATTTCTGCGACTGGTATATTGAAATTGCCAAAACCCGGTTTTACAGTGACAATAAAAACCAGGCTCAAACCGCCCGGATCGTGGCCGTTCATGTTTTGCGAGGCATCCTGCGCTTGCTCCATCCGTATGCACCCTTTATCACCGAGGAACTGTGGCACCATTTTCGTACCGAAGGCGATCCTGATCTGATTATTGCGCCCTGGCCGGTTGTGGACCAGGCCTTGATCAAGGAAAGCAGCGAGAAACAGTTTAATGCCCTCCAGGATGTGATTTCTGCCGTTCGAACCATGCGAAGCCGTTTGAATGTGCCACCGGCTAAGCGGGCCGATCTGGTGGTTCGCGGTCCTGAAACGGCTACCAGGGCCGTGGTCGAGCATGTGGGCGTCGTCAAGACCTTGTCCCGCCTGAATGATGTAAATTATGGTGTTGATTTGACAAAGCCAGCCCATTCCGCCACAGCGGTAGTCGGTAAACTTGAGCTTTTTGTACCGCTGGAAGGATTGATCGACCTGGAAGTGGAACGTTCCCGGTTACAGAAACGTTACAGTGAACTGGAGAAACACCTGACGGGGACCAAAAAGAAGCTGGCTAATGAAAATTTCGTGAGCCGGGCACCCCAGGCAGTGGTTGAAAAGGAGCGACTGAAAGTGGAAGATTTCACTCATGAGCTGGAAAAAGTCAAATCCAATCTGGATATGTTATCATAATTGAAAGGCTGGTCTGATGGGTTTTATACCTAAATCTGTTCGAACAAGCATTTTTATTCCGTTTTTTGTAATATTTATTGGATCGTCCCTGTTTGGTCAGTCTGGTGGTGCCAGTATGACCATCTACAAGGATGGCCGGGCCCTGGTTAAGCAGCCGGTGGGCTGGGAGGTGCTTACCGGAATCACCCGAGTTAATTATGATTTGCTGCCTGCCGGGATGGTGGAGGATTCACCTTTTCTGATCATGGATGGAGTGCGGGTCGGTTACCAGCGTCTTAACCGGAACGTATTTACCTGGGAAAAATTCTATTCCGGGTTGGAGGGGCAGGAAGTGGAAATACGCACCGTTGACGGTGAGGAGATCGAAGGTATACTCCTGGATTTTAATGCAAATGAGGTGATACTGCAGCAGCGTAGTTATCTGAAGATGATCGCCCGTCGTCAGGTGGAGTGGATCACCGCTGTAGGAACAGTGGATGAGCGCCAGGAGAAGCCTTACCTCAGCTGGGATCTTTATTCCCGGACGGATAAAACGGTGCGTGGGGAATTATTTTATCTCAGCCGTGGTTATGGCTGGGATGCTATCTATCGTCTCCTGCTGGACCCGGATACTACTCAGGCCGAGCTGGTAACCGAGGCTTATATCACCAATCACGGAAACCTAAATTTTGTCGACCTTGAATTGCAGCTGGTGGAGGGAAACCTGAACCAGGCCGGTAAAAAATCAATGCCAAAGGCCGCTCTCCGAGCCTTCGCGGCTGAAGCTGCCGCCATGGATGCAGCGCCCGGACAACCACAACGTGAAACCCTGGGTGATTACCATATCTATTCCCTGCCGGAGCGCATCAGCCTTTCCGGTTCAGAGAGTGTCACCGTCCGATTGTACAATCCATCGACCGTAAATTATCTGAAGACATATCTATTTACCAATAATGAGCGATCCCAGCGGGAAGAACCTTTAGCGGTGGAATATAAATTCACCAATTCCGAGGAGAATCAGCTGAACAAACCCCTGCCGCAAGGAAAGATCGAGCTGTATCAATTGACCGCCCGTGGCGGGGTCGAATATCTGGGTGAGGACCGGATCAGCCAGGTTCCCAGGGGCGAGACCGTCAAATTGATCGCCGGACGGTCCTTTGATGTTTTTGGTACCCGGAAGGTGCTGAACTACGATCGTCAGCGGAAAAGTGAGGAAGCAGCCATCGAACTTACAGTCACCAATACCAGGGATGAGGAAATTACGGTGCGCCTGATCGAGAATATCACCGGCGAGTGGGTGATAAGGGATGAGTCGAGTATGTATATTAAAGTCGATGCCACCACGATTCATTTCCCGCTGACTGTTGCGGCGGATTCCACGGTTCATGTAACCTATACTTACCGGAAAGCCTGGAACTAGTTTTATCGAGGCCCGGCTATTGATCTGACGACTGAAGTCCGGTTTTTGAAAGGGGTAGGCCCGGCCCGCGCCCAGGCCCTCGAACAGACCGGTATTGTAACCATAAATGATTTATTGTACTATTTTCCCCGCCGTCACCTGAATCGTACTACAGTAACACCGATTAAATCCATCCAACGCGATACGACGGCAACCATTATTGGGAATATCCAAGTCTGCGGAGAACGGCGAACCAGGCGTAAAAGATACTACCAAGCGGTGATTTCCGATGGTACCGGCCTGTTGACATTGATCTGGTTTAACGGGGTAAAATATATCAATCGGCGCTTAAAGATTGGTACCCGGCTGGCCGTTAATGGGAAAATTGAATTTTTCAACGGTTTTCAGATCGTTCACCCGGAATTTGATATTCTCAGCAGTAAAGATGATCCGCTGAATACCGGTGCTGTTATTCCGCTGTATCCTCTTAATGCCGATCTGAAAAAAGCCCGGATTGATCACCGTGGTTTACGACGGTTAATAAAAGCAGTCCTGGATGAGGTACCGGAAATCGAAGACTTGTTCTCAACCGAATTCCTTGCCCGGCAGCAACTCGTCCCACTGGATAATGCGCTCCGGAAAATTCATTATGCAGCCGATGAAGATGAGCTTGCAGGCGCTGTACGGCGGCTGAAATTCGATGAACATTTTTTCCTGCAGTTACTGATGGCCTTGAGAAAAGCCAGCCTCCAGCAGACCGGAGCAACGGCCTTTAAGGAAACCGGCGACCGACTCCAGCCGGTCTATGATCAACTGGAGTTTGAATTGACCGAAGCGCAGAAACGAGTTGTCCGGGAGATCCGGGCCGATCTGGCCAAGGCCGTTCCGATGAACCGCCTGTTGCAAGGTGATGTGGGGTCGGGGAAAACAGTTGTGGCGATTTTAGCAGCCGCGATCGCAGTCGGGAATGGTTGCCAGGTGGCAGTGATGGCGCCCACCGAGATTCTGGCCTATCAGCATTTTAATTCTTTTAGCAAACTGGCTGCAGTAGCGAAAATTTCCTGTGCCCTGCTGGTCGGCAACCAGAAGGCAGTTGAGCGTAAAAAAATACTGGTGGGCTGTCAGGAAGGCCGCCTGAATATGGTTGTCGGCACCCATGCTTTGATCCAGAAAGATGTTGAGTTTAAGAACCTGGGACTGGTAGTTGTGGATGAGCAGCACCGCTTTGGAGTCCTGCAGCGGGGTGAGCTGCTGGCCAAGGGTTGCAATCCCCATCTGCTGGCAATGACCGCCACCCCCATTCCCCGCACGCTTTCAATAACCTATCATGGTGATATGGACCTTTCCATAATCGATGAGTTACCCAAGGACCGGATACCGGTGCGGACCACGGTGATCGATCCTGAGCGCCTACCAAAGGTCTATGCCTATATCCGGGATGAGATCGCCCGCGGCCGCCAGTGTATGATCGTCTATCCATTGGTTGAGGAATCGGAAAAATCGGATCTGGCCGCCGCCACGGCCGCTTTCGATGAATTATCACGCCTTGAATTTCCCGAACTGGTTGTCGGCCTGCTTCATGGCCGGATGAAAAAAGAAGAGAAAGACCAGGTAATGCAGGCTTTCGCTGCCAATCAGATTCACATTCTGGTATCCACGACGGTGATTGAAGTTGGAATTGATGTTCCCAATGCCACGGTAATGCTGATCGAGCATGCCGAACGTTTTGGCTTAACCCAGCTGCATCAGTTGCGAGGCCGGGTTGGTCGTGGAAGCGAAAAAAGCCACTGTATTCTGGTACGGCGTAAACTTACCGATCAAGCCCGCCAGCGTCTGGCAATTATGGCCCGGACCAGCGATGGTTTTGAAATATCGGATGAGGATTTGAAGTTGCGAGGTCCCGGCGAATTCTTCGGTGCCCGCCAGAGTGGATTTGTTAAATATAAAATCGCTGACATGTTATCCGACGGTCCGATTATTAGGAAAGCCCGTCAGGCAGCCTTTGATCTGGTGGCTGGTGACCCGCACCTCAGAAAACCACAGAACAAGCTTCTGCGTGAGCGCTTTATCCGTGAATATCAATCCATGTTGGATATTGTTAATATATCATAGACGACAGACGGCATAAAAATACATTTAATATGTATATATATAAATAAAGAGCCTTCCCAGAGATCTTCCAGAGCTCTTCCATGCAGACCTTCCCAAAGTTGTCCCAAGCCCTTCCAGAGCCCTGCCAGAGCCTCCCAGAGGTAGCCCAGACCTCCCAACATTGGAGAGTTCTTCATTTCTGGAGGT
>CAYPJE010000011.1:0-88056 GCA_964410945.1 uncultured bacterium
TTCCCACCGATCGGTGATCCACTGTATTCAGGGCCGATCGAATTATCCGGATAGCCCCGCAGCATATTGCCATTGGGAATACCGCTGCCACCCAGCACGAATTTCTCATCGAGGGGAATCAGCGAGATACTGTCCCGGCCGGCTGACAGATGGTCGATAAAACCCAGCTTGAAAGAATTCATCAATATCAATTTTTCCACAACCGGCGTGTACCAGTCCATTTTCAGCACCTGTTTATGGAAATCCTCATTCCCGCCCAGCGGGCCGCCAGACAGTGTTGAAGCCCATGAAAAATATGATCCCCTGCTGGGAAAATCCTGTTTATCACGGCCATCGCGGACAATAGTTTGTGACAGGCTAATGCCGGTAGATTTGGTTTTAGTCGAATCATCTTCGCTGAAATAGCCGACATACTGGTCAATATAATCACTGTCACCGGAATATTCCCGGACTGCCAATTGGAATCCCCAACTGCCGGAAAAATAATCGTCGGGCCAATTGAACCGCCTGCCCCAACGCAGGCTACCGCCATTGACACGAATATCAAGGGGATAATAATACTGGGTGGAGGCACCCTGGAAGGTGTGGAACAGCGAACCTCCAACCAGATTCGGAGTATCAAAAATCCGGGGGTCAGTATAGCTGAGACTGTAGGACTGGTATTCCGATGGATCACTGCTGGAAACGGTATAGCTGGTACCAACGGTAATATTCAGGGCCAATTGCTGCCCGTTACCACTGACGAAGGGATGGCCGATATCAAAATTATTAAATGAAAACCCGCCACCACCGGTAACTCCGTATTCTCCTGAAAACCCAATATTCATATTGGCCTGGTCAGAAGATTTTTCCACTACTGATAACTCCAGATCAACCTCATTCTCATCCACCGGATATACTTCCGGCTGGACATCGCCGAAGTAATTCAGCATGAAAATATTGCGCTGACTGCGCATCAGGTAGTTCCGGTTAAATACATCACCGGGATATAATACCAGTTCCCTGCGGATGACATTTTCCCGTGTTTTGGAATTCCCGACAATTCGAATATTACGCACCTTCACCTGATGGTTTTCAGAAACCAGAAAATGTACATCAATCGAATCTTCACCAACTGGTATTATCTGGGGCGTTAACTGGCTGTAGATATAACCCTGATCCATATAGAGACCCTGCATTCTGTCATAGACCGCCAGGTTGAAATGTTCCTCACTGTATGCGTCGCCAGCCCTCAGATTCAGGGCTTCCTGCAAGGCATCATCGCTGTGAATCGTGTTCCCTTCCCATGAGAAGCCACGATAATGATAAGGTAATCCTTCGGTTACCTCCATTGAAATATTGATTCGGTTCTGTTTTTCATCAAAATACACAGAATCAGATCGAATTATAAAATCACGGTAGCCCTTATTACGATAAAATGCGGTCAACAGCAATTTATCCTGCTCGAATTTCTCCTGATCATAGGGTGAGCGCCAGAACAGGTACCAGCGTTGCTGCTTTGTCTCTTTCAGTGTACGCCGCAACCGCTGACTTTTAAAGGCATTATTGCCACTGAATTCGATTTGACCGATCTTTACTTTACGGCCTTCTTCAATGGTAATTTTCAGGTCACGTATCAAGGAACCGGCCGTCATCTCGGTGGGTGCCAATGGGAGTGGATCAATCAGTTCGGCCTTAATATCAGCTTTCAAATAACCATCCTCGGCATAACGATTAATAATCTTATTAGTCACCGCGGTGACTATGTTAGGCTTAACCCGCTGACCCGGATTTAATTCCAGCAACTCATCCAGTTCGTCATTCTTCAACTTCTTATTGCCGGAATACTGAATCGATCCCAGGACAAGATTTTCAATAACATTGATAGTTATTGATATGCCTTGGGGTGTTTCTTCATCCAGGTTAATCTGGACATCCTGGAATAATCCGGTAGCCCATAACTTTTTTACTGCCCTGGTCATATCAGCCGCATAGATATTCTTTCCGGTGGTAAGTCCAGCCGTGCTGCAGATAATTTTTTCAGAAACGGTTATATTGCCGGATACCTCTACACCTGTCAGAGATATTTTCTCGGCCGGTTGAGCTTTAAGGCCTGGGAATATCAATATCGTTACCAGTATCCACCAGCGACCTGTCAAAAGCAGGGATTTTGCATTAATCAATCAAATCACCATTCAATAATATTTATCATTTATCCGGTGAATTGTCGCTAGTACCGGTTTAAAATTCAGGCAGGTTGTTATTATAACATTTACCGGGAAACGAGTTCCCGAAAAAATATATACCGGCTATTTATCTAGTTTGCTTCGCTGACCTGAATAAATACCGAATCACTACTGAAGGCGGTGAAGATTCCCAGGCCATTTTCGACGTTCGTCAGCGGTTCATTTAAATCCCGGGAATCCTGTTCCTGAGATTCGTACAGATCAACATATTCCTGATTTACACGGTAAACAGTTATTTTATGCCGACCCAGGTGGGTAATACTGGGCATGCGGATCCGGTATTCATCATCGTTGATTGGTGGAAAGATAAACTCCTGAACAAATTTACCGAATTCATTGTCAATGGCCACCGGATTGGGATCGACGTTTACAATAGTAACATAATACCAGTTGTCAGCATCATTTACCCAGGTAACCACAACTTCATTGTCTTCAGAATCACGCCATTCCATCATACTCTCAATATCGCCAAAATTCGGTACTGTCATTGTGGACGAATTAACATCAATTTCTTCCGGTACCGGTGGAATGACCGTACTGGCAGTCACAACCTGATCATTGTGCCAAACCTCAATTTCAAATTGATCGCCAGCGGAAAAGGCTAAATCATCTCCCGGATAACAGTAATGGCCGCTGTCTCCACCTGCCGGTTCAAAATTATAACGCTGACCGGATTGTAGCAGAGCGACTTGGGCATCGTTGATAGGTGGAACTGCGGTTGTATCTGCATCGAGGGGCAAAGTAGATGTCAGTTTAATACGAACCGCCTGCTCACCATTATAGAGGTAGGCCCATACCACAATCAAATCCTGATCGGAAATGAGAGGAGTATCATCAGTACAGGCCTGTATTAGTAATCCGGTCAGCGTAAGGATTAATAAATATTTGTTTAATACGAGATTTTTAATGTTATTCACTTTGTATCTCCCCTCAGAAATTGACTTTTATATGCAGTGTTGGTGTGAAACCAAGCATCAGAACATCAGATACAATGATTGGAGATACATCCAGGTCATAATCACGATAGGAGACATTATCGTGGTCATACAGATTATAAATCGATAAACCAATCTCCCAGACGATCGGGTCAGAATTGTCATAGCTGTACCCATAATATTCAAACTGGCGTGAGATACTTATGTCCATCCGGTGATAATCAGGCAGGCGATAGGCATTTTTTTCACCTACATGGATATAGCTCAATTCAGTCCCGTCCAGCATTTCCAGAGTATACTGACTTTCCGGCGCTGTATAGGCATTGCCGGAAGTGAATACCCAGGTTGATGACAGATTCCAGGACCCCAGTTTATAGGCACCTACAATTTTTACTTCATGACGCCGGTCATGATCAGCAGGGAAGGATTCGCCACCGTTGATACTGTCAAACGTATGCTCGACCTTGCCTAGCGTATAACTGGCCCAACCGGTTAATGAACCAAATTTCTTCTGGGCCAGGAATTCAATCCCCTTTGAGATTCCGCCGCCAAAAAAGAAATAATTTAGATAATCGGACTGATCCTGATAACGCCGGCTGAACTCAACCAGGTTATCCATTTCCTTGTAATAGGCCTCGATTTCAAACAGATATTTTTGAGTTTCATAAGCCGTACCAAGAATAAAATGCTCAGCGAATCCCGGCACCATTTCTTCATCGGCCGATAACCAGAAGTCATTACTGCCTTCCAGTACATTTTCATTGGATACGTTATTAATAAACTGATAATAATGACCCCAGGCACCCTTCAGTTTTAATTTATCGGTCAGCATCCAGCCGAAAGAAAACCGGGGGGCATTATACAAGGCTTTGGAAGCATCGTGATATGTACTGCGAAAACCGAAAGTCAGGTCAACCAAAGGTCTGATCTGCCATTGATCCTGAACATAGGCTGCAACGGCCGCGGACCGCGAGCTGATATCAAGTATAGCGATAGTATCTCGCACGGTTGCCTGGTAATCAGTCTCAATCAAGTTGACAAACGACCCGAATTCCAGTTTATGAATCTCATTCAACTGCCATTGATTATCAAACCGCAGTGTAATATCATTAACATTATTATATTCGTTCTGGGCAAAGGTCCCCAATCCCCTGGCAGCACCGGTGCTATCGTCAACACCGACTACATTTGAACCGCCAAAACTTAGATCCCGCTCATAATTGCTGGTATAATTCGAACCGGCCAGCAGCAGATTGGTATAGCCTCGGCTACTCCATTGATGAGCCCATTTAGTACTCGCACCGATATTACCCCAATCAGTAAGGTTTTCATCAACGCGGGTTTCAAATTCTTCACCACCACTGGTTTTGAAACCACCCCCCATGGCATCCATTTCCCGGGATTTGTCCAGATAATCCCGGCCCGCATAAATACTGAGGCTGAAAACATCACGGCCAGTTGGTTTCAATGTTAATTTGCTGTTCACATCATAGTAATAGAAGCTGGGAACGACCTCCTGCTGGTACATACCACCCCTACCACTGCCTATGCCGGCATCCTGCGAACCGGTAGTGGCTTCTTCACCGGTTACATAGGAATAAATATCATTATAGAATCCACTCTGGAGAATATCCGTGTAGGAGCGCCGAGCCGACAGAACCCAGCTGGCCTTCTGATTCCAAAACGGAACCTGGAACAGCAGACTGGTTGCTAGCAGATTGGCACTGACCTGGAGATCTTTTTCGTTGGATCCCTGTTTTCCGGTCAGTTCAATCACGCTTGATAGGCGTCCACCGTATTTGGCCGGAAAGCCACCTTTATATAACTGAACATCTTTAATTGCCTCGGCATTGAAAGCACTGAACATTCCAAAAAAATGATCGACATGGTAGACGGTCATTCCGTCCAGAATTACCATATTCTGATCTGGGGTTCCGCCGCGCACGTACAACCCGGCCTTTCCATCGCTTACGGCACTGATCCCGGGTAACAATTGAAGAGAGCGAAAAATATCCACTTCACCGAGATTTGGTAAAACACTCAATTCACGTGGTGAAAGTGATATCTGGCTGACATTATCATTGGATTGGAAAATCTCATAACGCTCGGCTACAACTTCAACACCCTCCAAACCAATCGCCTTCGGTTTCAGGGTTATGTTCATCGGTATGGAATTTGAGATTCGATTATTTATACTGATGACCTTGGATTCATAACCAATGTAGGAAACCGAAAGCGAACAGACACCAGCCGGGACATTAACCAGCACGAAATAACCTTCCACGTTTGTGGATGTCCCCCGCTCCGTACCGATCAAACCAATATTGGCGTAGGGTAATGGTTCGCCGGAATTCTCATCTTTAAGATACCCATAGACATCACCGGAACCAATCGATTTGCCTGATTGTCCTGCGATGAAACTGCACAGGAGTATTACTCCCGCAAGTAGCGTACCTGTTTGTTTCATTCTATTTGTATTTAATTATGATCTAACTCTCGGATCAGTTATCGCCCCAGTTTAAGAAATATTATCTGAACTACTCTTCCGCCAAAGTTATTTTCAGCCACAGATCCATCGCTTCGGGCATCTGGCGATCACCACCTCCCGGCGGGCTACTCATACCACCGCCACGGCCACCACCTTTACCACCGCCGGACATTCCACCGCCACCGCGGCCGCCACCCATTCCACCGCCACCGCGGCCACCACTCATTCCACCACCGGGCATGCCGCTTTCAGGTCGGCCTCCCCCCATCATATCAGCCATATCGATTTCAGGTGTAGTAATGCCTATACCAACAACTGATCCCGGCTCCAGCCTGGTATTTTCGATATCATTGAAATCGCTGGCTAAGGGAAGTTTCAATTCATATATCAACTGGCCATTTGAATACTGTAAGCAAATATCTACAATTTCAGACTGTGATAATGGTATCGTCCGAAATCTATTTTCGGGATCAATGATTTGGGCAAAGGACTGCATCTGTAACATTTGCTCGACCTGCCTGTCGACCTCTTCAGGATTCATACGCATAGTTCGCATCAACATTCCCATTTCCTGCATTCCACTGCCCACCGGATATTTTATTCCCCAAGCCTCGCGCTTACCGCCTTTCGGATCGATCCAAACTGTGAAGCCCAATCCAAGAACCTGCATCATAGTGGAACGATCGGGTGTCCGGAAGGACAAATATAGATTATCATTATCATTTTTAACACCAACAGCTACCCGTAGTTTCTTCGGCACCATCTGGGCACCTTGCCATTCACTATCATCACCGTCGACAGTAACATCATTTTCACACCAGCTGCTGTTATACTTGATCTGGTTACATCCACCAAGGATTAACAGACCTAAGCTTAATATTAATATCTTCTGTAATTTCATGTTTTTCCTGCTATTTAAAGAAGGGCGGATCAACAGACCCGCCCTTGAATCAGGGTGCTCTCGACTCAAGAGCTATATCATTTACTCAGTCACCGGACCCGCCTGAAACCGGATAACTGATTGCCAGTGATACACTGGGCGTTGCGACTGAACCCGTGTATCCCGGGGCTACAACTGATAACAAACCTAAATTGATCAGGCTATTTCAGTATAGTAGCCAGGATATATCCCGCCTGGAACCTCCGGCGAGAACCCCATTGAAATTTCAATTAACTTTACTTGTTCAATTAAATGTTTATTTTATCCAAACGCTAGAATTATCAGATACCGGGCGTATCGGTATCACGTGGTGGTCGCGGTCGACGCTGGCGACCATTTCTTTTCCCGGGAGGTCCAAATCCGTCACCCGGTTTTCCGTACCGGAATCTCTTTTCAAAAAGCCTGAGCTGTTCTTCAGTAAGAATTGGTTTCAAATCGGCTTTCATTGAGTCAAAACTAGCTTCCATATGAAGCATATTGGCTTCCAGTTGTTTGGCAAATTTCTCATGATATTTATCAGTTACCTCCCTGATGGCAATTTTCTGCTCTTCAGTAGGATTTAATACTTGATTCAACACATGCTGAAAACCATCCCGATGCCGCATATGGGCCATTCGGCCAATTCTTTGTGTCTTTAAATAATTACTGCCCAAACCACCAATCAGGATACCCAAAGCAAGGGTTACCAATAAAATAATACTGGCTTTTGTTTTACTGCTGAACATTATTATTTCCTATCATTCTGTAGCGTAAACAATGTTTTCCAAAGTATACTGTGGAATACCAAATAAGCTTTCAAACGATGGCTGGTCACTGGTATTTAATCCGATCACTACAAGCGCTACAATGGTGAGCGTGGCGGCTACTGCGACAGGACGAAATACATCTGCCAGGGCAGTTTTCCAACCGTTGGCTGCTACCATGATTTTTTCACCCACTGTGAGTTCAGCCATCAGTCGATTGACAAACCCTGGCTCAAACGAATCCACCTGCAGAAAATTCAGGTCGCTGCGCAGACCAGTGATTTTTTGCTGTTCCTTTCTGAGCTCTGCTGATTCTGACAGCAATCTATTGAGCGCTGCCTCTTCCTGCTCATTCAAATCCTGATCGAAGGATTTGTATAATAATTTCAGCCAACTGTTCTTCATCAGTTACTCCAGTAGACCGGTTCAAGAATTGTTTTCAGTTTTTTTTGTGCCCGGCTAAGACGGGAAAGCACTGTACCTAAAGAAATCTCGAGAATCTCAGCTGTTTCCTTGGTAGAGTAGCCATCAATCAACCGAAGGATAAGTACCGAACGGTATTTTACCGGCAGTTGTTGGATACCCCAATGAACCATATCGTGGGTTTCTTTATCAAGACCGGGATTATCGCTACTGGAAAGGTTTTCCAGTTCTTCATATTTCTGATCCTTGAATACTCCAAAACGCCGTTGACGGCGCTTCAATTCATTAATCGAAAGATTAATCGCTATTCTGGTTACATAAGTTTCGATTTTTGCATCACCGCGGAATGAGCCCAGGCTTTTATAGAACCGGATAAAGGTTTCCTGTCCGACATCTTCGGCTTCCTGACAGTGCCCCAACATACCGATCACTGTGGAGGCAACTCGTGATTCCAGCATCGTAACTAGCTCCCGAAATGCCTCACGGTCGCCGCTTTGTGCCGCTTTGACCAGTTGATCTTGATTCATTCGTAGAATTTTCCATCTACCCGTTTGACACTTGTAACGGGTATTTTATTCCAAAAATTATTTCCGTTTTCATTTAGATCAACTGATCCGGAAAATGTTAAAAATTATTTTATCAGTAAAACTTATCGGAAATTCCTTTAACTCCGTAAATCTCGTTGCATTATAAACCTGTAAACAGTTCCAGCAATATGTCTACTTAACTGGATAAAGTCGAATAGCCTGACCACCTCCCGCAGCCAGCATAATTTCTAATTCCGTTTGACTGTTTACTTCTTTCTCGGTTATTGTATGGGCGTAAGGATTTGTCTGCCAATCAGCCTGCGGGGAATCGGCATAGATTTGCGCCAGGTATTCACGGTCTGAATCAAGAAAATCCAGGGTGATCGTGAATAATCGCTCCTCTTCATCGGTTATACTACCGATGTACCAGTCATCACTGTTACGGTCCTTGCGGGCGACGGTAATGAAGTCACCGATCTTACCATTCAAAACCCGGGTAGTCTCCCAGTCGGCCGGGACGTCTTCAATAAACTGAAAGGCCGGATGACCAGAGTAATTTTCCGGCAGATCAGAAGCCATTTGCAGCGGGCTATAAATTGTGACATACAAAGCCAGCTGTTTCATCAGAGTGGTATTTACGCGATTAAACGGTTTGTCGGCTTTTTCAAAATGCAGATCAAATGTCCCCGGTGTGAAATCAAACGGTCCGGCCAGGCAACGTGTAAACGGAATTATGGTCGTATAATCCGGTGGATTGCCACCATCTTCACTCCAGGCATTATATTCCTGGCCCCGGGCGCCTTCCCTGCTCATCATATTGGGCCAGGTGCGACGGATACCAGTATCCTTGATTGGTTCATGAACATTCAGCATAATTCCATAACGGGCTGCCAACTCCACCACTTTGCGATAGTGTCTAACCATGTACTGGCCGTGATGCCATTCCTTGTGTGGTGCAATCTTTCCATCTTCCATATGCTCAATATTCTGGCCATGCCCCACATAACCGGTCTTAATGGTTTTTACCCCATTATCAACATACAGGTCAAAGGCATCCTCCAGTTGGGCTTCATAATTATCGATAAAAGCACTGGTCTCATGGTGACCGATCAGATCAACGCCTTTTTGTCTGGCATAAGTACCGATCTCCGGTAAATCGAAATCAGGGTAGGATTCAACAAAACTGAACACGTTTCCGTTTTCATACCAAGGTCCATCCCAACCCGGATTCCAGCCTTCTGCTAATACACCCTTGAAACCATGCTCGGCGGCAAAATCAATATAGCGCTTCACGTTATCCGTGGTAGCGCCATGCCTGTCGCCCATGAACCAGGTATAAGTGCCGATATGCATGCCCCACCAGATACCCACATATTTCCCGGGCTGAATCCAGGAAGGATCCTCGATCCGGCTGGGCTCATTCAGGTTAAGCGCCATGTAATTGGTAATCAGATCCCCGGCAGTTTCACCGATCATGATCATTCGCCAGGGCGAAACATGGGGTGCGGTCGCCTTAACCTTGGTCCCGTCACCCCAGGGAACGAGATCACATTCCAGTGTAGTGGTATCAGTAGGCAGGAGTGTCATGCTGGCGTAATCGGTCAGGGCTGCCTCATGTATGGCTATGTAAAGCCCATTGTCTGTTTCGAAAGTAACCGGAGTATGAACAGTATCGATTTTCGATAGAGGTGAGTTAGTATATAGATACTCATATCGATTCCAGTGATAGGCCGGTATCCACCAGGCCGAATGATCACCGGCAAACCTGAATTCGGTCAACTCATCCATGATTTCAAAATACTGGAGTGCTTCCTGTTCCGGGAATTCGTAACGGAAAGCGATGCCGTTGTCAAAGGCACGGAAAATAATTTTCATTCTTTGGACCGGTTGGGTCGCAGTCTCCAAAATCAGTGCCAGTTGATTAAAACTATTATGAATGATTCTTTCTTCGCCCCAAGGCTGTTCCCAAATTTCATCTTTATTACTACGTTCAACAGAAACCACCCGTAATCCTTCATAAAAACCGCCCCTGTTTTCTAATCGGATTCCTAATTGTGAAGATTGTATTACATCGATACCTGCATGATTTACCTTATAAGAGGGTACACCATCATACAGTTCAAAAACCACCTCGTTGATTCCACTTGGGGAGGTTAGGCTATATGAAGTGTGGTGGTCACCCGAGCATGATACCACAAACCAAAAAGTCAATAGTATTAGGCCAGCAATTTCCCTGATATTTTTCATCTTTGCCCTTCTTTATTAGACTGGAAATTTATCGGATTAATTCATCTTCTAATATTATAAAATCCCGGTAAGTGGTATGTAATATTAATAATTTCAATAATTCTGGCTTTGACCGGATGTCAATCAAGTAGTAGCTTCCCTGAGAGAAAACCAACAATATTATCTCATCTCGAAAGGATGTTGAATCAATGAATTTTTCACCTCTGGATTACACCGTATTTATTACCTACATCATCTTCATTGTTGGTCTGGGACTATGGGTATCGCGCGAGAAGAAAGGTCATACCAAAAATTCCAGCGATTATTTCCTGGCCAGCAAGGCCCTGCCATGGTGGGCTATCGGAGCTTCACTGATTGCTGCCAATATCTCCGCCGAACAATATATCGGCATGTCAGGATCGGGCTTTGTGATCGGTCTTGGTATCGCCACCTACGAATGGACGGCGGCTATTACCCTGATTGTTGTTGCCAAATACTTCCTGCCGATCTTCCTGAAAGAAGGCATTTATACCATGCCCCAGCTCCTGGAAATCCGTTACGACCACCGGGTGCGGACCGGGCTGGCGGTGTTCTGGCTGCTTTTGTATATCTTTGTTAATCTGACCTCGGTTCTGTATCTGGGCGCCCTGGCCCTGCGAACCATTATGGGAATTCCATTGATGTGGGGCATAATCGGACTGGCGATTTTCTCGGCTCTGTACACAATCTATGGTGGCCTGAAAGCCGTGGCCTGGACCGACGTCGTGCAGGTACTGGTACTAATTGTCGGTGGACTGGTGACAACCTTTTTTGCCCTGAATGCTGTTGGTGGCGACCAGGGTGTACTGGCCGGTTTCGGGGCCTTGTTGGAACAGGTTCCGGAAAAATTCGACATGATCCTGGATAAATCGAATCCCAATTATTCCGAATTACCGGGCCTGGGTGTATTGCTGGGCGGCATGTGGATGGCTCATTTCTTCTACTGGGGCTGTAATCAGTACATTACCCAACGTGCCCTGGCAGCAAAAAACATTAAAGAAGCCCAGCGCGGACTGATGTTCGGTGGCTATCTTAAAATCCTTACCCCGCTGATTGTGGTTATCCCTGGGATCGTAGCCTTTGCCCTCCAGGCTGACATTGCCAAACCGGATGAAGCCTATCCCTGGCTCCTGAGCACCTTTGTACCGGCCGGGCTCAAAGGACTGGCTTTTGCCGCATTGATTGCCGCCATCGTCTCATCACTGAGTTCGATGGTGAACAGCACGGCCACCATTTTCTCGATGGATATCTACAAGCAGATAATCAGGAAAGACGCCTCCGAACAGCAGTTGGTATTAACCGGCCGGATTGCCAGCGGAATTGCCCTGATCATTGCCGTACTGATCGCCCCGACCCTTACCACCCTTGAACAGGCTTTCCAGTTTATCCAGGAATTCACCGGATTCATCAGCCCCGGTATTTTTGCCATTTTCATTTTCGGATTATTCTGGAAAAAAGCCACTGCCAATTCGGCTCTGTGGGCCGCCGTACTAACGATTCCCCTTTCGCTGGGAATTAAAATCCTGATCCCGGCCCTGCCCTTCCTGAACCGCATGGGCGTGGTATTCCTGATTTTGAGTGCCATCGTGGTGGTAATCACCCTGCTGGAGTCCCGGGAAGATTCACCAAAAGCCATCAAAATCGACCGGAACCTGTTCCGCACCGATACGGTTTTCAACGTGGGGGCCATCGGTATCTTTGCTATTCTGGCCGTATTGTACACCATCTGGTGGTAATTCGAATAAGTAATTAGAAGTAATAGTATCGTACAAAGCCCTCACTGTAAAAGCGGGGGCTTTGTATTATATCAAAATCTGCCGCTTTGTAGTCTGCTTAGCAAAATCCTGATCATGGGTAGCCAGAATAATAGTAATAGATTCCAGCGAATTTAGTGTCTCTACAATTTTCCTTCGCCCTTCCTGATCCAAATAGGAATCCGGTTCATCAAGCAGCAAAATCGATGGCTGGCAGGCCAGGATGCCTGCCAGGGCCACCTTGCGCATCTCTCCCAGGCTCAACTGATGGCAGGCTTGGTAAAGATCGCCAGTAAAACCTACGGCCTCCAGTGCATTAATGGCCTGCTCACTGGCCAGCTCCCGGTCACCATGCTGGTTCAACGGACCATAGGCCACATCCATCAGTACCGTGGGGCAGAATAACTGCACTTGTGGATCCTGGAATAAAAAACCAGTCCGGCTCCGAATCTTTCTCAGGTTCCGGCGTTTAAGATCCAATCCTATTATTCGGACCAATCCCTGGCACGGTAAAAGTCCCACCAAAGCACGCAACAATGTACTTTTACCCGCACCATTAGATCCGATCAGTGCCGTATGTTCTCCCTTCTTGACAGTAAAACAAAGATCATTGATAACCGGTGGACGGCCCGGATAACCAATGGTGAGGTTGTTTACCTCGATCATTGTCCTGGGCATGGACTGTTCCACCAAATAATGACCGGCCCAAGAAAGGTAATTGCAACCAGTAGTGGCGGGATCGATCGCCCCCCTCTCTGCAGTGGAGAAAGAGGTAGTATTACCTGACGGCCGCGTAAACAGATAGCGTAGTAAATGTTTTCAGCCGATAAGACCGCCTCCAGCACCAGTTTGCGCAATAGTATTGAAAGACCTGAAACAGTGGACTTATCAAATCTTCTTAACTGGTAGGCTTCTCCTGATTGGCGGATTTTACTGGCAAAGCTATGAAAATATCGTAAGGACAACATGAGCAGAAAAATTAGTTTATCGGGCAGCCGCATCCGGTTGAGAACCAACAGAAAGGTGCTGCTGTCAAGGGATGCCAACATTAGCCAGGTAAACAGAACCGCCGCTCCGGCCTTCAATGCAATCCCTAATCCGAATACCAATTCCTGTTTTAATGTACCAGTCCCGGGGAACAGTAAGGAAAACAGCCCTGGTCCCAGGCCAAATATGACCATAGTCGGTATCAACATGAGCAAAATCATACGGGGTATTTTTACCGCTGGGGTAGTATAATATAGACCCAATGCAATAGCCAGGTAATAGGCATTACCTATCAGTATTACCGCCGGGTAAATATATATCAGCAGTATAAACACCGCTAACAAGATGAGTCGCAGGTACAAATTCCAACCGGATACGTTAAACATGCTTTTCAGCAATCCAAAGGAAGAGATCATCGGCTTCTTCAAATCGGAAGGGATCGAGGCCGGAGTTAAAGGCCATTTCACCCAGTTCCTCCGGTGCCGGCAGCATATCATGCTCTACTGCCGTACCAACCTTTCGGTGAAAATCGTTACAGATTTCCCGGGACATGAAATGAAGTATTATGACGATACCACCGGGTTTCAAGACCCGGGCGGCTTCATTGAGAAACCGTCCGGGATCATCAAGATGCGGAATAACCGCGAAAGCCAACACAGCATCGAATCTCGAATCAGGAAATGACAGCTCATGGGCATCACCAACCTCAACGGCAGTATGGACTTTGCGTGCTTCGGCGACCATTGCCGCAGAAACATCCAGTCCGATCACCTGGCCGGTGTCACCGGCAATCTCTTTCAAAGCCGGAAGGGCAATACCGGTTCCGGTCCCCACATCCAGAATCCGCGCTCCTGACTTGATTGGAAATGTTTTTAACAGTACGCCCAACCGCTCCTGCTCCGATAAATAATTTGGCCCATTATTCCAGGTACTGGCCCGCTCATCAAAGAATTGTTTTCGCTTGACAGAATCGGTCTTCATGTTATCACCCGCAATAATTGGATTCGTTTTTCCAGCAGTTTAACCAATGGTGGTATAGTTACCAATTGCATAAGAACACCGGGAATTCCGCTGATCAGTTTGGCAACCGTAAATATTTCAGCCGGCAGGTGAAACAGTGGTGCAATTACAAACACCAGTAAGGCCAGCACCATACGTTGCGCCAGCAAACCAGCGATCAATGAAGGATAGATTCCCCAGAAAAAATTCATGCGCAACAGGGCGATGGTCCCACTAAGCACTGCCCCTTCAACCATCATCTGCGGCGCCACAGGCGGGTAGAATGGTGGCATGCCCGTCAGTAATCCTGATAACAGTGGAGCTATAATACCGATGCATACAGCTACCTTCGGACGTAACAGCATCCCGGCTAAAGCCAATGGTAAAAACATTGGTAAGAAGGCTGATCCCAACCGAAGCAGGTGGAATAACATCGGGAAAATCAGAGCCAACACCAGAAATACGGCTCCCAGGACCAAATCCGGGCTTACGGTTTGACGTGACTCAGATTCCAATGCTCAATCCTGCTTCCAGAGTACGACCCGGCATGGGGTAGCCGGGCATGGTTTCATACTCGGAATTCAAAAGATTATCCACATGTAAGGTCAATGAAACTAATTTCCAGGGCAATATATCCAAACCCAGGTTTACGACCGCATAGGATGGCATAGTATAATAGTTCCCATTCTCCGAATACTGTATGCCCTGCACCGCTTCCCAGTTTGCACGCACAGTAAAATATCTTTGATGATGACTGAGAGTAATCCGATAATGGTTAGCCGGTTGGCTTGCCACCGGTTTATCAGAAATAAACCAACTGGCATTAATACCCAGCTGCAATCCCCGCACTGGAATCACTTTACTGGATAATTCAAGTCCACTGTACTTATAAACACCACCATTGATATACTTCATGACTGGCCAATTTCCAGTTATTTCAATTTTATTTTTGCCAGTGGAACGGTATACGGCCACACTGGTACTGAAAGTTCTATGCGGAGCGTATTGTACTCCTGACTCGATTGTGAATGATTCTTCCGGTCGCAGGTCTTTGTTAGGACCAGGGAAAAGGTACATCTCACGAATCGTAGGACTGCGGAACCCTTTACCAGCCGATGTATAAATCGTCAGACCTTTACTGATCCGGAAATCCACGCCAAACTGCGGCACTATTATGTTTCCATATTCACTATGCCATTCTCCACGCACACCGCCATTGATGCGTACTACAGTCAGCTCCTGCTCGCTGAACAGATAAACTGCCGTCTCCGAAACACCATAATCGCCCAGTCGAGCAGAATCGGAATAACTCAGCAATTCACCGCCATAATCCCGATAATCAAAACCAAGCGTCGTCAAATTACCCGGGAAAATGCTCAAATGATTGTGCAGTTGCAGACCATCGCAAAAATCCGTGGAATGGAATCCGTCAGAAATTTTATGTTCCCCCCAATTGGTAAATATCTGATAGTCAAATTGGACCCAATCCAAATTTATACCGGTTGCCAATGCCAGGTCACCGCGCCTGATGTTGTATTTGTTGCCTGTTTCACTACCTTGCTTACCGGGGTCTTCAGAATAAAACGGTACTTCCTTACCCACCACTGATATATAAATATCGTGGCTGACTTCATATCCCAAACGGAGGTGATAGGCTTCCGATTCAAAGGCACTGTGTTCGCGATGACCACGGGTTGAGCGATGAGCGTAGGTAAGGAAATAATCCCATGCGTTTAGTTTCCCTCCCTGCTGCAGCATCAGGCGATTGATATCATAACTACCACCGGATAAACGCAGGCGCGTGTCAAAACCGTCCTTGGCAATTTTTTTGGTTTCCATGTTAACCACACCGCCCATGGCATTGGATCCATAAATAATCGAACCGGCTCCTTTGATGACTTCAACCTCGCCCACCACTGCAGCTGAATATGTATCCGGCACAGGATGCCCCATTAGCCCCATGATCTCAGGTTTACCATTCTGAGCGATCAGAATCCCGGTGGTTGGATCACCACCCTGCCCACGAATTGATAATTTACCTGCTGATCCAGCGGAAACACCATAACCCATGACACCCTTTTCAGTGCCAAAAACACCTGGCACTTCACCACTGACTACTTCATTTAAATCCCGGTAAGCATAAGCTTCGATCTCTTCCTGCGGGATACTGATCCGTGCTGCCTGTTGCAGTTGCGGTGCACGGTTTCCCTCCACAAAGATCGAATCCATGGTGTGGACCCAGGCCGAGTCCCGTGGTGAAAAATATCCCACCGGTAATTCCTGACTAACCAGCAGACCGGCCGGAATGAGGCTGGTTATGATCATTATTAATCTTTTCATATTCCCCTTACTAGTGGCACTTATTCTATATTCGTAACACGATTGGTTAAAAAAATATTACTTCAGTCGATTTCCTACCGTTGATTTGATCAGATCAATATGCTTCACGCCTTTCAAAGATTTAAGTCCGTAAAACAAAGCCATTATTTTTTCCGACGGTCCTTTAACCGCTATGATTTCCAGGCAATTGTCATGATCCAGGTGCACATGCTGGGATGATATCACCGTATCATGATAATCATGCTGGATATTTAGCAGCTTGTTTACCAGCTCACGCTGGTGATGATCATATACAAAGGCAATGCCGCCGGCAATCTGTTCTCCTTGGGACCATTCATCCCGGACCAGCGCCTCACGGATCAGATCACGCAATGCTTCGGATCGATTGGTATAATTACGTTCCCTAATAAAATTATCAAATTCTTCCAGCAGGCTGGATTCAATTGATACTCCAAAGCGGGTTAGTTCTGGCACGTGTTACTATTCCTAATTATGTGTTACTAACTTAATATATATTGATCAATCAAAGCAAATGTAAAACCAATTATGCTTCCACCACCATTTGAGATTATTCAGAAATATTTTTCAGCAATACCGCCACCAGCCAGGCATTCACCAGGGTCAGCAATGGAAAAACCATCGCTTCGACCAGGCTGATATCAATCCCATGGCGGAGCATGTTTACAATCATGGCATCAATCGCCAGTAAGAGAGTGAATCCTTTGATCAGCACCACCGATGAAAGGAGATATCCCCAGGCCTCCGCTTTTAATAGCAGAATGGCCGCCAGGATCGCCACAGGAACAACCAGGCCCAGATCCATGGCCTGGATCACCAGGGTAGTGTAGTGCTCAAGACCATAAGGAATTGCCCCTTCAATCAGGGATGGGAGAATTCGTCCCAACCACAGGACAATCAACAGCACACCGACAAACAACATGAATCCGGCTATGCTTTTCCGTGGCAGTCGGTTGCTGACACGCTTTTTCAATTCGGCCAGATCAATCATTCCCAGAGTAAGAATAAAAGCAAACAAACTCAGTGAATAAAGGGCTACATAGAATAGAAAAAATGAGTTGTAGTTGACTAGAAAGGTCATTGATATATAAGTATACAGAAAATAACCCAAGGTTCCGGCCAGTAATAATTGTCCGCGCAGCGAAGCTTTCCGTACCAATATCAGTGCCATGATCAATAATGGTATTCCAATAAACAATGTTACGGCATCCTGGGCAATAGCCTGGGAAGCAGCGGACATCGAGTCATAGAGGTAGACACCACCACCCTGGATAATTATTTCTTCACCCCGCACGGATGTGAATGAATATGATTCTTCCGGGTCCGCAGAAAAAATACCGGTAATCGTTGTAATGATCGCGAGCGCAATAATCAGCAGGGTTAAAATTTGGATCAGTTTGTAGTTTTTCATTTGTTTATCAATAGTCAGTTATATGATTTCTTTATTCAACAATAATTCGGTGTGGTCACCAAGCGTTTTGATCAACCGGGCCAGAGTTTCCGTCTCATCATCCGTCAGGCAGCTGAACAGATCGCTTAAATAGACCGCATCGCTGCCTCGACGTTCATCCCAGAATTCACTATTTTGAGCTGTAGTCTCCAGACGGAGTATTCGCCGGTCAGTCGAATCCGGAACCAGCTTCAGAAAACCCTGCTGTTCCAATTTCAGTGCCAGCTGCTTCACATTCTGACGTGAGGTCCCTGATATTTGCGCCGCTTCGGTAACAGTCGGAGAATGATCGAACAAGGTGCCGACAGTCGCCAGCAGCTGCCACTGTTTCATCGTCAGCCCGGACGCTGCCAGGTATTTATCACCCAGGTATTGCCACTGCTGTGCCATTAGCATCAAATACCCGAATATGGTGGCATGGTTCTCCGTTAATGTTCCCATAAGAACTCCTATTAGGTAATACATTACTTAAATTTATGTAAGATATTACCTTTTTCAATGGTAATCTAGCAATCCTTTTTTCAATCCAAATGTTGAGTTGTCAATCTGGTTCGATTCTTTACCACCTATTTCCCATCCACTGATGTAATTTCTACCACAACTAGAGGGAATAGCGATGTACAACAAACCATTCTTTCTTTTAGCAGTTCTTTTCCTGTTCACAGGAATTGTAAGCCCCCAGGATCCGGACCCAGGAATGGTCCTGATTCAAGGCGGCGTATTCACTATGGGAATGGACAGTGAATCCAACCGGGACTACAGTCCCGCCCACCTGGTTGAGTTGTCGGCCTTCATGATCGACCAGCACGAAGTCACCAACCGGGATTTTCTCCTATTCTGCGATGCCACCGGCCATACCCTGCCGGAATTCTGGAATGTCGAATATTTCAAGTCCGGTGAAAAATTCCTCGATTATCCTGTAACGGGAATCAGCTGGTGGGCCGCTAATGACTATGCCGAATGGGCCGGTAAACGGCTCCCCACCGAGGCGGAATGGGAATATGCCGCCCGGGGCGGTGAAAATGATATTGAGTACCCACAGGGTGATGATGGGGACCGTGGCCCCCACCACAATCCGATCGGAACATGGACTAATCATACCGAAGCAGTCGGACAATTCGAACCGAATAACTTCGGTCTGTATAATATGGCCGGGAATGTGTGGGAATGGACCGCCGACAGTTATGATGCCGACTACTACTCAGTCAGTCCGCTCAATAATCCACAGGGACCGGATCGCGGTAGTATCAAGGTCATCCGGGGTGGCAGCTGGCACTCGGGACCGGGCTGCAAAAAGGTCTTCTACCGGAAAGGCCTGCCCGGCAACTGGGTCGATTTCGCCGTCGGCTTCCGCTGTGTGAAAGATATTGAAAAATAGTTACTAGCCATGGAGGGAGCTCAATAGCCGCAATCAGTTTGTATCAGCAGCCTGTTCATTCCAAAAAGAAAGGGCTAACTTATAATAGCCCTTTCTTTTATTTTAATCTTCAGCATCACTGCCGTTCAAAAACTCCAATCAAGCCCGGTAAAATCATTACCGAAGTGAGGAAGCAGGCTCCGACCCCCATGAACAGCGAGCCACCGAACTGGGCATAGGCCGGGAAGATCGAGAACAACATCGATCCAAAGGCCAGCATGGTGGTCAATGATGTCAGGAAGATTGCCTTGCCAGTACTGGAAAAAATCGTGTGCACCCGGCCCCGACCCTCGGCCTGCCAGCGATGGATCACGTGGACACCGTCATCGATACCGATACCAATGATCAGCGGTAATCCCATTACCGTCATGATATTCAACGGTATTCCGGTCAGCTGCATCAGTCCCACCATCCAGAATACTCCGATCCCAAGGGGAATCATGGCCATCAGGGCGATTTTTGGTCGCTTGAAATCGATCATCATCAATATAAAAACCACTAACATCGTCAGCCCCATGGCCCGGCGGCCATCCTCGGCATAGACATTCAGCAATGCCACCGAAAGTGGCCCAATACCGGTAACCCGGGGATTGATCCGTTCCACATCATCAACGAAGCGATTCAGGAACTCGCCGTTGTAAATATCGCCGGAAGGATAGATCGTAACGAGGAACTGGTTATTGGTTTTGTTGGCGTAGCGGTCCAGGATCGACTGGGGCAGATCAGCCAGCATCACCTCAGCCGGATTGGCCATCCGGACCACAGCGGCCTGGTACAAGGATGCAAAATCCTGGTGGAACAGTGACAATCGTTGGGCGGCATCGTCACTGTCAGCCAGGGTATTAATCAATTGGCTTATGATACTCCCCTGTTCTGGTCGATCCGGGTCGCCCACCAGGCGTTTACATTTGTTATCGACCTTATCCTGACCGCCGATGAAGGCCATATCCTGGATCTCGATTATATTCATCTCCAAACGATCCAGTTGTTCCAGGATAATGGCCAGATCGGTCTCGGTCAAATGGTTCTTTACCGCTGTCGCCGCCATGTCTGTCCGGATATCGTTTATGATCGCCTGGCGTTCGGCCAATTCCTCCGGCAATGGGAGGAAAGCGGAAATATCATCGGTCATGGCAACCGATCCCAATTCTTTATATTCTTCCGCCAGCTGCCGTGATTCGGCCACCGATTCAGCGGTGATCAGGGCGTAATCCATGCTTAAATCGAATTTCTCCATCACCGTGTCGATCAGGGCCATGGAGGCGATTCCCTCCGGTTCCATGCTGCGGTAATCGTAATCCCAGTGCATCTGGAAGGCGTTCCAGATAAGCAGGGCGCTTACCAGGCCAGACAGGGACAGGGAAAGGACATAGCGGCGGCTGAACCATTCTCCCAGGCGCCCAAGAAAGGCAAAGGACAGATCCTTGCGAACCGGCTGTTCAGGACGATTTTCCCATTTGCGGTCGACCCGCCGTTCCCGGAAAACCAGTAAGGTAGGTAAAAACACAAAGGTTGATACCAAGACCGAGAACAAGCCCACACCGATCACCAAACCCAGGTCGGCCATTCCCCGAGATTGACTTACTACCAGTGCCAGGAAGGCAAAGGAAGTCGTCAAGCCCCCGGTCATGATGCCTTTGCCGCTCTTGTGGAAAGTGTGGTTCAGTGAATCAAGGATCGAATCACCAATCGCCCGGCGCTGGGTGAATCCGGTGATCAAATGGATCGAAAAATCGATCCCCAGACCGAATAGAATCACCGAGAATATCGAAGTCATCATATTCAGTTCGCCCACAAAAAGATAGGCCAGTCCGGAGGCCCAGATGATACCAACGATCAGGTTGGTCATGGCCAGTACCGGAGCCAGCCACATCCGGAAGGAAAACATGAGCATCACCAGAATCACCAGCATGGCCAGCAGAGTTGATGAACCCAGGGTTTCGGCGCCGTAGGTCTGCTCGTCATATTCCTTGGGGACGGCACCGGTCAGACCGGCTGAAACCTCCGGATAGCGTGGTAACTGCTCGTCCAGGATTTCCCGCACCAACTCCACCGCCGGAGTAAAATGCTGCCGTTCCATGAGCGTAAAATTGGGAATGGCGTTGACGATCACGGCCTGCTTGTCGTAACTGAGGAAATAGGGATCACCATACAACATGCGATCAACTACGGCCTTCGCCTGGGCTTCTGTGTACTTTCCGCCATCAGCAACCTTCTGCAGCGCATTTACCAGCCCCTCGATCCCGTCCATGAACTGGACCGCTCCATCCTCCTCTTCCCGGGTGGAGATGGACTCTTCCTGGCCTACGTATTCCCGCTCCATGGAATCATTCAGTTTTGTAAGTAATCCGGGCAGGTTGGGGTCGCTGAAATAATCCTTGTTATCTTCCAGGTCACTGGCCTCGACCAGGATCAGGCCGTGATCCTTGATGAAATCCTCAGACAGTTTATAATCCACCCGCTGATAGAGCTGAAAATTGATCTGTCGCTGATGATCGGCGATTTCCGTTTCCAGCACACGAATCGTTTCCGCTTTGCGCCCTTTCCGCCGATATTTATCAATCCTGGCCTGCAATTCTGCAATGGCAGCCTGATGGTCAGCATTATCACGTGAGTTGCGGAGAGCCAGTAATTTGGGAGCGATCTCATCGGCAAAACGCTTGATTTCAGTTTCCGGTCCCTGGATCACAACAACAGTACTGACCGAGGATGTGAATTCCTCAACAATATTATTGTACTGATCGACTTTGGGATCATTCTCCGGCAACAAATCGGTGGTCCGCATCGTCATGGTCAGTTGTCCGGCCAAACCAAACATCAGAACCGTAACCATCAATGAGATGACCAGCATCCGCCAGGGATGGGACGTATGCCAGACAGCCAGTTTATTCAGAATTTGCTCACGCATTTCAAAATTCCTCTATAATAATTAGAAATACACCCGGGCCCGGACTATGCCAGCCGTACCCTGGTTTGAGTCGAATAGTGCCCCCTCATCACCCAGGTTATAGCTCAGGTAAGCTGTGATTTCAACATTGTCAGAAAAACTATAGGAAAAGGTTGGTACCAGGGCCAGGCTACCATCGGACAGGCAGTAAATCGACGACAAACTGCCAGAGAACAAGTCGGTGAGGGGATGCATCAGATAAAGGTATATTTGATCGCGGGCCACCGCTTTCTGCTGGTTGGCATAGTAGCGCATCCAGTCGTTTAGATCATAATCACTGGCTACAGTTTTACCCTCCGAATAATGGAATAACTCCGCCATCAGATAGGTACCCCAATCGAAAGTATAGTCGATTCCCACAACCAGCTCATCGAAATCCGTACTGGTCTCCATGGTGTTGTATCCATATTCGGCCCACAGGCCAAAGCCCAGTAGTTCACCAACCGTACTTAGGCCAAGTACCTGGCGTTTTTCATAAATCTCCGGCCAGAAAAACGTATTCGTATCGATTGTCATGAAATCGTAGGTGGTCCACATTTTTTCGATGGCCG
Organism: uncultured bacterium; assembly: GCA_964410945.1. Classification (GTDB taxonomy): domain Bacteria; phylum Fidelibacterota; class Marinisomatia; order Marinisomatales; family TCS56; genus CAYPJE01. The sequence continues at coordinate 23,010 of CAYPJE010000011.1, forward strand.
TCAGACTGTAATCGAAGTGCCCCAGTCGTCCACGCAGCTCTACCAGTTTATCGGAATGTTCCCAGGTATCCTCCGGGCTGGCCAGAGCCGTAAAATTGAAATCCAGTGGCATGGGTATATCCAACCTCACGGCGTTATGACCCGGCTGCTCGTAGGTGGGGTCCAGCAGATCCTTCACATTGAAGACATCCAGTGGATTCCAGGCATAACCGGTACCCAGCGAAACCTGCTGCTTGCCAACCGTCAGATCGAAACGATCGAAGGCCAGTTGCAGGTAGGCATTATCCAGGTAATTCTGATCTTCAAAAGGAAAAATGTAATACGCTTCAAACCCCACTGGTACCTGATTGACAATAGCCGGGTCAAAATAATCCAACAGGTTGAAGGCGGTCTTGCCATGGTAGGTCAGATAGTTGAAATTGGCGGCAAAACTGACCCGATTGGACAGACCGCCCTCCATATCCACTCGCAATTTATTGGAATAGACCTGGTTCCAGGTATCGTTCAGCTCAACGCCCATATACTGGCTCTCATAGTATCCGAACCAAGCCAGATCCTGGCCGGGAAGTGGCAGACAAACCAAAATCATTAAAACAGTCAGCAATAACCCCTTCATTTCTTCAGATTCCTTTCAGTGAACATGGCATCATCCAGTTCAAGGTTATATCTGACCTCCAGCAGCTCCATTTCAGTCTGAGTATTATCCATCTTATTAAACATGACAATCTTATAGGCCGTTGGGAGATCATCGATTACCCGGATATCGCTCTGGGTCAGGGTCTTCTCATGGATGGTCGGATTTTTCTCACTATAATACTCCATATGGATCGGAACGAAGTTTTCCTTTACTACCCACAACAACAGCCGCGAATATGTTTGGTCGCTGTCAGGTTTCCTGGTGAGTTCCACTACGTAGCAATCACTACCTTCTTTTTTATCGTCCTTGAGACGCTGGGCATCATATTCCTCGATAAAAGCATCACCCCCGCCCATATCCTCGTAAGAAAAATCACTACCCTGCATCTTCTGTTTTTTGGCATGGGACGCCAGTTTGCGAACCCGCCCGGTCCGGGGAAAATACATCCAGATATCATCGGCATTATTCAACATCAATACGGCTTGTCCCTTGATCCTGGCCGGATCGGTATAGCGCACGAGGGTCTTTTCCCCGGCCCCTTTGCTCCAGGATTCGCTCACCAAGGTACGTTTATCGCCGGAGGTGGTGACAATGACCATCTTCGATTTACTGTAACTGGTAGCCGGGTTAAACAAATCGTTAACCTTGTTGATAATCACGCCACCAGTCATTTCCTGGCTGTAAAGGGCCGTAATCATCATAATGAAGAAAGCGGGTATTAGTTTTCGCATGGTATTACTCCTGATCAGATTCATTGGAAAGGCGATTGACTGAAACCAGCGTCAGGTTCAGATCGCGAATTTTATTCAATACACCAAACAGTTCCGGCTGGTCATCAACAGGTCCGGAAACCATGGTGTTAGTAGAGTTTGTTGAGATTGCCATTCCGTCAAACCAATTCTGCCAGTCCGGGTCAATATCCTCTTCCACTTTGATGATATAATTCAATCGTTTCCGATCACGCCCGTAGTGTAAATGTTCTGTTTTGTGATTCATAACCTGTGAAATGTTACTGATTCCACCGAATGTAGTTAATCACCCGAAGGGGTGATTTTTAGGGATGAATTGACGGATCTGAACATTTCTGTCATCAATAATTCAGATCTTCCGCAGTACTTTTTGCAGCAGCCGGACCAATGTAGTTACTTCATCATCACTGAGGGCGTCCCTGAAATGGGTGGCAAATTTACGATGCATGGCATCATGCTCATCGGCAATCGCCGATCCGGCGGTTGTCAGATGGAGGTGCCTTACCCGACGATCATTATCGGATTGCACCCGATTCACATAGCCCCGGTCCGCTAAACGGTCGATTGCCACAGTGGCGGTGGGCTTACTTACATCCATGGCCCTGGCCAATTCGCTGATCGTTGGATTCTCAAGATGGGAAATCGTATCCAGATAATGAATCTGGACCAGGGTCAGGGCCGCAAATTTACCCCGCTGGAGCCAGGCGGTTTCATGTTGCCCGATACTTTGGGATAATGCTTCGATTACTTGTTCAAGGTATGACATATTCAATTATTGGTTAGTTAGCACTAACTAATATAATAATTCAGATGATTTATACCAAGTATGAGTTCTTACTGCAACAGGTTGTATTTCCGGGCCTGCTCAACTGCGGCGGTGCGGTTCATAACCTCCAGCTTGCTGAAGATATTCTTCAGATGGGTCTTGACCGTATTCAGTGAAATATATAATTGTTCACCGATACTGGCATTGGACAATCCCTGGGCGATTAATCGGAGCACATCCAATTCTCTTTTACTCAGGCGGGACACGGCCTTCCCGGTCAAATTAATATCATTATCCTGTGACAAAATCCTGTTTAATTCCTGATAGTATTCCTGATTGATCTGATGATATTTCTCCGACCGTTCAACCAGTTTCAATATTGGAACTACCTGGATCCTATTATTAAAGAATACATACAGGATATTCCCCCGTGCCGCCAGATTCATGGCTTCAACAAGTGAATTAACCGCCCTGGTATTATCACCGAGTTCATGATGCGCAATTGACTGGAAAACCAATACCTCCAGCAGGGACCAGTCATTCACCTGGGCCCGGCAGGAAGCAGCCAGTTGATCTATGATCTCTAACGCCTCCGTACGGCGCTTCTGCTTCAAGTACAGCTGGGCCAGGGTCAGGAATTCCATTTCCCGTAAAAAAACCACATATTGCCGGCTGTCCTTTTCTCCTAACATCTGCCTGGAATTCACGGCTGATTCCAAGTTCCGGGAACGGGCCCAATCAGTAGCAAAAGCCAAATCCCCGGTCTTGATGGCCAACCGGGCCTGATATAATTCCAGCCAGAAATCATCGATATCCATGGCATCAAAACGCCGGGCAATTTCCTCCACAACCCTGAATTCCTTCCAGGCCTGTTGAAAATCACCATGGGCCTGATGCACCAGAGCCTGTCCGATATACCCTTTCATTATCCCGATTTCTCCCCAACGCCGGGCCAGTTCAATTCCTTCCTGGAAGATAGCGCCGGCCCGTTCAAACTGGCACCATTCAAGATATAGGAAACCAAGGTTCAACATGGCGATGCCGGCAACAGGAAGATGGTTACCAGCCTGATCGGTGGCCGCCGCAATGGCTGCTTCATAGATCTTACTGGCTCCATAAGTATCACATTTCATCAATCGCAATCCACCCAGATGGCACTGGGCCAGAACATAGTTCATCAGATTCCCGGCGGACCGGCTGATCCGGGCTGCTTCCTGCAGAACACGTTCAGCGGCCGGCCATTTACCAGCATACATGTAAGCCAATCCTAAACTACCGGCGATAATGCTTCTAAGAACGGTTTGCTCCGGCTTAAGAAGGGTCAGCGCCTCCTCACCATATTCGATACTTTTTTTGCTATCCTGCTGATAGGCTGCTATCAATGACTCCAGCATCAATATTTCGCCCCGTACATCGCTGCGAAGCACATTATCTTCCAATAAATCAATCCGGCCCCGTACTATAACCAGGGGCTTTCCTCCCATCAATAAGGCCATGGCATGATATACGCACAGGCGCGGATAATCCCGCATCATTTCATCGGGAACCAGGTCGACCCATTTAACAATAGTGGCAATTTCACTGCGTCGGACTTTTTCATCAACAATATTTTCAATCAAGTCAACTGCCCGCTTGAATTCTCCCGCTGCCAGATAATGATCGATAGCTTCACTGAAATACGCTTCTGACTCCAGCCAGCGCCCCGCCAGGCAGTGTAATTGTTCTACGTCGCCGGGAAAAGATTTGTACAGCCGATTCTGTAATAGACTGGCAAAAAGGTGGTGATAGCGGTACCATTCGCGGGTATCATCCAGGGCAACAATAAACAGATTGTCCTGTTCCAGCCGGTCCAGTGTTTCCCGGCTGTTTGAACCTTCGAAAACATAATCACACAGCCCTGGTGAGAAACGACTCAGAATTGCTGTTTTAAGTAAAAATTCCTGTGTCTCGGTATCCTGGCACCGGAAAACCTCTTCAAACAGATAATCGAGGATGAAACGGTTATCATCACCAAAATCATGTATTTGTCGATCCAGGTTATTGCGGCCTTTAAAGGCGGCTGCTACCATACGAAGTCCGGTGACCCAGCCCTCGGTACGTCCATTTATAATATGAACATCCGTATTGGCGACACTCTGATTCAGAAGGTGCTGCAAGAAGAATCCGGCCTCCTTATCACTAAACCGCAATTGGTCGGCCCTGATCTCCCCCAACTGGCCCCGGGCACGCCAACTCGCCAGCGGCAAGGGCGGATCCGAGCGGGTGATAATGATTATCTGTCCCTGTTCGGGCAGGTGCTTCGCCAGAAACTCCACCGCGGAATGAATCGCAGGAGCATCGATCAAATGGTAATCGTCCAGGATAATATTAAATACATTCTTCTGGGTACAAAGATCGTTAATTAGTGATATGAGGACTTTGGTAATATCAAGTCGCACTTCCAGAAGCATCGTACCGGCGGTCTGTCCAATACTCTGGTCTATCTGTTGGAGACTGGCAATTAAATATGATAGAAAAGTATTGGGATCGTTGTCGTTACTATCGATTGAATACCAGGCAACCAGCCGGGACTTTTTCCGCACCCAGTCAGCGATCAATACCGACTTACCAAATCCGGCCGGGGCTGAAACCAGGATAAGGTTATGGTCTGTCAGTTGCAAAAGTAATTCATTGATATTATTACGGCTTAATATATCAACAGGACAATGGGGTACATGTAATTTAGTGACGAGCAGTTCGTGTGGTTGATAAAGGTCGGTTCCCATCACAAATGTAATTATACTTTTAAGTCCACAACCGAAAGAAACCGGAAGTTAAATACTCAAAAGCCGGATCTAATTTGATAATGATTTGAAACAGTTAGTTAAGTTATAGTCAGTTTGTTCCTGAAAATGGGATATTCTTTCCGCATGTTCGCCATTCAAATTTATTTTGTAAACCCGATACGCCCCCTCGATATTAGTCACATAGATGATTTTATTGCCACCGGGAGTAAAATATCCACCGAAACTGTCCAGACCATACGTCAGAAGGACTTGATTTCCGCCATCATTCTCCATGACCATCATCATGTTGCCATCATAGTCATCACTACGATGGTATACTATTTTCTGACCATCCGGGGAGATATCGGTGGGAATTGCATCATAATCATAAAACGTCAGTTGAGTGATTTCCCTGGAGTGTAAATCATATTTATAGATATTTGAGTGACGATATCCAATCAAACCACCAGTGAAAAGAATATAATCACCCTGCGGAGAAAAACACTGGGCCTCACCAAATATTTCCGCTTGCCCGATATCAGTCAGATTACTCCCATCGATCCCCATTAAATACGGCTGATATAAATACTCATTCTTGATACGAATGGAATCTTTTATCAATTTAGTAAACAATATCATTCTTCCATTCGGGGAAATGATCGGATTGATATCTGGGTTTTTACATGTGTTGGTCAAATTTACCCGTGCTGAACCATCCAGATTCATTATACATATATCAGAATAACCATCTGAATTTGAGGAAAATACTATTTTACTCCCATCGGGGGTGATACTTGGAGATATTTCGTTTGCCGCTGGGTACGCTGAAAGCAATCTCGATTCTCTGCCATCAGAATCCATGATAAAAATCTGATAATTGTCACTGTTCCGCTGGGATATGAATACAAGGTTATTCCCATCAGGTGATAAACAACCCGGATAGATTAAATCATTACCTGGAATGTCGGTCAGACGTTTAAATCCAATACCACTTAAATTTAAGGAATATATATCCCACTCGCCCCAATCTGAGTCCCGGAATGAATTCAAGTACACTATGTACTTATCATCAGACAATTCCTCAGTCTCAACAGATTCATTACATGAAACCAGCAAAATAATTATGATAATAATTGTTATTAGAAGTTTTGGCTGCACCCTCTTCAACTCCTGAAGCTCAGTTAAAATTATGACCCGGGAAGTTAATTATTCTTGTACTGAAAATGATAATCATAATCTCATATAACCTAACATAATACTGGCTATTTCCAAATGATAAATCCTACCAGAATATCTGGAATAAACAACCGATCCCATTTGTCTAACCTGACAGATATAACCAAAGTTTAAACCCCAATCTGAAATACTGAAATGAAAACTGTACCTAAGACAATTTTGAAATTCCTGCTATTAACACTTCTCTATTCAACAACTGGCATCCATGCTCAGGAAACCGGCAAGCTGCAAGGGAAGCTCCTGGATGCCGATACCTATGTCCCCCTTGTAGGTGCCCATATAATCCTGACCAGCAGCGGTGACAGCCTGAAATATTACAGCACCACCACCCAGACCGGAAGGTTCAGCATTAAGAATTTACCCTATGGCAATTATGAACTATCTCTTTCACATATCGGCTACAAGAAATTTGAGCAAGCTGTAGAAATTTATAACAGTACTCAAGACCTGTTGACAATAACTATCCAGCCGGAAGCTATTTCCCTCTCCGAAGTGGATGTGGTCGGCGTACTCCCGATCGCTGTCCAGAAGGGCGATACGACGCAATATCAAGCTGATGCATTTAAAACAAAACCGGATGCCACCGCCCAGGAACTGGTGGAAAAAATGCCCGGAATTGTTGTTGACGACGGTGAGGTTCAGGCCCAGGGCGAAAAAGTCGAGAAAGTACTGGTAGATAACAAGCCGTTTTTCGGCGATGATCCCAATGTAGCACTGCGCAACCTGCCAGCGGAAATCATTGCGAAAATACAAGTATTCGATCAGCAGAGCGAGCAGAGCCAGATGACTGGTTTCGATGATGGAAATACAACCAAAACCATGAATATTGTCACTCGGGAAGGAATGAATAACGGTCAGTTCGGTAAACTATACTCCGGCTACGGTATTGATAATGAATACCGGTTAGGAGGAAATATCAACTTCTTTAATGGCGACCGGCGAATCTCGATCATAGCCCAATCCAACAATATCAATATCCAGAATTTTGCCATTGAGGATCTGCTGGGTGTTACCGGTAGTTCCGGTCGGCGACGCGGAGGGCCGGGTGGCGGTATGATGGGTGGAATGCGATCCGGTGGTGGTATGGGAAGGGGCAGCAGTGTCAATGACTTCCTGGTATCACAGCAGGGGGGATTAACAACCACCCATGCCCTGGGCATCAACTATCAGGACAGCTGGGGTAAAAAATGGGATGTTACCGGCAGTTATTTCTTCAATTACTCCGATAACGACAATGAATGGATCAGCAACCAATATTATTTTACCGATGATGGAGATGATCAGACCTATTATGAAAATGAGGTCACCGAGAGTGTTAATATCAACCACCGGATCAACCTGCGGATGGAATACAAGCCCACTGAGAATGACATGATTCGGATTTTACCCCGTTTAACAGTTCAACAGAATGAAGGCTCATCCAGCCTACTGGCAGAATCGATCTATGGCCCGGACATGAGAACCACACTCGATAATATTTTCTCCTCTGACCTGGCAACGGTTAACGCCTCAAACCAAATTCTATACCGTCACCGGTTTGATAAGACACAGCGAACTTTGGTCGCTGCTGTAACAACCGGGTACAGTTATAATGATGGCACCAGCTACCAGGATGACAACAGCAGTTACACGGAATTGGATACCATTACCTGGACCCTGGACCAGCAGCAATCTATTCTGGACGGGAATAGCTGGAATATCAGTGGCAACCTGTCATATACTGAACCATTATCCAAGACCAGCTCATTGATCTTATCTTATAATAACCGGCACGATTTTGATATCTCTGATAAAGAAACATACAGTCTTGAGGAAAGTACTACCAGCTACTCACTTCTGGATACCGCCTATTCCAACACCTTTGACAGCTACTACCGTAACAATGATTTCGGACTTGGGTATCGTTATTCAAGGCGCAAATTGATGTTTGTTTTCCGAGGCAGTTACGAACTGTCTGACCTGATAAATGCCCAGGAGTTCCCAACTTCTGTAAAAACAGAAAACTCGTTCCATGCATTTCTACCTACTACTGTTCTGCGCTATAAGCTGGATTCCACCAGCAATCTCTTCCTGGTATATCGTACTAATACCAACACACCATCGCTCAGCCAGCTTCAGGATGTGATCGACAACAGCAACCCATTGCAATTGTCCACCGGTAATCCTGACCTGGAGCAGCAATATACCCATAACATGTTCCTGCGTTACTCTACCTCAAATATGAACCGGGGAAGTATTTTCTTCGGCTTGCTCTCGGCCAGTTATGCCGATAATTATATCGGAAACCGCACCATAACTGCCACTACTGACAGCACCATTTATCACAATATCGTCCTGGATAATGGCAGCCAGCTCATTGTACCCGAGAATATCAATGGCTATTATAAGATCAATTCATTCCTGACCTATGGGATCCCTGCGGCCTGGATCAAGTCCAACCTGAATTTTAATCTTAGTGCTAATTTCACCAGAACTCCGGGCTATGTGAATAGTGATCTGAATTATTCCACCAGTCAGAGTTATGGCGCTCATGCCGTCATAAGCAGTAATATCAGCGAAAACCTGGATTTCACCATAGCAGCTAAATCCAATCTGCAGAAGATACAGAATACCCTGAACACCGTCCAGAACAGTGATTATGTTTCTTCAAATGTTGATTTCAGACTGGACTGGATCCTGTGGAAAGGCTTAACCCTGTCATCCAATATTGCCTATCAAACCTATGCCGGCTATACCCTCGAGGATAATGATTACATCCTCTGGAACATGGGGATCGGTAAGAAACTGTTCGCCAATCAGCGCGGCGAAATCCAGTTATCGGTATATGACCTGTTAAATCAAAACCAGAATGTGACTCAGTCGGTTACCGGCAGCTATATCGAAGAGACCGAATCCCTCGCACTGACCCAGTACATCCTGCTGTCATTTAACTATAACCTGCGGAATTTCAATTCAAAGGTTGGCTGATTCACCAGCCACAACCAATAAAAAAGGGCTTCCGCGGAAGCCCTTTTTGTTCAGGAAAAACCTGATTTATTTCATCAATACCATTTTGTTGGTCCGGGAGAATTTACCGGCATTGATCTGATACAGATAAACACCAGTACCCACCGGTTGACCAAACTGGTTCATACCGTTCCAGACGACTGATTTGTAACCAGCTGTTTCAACCTTGTTCACCAGGGTATTGATCTGGCGGCCCAGCATATCGTAGATCACGATCGTGACCATGGCCTGCTCGGGCAGGTCGTAGCGGATTGTGGTAACCGGGTTGAACGGATTGGGATAGTTGCGATGGAGAGCAAATTCCTTCGGAATACCGATTCCATCTTCAATTCCCAATATGATTGTGGCCACTGGCGAATTATCACCTTCGTTGCCATGAACATCAACAGCGGATACGCGGTAGAAATACTCGCCTACCTGGCTGATGGTCTGGTCAACAAATTCGGTGGTCTCGGTCGTGCCGACCAAGTTCTCGGGAGCCGTGAGGAAATCCTGGCTGGTTCCACGATAGACATTGAAATGGCGCAGGTCAGGTGCATCAACCGCATCCCATGTCAGGATAACATTGCCATCCTGGGCACCGGCATATACAACTGGCGGTGCCGGGGGAGCGATATTATCCACCGAGTAACCTGGCATATCAACACTGATCCAGTTTCCTTCATCCATGGCGGCAACAACCCGGAACAGCATTACACCATCACCTAAGTCGGAGGAATCCATGGTGGTGTGTACCAGCACGGAATACATTTCCTGTCCATAGGCCACCTGAGTGGCAGCGCCGACCCAGCCATTGCCATCATTGACTTCAACGGTATAGGCTTCGGCAGCACGGGAAGGATCGACGGGCACATCGGTGTCAAAGAAACTGCGCTGGAAATCAACCATTACCCAGCCACCCTGATCGGCGGGAACATCCATGATACTAATAATTTCCGGAGCATGGACAGGTCCATCGACAAACAGGTGGACCGGAATCGAACCTTCGGTGCCATCGCGGCCCATGCTGCTGACAACGATATCGGCATAGTAATCGCCGCCAGGCAGGTTATGGGTATCAAATTTCAGTTGTACGTCTCCGGCAGTTCCAAATGGTAAGTGCCCCTCATTGAATTCGACTTCCAACCATGGGACGCCTACCTGGGTGCGGGTATAGGAGAAACCTCCGCCACCATATTCAATCTCACGATCATTCCCACCTTCGGTCCAGGAATTGAACGTAACATCGAAGTACAGGTTGTCCCAGTACAGGTACATGGAATAGGTCTGACCAACCGATGATGGCGGGTTGCTGTTTACAGCCTGTTCCCAACTGGCATACATGCCAGGATCTACATCATTGGTATGTCCGGGAGCCCAGACAGTACCTATCGGTGATCCACCGCTACCGCCAGGTCCCATATCCCGTGCACGATCATTGTCGCTGTATTCGGTTTCACGGGCAATATTGAAAAGACCACGGTAGTCGGCCCGGGTGATCCAGACACTGGGGGTGATCCGGTCCTGGTTTTCCGGCAGATAATAATCAGCCCAGCTTTCTTTGGTGAATGTAACTGATTCGGCCATGGGATTATCTATCCGCAGTTTCCAGAACAGATCGGCATCGCCATTATTGGCGATGGTAACCTTCTGGTTAGTATCGACCGTACCGGCCATCAGGGTCAGATCAATGTCCACCGGAGTCAAATCGATAGTGGGCATTGGCCCATCCACGAACAGGTCCACGGGGATCATGATTTGCCGTGCCATCGGATCGTTGGAATGGATGATAAGGTCAGTGTGATAGTCACCTGGTTCCAGACCACTGGCATCGAATTCGATGGAATAGGTTTCTGCCGCACGGACTTCATCAAACGGGATCGTATCATTGGTCACCGGCAGCCAGGCCCACTGGGGGGTTGGTTCGAAGCGGGTATAGGAAAAACCGCCACCGTTTCCATCGGAAGTCCAGTGGTTGAAAACGACATCAAAGTACAGGTCTTCTGCAGTCAGATGCAGTGAAACCGGCCGGCCAAGGGAATTATCCCGATAAGGATGGGCGTTATAGCGCCATTGGCCATAATCATCTTCACTGGATTCGGCTGTTGGATACGACGACCATTCAGTACCATAGGGTGAATCGCTGTCACTCCAGCCGGTTTCCTGGGCCAGGTTGAACAGGCCCTGGGAGTTGGCACGGGTCAGAACTACATTGGGTGTTATGGAATCATGATGGGCCGGATCCATATAATCACCATAATCAGGTTTGGATACCGTAATGGGTATGGCGCCACCTTCCAGCATCATTTCAAAGATCAGGTCCGCATCACCGCTGTTGGTAATAACAAAATCCTCCGATACTTCCAGTGTTCCGGTGTAATGTGATGCTTCGGCAGCAATAGCCTGAACATCCACTTCCATAATCGGGGTCGGTTCATATACATTCAGAGCAACCGAAATAACGATCTCAGGATTAACCGGATCATTGGAATTGAGGATCAATTCACCGAAGTAATCGCCACCGGGAACACCGGCGGATATAAAATAGACATCCACGGTATCGGACTGGCCAACGCTCAAGACACGACCCGGTGCGGTACCGGGAAGCATATCACTCGTCTTTTCACCACCAATCCAGTGGTAAGTGGGCATTTCGCGGGTATAGGCAAAACCACCACCATTATCACCTGAGGTCCATTTATGGAAGAAGACATCAAAATAAATATCTTCTTCAATCAGATGCAGGGACATTACTTCACCGGGAATGGAAGATAATGAATAATCAGCAGCCTCTTTAAATCCCGAATAATAATCGTAATCAGGATCAAATTCAGAGGTGGGGCCCATCCACCATTCGGTACCCAGCGGTGAGTCATCACTGGTACGATATGGTTCTTGAGCGTAATTAAATAGTCCGTCATCTTCCTGGCGGGTCAGCCAGACATTCTCTGTTATCCGGTCCTGATACATTTCCTGTGAATAATCGGCGTAATCCGGTTTTTCAAAATACAAGCCCTCGGGAACCGTCAGATCATTGAAATCAACATTCCAGTACAAATCGGCATCACCGGTATTGGTGATGATCAGTTTATGGGTCGTCGAATCGGATTCCCCCTGAACCAGCGTACCGGCATCAATCGACAATGGTGTAACACCAACCACCGGGACCGGACCATCCACACTGAGGTTGACCGGTATCAGAATTTCGGGAGTATCGGTATCGTTGGACATAATCATGATATCGGCGCTGTAGTCACCGCGCACCAACCCGGAAGCATCGACACTCACATCCAGCATCCAGTTGGCGGTTCGGACCTGTACCTCGCTGACCTTCAGCCATGGTACATCAAAATTGTCACGGGTGTAGGAGAAACCACCGCCACCTTCGTCTTCACCGCTGGACCAGTGATGAAAAACGATATCCAAATAGACCGAATCATCGATCAGGAATAAGGTACCAGGTACATCAACAATTGATGGGGGATTTGAATTACATGCGTTAATAAAAGACATGTATCCCGTGGGCGTAATAATCATATCCGGCCGTGGTGCAGGGCCACCGGCACCGGTAATACCTTCAAAATACCACAATGTACCTTCCGGTGAAACGCTCGAGCCGCTATAACCGGTTTCACTCTGGGCGTTGTACAGGCTCTGCACATCTTTTCTGGTAATCCAGACACTATCACTGATACGGTCCTGGTTTTCAGCCATGGTATAATCAGCATAGTTAGCTTTTGTGAAAGTAACCGTTGGTTCCAGCGGTACTTCTTTCCAGCCAAAATCGAGGGTTCCATCACCGTTGTCAGTGATCGTCAAGGTACAGTCTGCTTCCAAATCTTCCGTGTAATGGGAAAGTGAAATATCGAACTGTAGTGGGGCAACGGATAAGTCCGGTTGCGCCCATATAAATGTCATTAATAACATCAGCATTAAAAATGACCATCGGCGGTTTTTCATGCCTACCTCCATTGTTGGTTTTAGCAAAGTTAACCGATACCCGGGTACCGGTAATCTAAATCTTGGTTAATGTGTAGACTGATTGTCTGCGATGTGCTTAATGTAGAACTCTGATTGAATCATTCTGCCTGTATCCTGCTTAGTCACCATCCGTAACAATCATATGAGTGTAGAGTTATTTTCGAATCTATCTGAGAAGGTGCGTCCTGATCATAGAGACGGTATTGCCCTTGACATCTCTTTTATGTATCAGTTACTGCCCAAATCGATGACAATAATTTATATTTATCGCTTTAATCTGTCAGCAATTAATTCATTTGTTTTTAATTAGAGTGCGTATCCGCACAATTGAAAAAAGCTGTATTGAAAAACCCTTGTTTTAAGAAAAAAAGGAGAATCCGGATAACCAAATTCTCCTTTTTATTCATCCCGACAGGAGCCAGAATTATTTAACCAATATCATTTTGTTTACCAGACGTGTCTTACCGGATTCCAGGACATAGAAGTAGGTTCCGGAACTAAGATGGGATGCGTCGAATGCAACCTGATAGCGACCTTCATTCTGGTGCCGGCTTACTAAATCAGCAACTTCCTGCCCTAGAACATTGAATACTGTCAGGCGCACAAAGCCCGGTTCAGCTATCTCATAGGCAATGTTCGTGGTCGGATTGAAGGGATTCGGGTAGTTCTGCTCAAGTGCATAAGCTTCTGGCATAACCTCAAACTCAGGCTCAACCCAGGTTCCGCGCTTGGCTAAAACATTGCTGCCATCAGTGCCAAAATAACTATCCAATGATAAATCTGAATCCTTATCAACCTTGATGGTTGCAGCCCAGAGTGCACCGGCGAACTCCACCTTACTTTTGACCTCAATCTTACCTTCTGGTGAATACACTGTGGTATAAACCTTACTGCCGGCTCCAAATTTGACCTTGGGGTATTTGGCCTTCTTATCCTTGCCATCATCGTCATCTTCCTCGTCGTCTTCGTCATCATCATCGTCATCATCATCGTCATCGCCGCCACGTTTTCTACCCTTATGTTTGGCTAAAGCAGCAGGTTCTTCTTCTATCCCGACATAGATTATGCTTCCTGAAGCATCGATGAGGGCACCATCGGCCGGTCCGACATAAGAATAGTTACCGGTTTCCAATTTTTCGGCTATCCGCAGATCAACTTCGGCCGCGAACCGCAGTTTGGCACCTTTGGACAATTTGATCGATTCAAAATTGTAGGTTCCACCAGTCAAGGTCAGTGAAGCATAATCCTTCACATCAACTTTCCCGTATGATCCGGGAGCCAGTTCGATCGATTGGCGTCGATTAATACGTACATTCTCCGTACCGGCTTCAGCCGATTTAAAAGGCGGAAGATTTACGTACTGCGGTGTGACCAAACCACTGGTCTCGCCACCAGTAATAGAACCCCGGTTATACAGTGTGTTGTAGGTGACATCACTTTCAACAGTAGTATTTTTCTCGATTTTAAGAATATCAGCCTTGACCACATAACCGGCAGCCACAAAACTGTCTTTGGCGATCCTCAGGCTGTACGGGGTATGCTTATCATCATCCTCATCGTCATCATCCTCATCATCCTCATCATCGTCGTCATCGTCACCATGATGCTTGACATACAACGGAGCGGGATTATTGACTAGTAAATTGCCGGACAAAACATCAGTGTCCTTTTTAATATCTGTCTTGTCTAATGAGAATGCTACCGCAGCAGCCAGGTCATCAGCTACATTAACCGTCAGTTCAAACTCATCTTCAGCACTGGCATCCCAGATGTCCGTTGCCGTCAGATTGATTGAACTGGTACCCAGATCAAGAGCTGTCATGGTTAATATACTTCCATCAAGAACTGTTTCTACCGCAACTGCATCCGAATTAGACATCGAAAAACTCAGGGAATCACCATCGCCATCGGTAAAGACATCCAGCAAATCGACAACGGCCACCAGGCCTGCTGTTCCAAACTGTAGTTCAAAATCCTCAATGGCATCGGCCACTTCAGGAGCCTGATTGACCACAATCACTTCACGGATTGCTTCAGCGCTGTTACCAGCCGCATCGGTGGCCGTGTATGCTATCGCATAGGTGCCCGGCGCCGACAGATCGACCGTGCTGGACTGGATTACGACAGGATCCGTATCACAGGCATCTTCAACCGTCACGCCAGGATCAGTAAAGTTCAGATACAGCGGCAGTACCAAAGGATCATCACCGTTCAGGGAGACTACCGGCGCTGTCTCATCCAGCGTCACGACCACAACCGCTTCATCACTGACTGACTCTTCACCATCAGAAACGGTTAGCGTGAATATGTGGCTACCGCCGCTAAGCGAGGTGGAAAATGTTGCTGCCGTTGATACTTCGTTGCCATCCAGACTCCAGCTATATGACAGGGCATCGCCATCGGCATCACTGGAAGCAGAGCCATCCAGGGTGACCGCCGCAGACTCAATTACACAACTGAAGGACTGGTCAGGTCCGGCAGCGGCGACTGGAGCAGTATTAGTGACATCGGCCGAGATGGTCTCACCATTCAGGACGACCTGAGCTACCTGCAGATTGTTTCCCGTGGGACAATTATCAACCTGTGTCACCACGACACGATTTTCACCATCGGCAACATAATCCGCCAGGTTTGCAGTTCCGGTACCTCCCAGGTACACATAGCTGCCTGGAACGACCACACCACTCGGATAATCCGAGTTAAATATTGTAACCCTTCCACCATCATCAATCCCTGAGAAATCAATGGTGAACTGCGTAACAGCCATACCGGTAGGTACGTTTACAAAGGTCTGAAAATAGGTATAATCCACCAGACTTAGACAACCGCCCGGGAGGATGGAATACTCTGAAAATCCAATGATTTCCGGATCTGGGGCTGGTTCCCAATTTGGGTCTTCAGTGCTTGGAATTACAGCTTGATTATATGATTCAACGGCTCCAAAATCAGACACCGGCTGTTCAAAATAGCTGCCGCCCCGGTTCATTTCCCAGGAAGTTCGGCTGATGGTACCGGCAATTTCTTCTGCCTCTTCAATCGTGAGCACATAATCACTGATATCTTCGGAAGAAGTCATTGTAACATCAATGCGGTAGTTCAGGCCAACCCAGCCGCCCCAGTCCTGCAACCGGAGACGGATCTCATTCAAGCCAGCTTCGATGGCCTGGGCAACCACCTGGTCGCCGGCGGCTCCTGAGCCCTGACCATCAAATGTTGAAATAAAAGTATCATTGACCCACAAGGTGGCACGGTTGTCGGCTTTAATCACAAATACCATTGAAGGATCGGTGAAATCAGCCGGCACCATGAACCTGATCCGATAATCAGTTGTGGTGTTTAATCCCACAAAGGGACTGGGATCAAAATTAATCCAGGAATTCGTCCCCTGAGCAAAACCCCAGGGATGCCAGCCTGTTAAATAGGCCGAAGCCCAGGTTTCACCCCCATCAAGGGAAGCTTCTGTGTAAGGATCGACGTCACCCTGATTGCCATAGCCACCAAGGAAGGTTATCGTTTGCTCGGTAGGCTGACCAAAGAGACTGCCAATTACAATAATCGCGGTGAATACTATACTGAGATAATTGCGGTTAGCGTGATTTTTCATATTCGACTCCTGCTAATCCCCCGGGTGATTAGTTTTCAATTATATATGAGAATGAATCTCATTAGGAATATATGTGCAAATTTAATACGACGCAAGATATAATATGCCTATGTGTATAATAATAATAAAGATGAGAAGGGGGTGCTCTAATCTTGTTTGTCTCACGGAATCTGTCCGGTAGGATCAATGAGCCACAAATAAACACACAGTACTAGTTAAGACTTATAATGTGTGCTCTAAGTTTCTATGCTAATTAAATTGGTACTATAATTATGAAATGAAAACGATAATTCAATAATTTTCACTTACCCCTCAAAACGTAATGCTAAAACCCATTATCACAATATTATTTTTTCTGTCTGGGATAACTGGCCTTATCTACGAGGTGTCCTGGGTAAGGATGTTTGCTGACATATTTGGAAATACGACCTATGCAGCCAGCGCAGTAACTGCGGCCTTTATGGGGGGATTGGCACTTGGCAGTTATTATTTTGGGTGCTTAATCGATAAAAAGAAAAACATATTTATTATATACGCCTTCCTTGAATTGGGGATTATGGCAACTGCCTTAAGTATGCCATCGGTTCTTGCGTTAATTAATTCTTTTTATGCTTTAATTTTTCCGCTAACCAATTACTCGACAATTATTTTACTAGTCGTAAAGACTGTTATTTCATTTATTGTTCTAATCATACCGACATCACTAATGGGTGGTACTTTACCTATTCTTGTGCGGTTTTTTGTTCGGCGGGTCAATGAAAGTGGGATTGGTGTAGGTATTCTATATTCTGTCAATACATTAGGGGCAACAGTGGGCTGTTTTATTACCGGCTTCATCCTGATCGAGAAATTTGGTGTTATACAGTCAACACAATTGGCTGCTGGAATAAATCTATTACTAGCACTTGTATTCATTCTCCTGCATTATTCATCCGTCCAGAATACCACATCTTCAGAAGAAATCACTTCTCCGATAGATGTGGAAGAGGAAGGTTTAAACAATTGGCGTCGCCGGATAATACTTTCTGCCTATGGTTTGGCCGGTTTCATTTCTCTGTCCCTTGAGATTCTATGGATGCGCTTGCTTGTATTTCAACTAAATACAACTATCTATGCTTTCACCATAATGCTCACAACCTTCTTAATTGGAATTGGGATAGGTAGTCTGCTGATTACATTTTCCGAAAAAATTAGATGGAGTCACCGCTATTACCAGATTTTCGGAATAATTGAAACATTGATCGGATTATTCGCTCTCTTATCAATTATTCTGTTAGGAAGGTTTGATATAATCAATCAATTGTGGCTGGTATCATCATGGGAAGAAAAAATGGCGCGCGATTTACTTTATGCAACTGTAATCATGTTACCCGGAACAATATTGATGGGTATGGCAATGCCCGTTGTCAGTCGGATTGTAATACAAAATACCAAAAGCATTGGTCAATCGTTTGGAAAGATTTATGCCCTTAACACGCTGGGAGGTATAGTCGGCTCACTACTGACCGGCTTCTGGCTGGTGCTTTCTCTGGGTACTCAGTCGACCATAATTCTGGTTTCGACCCTGGCTCTAATAATCGGAACAGCTGTCATTATTGGGCGACCGGCACGGGAAACAGATACAATTTTCAGTAAGCGTGGGATCCCTGCGATCATTGGTTTGATCTGGATCGGTTGCCTGATTATAATTTTCCAGCTACCGTCTGATCATCTATATCAGTACTATAATACTGGTGAGCAGCGTGTCAACAGCCAAGTTGAGATCCAATATGCTAACGAAGGTATAGAATGCATTACGACTGTTCATAAATACCCTAATGGTGATCGGGTAATATCCACCGGTTCAATGAATGTAGCCGGGACGGAATATACTTTACGAACAACCCAGAAGCTTCAAGCCCATATTCCAATGCTTCTTCACGGAAAGGCCACCCATGTTCTACAAATTGGATTTGGCAGTGGGGAAACCAGTTCAATCCTTACAAATTATCCAACCAAACAAGTTGATGTGGTTGAGATCAGTAAAGGTGTAATTAATACAGCTGATCGTTTTTTCAGAGATGTAAATAATGGTGTTATAAATCATCCCAAATTCAGAGCCATTATTATGGATGGTGCTAATTACGTAGCACTAAGCGACCACCGCTATGATTTAATACTTAATGATTCAATCTGGCCTTACTACTCAGGCAATTCAGGTTTGTACACACAGGAACATTTCGCTGCCGGGAAAAAGTTATTAAAACCTGGTGGCATGATGACCAGCTGGGTACCACTCGATATGCCGTTACAAAGTTTTAAAACTCTGTTGCGGACTTTCAGTTCGGTTTATGAATATGTATCTATTTGGATGGCGGTTACCCATAAAAACAAACATGCCATTCTGGTTGGATCATCACAACCACCCCGTATTAACATGGATCGGTTTATAGATGACTACTTCCAATTTGCAGCTGAGGATTTAAACGACATTAAATTAACAAATCCAGTTCTTTTATTGGATACTTATCGTATGTCACAAAGTGAATTTTCACCCTGGGTTGGGTCCGGCAATCTTCATACTGTCAATCACCCTGTACTCGAGTTTGCCCAGCGACTAGCTCAGGACAAAAACGATCTAATCAGAATTTATGAGTTCTTCAATTCTAGTGGAAAAACTGTTCACAACATTTTCAAGCAGAAAAACCAATTAGAGACCAGCCCAAACTATTATAGTGATATTGAAGAAGTACACCAGGCTTCCCAGTTGGTGATGTCAGCAATAATTGAACGTACAAAAGGCAATCTAGGATACCTTGACAAGGTAAAGCTTGCTATGGAAATCGTGCCTGATCATCCTGGGGCCAACAACCTGATGGCTGATCATACCAGGCTGGTCAATGCTGATATGTCAAAACTAAATCAATTCAACTTAACAGACCTATTAAAACAGGGAGAAGAATTCCTGTCTGCCGGTATCTTCAATAATAGTATACTAGTTTACAAACGTGCTGTTCAAATCAATGACCAATCCATCCCGGCCTGGATGAATCTCGGTGAGTCATATTTCCAATTGGGTCAATTTTTACAAGCATTTGACGCCTATAACCACGTTCTTGAATTAAATCCTACTAGCAGCAAGGCTTTGATTCGCCGAGGCATGCTCAATCAATCGCGCGGGGATCATGCGTCAGCTCATCAGGATTTATCTTTAGCAATTGAGAATGATTCTGATAACTCCTTCGCCTATAACAACCGTGCAATCAGTAATATAAATCTCGGTAACTATGTTGATGGGCTGAACGACTTCATTGCTGCTACTGAAGTCAACCCGGAGTACACTGAAGCATTTTATAATATCGGTGTTTTATACCAGAATAATTTTCAGCACTTAGGATGTTCTCAAGAAGATGTTTATGACATAGCAATGGAATATTACACTGCAGCGATAACGGTTGATACGACATATGCTAATGCGTATATCAAACGCGGATTACTTTATTCCAGTAAGGATTACTATTCATTGGCCATACAGGATTTTTCAACTGCAATGAGGTATAGTCCTGAACAGGGCGAGATATACTATCACCTTGGACTAATACATCGTGAACTTGGTAACAATCAAATGGCAAAGCAATACTTTAACAAAGCAAATCAGCTAAGAAAAAATTAAAATGCTATCCTGCTCAGCAGATACCTGCCGGTAATACTATCCGGATTGGAGACGATCTGCTCAGGGGTACCGTTGGCAATAATATTTCCACCATCCTTTCCACCACCGGGTCCCAGATCAATGACCCAGTCAGCTTGAGCGATAACATCCAGATTATGCTCAATTATTATTACACTGTTACCCTTATCCACTAGTTCACCCACTATCTCCATTAAACGTGTGATGTCGGAAATATGAAGACCGGTAGTTGGCTCGTCCAGAATATACAGGTTGCCCTGTTCTACCAGTTCATCTGCCAGCTTAATACGCTGAGCTTCACCTCCCGATAACGTACTCAACGGTTGTCCCAGCTTCAAATAACCAAGTCCAACTCGCTGCAATAACCCAAGCTGGGCCAGAATTTTCGGCTGTTCAAAAAAACTGACTGCTTCCTTAACCGTCATTTGCAGAACATCATGTATATTTTTACTTTTCCAATACAGATTCAGAACAGCTTCCTGATAGCGCCGCCCCCTACACTTACTGCAGATTATAGTAATATCATCCACAAAATTCATTTCAACCTTGATCACCCCCCGTCCCTTGCACTGCGGGCAGGCACCGGCAGAATTGAAACTGAACAGGGACGGTTTTACATCATTTGCCTTGGCAAATCCCTTCCTGACCAGATCGAATATTCCGGTATAGGTCAGTGGATTGGATCGACTGTTTTTACCAACCGGTGATTGATCCATCACAACGGCCGGAAAACACGGGGCCAATTCCTCATGGATCAAGGTACTCTTCCCACTACCAGCTACGCCAGTGATACAGCACAATACAGCCCGGGGAATTTTTACCGTAATATTCTTTAGGTTGTTGGTATTGGCATTACTGATTTCAAACCAATCCTGTACTGATCTGGTTTTAAACCAAGATTGGTCCTTACTACCATTGGCTTTAAGCAACCGTCCTGTCGGGCTATCTGTTTTGAAAAGTTCTTTTACCGGTCCGCTGAAACAAATTTGTCCACCGTTACTTCCAGCTTTTGGACCTACATCTACTACCCAATCGGCTGTCTCAATCACAGCTGGATCATGTTCCACTACCAGCACGCTATTACCTTGATCACGCAGCTTGGCCAAAAGACTTAGAAGTTTCTCAGTATCGCGGGGATGCAATCCAATGGATGGTTCATCTAATATATACATTAATCCAGTCAGGTTGCAGTCCAACTGACGGGCCATTTTGACCCGTTGTGATTCACCTCCCGATAATGTCGCCACAGCACGGTTCAGTGTCAAATATCCGACATCAATTTCAATTAAATGCCCCAGAATACTACGCATTTTACTTACCAGTGGACGAGCTACCGACCCATCAATTTCCGACAGGAATATATCCAGGTCCACCAATTCCAATCGAGTCAGGTCGGCAATACTTTTACCTTTAAGCAGAGCTGAACGCACCTTAGAGTTCAGGCGGGTTCCTTCACAGGCATCACAGTTGGTATATATCAGATATCGCTGGTATGCATCCTTGCGAACTGACGGAACCTCATCCTCAGCCTTATTGATGTAGAACTTCTCCAGCCTCGCAATCAAGCCATTCCATTTCTTGGAGTAATTTACACCTGCGTGCGTCCTGGCGATATCAACATTTTCAAGATAGAATAATAGATTCATTTCCTGTTCACTGAAGTCACCCAGCTTCTTGTCTGGATCAAATAATCCGTTACTGGTGAAATCACGCCAGTAGAACCCACCGATTTTGTAATCCGGATGCAGAATCCCACCCTCCTTCAGACTCTTTGAGCTATCCATCATCATTTCACGGTCAATGCGAATCCGTCTTCCCAATCCCTTGCACTCCGGACACATACCATCAGGATGATTAAAGGAAAAAACATATGAAAATCCAACGAATGGTTCCGCCTGTCGGGCAAACAGGAGTCGCAGGTAAGTATATATCTCTGTGGCAGTGCCGACAGTTGAACGTAGTGTGCGACCTAAACGCTTTTGATCAATAACAATTCCGGTACCCAGATTATTGATGGCATCAACATCAGGCCGGGTCAACTTCGGCAATCGTCGGCGGGCAAAGGTGGAAAAGGTTTCAATCAACTGCCGCTGGGCTTCGGTATACAAGGTATCAAACACAATCGACGACTTTCCTGAACCACTAACACCGCTGAATACAACCAGTCGATTACGGGGAATATCCAGATTGATATTCCTCAGATTATTGATATAGGCACCCCGTCATTCAAGTTACTCGATCATCAAGAATTACCTATTGATTCAGTCAAGTACTGCTTCACCCACTTCAATTCACCTTCCCACTGGAAGCGGGGTCTGGTGGCAACCGCCAATCGGGCCGGTGAGCATTTACTGTCACGAAGGAACTGCTCCAGACGATCATATCCGGTTATCAATTCCTCCACCGATTCGCGATACATCTCCAGACAATCAACAACTTCATCCTTCAGCAATAGATCGCTGTTATAAATTCCCACATGAAAAGGATCCTTTTGTGGTACAGGCTTACGCAACACTTCACGTAGTTTGGTTTCCAGGGCGTCACGACCTGAATCGGTCAGTTGATAAGTTTTCCGTGCCCGATTGCTTTCTGCTAAAGTGACCTCTGACTTAACCATTTCGGCTTCCTCCAGTTTGCGCAGCAGTTTATAGATCGATGACATGGACAGATCGGTCCAGGTGCGCATTTCACGGTACTCCACATCCTTCTCGATCTGGTAAGGATGTTTTGGTTTCTCGGCCAGCAGCCCCATTAAGGCGGCCTCGGCATTGGTTATCTGGTATTCGTTCATCTTATCCTCTAATTTGCTTGGTTATAATATTGTATATATACAATATTATAACCATATATATTCATTTGTCAATAGTTTTTCAGTCTTTAAATAATTGTCCCCGATTGTCGCTTCCAGCTGGAATTCAACCAATGACAAATCAAAAATAATAGCAGGATAATCGATGTGAACCGCCCACCGTCTGTTCGGACACAATCCTTGGCACCGGAAAGGATCAACGGTGCACAACGAAACTTACGCTATGATCTAAATTGATGTCCTGTCTGGAATACCGGTCTTCAGAAACTGTCCAGCCGACATTACTGCTAAAATATCACTACCGTTTACTTTCACAAACAGAAGACTACTAAACGCTAATCAGAATTAAACACAACCGTTTTGGAAAAATGCAGTTAATGATCAACCTCCAGGCTCAGTCCGACAATCAGGATTTAGATTTTTTCTTCCTGGACTTAGCTGTCGCTTTAGTCTTTTTACCTTTACCCTTTGTGTATCCACGATCCTTTTTACCAGGGTAGTCGGTCTTAAACTTGGAAATATTCAGGCGCTGGCCGGAGACCACTGTCTTTTTCAGAATATTCATTATATAACGTGGCATTCCTTCCGGCAGATCAACTGTGCTGTAGTCATCGAAAATATCGATTCGCCCGATATGTTTACTGTCCAGTTCGATCTCGTTGGCAATTGCCCCCACGATATTTCCCGGTTTTACACCATGTGACCGGCCAACCAGGATCTTAAAACGCTCCATGCCTTTATCTGGCGGAGTAAATGCTTTTCCAGACCTGCCTTCACGAGGAATTTTTTCACGACTTGATTTAGAATCCCTCCCAGATGATTGCCGATCGACCTCAACTCGCTCGGCCTCGGGTTTCAGCAGCAGGGGGCTGTCTTCATGCAGCAACTTGGCCAGAGCAGCGGCAATCTCCAGTGAAGGTACATTTGATTCCATCCGGTATTGATCGATAATCTGGGCATACGGCGCCAACTCATCGGTATCCATTGCAACGGTAATACGTTCCTTAAAACGCTCGATCCGCCGGTCATTGATATCGGCTGTTGTAGGCATTTTCATCAGTTCTATTTTCTGCCGGGTAGCCTTTTCTATCGCAAACAGCAGCCGTTTCTCACGGGGTGCCACAAACAGGATCGCCTCCCCTTTCCGGCCCATGCGTCCGGTGCGCCCGATCCGGTGTACATAAGCTTCCGTATCATAAGGAATATCATAGTTGATAACATGACTGATCCGGTCCACATCCAGCCCACGGGCGGCCACATCGGTGGCTACCAGAATATTCAGCCGGCCCGACTTCAATTGCTCAACCGTCCGCTCACGCTGGCGCTGCTGGATATCACCATTGAGAGGCGCTGCGGCATAACCTCGGGCCTCCAGCCTTGAGGTGAGTTCGGTCGTACTGAGCTTGGTGCGGACAAAAATCAGAACCGCGTCAAAATCCTCGGCTTCCAGAATCCGCGTCAGGGCATCCAGTTTATGATGGCCGCTGACCATCCAGTAGCGCTGATTGGTGGTTTCTACAGTTGATGTTTTGGTCTTAATCGTGATTTCCACAGGATCATTCAGGTATTTCTTGGCAATCTTTCGGATCGCTGTCGGCATCGTTGCCGAAAACAGGGCAATCTGCCGTTCCAGCGGTGTCTGTTCAAGAATCCATTCCACATCTTCCAGGAAACCCATCCGCAGCATCTCATCGGCTTCATCCAGTACCAGGGTGGCTATTCCATCCAGGTTCAGGGTACCGCGACGAATATGATCCATTACCCGGCCCGGAGTACCAACAACGACCTGTACTCCCCGTTTCAGCTGTTGAAGCTGACTGTAATAGCTCTGGCCGCCATAGATTGGTAATACATGAAATTGTTTCAGCCCGGCCGCATAGCCCTGGAATGCTTCCGCTACCTGGATGGCCAACTCACGTGTCGGTGTTAAAACCATAACCTGGGGTTGTTTGAACTGCAGGTCGATTCGGGAAAGGAGCGGCAGGGCAAAGGCCGCCGTCTTACCGGTTCCGGTCTGGGCCTGCCCCACCAGATCACTGCCTTCCAGCAAGGGTGGTATCGCCTGGGCCTGGATCGCCGATGGTGATTCATAACCCAAGTCGCTGACGGCCTTTAATACCGGGGCCGCCAGCCCGAAATCGTTGAAGTTGACCAAAGTGGTGTTTTCTTTATCCATGATTAATTCCTTCAGCCAACCTGACCGGATAGGGATTTAAAAATAAGTTTGCTCTGAGTGCCGGTGGAATTTAAGCCGATCAATTGATTCAGATCATATTTACCGTACCAGATGCTTTAATTTACCGGGAAGAACCCACAATAGATATTTATTTATTTTTGAAACCCAAGATGACAACCATGCAGTAATAACAGTATCAGAAAACTTAAAATGTATTAAAAGCAATTGACCTGATATTTAACCTAATCCACTGGTTTTATTAATGATTATAGTGTAACCTTTATACATGACTATCACCATTGTGTTGATTCTATTCCTGATCCTGGGAATGTTTGTGCTGTTTGTATTGGAACTCCTGCCAATTGATGTAATTGCATTACTGGTGCTGTGTATCCTCCTGGTATCCGGGCTGGTGACCCCAATGGAAGGATTAGCTGGTTTTTCCAATCCGGCCGTAGTCACAATCGCCGCCCTGTTTATTATCAGTCACACCCTTCAAAAATCCGGTGTTCTTGAACACATTATCATGTACCTGAACAGAATAGTTAGCCGGAGTAAATTTTTAGGGATAACACTATATCTGCTTACCATTGCCCTCGCCTCGGCGGTAGTCAACAATACGGCAATCGTAGCCATTTTTATCCCGGTGACGATTCAATTGGCCGAAAAATACAAGATCAGCCCCTCGAAGGTCCTCATTCCCCTCAGTTATGCTGCAATCCTTGGTGGTACGTTAACTCTAATCGGAACTTCGACAAATTTACTGGTTAATTCCATCCTTGTTCAGGAGACTAGTCAACCAGCCCTGGGTATGTTTGAATTTTCCCGGTTTGGAGCAATCAAATTAGGAGTTGGCCTGATATACATTTTGATCATCGGGCCGCGCATTCTGCCATCCCGGACTGTGACATCGAGTTTAATCAAGAATTATCATTTGAGTGGTTTCCTGACAGAAGTAAAAATTCTGGCTGACTCTCCAATGATAGGGAAGACATGTACCGAACGGGGAATCAACAAGAATTACGATATTACCGTATTAGAGATTTTGAGGGACGCAAAATTTATTACTAGAAACATCCGGAATATGGCTCTGCGGAAAGATGATATTCTATTCATCCGGGGTTCGCTGGAAAATTTCCTCCGGCTAAAAGAAATCGAAAAAGTAACTCTACTGACCGATGAAAAATTATCTCAAAGAGAATTGGAGCAGGAAGACAATATCCTGGTTGAATGCCTGGTAAAGGATAAAGCTTCCATAGTTGGGGAAAGTGTTTTCGAAGTCAATTTCAGACAAAGGTTCGGCAGCTTTGTACTGGCCATCAGACGCGAAGGTACCATCATCCGGAAAAAAATCGCACACATATCAATTAAGCCATTCGACACTCTGTTGGTATTCGGAGCCAAAGAAAAAATCCGGGAAATGGTAAACACCGGCGATTTCATCCTGTTACAGGAAATAGAAGCTACTTTAAAAAAACAGCGTTTTTGGTATCTGAGTATTTTAGTGATTCTTTCTATCGTGTTTTTAGCAGCGGTTGGGTTATTACCGATTCACGTGGGGGCACTGTCAGGGGTTGTTTTGCTACTGGTTTCCAAACAGATAACTCCCAACGAAGCGTATAAATCCATAAACTGGCAGGTTATTATATTGATAGCGGCATTGATACCTCTGGCATATGCCATTCAATCTAGTGGTACGGCCGATTGGATTGGACAATCCCTGCACCGCTTAGTAAATCTATTCGGGCCTTCCGTCCAACCTATAATTTTCCTGGCAATGACCTATTTGATAACAATGATTTTAACTGAAGTGTCTTCGAATGCCGCCACAGCGATTATAATGACCCCTATAATCCTGGTGACGTCTGCTCAAATGAATCTGGATCCCCGGCCGTTCATATTTGCGATTTGCTTCGCTGCCTCGGCTTCATTCATTACCCCGGTAGGATATCAGACAAACCTGATGGTCTATGGACCCGGGGGCTATAAGTTCCATGATTATATTAAAGTTGGGTTGCCACTGGGAATCTTATTATGGGTACTGGCGATATTCTTTATCCCTTTATTCTGGCCATTTCAATAAACAAATTCGCCGGGCCTGCGGCTAAAACTCAATCTTATAACTGATATTGGGAACCGGAACAGCAAACTCCCAGTTTTCGACCTGCTGGGTCTGGTAGTTATAGAATGTACCATAATTTTCAGTAGCCAGAAACATGTTTACCATCTGGAATGACCAGATACTGGAATAGTTCTTCTAATTTACCCGGTAATTGACGGTTGCACTGACATGGTATTTATTCGGTTCCCGGTTTTCATATAAGCGGTCATACTGGTAGACAACATCCTGTACCAAATCGGAAGCAGCGACATTTACCGGCGTCACCCGCTTTCCTCCGAAAAAATTCACTTTGGCATTTACACTCAGGATTTTATCGTGCCTGGTACCCAGGGTCCATTCTTTCCCATACAGCAGGTTTATAACATAAC
This sequence comes from uncultured bacterium, assembly GCA_964410945.1. Classification (GTDB taxonomy): domain Bacteria; phylum Fidelibacterota; class Marinisomatia; order Marinisomatales; family TCS56; genus CAYPJE01. Next base: position 50,878 of record CAYPJE010000011.1, read on the forward strand.
GTGTGTTGAACCGGGTGTTATGTTCGATGCCGTCAGCACCTTCGAATTTTGAGTCAAACAGGGAGGCAGTGAATAGATAATAGTATCCATCCTTCAGAAATCGCTCCAGTGTGATATCCAATCCCAGGTTCTTTCCCGTCCCCGCATTGATCAGTCTTTCATTGAAATACCAGTCGGCCTCCATGTTTAACACCGAGAAATTGCTGTCCGGGATAACAGGAACATCGAACAGGTATTGAAAATAAGGTTCGATTTTTAACCGCATAGTAGTGTTGATGCTTATATCGTAGGCCAAAACCAGGTGGTGGGCTTTCGATACCTTCATATCCTTGTTGGGTTGGGCGGTGCTGGCTCCATCACTGATCTGGGCGAAATACAGCGTCAGTGGTTCCAGCCTTGAATGCTTGCCATAGGCAAAACTGACAGTCTGAGCATCACCGATGTTGCAGGCGAGGCCAAAGCGCGGTTCCGCTACCAGCTCATCATTCAAATCAAAATAATGACCGCGCACACCAATGTTCAGCGTGAATCGTCGTGAAAAATTGATTTTTGATTGGGTGAAAAGCTGGACAATTGATGAAGAACCGTTTTCATCAACCACCCGGACTAATCCCTGATCAAAAACGGGGGCATGTTCCAGAATGGTATTATAATGCATATTGTCAATTATCAAACCGGTTCGGCTGGTGAATCTGGCATTGAATTTCCTGTTATAGACATTGGTATAGGTATACTTATAGTTACGGGTCGACATATCCTCGCTTGGATAACGTATCAAGTCGTATCCAAGGATTCCGGCTTTATATTTCATATAATCACCGGTGATGGCCAAGGCAGTCTTCAGGTATGCATCATTTTTAAAGATGTAAAGATGGCTCAGTCCGAAGCCACCAATTTGCTGAATGAGGTTGCCATCTATTCGATCATCGACCATTTCCCACAGCGTCGAGTCTTTCTCGGCCTCGAAAGTATCCAAATCTTCGGAGGCCAACCCCCAGATCGAAAATACACCAAAATCTTTGGTTGGCATATTGATCTTGAAACACAGGTCCTGATAGACCGGCAGGAAGTCCTTGATCTCTTCTGGAAACACAGGCCTGATAATTGCCATGGTGGAATAGCGGTAATTAAACAGATAAGACGCCCCGGTATCTTCCCCTATTGGACCTTCGGATGATATATCAAGGCCTACCGTCCCGGCCTGGAAAGCATGTTCATGTCTTTCGCTGTTGCCTGAGCGCAGTTTTATATCAAATACACCTGAAACGGCGTTTCCGTATTCGGCAGGGAACGCACTGGTAAAGAAATCCGAGTTCCCGACAACCAGGGCACTTAGCGAGGATATCCCACCACCTCCGAAGGTGGTCAGATTGGCGAAATGATTGGGATTGGGTATTTCGATCCCCTCCAGTCTCCACAGCAATCCTTTAGGCGAATTACCTCGAATTATTATGGTATTATCGCGGATATTGTCAGTAGTTATTCCGGCGAATGAAGCCACCAACCGGCCCGGATCATCAAATCCACCGGCATAACGACGGGCTTCTTCTACCGAAAACGTACGTGCGCTTACAGTTGACATTGAATTCAATGGTTTGTCCTTTTTGGTGAAAGCAGCTACAACCACTTCTTCCATTTCCAGAACATCCTCTTTCAATTCCACTATCAGAACAATTTCTTTCCCGGATGTAATTAATAATTCCGGTATAATTTTAGTTTCATATCCGGCATAGGACACTAGAATATCGTGCCGGCCAATGGGAACCCGATCAATTCGAAATACACCATTTTTATCGGAGGCTGCTCCGATTATGGGATCGGTTGTTCTGACAACAATATTAGCTAAAGGCAGCGGCGCCTGAGTATCGTAGTCTACCACCGTTCCCCTTACTAACTGTGTAATACCTTGGCCATAGAGACTGCCAAGGAGTGATAGTAACAGGAATAACATAACACGCAGACAGCGCCACAGACTCATCTCTCCAATCCCCATTTTATGATTTTATTATTGATAAAAATGTATAGTGATATATCCTAGGTTAGTTAATTCATTTCAGTGGTGTTCGTTTCCCGGAGCAGGCTCCTCGGAAGAACTGACCATTTTCCCAAATCAGAACTTCACCATTCAGTCCATTCTTCATGCTGGCATCGATACCAAAGACCCGACCATTATGATAAGACGCGATTTTTTCATTTGAGGTATGCCCAACAACGATATGATTCACCCCATATTCTTCAAGAAGGGTTTCAATATGTAATTCTCCTTCTGTCTTATCTGAGAAGTATCCTCGATACCAAAGAGGCCCTTTTCTTTTGTATAGAAAAGAAAGCAGCTCGTCCTTACTAATGATATCCTTGCCGATATCGAAACTTTGCCCAAATATATCATTCACTTCTTCAATATTTAATTCCAGCTCAAGGAAATTAGGATGTAATCCACCATGAACAAAAATCAGATCATTGATTTTAATTACCACTGGCTTAGCCCTTAACCAACGTCCTAAAACAGTATTATTACTATACAGTTGGTCGTAGTTCACATCCAGCATTTTGGAAACGAATTCATATTTAGGATGTATATACCTGAGATCACCAATCAAAACCATACGTTCATGATTACCCAGTAAAATATGAACATATCCTCCGGCTGACCTGGCCTGGTCTTCCAATTGATACAGAAACCAAAGTGTTTCAGTCACCATTGGTCCCCGATCAAATATATCACCAACAATTACCAGGTGGCCATTCCCCCAGCTCCAGCGCCTTTGATCATCAATAATGGCGTGGGCTTTTAATAAACGTAAGAACAGCTCATACTGACCGTGGATGTCACTAATTGCAGCAATTTTTGATACCTGGCTGAATATGTTGACATTATCGGTACTATCTTTGGAGTCAACAATGGCAGGCTCAATTGACAAACCACATCGTTTTGGGGCAAACAATGTGTCCTTATTAATTATCATCTTTTGCTGTACATCACTATCACAAACCCATAATACTTCTAGGCTATCGCCATGGTAAAAAACATAAGGGCCATCATTATATAGTGAATTGGCAAAGCTGCCTTTTTCCAAAAATTCTTCAGTTTCTTGCCCATACAAACGTCCGGCTTCACCATCTACTGCGGGACAAAACATCAATAAGGAAATAAATACTATAAATCGAACGGGATTATTCAATATGCGTTGATTATCTGGATCGAATGTAAAATTAGAATTAATCAGTTTAGGTAGCATTCAAAACACCAGGATTTTATCGCTTTCAATACTCCACTTTGCTATTGTATCCATCCCGCTCCTCATCACACCGTCTACTAACATTTCGATCGATACCCCACGGGCATCACAACATGTCCCTCACGTGTGAACTTCATAGCCTCTTTTTATCAGACTTTTAATCATCCGTTCTATATTATAGTATCCATCTGGAGTCTTCTGATTCTTCACCGAATTAAAAACTCCATCATCCATAAGGAAAATTTGACAAGGTTCTTTTTGTTTGATCAAGGCCAATGCTAATCGGAAGGCATTATATGCTTTTTCAGTTCCGTAAGGAGCATGATTGATAATAAAAGTAACCATCAGATAACTCCATTTATTATTTTTCAATCCAATCTACAGGAAAGTGGATATTATGTATTTCTAATATAATCATCGGCAGATTATAAATCCATGCTCTGAGGTTGTCGGATGAAAAACCGCTTCGATAACATTTAATATGACGCAATGCGTGTTATATCCCAAAATAATTAAACCCTTGATTTTGGTTTAACTACGAGGTATAATATGGTACCTCAAACTGTCGGACGCAAGGGCCGACGACCTATCCTACCGACTGTCGGGCACAAGGACCGACTGCATAACAACCACAACCAGGAGGTTACTATGGATAATTATCGTGAAGAAGGATTAGTGTTTTTCACTGACCTGTCCAATTTTCGTCGCTCCACGAAAGCAATGTCGGAGGAAAACCAGGCAGAGATTCTAACTAAATTTGCCGAGATTACCAACAATGTTGTTATCGCTGGAAACGGTCAGCTTATTACTTACATAAACGACAGTGCCCTCGGGTATTTCACATCTGATCTGGCTGACAAAGGAGTGAACACACTGCTAGAAATGAAACAAGAAGTGGAAGCCTGGCTCAAATCCGAGGGCTATCAGATGAAGTTGAGGGTTGCCGCTCATTATGGTGAATTTATGGTCATATACCAACCGCCATTCACTAATCCCGATCTACTGGGAGAAACAGTAAATATTGCTGTTCGATTAGGCCAGGGGGGACAGAAATCCCACCGGGGCCGGATGATATTATCAGCCACTGCTTTTAGGAAACTTGCTCCGGAAACGCGAAAGCATTTCCATAAGTTCACGGAACCGATTGTTTATTTAGCGGAGGAATAGTTCATATGTTTCATTAAAACATAGCAATCAAGCTTAATCAAGATAATAGACAGGGAGGACCATCCATGCAAATGTCAATTAGATACATAAAAACAACAGGAGTCATAATCTTTATCATGTTATTTATTTTCCAAGTGGGATGTACGAATGAGGAATCAATAATGCCCATAACTACCGGATCAATTGAAGCGCTTGGAATTTTCCAAGAAGCACTTAACGCATTTGAAAGCTTCAATTCAGAGGAAGCACGAAAATTGTTTACTCAGGCGATCGCGAAGGACAAGGATTTTGCCTTGGCCTATTTGTACAGAGGCCTGGCATCTTCTTCGGCGAATGATAGAAGAGATGATTTACTCAAAGCCAAGTTGGTTGCTCCCAACGCATCCAGTGGCGAACAAATGTTAATCGAGGCCTACCATGATTATTACATAGAAGATGCTGTTGAAAAATGGGCAAATACATTACATGAATTATCAATAATGTATCCTGGTGATAAACGGATACATTATTATATGGGCATAGCCTATTATGGATATTATAATGATTATGATTTGGCGGTTGCCCGGTTTGAGAAAGCACTTAACATTGATATGGATTTTGCCCCACCTCATAATTTTTTGGGGTATACCTACATCAACCAGAAGAACTACCAAGCGGCTGAGGAAGCATTCGATAATTACATCCGCTTACAACCCAACCAGGCTAATCCGCGTGATTCAAAAGCAGATTTATTAACAAAACTGGGACGTTTTGAAGAAGCAAACATGTATTATCAACAGGCGGTTGAGCTTGATTCCACATTTATTGCATCTAAAAGAAAAATTGGTGCAAACATGATTTTCATGGGTCTATACGATAAAGGAAGACAGGAACTTGAAGAAGCTTTAGATATGGGAACAACTCCTGCTGGAAAAATTATTTGTTTGGGTGCTATTGCCCGTTCGTACATATACAAAGGTGATTTCCCAATGGCAATCGAGTATGCTGATAAGGCTATTCAATTAGCAACAGAAGTCGGGCAGCATGACCGGGCGGTTTATTATTGTCTGATTAAAGCGTCAATTTATCTCGAGCTGGATGAAACTGACAAAGTTAAGGTTAATCTAACGGATTGTTCTCAAATACTGAATTCTACAGATATTATTGAGCGATCCAAATCTTTTGCCAGATACTATTCCGAACAGATTAGAGCAATATTAGCAGTGAGAAGTAATGATTTTAACAAAGCCTGGTCTATTTTAGATGACATTAAAGCTAATATTGAAGCTGGAACAGACTCAGAAGCAATGCAGGCTTGGTTTTATTCAACTGCTGGATACATAAGTCTTGAAAGCGGTGATTATCGCAAGGCTATTGAATCTTTGAAAAAAGCGGATCAGGAAGATCCCTGGGTACTTTATTATCTGGCAAAGGCATATTCAAAAGCTGATAATCAACCTAAGGCATTAGAATTGTTTGATAAAGTTGCAAATTGGAATGAAGACGGTTTCTCCTATTCTTTTGTACGCTCTAAAGCTTTCGCAGCCATACGAAAATAAATAGTAGTTGAATCCAATAAAATTATAGTAATGTAAGAAGCAATGTGAAAGGGGTAGTCAGGTGGCTGCCCTTTTCATTCTATGAAAACCTGTGTGTAAGTCCTAAGCAAACTCAATAAGATTTAGCACCAATTACCTGCCGGATATAAATCCGGTTTACCGGATTATTGTCCGGCACTATGATTGGAACTCCTTCTGTCTAATTGTTTTGTGGTAAATCTGGACAAGAAGATACATCAACTTTTTTAATCCCAGTACGTATAAATACTTAGAAACAATAACCAAGGAGTCGAAAATGTACTGGTAATAACAGCGCAGCTGATTTGGACCTCTCCATTGGAACGGTATGTTTAAACTGTGGCCAATTTTTTACTGTCAGTAAATCTCCTGACATATGTCCTGAATGTAATAAAAATACTATAAAATGGAATGCCATTTTGAAATATGCTAAAAGGCGAAATAATGGCTACGTTCCTAAATACCGAATTAAGGCTGGTGAAAAAGCTTTTGTTACAAAAATTACCAATTTAGCCTTCAGGGATAGAATTAAGTATACTCGATTAATATCTAAGCTGGAGGTTCAGAATCCAAAGTATTGGAGGAGAGTAATGCGAAAGATAAGAAAAAGATTAAGATCCAAACATATTCAGCAGGAATTATTTATATAGGCACCAAATATATTGTGCCATACACATTTTGTTTGATAACACTATGATTTTAGCCACCATTTTTGACAAATCACTCACATCGTGATACTATAACTCTGGATTACCTGTTGCTTAAAGCTCCCTTGAACACGGATTCATGAGTACACGGAGTTCTTGATGACAAACTTATCCGGCGAAATCTTGATGTAGTCGTATTAAAAGTGATGGGTAGAAATGGTTGTATATTTGTGGTCTGTCACTAGTATTCAGCCAACTTGCTTAATTAGAGTAAAAACTATATCTTCGAGATAGGATTTCCTGCACCTCTTGTACGATAAGTACGAATTCGCAACGATTGAGTATTCTGTTTCATTTAATGCAATCACTCCTTAGAAAACAGTGCAACAATAAGCACACAATACCGGATAAAAAGAGGAGGATTAGAATGATTAAAGGCATTACTATTATTTCCCAATCAGTTATTCTTTGTTTTACGCTCGTAATCGCATTATACACAGGATGTTCTCAAGTACAAACAGAAGATCCCATCCCTGATCAGCCGAGAGAGAAACCTATTGCTATATCTGAGACCAATGAAGTTCCTGTTACTACCATATCCGAGGAAGCACGTGCGGTTTTCATGGAAGCGCGTAAAATGACTGAACATCTCCGTACTGATGAAGCCCGAGAATATTTTAATAAGGCAATCAAGCTGGATCCGGGCTTTGCTCTGGCATACCTATATCGAGCCGGTGACTATATTTCAGACGAAGATCTGAAAAACAATCTAAATAAAGCGATATCACTAATAGACAACGTATCAGAAGGGGAACAACTACTGATCAAGCAGAGAAAAGCCTATATCATCGATAATGATCTGGATAGACAGTTCGAACTGCGTAAGCTCCTGGTACAAAATTATCCTGATGATAAACGTGTTCGAAATCTTTTAGGTATATCGCATCGAAGCCGCGATGAGGATATCATGGCAATAGCTCAATTTGAATCAGCCATCGTAATAGACAAAAACTATCCCCCTCCCTACAATAATCTGGGTTATGCCTGCCGAGAGATTGGTGAATATGAGAAAGCTGAGCAAGCATTCAAGAACTATATTTCCCTTATACCTGATGAACCAAATCCATACGATTCAATGGGCGATCTGTATATGAAGTTAGGGCGATTTACAGAAGCCATCGATCAATATCAGACAGCTATAGGTTTAGATTCAGCATTTGGTATATCACAACAGAAGATTGGCACCAGCCTGATTTTCCTGGGTCAATACGATGACGGCCGTGAGGCTTGCCTGAAAGCTGTAGATATGGAACTGACTGAATGGGACAAACTCTCCGATAGAGATATGATTGTGCGCTCCTATCTCTATGAAGGTGATTATATGAAAGCCCTCGCTGCTGCTGATGAATTACTGAAGGCTGGAATTGCTGCAGGCCTTCCCACTTGGGCTCCTTATACTCATATTATCAGGGGCAAAATCAACTTTGAAGCTGGTAATTTGGATGCTGCTGCACAGTGTGTATCAGACTATTATCAATCGGTGGAAACGTCAAATTTTACACCTGCAACCGTTAATTATTTTGACCGAACCATAAATGCTTTCGAGGCACGCTTAGCAGCCCGGCAGCAAGATTCTGAAACAGCATTCAAAAAAGCAGAGGATTATAAAGCTCTGTTAGTTGCCCGGAATGATCCAAATACAGAGAAAAAGTATAATGGCTTAGCCGGCCTTCTTTATCTTGATACAGGTAATCTTCAAAAAGCAATTGAGCATTTCAAGCTATCAGATCAGGAAAATCCATACATATTATACTTCTATGGTGTGGTACTAACTGAAACCGGGGACCATGGGAATGCTTCAAAGTCATATACCAAATCTGCCAACTGGAATGAAGACAGCTATGACTACGCATTTGTTCGAGCAAAAGCTTTTGCAGCGATTTCCGAATAGTACACTGGTCCTAGTACCAAATGGAAGGTGAAGTTTGGGAAATAGATCTGTAAGCGGATTTTCCCCATATCAGGGCAGTCAACTGACTGCCCTGTTTTTCTAAAATTCCCGAATAAATCCTACATAGTCTCTATACCAATATAAAATAAGAACCTAATCCCCCCCGTTTCCTTATTCACCCTGGCCTGAAAAAGAAAAGTCTGATTACTATTTGATTTATTGTTTCGATTTAACTCGCTTAATTTATCAGGTTAGCGATAAGTCAAATAGTATACGATTCAGTGTATTATTGAGCGCAACCGTGGATTGCCCCACTCTTCGACAATTCATACATTCATTTTAAAGGAGAATCGGAATGTTGATTATACGATTATTAGCCATTCACATACTCATGGTATCGGCTGTCTACTGCAACGAACTGCCTGAATATTTCAAATATGACAAACACCTGGCAATCGAACTCCGGACAATTGTTGAAGACATGGAACTAGGGGGAGAGTTCTGGACAGAGGAAGATGGCTGGGAGCAGATTTCTCTTGCAGTCGTGGATTTGAATGGGCGTACACCACGGTTCGCAGGGATACATTCAGACAACTTCATCTATCCAGCCTCAGTCTATAAAATGTACGTAGCGGCAGAAGTCTTAAACCAGATATCGAATGGTGAGTTAGAACTCACAACACTGCATGTCGTCAGCTCACCCAATGATGTTGATCGCTCGAAAGAAATCATGGCTGATCCCAGGCCGTTATTATACAATGGAGATACGGTCACGGTTAATTACCTGCTGGACCTGATGATAACCCGTAGTGACAACAGCGCGGCGAATTGTTTAATTGATATCGCTACTCGCAAACGCATAAATGAGATGATGCATGAACACGGCTGGTTGGGCAGCGAGGTCACTAGAAAATTCCTTAGCCGAAAGTATGAAGATCCCGGCTATGAGGAGGTGCCCAGTACAGTCACCAACGCTTTACATGCAGCAAGTTTTCTTTATCTGATTCAAAGCAATCAGTTGATCAATCCATGGGTCAGTCAACAGATGCGCACGCTGCTTGGACGGCAGTTGGATAAATCAAAACTCGCGCGGGGTTTACCTGAAAATGCCATGTATTACCATAAGACCGGATGGTATGCCGATTGGACACATGACGTTGGAATTGTGGATGATGGCGAATATCAATATATAGTAGCCTGCTTCCTTCCAATCAAAGAGGAAAAGGCGCAATCTCTCTATGAAGAACTTGGCCGGAAAATCCATAAGCTGATGATTAAGCGATGAAATCCAGGTCCACTTAATATAATACCATTTGACCAGCCCGGTACATTAGGCGCTATGTATCCAAACCTTTCGGTTTTTTTAAATCTGTGTCCACAGGGATTGACCTGCACTTTGTTCGATCGTTTTCCGCTACGCTCCTAATCGAACCTATAGTTATCAAAGCCTGGGCGTAGGTGATCCGAACCTGCGGATATGAATTATATTGGATATCCGAATAAATCTTAGTTCAGCTATGATTATGTTTTAATTCCTGATCAATAATTATTCCATTCATGCCTTTGATAAAATATTTATAAATGAAACACCTTGTCATAATCATACATAATTTTGAGTATTGCTATGCTTCTCTTTACGCTTCATTGTTAGTACGGTTGTTTAATCCAATAATTTCTGCCACCGCATCTGAATATACACCCGACCACATTTGATATATGGAATGACCGGAGTACATATTATACATGTAATATTTAACAGTAAAAGTATGCTCTGACCACTCAGAAATAATATCCTTGAATATCAAGATTGGTGAGACCAACACGTTGAGCGTAGTGAATGGCAACGGCGTATTCCTGCCTGGTAATTCGCCGTGCTATTTCCGGATATTGCTCAGCCTGGTAGGCCGGTCGATACTGTGACATAAGGTTTAAGTAGGTATCTTGAGGTAGATTACTGACGATCCAGTCAATCACTGCCCTGGTGCCACTGACATCGTTTGGCATCACCAGATGGCGGATCATCAAGCCTTGACGCATGAGGTCATCCGCAGCCAGTTTGGCCACCCCCACCTGTTCCTGCATTTCTGACAAGGCAGCCATAGTCTGTTCAAAATAGTGGTCGGCTTCGGATGAATACATGATAGATTTTGCATTATCTGAATATTTGATATCAGCCAGATAGATATCGACGATTCCCGACAGGATTTTCAGTACCTCCACCCGCTCCCAGCCATGGGTATTATACACCACTGGAATTTTCAAACCATTGGCCGCTGCAATATCCAGGGCCAGGATAATCTGGGGAGCATAATGGGTTGGTGTAACAAAATTAATATTATGACAGCCCAGCTGTTGTAGGTCCAACATCATGCCGGCCAGACTTTCGATACTTATTTCATTTCCCTCACCACCCTGACTGATCTGCCAGTTGATACAGAAAACACATCGCAGACTGCAATGGGAAAGGAAAATGGTGCCGGATCCATGCTGCCCAACCAGTGATTCCTCTTCCCCGAAATGGGGATGACAGGCTGAGACCACTAAGCTATGGTCAGCTTGGCAAAAACCGCTTTCACCGGCCAATCGATTCTTTCCACATCTCCGGGGACAGAGTTCACAACATTCCATCGTTGCCAATAAATGGTCACCACGATTTTTCAGTTCACCATTGCGGTGAAGTTTGATATAACCTGGTTCAAAATCCATTCCGGTAATCAGTCATAATCATATGAAATTTAGGAGTATCAATAGCTCACGGGGATTAAAATCTTGACTGGCACCCAAAATTAAGACCACTTTCTAAGTCAGGATTTACTTGATCAGCCATCCTCCAGAAATAATATTCTTACGGTTGTACCTCCCCTGATATTAGTACCATTGATACTGCAAGCTATTCGGTTCAACTAAAAGCTGAAAAAGATGCATATTATGCGCAAATCATGATATACTGAAATCAGACTGTTCTGAAATCCCCAATGATCCTTTACCATTAAAGGCGGCAATACTCCTGACAAACGATCTACCCCCCCCCCAAAAAAAAACCCCCGGCATTTACCGGGGGTTTATCTTATAGAGCCGTACTCTCGTTATTCTGTTTCAAAGCGATCTGCATTCATGACCTTGTTCCAAGCATTAATAAAGTCATTAATGAATTTCTCCTTGTTGTCGTCCTGGGCGTATACTTCAGCAATGGCTCGCAGCTCGGAGTTAGAACCGAACACCAGATCCGCACGAGTACCAGTCCACCTGGGAGTACCAGTTCTTCGGTCCGTTCCCTGAAAAGCATATCCATCCTTATCTAAGGGCTTCCATTCGGTTGCCATATCCAACAGATTTACAAAGAAATCGTTGGAAAGAGTACCTACTCTGTCAGTGAAAACACCATAAATGGTGTTGTCGTAGTTGGCTCCCAGAACACGCATTCCTCCGATGAGCACAGTCATCTCAGGGGCGGTCAGGGTTAACAGTTGAGCCTTATCTAGAAGCATTTCCTCGGCGGTGACAGCAAAAACCGTTCGCTGATAGTTGCGAAAACCATCTGCTTCGGGTTCCAAAACAGCGAAGGATTCGGCATCTGTCATCTCCTCAGTTGCATCATTACGACCAGGGACAAAAGGAACTGTGACGTTAAAACCTCCGTCTTTGGCGGCCTTTTCTACGGCAGCACAGCCACCGAGAACGATGAGATCGGCCAGAGAAACCATTTTACTGTAACCGGCCTTGATACCTTCGAGAACAGACAGGATCTTAGCTAACTGATCAGGCTGATTGACAGTCCAATCCTTTTGTGGAGCCAGACGAATACGGGCTCCGTTGGCCCCTCCCCGGAAGTCAGAACCACGGAAGGTGGAAGCCGAAGACCAGGCGGTATAAACCAGCTCGGAAATGCTTAATCCCGAAGCCAGTATCTTGGCTTTCAACTCAGTGATATCATCATCATTGATCAACTCATGATTTACTACAGGTACCGGATCCTGCCAGATCAGATTATCTTCTGGAACCTCTGGTCCCAGGTAGCGTGACTTGGGTCCCATATCACGGTGCGTGAGTTTGAACCAGGCACGGGCGAATGCATCTGCGAATTCATCCGGATTCTCATGAAAGCGTCGTGAGATCTGCTCGTATTTCGGATCCATACGCATGGCCATATCTGCCGTGGTCATTATCGTAGTAACCTTTTTGGATGGATCATGGGCTGCAGGAGCCAGATCCTTCCCGTCCGGGTTGACAGGTACCCACTGAAATGCTCCGGCGGGGCTCTTCACCAAATCCCAGTCGTAACCAAACAACAGGTCAAAATAACCCCCGTCCCATTTAACTGGATTTGGTGTCCAGGAACCTTCAATACCACTGGTAATGGTATCATCGCCCTTACCGCTGCCGTAGCCGCTTTTCCAACCGAGGCCTTGTTCTTCAATGCTGGCTCCCTCAGGTTCACGTCCAACTAAAGCAGCATCGCCAGCTCCGTGGCATTTACCGAATGTATGGCCACCGGCAACAAGGGCAACTGTCTCTTCATCGTTCATGGCCATGCGGGCAAATGTTTCCCGAATATCCCGCCCTGATTTAACGGCACTTGGTTCACCATCCGGACCTTCAGGATTCACATAAATTAGTCCCATCTGCACGGCTGCCAGGGGATTCTCCAGGTCCCGATCATCACTGTAGCGCTTGTCGCCCAGCCATTCGTCTTCTTCACCCCAGTAGATATCGATTTCAGGCTCCCAGATATCGGGACGACCACCAGCAAAGCCAAATGTTTTAAAACCCATTGATTCCAGAGCAACGTTTCCGGTAAGTACCAAAAGGTCAGCCCAGGAAATCTTGTTCCCGTATTTCTTTTTTATGGGCCACAGGAGACGGCGGGCTTTATCCAGGTTGGCATTGTCAGGCCAGCTGTTGAGTGGGGCAAAGCGCTGGTTTCCAGTGTTGGCCCCTCCCCGTCCGTCACCAGTGCGGTAAGTTCCGGCAGCATGCCAGGCCATACGGATGAAGAGGCCACCATAATGACCGTAATCAGCCGGCCACCAGTCCTGGGAATCTGTCATCAACTCATGGAGATCTTTTTTAAGTGCATCGAAGTCGAGTTTCTTGAACTCCTCGGTATAGTTGAAGTCCTTCCCCATAGGATTCACTTTGGAGGAATTCTGGCTAAGGATCTTAAGGTTCAGTTGTTTGGGCCACCAGTCCCGGTTGCCCTGACCGCGAGCAGCTGATGTACTTGCTCCGCCCGTCACCGGGCATTTGTCATTCTTGTTCATTATTTACTCCTTCTATAATATTTTTATTCTTCCTTCCTGCACCCATTACATAATCCATGGACTTCAACCTGGGTCTGCTGAATTTCTCCAAACTCCAGTACAGAATCAGGGGGTGTTAGTATATCAAAATCCTCACTATAGAAATCCTTGGTATAACCACAACGGGTACAGACAAAATGATGGTGCTGATCGAGATTGGCATCGAAGCGGGTTCTCCTTCTCCCCGGACTCATGGTCGTTATCAGACCATGATCCACCAACATCCACAGCGTTCGATAAACTGTATCCAGGGATACTGTGGGAAGTCGTTCACGAACACCTTGAAAAACTTGTTCAGCGTTAGGGTGATCACCCGTTTTTGCCACTTCACGAAAGATTTCAAGGCGCTGATGTGTCACCCGCATTCCAGCTTGCTGGCAGACCATTTTCAGGTGTTCAAGGCGTAGTTTTAATTCTGTGGAATTGATCTTCATAAATCCTTATTAAGAGATAATTCTTATTTAGTAATAATACACCATTATACAACAAAAAACAACCCTGTTTTATACTAATAACAGGTAATAGAACACTGTGAAAATGCCAGAGAGAGATTACCTGAGGAGCTGAGTCGTTTCTCACCTTTTTGCCACCGGTAAACTGGTTAGTAATCGAATCCCCTGCCTATCGAAGCTTCAGCGTAGGGAGGCGAACCTGCGGATTACCTGTCGATCGAAGCTTGCAGAGCGTAGATTGATGAGTACTCAGAGATCTGGTCGACAAATGAAAAATGATGGCATGGAACAGACTCACCTGGATCGTCTACCGGGAATAATCAACAGCATTTAACCAGGGGGATTACATATCTCTAAGCCACTAAGACTGACATATAAAATATACTTTGCGGTAATTAGCTATTCTCAAGCAGATGGAATTGCTTGAATATCAATCAAACACCACCTGAATACTCCCATGCAGATCGAATCCCTGATTATATGCAATCCCTTTATATCGACTCAGGTGATCATAATACTGCTCGTTGAAAAGATTGTTGATCCCGACGGCCAGGACCACAGTTCTACCATCGATATCAAGATTTGTCGAAGCACTGATGTTAACGATTTGATGGGATGTCGGGTCCAGGAAATAATGATTTCCATAACCATCATCAAGAATGTTCTCAAATTCAGCAAGATTCTTTTGTGCCCATACATACTCGTAGTTGACATTGAACTCGATGTCACAAAACCGGAAAGCCTTCCCATCGAGGAAACTGAAGCCGATCAAAGCTCTTGGAGGATTGATCCCAGGTAATGCTGTTTCAACCTTTCCGTCTCCATCCGTGTCACTAATATCGGAAAGCAGCTCACCCCGTAATACATCCCAGCCAATATTCCAGCGCATTTTCTTTCCCAGCATGTGCTGGAGTCGCATTTCCATCCCAAGGATGCGGGCATCAGATTGAATGATTTGATAGATGGGTATGTGGGAGATAGGATCCACAGCTCCAGTCGGTGAGCTGATGATGTAACGGCGCATCCGGTTGTAGAAGAAGGAAAGCTCCCCAGAGTGGATGTTGGTTACATGTCTGAAGATCAAGTCGGTGTTGAGAGAGCTTTCCGGTTTCAGGTCCGGATCACCGATCTCGATCTTCCAATCCCCATGGTGAACACCATTGATATACAGCTCGTAAGGATTTGGCGGTCGCCATCCACTGCCAAGATTTAACGCTGCCGAATAGGGTGCATCAGGCATATGCCAGACCACACCGACACTGCCACTTGTAACCGGCAGATAAAGTAATTGCTCCTCCTCCACCGAGTAGTCTTGGGTGAAAGTCGTTGGTCTGATATCATATCCAGTCCCATCAAGTCTGATCCCGCCTGAGTAGGTAAAACAGGACCGATTCCATCGATAGTACAGGTATGTTCCAATGGATGTCTGACCATAATCGGGCAATAATATCTCAGTACCTTGGGACCGATTATCACGGTGTTGAATCGAGATCCCAAGCGTCCCGGGCAGTTTATTCTGTACCAGGTGTCGCCAACGCAGGTTCAATCCCCTGGTGGTACTGGAAAGATCTACAGCGGGCTCGCTATTCTCGGGACCACCCTGGCGATGATTGAACTGGGTGCCTAGATCATATTCAATCCAGCTTTTACCCAGAATGATACGACCTTTCATAGTCAAATTCTGGTGCAGGGTAGGCGAGATGATGCTCCCCAGAACATGATACCAGGGTTCGGTACCATCAGGTCCGCCGCCAGTGTTATGCCAGTGACCTTCACCAATAAGGGTCTGCTCCTCCCAGTACCTGCCGGCAAGTAATTCAATATCATGAATACCTTGATGGAGCCTAAGGTGCATCCCGATATTGGTTTGGCGATAAGCCGTTCCCTCCTGGGACACAAGAAAATTTCCTGATCCCGGTATTGAATAATTTCCACTGTTGCGACCGCTGAGATTTAACCTTAAGGCGCTGTGCGGCCTTGCATACTGGATGGCAGCGGATCCAAAATACTGTTCAGAATTTCCATGGTACCCTGAGCGTGCTGCTATTCTCCATCTTTGTCCACCCTCATCCAGTGTCTGAAGTTTTGGCGATTGTAGCTGGATCACACCGCCCAGGGCTTCAGATCCGAAAATCAGGCCCATGGGTCCCCTGAGCACTTCGATCCTCCCAACATTGAGAATATCAGCTTCCGGGGTATGATGACCGCCCCATTGTTGTGCCTCCTGTCGGATTCCATCCCTAATGAAAACCAGCCTCTGGTTGGTCATTCCGCGAATCACCGGTTTAGCCACGGCATGTCCGTTTGACATGATCTGCACACCAGGTACGTCAGACAGGGTTTCGCTGATGGATTGCCCCATCTTCATCTGAATCGATTTTTCATCAATAATAGTCACCGTGCGCTCCGAACTGAGTACGTCAGTAGGAACACCGGTAACGGTTACGGTAACTGTCTGACCTTCGAGGACGTGGGGTTTCATGATAATGGGCTGCCAGTCTTCGGTCGTTTGTGGTATCGTGATATCGAAGGAACGGTTCACATATCCGATAATGCTGATCTCAACAGTGAAGGTTCCGGCCGGCAGGTTTGTCAGGAGGACATGGCCATGAATATCACTGACACCACCAGTGTTCAGCTGGCTGATGATTACATTGGCATAGGGTACCGGGAGACCTTCCTCATCAAGAATATGAGCATGCCAGCTGTATTCCCTGCTTAGCGCTGGATCGGCTGTAAGCAGGGATGGTCCGATTAATGCGAGTAGCAGGAGCTTACTGCAAAAACGCAATAAGCTCCTGTGAGAAAAAGCAATTCTAATGATCGCACTCATCTTCTCCGGAATGTTTCGGGAACAACATTCCAACTGGATCCGGTGATGCGGTTAACACATGAATCACATATTCATCATCCGCATGCAGATGAAAAGTGTTTTTCAAGTGGACCAGCTCACAATCATCTGAATGGTCGGCGCTGTTCTCAGCTTCAACTTCTTCAAACCCTTCCGAGTGATTCAAAAGGGCTACGGTGGCATCGGTGTCCAGATACAGTAGATAGTCACCATCACCATCGATGGGCAGATAGGGAATATAACCGGAATAATTCATGGTGCTGTCCTGCAAGAAAGTGATATCATAGCGGGTATGCAGCTGAGCCTGGATACGGTAGTTATTATCACTGTTCAGCGCGGCGATTGCAGCCTCAGCAGTGGTACTGGCTGTCAGAGTGGCAATCGGACCATCGGCAAGATGCTCACATACATGTTCATCCTGGGATTCTTCTGCATGATGGTCGTCGTTGTCTTCGCATCCTGGGAAAACCAGGAATGAACTGATCAGGATCAATGTAAAGATGTTTAATGAGATAAATTGTTTCATCACTCTTCCTTTAAAGCTATAAATGTCAACCTGTTATTCAGGTTGATTATTTTAAGAAATATTTTAGAACCCGATCTATGAGATCGGAGGTGGTTTATTCAGAAGGTGACTAAGGCCGTACAAGACCGGGTATTGGTGCTGTGTCGTCAACAGGTTGATAGGTGTGCCGGTTATTATATAATCCATAATATGTGCAACTGCTGCGAACACAGTGACAACGGTGAGAAGTAGGTAGCACCTTTGGCATTCCAGCTCCTCCTTGTGATCGTGATGATGATGAAATGCTTGGAATCCGAAAAATCCCAGCATTGCCAGTATGGTGACAAGGATAAAGATGCGGAACGAAATTCCGTTGTTGCATGACCGATTCATCTGTCGATTTTATGTAAAATATTGTTCTAGTGGATATAAAAATGTGTGTAAAACAGTCTCTTTCAGGAATTAGAAATCATCCTATACATAAAGTAAAAGGGCAGTCAATTGGCTGCCCTTTTTAAATCCGTACGTAATATATACGTATTCTACATACTACTCAGTACTACTCTATACTATTTGGACCATTAATGAAAAACCCAATTTCCTCTTCGAGAAACCAGGGTTATCGACGAGTCTACTGGGTCGTAGCCGTTAAGGCGTAGACCAGTGGGCCCACCCGCCTACGCTCCACTACGGTGGCCAGGCAGGGATTGGCTTCACTTTGTTCAGCCGTTTCTCATCTGTCTGCAGCTGGCAGCCAGCTTCGTAATCGAACCATCGGCGTTCTCTACTACTGATCCACAAATAAAAAGGGTAGCTTTCGCCACCCTTTTTATTTGTGGGCCCACAGGGATTCGAACCCCGAACCTGCGGATTATGAGTACTCATAGGTCTTGACGACAAATGAAAAACGATGGTATGGAAATGGTGGTAGTATCTGTTATTAGTGCATTTGGTAATGATTTATGTTTCAACCTACCCGTGTACTAGTTAACCCACTTTATAACATCATGATATATCAATATGATTTAATTTAAGATATAGCTAAATTGACTGAGTTCACTTAATGTTTGGTGAATTCATTTTTCAGAAGATGCATGGGGCATCAGATCAAATACTCAGATGAAATCAATATAATCTGACAGACATCATAATATTTGGGGAAGTATGATCAACAATTTCAAATCTCAATCCTTCTACACGACTTTAATAACTTTCACTTTCCTATTGCTAGTATGTTCATCTCCAGCCCAAATAGCAATGAGTTATGCAATTGATGAAAATCGAAGTGCGATAACATATGTTGTCGATTTCTCTCAGGAAACATCTGGGCGCTGCATGAAAAGGGCTCAAGCAGTATTGGAACAATCAGGCTACTCAAGGTACTCAAATCATTATGGCAGTTCAAGTAATGAATTTGGGCTAAAGAGTGGTTATTATGTCGTATTGGTCAGCGAATGGACAGATTACGATGGCCGAAGAAAAAAAACATATGGTTTTGGTGTGGGAGGAACTAACTCAAGTGCAGAATCAAATGCTATAAGGAGCCTGGGAACAACCGGTGCTGGGTGGCGACGGGAATATAGTTACAAGCAATTAGAAGCAAAGCGTTTTACGAACTCATTTGTCCCAGATCTTAAACCAAGCAGTAATTCAGACAATATTAGTAGTAACAACAGCTATGGTGCATTCCCATACAGTAGTAATACCAACAACAACAGCTCATCTTCATACCACAATAATAACTCTGACTCAAGGCCAAATACGTATTCTCCACCAAACAATACCCAAACCACCAATAATAGTAAAGAACCGATGGACTGGGATGACTATAACAAAATGATGGACCAGGTAAAATCTATGTCCCCGGAACCAACGGATTATTGGTCTACCAGTAGTACAAGCACCGAAGATGCAATCAATGATCTCGCAAAAATGCTTGGTGGAATGGCAGCAGATAATGCCAGGCGGGAAGCGGAAGCCATAAGGAGAAGGGAAGCTCAGCTAGAAGCGGAACGACAGGCGGCGGAGCGTGAGAGGCAGCGGCGTTTAGCGGAGGAACGGGAGACTAACCGGATATATTCTTTGATGACCAGCTTTTATAACAGTTTCAACACTGATCCAGATGTCAATTACTTATCAGAGTCAGTGGATAATATCTATTTCTATTTTGCTACAATAGACATAAATAAAGAACACAGAAGCTCAACCTTATATTTATCAAACATATTCGCAATCCCTTATAACCAATTAAACTCATCTTGGCCGTTTGCTCCCGATATCAAAAACAGCATCAAACAGAAATACGGAGATGTAATCATCAAGGGTTACTTTCGGTCTTTGCCGGAAGCTCAACAGGATTTGAGCAAACACATATCCAAAGCGCAGAATAACTATTGTTCTGTGAGAAATGACTTCTATTCATTCAAGTATGGTGCACTTGCAAATGTGACTGCACAAGACAATGCAAAAACTGATTTTTGGGGCAATGAAAAAACCCAGGTTAAAACCACGTCAAACAATTCAGCAACCGGCTTTTGGGGGAATGAAGTTACTACTGACAGTACAATAACTGATGTGGATTCCAAACCAGCAGAAAAACAAACCAGTAGTTTCTGGGACAATTGATATGAAGAAGATACTCTTAATGATAGCCATTATGGTCAGTACTTTATGTTTAGCACAGCAGAGTGTCGAAGACCGGGCTATGATACTGTATTATGCAGCGGAGAAGGACTTCCAGGCCGAAGATTACTATGGCTGTATCGATAAGCTGAATCAAGTGGAAAAACTGCTTGGTGATACCAACAGTAAAGTGCTAGAATTGAAAATAAAGGCTTACTACAACAACACCCAGTACTCAGGGGCCTATACCTCCAAGAAATTGTTCTTCGAGAAATCCAATAAATCTTATAACGGTTATCAAAATATACTCCGCATGGTAATGGATATTGAACAGAAGGCTTATAAACATGCCCTTGACTGTGGAAATACTTACTATGATAAATCTGATTACAAGCAGGCTGCGACATATTACATTATCAGCTACGAAATTGATACGGTGTCCTTTGATGAAAACTTCAAGCTAGCGTACAGCTATTACGAAATTGAACGATATGAAGAAGCTGGTTTTCATTTTCTAAAGCATCTTGATAAAGATCCTGATAATCTTAGTGCCTATTTCAATTATATGCTATGCGTAAAAAAGACTAGCCAGGACCCACAACTTGTTGACTATGCACAATCAAAGATAGATGAAATACAATTATACTGGGAAGCCACAAGGAATTCAAGTTTAGAAAGTTGTAATGATTTTGTATATAAATATCCCAAGAGCAAACATGTAGCAAAAGTGATAGAGCTTAGAGACAAACTAGAAGAAATTGAGAGAATAAAACGACTAGATAAAATCGTTGAAAAGGGATTTACCGATCCAAGGGATAATGAGCATTACAAACTGGTCCGTGTTGGGAATAATATATGGATGGCAGAAAACATGCGCCATGAGATTGGCACCCATGCACAGAAGAAGCGCGAATGGAAAAAGATGGCAGAATATGAATCAGTATTCTGCACAGTCAATGACTTTGAACTCAATACCAAACCTATCTTGGGTTTACTGTATAACTGGGAAGCGGCTAATATTGTCTGTCCTGATGGTTGGCACTTACCTAATTCAGAAGAAACCGAAGAATTGGTCGATCATATTAATAATCAACCTGAGTTTTGGGAAAAGTTCTCATATTATAATTTATACGGAGGGTATCGTGATGTAAAGAAATGGAAATATTATGATTATGCAGGTTATTATTGGACTACAGCACATTATTCTACACCAAGATTCAAAGCACGTGACTTATTAGTGTTTTCTAAATACAGTGATGAAAGCATATCAGATCTTGGATTTGAATATAACGGCTATTGTGTTCGTTGTGTTATGGATCAGTTACTGGAATATGGAACACCGGTATACGATCTAGCAGTTTCGTTATCCCAGACTATACCAGTTCTAAACCCAGATGCCAATAGCATTTTAATATCGACAACAGAATTGAACTATACAAATACGGATTTTATTAATGATTATTATTATTATGGAGGGACCGCAGAATATTTCCAAACCTGGGAAAAGGAACGGTTGTTGGAATTCGTTAAAGATTTTGCGGAAGACCGTGCGGTAAGTCAAATTCTATATGAACGAGCTTCAGAATTTCCTGTCTCCGTTGCAGAGAATGAAATCGATGACATAATGCAAGATTACTATGATTACATTGGAAGCGAAGATGCATCAGTGGATTTTTTCAGAGAGAATACCCGAAAAACTCTACTTGTTAGTAAATATCTTGATATGCTACTGGCAGATCTTGTCAAAGTCACAAAGGGCGAAATTGATAGTGTCATTACAAATTCTATGATTGAAATAGATCGTGTAAGGGTTCAGCAGATTCTAATCGGTACTGCCGGTAAGAACAAGTCTGAGAAAACAGCAGCATTCAACAATATCAAAGCGCTTCACAAAAGAGCTCTAACCGGTGAGGATTTTGTCGAACTGGCCCGAGAGAATACTGAAGATCCGGGGGGTATTGAATACGTATTTGGTAAAGGTGAGATGGTCAAACCCTTTGAAGAAGTGGCATTTTCCATCCCAGTTAACCAGATCTCAGACATCTTCGAAACCCGGTATGGGTACCACGTCATAAAAGTGAATCAGAGGATCACTAAAGAACTCACTCCTGATCAGGCTAAAGAAATATTACAAAAGGAGAAGTGGGAAACTGCTTATGCCGAATTAGTTAGGATAATCAAGAATGAGACAAACTTTGTTAGTCGCATCTGAAAATAGATCAAACATATTGTTCTGACTACAGTTTATTGGTGTAATTCCTTATTCAAATTGCAGCTTAAACCGTCGATTTTGAGATAAGTCTCCCCTACTCCAACCCAGAATTCTCTCCCCTTTAGACCGGTTTTCCTAAAACCCGTCCCAAAGTCAAAATCCCATAACCACCTCCAGCCACCGTTTTTGTTATTCTTGAATCAGGTTCCCAAGAAATCCCGTACGTAAATACTACGTATTTTCAATACTACTCAGTACCGCTCAGTACTAATTGAACTATTAAGGAAAAACCCCAATTTCCTCTTCGAGAAACTGGGGTTATCGACGAGTCTACTGGGTCGTAGCCGTTAAGGCGTAGACCAGTGGGCCCACCCGCCTACGCTCCACTACGGTGGCCAGGCAGGGATTGGCTTCACTTTGTTCAGCCGTTTCTCATCTGTCTGCAGCTGGCAGCCAGCTTCGTAATCGAACCATCGGCGTTCTCTACTACTGATCCACAAATAAAAAGGGTAGCTTTCGCCACCCTTTTTATTTGTGGGCCCACAGGGATTCGAACCCCGAACCTGCGGATTATGAGTCCGTCGCTCTAACCGTTGAGCTATGGGCCCAGTACATCAGTATTTCATTACCAATAGCTGTGGCAGAACTCTAACCGTTGCCTGCCGCGCCGAAGTCCGCCAGTTGGCGGACGAAGGCGGGAGCTATGGGCTCTCTTTGCTCCAAATTGAGCGGTGGAAATTATCGCTCCATCGAAATAAAGACAAATTAAAAGGTCTGAAATTATCAGTGGTAATCTTAATCCTGATGAATATAGTTTCCCTTAATTCAATTCATAATAATTTACCGGGTTATCCCTATTTTCCATTATTAATAATGACTAAATCAACGCTGCCGCAAATCCACCTCATCATCGGTGCCCGCCCAAATTACATGAAGGCCGATCCGGTCTATAAGGCACTTCAGGCCACTGGAAAATTCAAACTGTCCCTGGTTCATACCGGTCAGCATTACGACCATAGAATGTCCCAACTCTTTTTCGATGAACTGGGAATGCAGAAACCTCACATCACACTGGAAGTCGGCTCCGGTTCCCACGGGGTCCAGACCGCCCGGATCCTGGAACGCTACGAGAAAGTATTGCTGGATAATGCTCCCGGTCTGGTGATGGTCTTCGGTGATGTGAATTCCACTATCGCCTGTGCCCTGGCGGCGGTAAAACTCCATATCCCCGTGGCCCATGTGGAGGCCGGCCTGCGCAGCGGTGACCGCCAAATGCCGGAAGAGATCAACCGGGTTCTCACTGATCAGATTTCACAACTTCTGCTTATTACCTCCCGGGATGCTGAAGATAATCTGGTAAATGAAGGTGTTGCGCCCAACCGTATACATTTCGTCGGTAATACAATGATCGATTCGCTGATGGCCTTCCAGGATAAATTTGATCAATCGGAAATTCTTCAATCCCTCGGCATAACCAATCGTTTTGCCCTTATAACCCTCCACCGGCCATCAAATGTCGATTCTATTGAAAGCCTTACCGCCCTGGTAGCCGCCCTTGAAAAAACCTCAGAAAAACTGGAACTGGTATTCCCGATCCATCCCCGGACCCGCAACCGCCTGGCCGATTTCGGACTACTGGATCAGCTGGAAAAAAACACTCGCTGCCACTTGCTTGATCCCCTGGGATATATTGATTTCATGCGCCTCCAGCGCGATGCGGCAGTGGTGATAACCGATTCCGGTGGTATCCAGGAAGAATCGACCTGTTTCGGTGTTCCCTGCCTCACTGTCCGCGACAATACCGAACGACCGGTAACAATTTCAGACGGTACCAATAAACTGATCGGTACCAACTATAACCAAATTCCTGTTGAAGTCAATTCCGTTCTCGATCAGCCGATAAATCACAACAAAATACCGGAACTATGGGACGGCCAGTCTGGTAAACGTATCGCCGATATCTTAGTCAATATCGATTTTGAACAATTAATATGAATTAACCGGTACCAAGTTTTATCAATGCTTTCTTTGCGGATTTGCTGTCTGGGTTTAACTCCAATGCCTTGGTATAATTAATAATCGCTGCCTCACGTTCGCCCCTGATTGCCAGGGCCTCACCAAAACTATCGTAAACATTCCATTCATCGGGGAACAGGTGAATGTTAAGCCTGAAGATCTCCAATGCGGCATCCACTTTATTCAAGCGTAGATAGTAATAACCAACCCGGTTCAATTCCCTGACCAGATCAGGATATACCATCCGGTAATAAGCGCTTTTCTGGTCTATGGCCGCACAAGCCGTTGACGCATCGGTCTCTGGTAGATATTTAAGTGCCAGCAGCTGGTCATCCGGAATCCAGTGGATACCTTCAGTTTCTACCCAACCAACTATCATCCGTACCAGTTGATCAACATTTGTCATCCGCGAAGCGCTGGTAATGGCATCAACCTTTAGGTTTTGTTCAGGCTGCCAGTCATCACCACCGGAAGTCACCAGCAGCAGGACATTGCCCGGTTTCGATGATTGATTAATAAAACGATCTGTTTTACGGTTTAAACGAGCCATATAGGTGGTTGTGATCAAAATTTTGTTCCACTCTCCGGCCCGGATATCATCCAGGTCTTTTACATCAATTCCTTTAATGTACACCGATGATTGTTTCAGCGAATCGCAGAGTTCATCAATCAATGCCGTCTTGAAGGCGCTGCCCTGTCGGACCAACAGGATTTTCCAGGGCTGATCGGGAGAATTGATTTCAAATTGTTCGACGCTCCGGGGATAAAATAGATAAACATAGTACCCGGAACCCAGAATCATGACCAGAACAAATACGGACAGAATTAAACCCAGAATTTTTACCGGCTTCATGACCGTATGACAACCAGGCCGGGGAATGGTTGCCAATCAATCAGACAGACAATATCACCGTTTCAAACGTAACTTGCAGAAAAGGTTGTGTAAAAAGGTAAGGCCGCCCGTTTGGACGACGCTTGTTTCAATTATTCAGATTCTTCCAGCTAAAAGATATAATTCAAGGTGATTGAAGTGTAGGTAATCCCTATGGTAGTTGATACAGTGGTGGCCCATTTCTCCTTCCAGTAAACCGTTCCATCGTAATCTTCATCCTCATAATCACCATCATATTCGATCGAATTGAAGATAAAGCGGATTCCAAACTCACCACCGACAGAGAAATGTTCGCTGAAAGGATACTCGGCGCCAATACCGGGCGTGAAGAAAATGAAATCCAGGGCATCGTGGATATCCTCACGATCCGAATCGCTGATTTTATCAGTATCCTTGTAATGGTCATCGATGGTGTTATCATAGTTCCACCAGGTTTCCTCACTGGTGCTTTCACCATCAATACTGGGTATCAGGAGCATTAAATCAGCCTTGGCATATAATTTCAGTGGATTCTGTTTCAGGTAGAACCGCAGTCCCATGTGAGGGGCAAACAGGGTAGCCGATCCCTCCATGGTCATCTCACGTTCATAGTCTATATATAATTCTGACAGTTCATAGTCATAGTTACCGGGATTCCAAATCCAGTCCCGGTCCCAGGAGGTATATTCATCTTCCAGCTTGAACCCGAAATGGAAAATGTCGATCCCGCCATACGGTGCCAGGGGGCCCAGTTTCAAACCAACACTGGATCCGGCCAGGGGGTAACCGGTTTTGAAGGAAAACCACAGGCCACTTTTAGCCATACAAAACACTGGAAGTAGTATAATTATGAATATTATCCTGCGCATGATATGCTCCTCTCCATGAATTGAATTCCCAAACGCATCCCCAACCAAGTTTACAGCCTAAACTGTTTAAAATAAATAAAAAAGGTGGACACTTTTTCGGTGACCACCTTTTGAAATATAGTTGCGATATCCGTTATTTAAACAGATCGGGATTGGTCTTCATCACTGTTGTTACCTTTTCAAAGGCATTAATGATATCCTGGATATCCTGATCGGTTCCAAGCAGATGATTCTGTTTGAGCCAGATCGACTGTTCGTTACACAGACGTTCGGTCTTTTTCAGGTGCAGGGACTGGTAATCCCGCCCTTCCAGCCAGGGATATTCCCTGGGGTTAGTGATGAACAGATTTTCCTTATACAGGGGAACATAACCACGGTAGGTATAGACACCTTCGGCCTGCATGGCCTTGAAAAAGGACTCCCTGGGAATACCGTTAAATTCTTCGCTGTTGTAACGTGCCAAATACAAATGATTGGCACTGCGTGTTGTTTCAGGATACATCGTTGCTGGTTGAATTCCTGGTATCTGTTCCAGGGCGACATCAATGGCTGCCCGGTTCTTGTCCCTCAGTTGCATGTCAGACTCAAGGGTAGCCAACTGGGCTTTCAGCATGGTTGCCGCCAGAGCCGTCATCCGGAAATTACCGCCCAGGTGCTGGTGCTCGTACCACTGCCCGCCTTTAACTCGGCCACAGTTGTGGTAAGAAAAACAGGCGTCGCTGAATTCATCACTGTTGGTAATAATGGCTCCCCCTTCGCCAGAGGACATATTCTTGGAAGTCTGGAAACTGAAAATACCTCCGGCTCCCAGGGCGCCTACTTTTTGCCCCTTCCACTCAGCCCCGTGGGCCTGGGCCGCATCTTCCACCACCGACAGATCATGCTTTTTGGCCACCGCGAGGATTTTGTCCATGTGAGCCGGATTACCCGCAATATGCACCGGCATAATCACTTTAGTCCGCTCGGTTATAGCTCCTTCCAGTTGATCAGGATCAATATTAAAAGTGTCCAGTTCGGCATCTACGAACACCGGCACAGCATTCGCCATCAGCACCGCTGTAGCAGTAGCAATGAAAGTGTAGGCCGGAACAATCACTTCATCCCCGGCCTGGACACCGGCTGCTTTCAGGGCCACCCATAGTGCCGTGGTTCCGGAATTGGTGGCGATACAGTACCTGGCATCATGATATTGAGCAAAGCCTTCATTGAAAGCATCGATGGCACCACTGCCGATACCCCAACCATCATTTTCCAGGGTTTGCAGCACTTGGTTTTTCAAGCTATTATTTACTCGTGGCCAGGCAGGAAATGGTGTGGTCCGGATCGGATCGCCACCATGGATTGCAAGTTTAGTCATAGAATTGATTCTTTACTGATTTTTCTAACTTAATTATTTAAATCTTTTAATTACTTTTTCCAGATAGCGGCCGTAGCTGTTATTTTTCAATGAAACGGCAATTCTACCTAATTCATCCAAGCCAATAAAATTTTTCAGGAAGGCAATCTCTTCCAGGCAGGCGATTTTCAGTCCCTGGCGCTTCTCAATCGTCTCCACGAAATGGGCCGCATCCAGCAGGCTGTCATGGGTACCTGTATCCAGCCAGGCATAGCCCCGTCCCATGGTATTTACCTTCAGTCGCTGCTGACCCAAATATTCCTGGTTAACGGCGGTGATTTCCAGCTCTCCCCGATCAGAGGGCTTCAATTCCTGGCTGATCTTGATTACATCATTGGGATAGAAATACAGGCCCACTACCGCAAAATCACTTTTAGGCTCGGCCGGTTTTTCCTCGATTGAAATGGCGTGACCGGTGCTGTCAAATTCAACCACTCCATAGCGCTCAGGGTCGGTTACCTGGTAGCCGAAAACAACGGCCTTGTCGGTTTCTTCAACGGTTGCAATGCATTCGCCCAGCAGCTTGGTCATCCCCGGACCGTAAAAAATATTATCGCCCAAGATCAGGCAGACATCATCATCGCCTATGAATTCCTCCCCAAGAATGAAAGCCTGGGCGATTCCCTCCGGTTTGGGCTGAATCTTGTAGGAAAAATTCATTCCGATCCGTGAACCGTCACCGAGGATATCCTCAAAGCGTGATGTGTCCTGGGGCGTGGATATGATCAAGACTTCCCTGATACCGGCCAGCATCAGGATCGAGAGGGGATAGTAGATCATTGGTTTATCATAGATCGGGAGCAGTTGTTTCACTACACCATTAGTCACGGGATATAGTCTGGTGCCACTGCCACCGGCCAAGATAATACCTTTCATAATCCAATTACTCCCAGATAATTATTACAATTTCAATCCGGTCAATTTAACCTGAAATCAGGTTGTCACTGAAAAGAAAATTCCATATGAACCAGGAATATCCTGATCTTAAATATTTAATAATGATAACGGCAGGCTAATATGCGGATATGGGTCTTGGTTACATCATAAACCAGACGTTGCTCCTGGTTGATCCGGCGTGACCAGGCCCCGTGCAATTCATATTTCAGCGGTTCTGGTTTGCCGATCCCACTAAATGGATCCTTGGCTGAAGCCTTGATTAATTTCACAGTTCGTTGGGCGATTTTGCGATCGGTTTTGATCCACCAGTTCAAGTCTTCCAGGGCATTGGGATCAAAAACAATTGATCTCATAAATTAAGTTGCTCTAAAGCCGCTTCAAAATCGATTCCATCTTCAATCTCGCGCTGTTTGGCAGCTAACAATCTTTCCGCATTTACTGGGCTCCGCAACAAGTAAGCAGTCTCCAACAGAGAATTGTAATCTTCTTCATCGATCATGATCACATTTCGGTCATTGCGGTTGGTTATCCTGACTACCTCATGATTAACTGTCGCTTCAGATATTACCGATTTTAAGTTTTGTCTAGATTCTGTATATGAATATTCTTTCATGATGAAATGTACATGTATCATGTACATACTTTCAAGTATAATTAAAAATCCCCATATCCTCAGACACGGGGATTTAGTTACATTCGACAGGATATCCTAAATATATCCCAGCTGCTCAATCCTCAGCAGAATCTCTTGAACCAGGGATTCCGGGTCGGTGCCGGTGGTATTAACCACAATTTCTGCATTTTCCGGAACCTCGTAGGGATCGCTGATACCGGTGAATTCCTTGATCACACCTTTCCGGGCCAGGGCATAGAGTCCTTTGGTATCTCGTTTTTCACATTCTTCCAGGGGCGTATCCACGAAAACTTCGATATAGCCACCCAGGGGCTGGATCAGATCACGGTTGTGAATACGATCCTCAACATACGGGGCAATCGGGGCACAGATGGCTACACCGCCATTCTTGGTGATCTCACTGGCTACATAACCGATCCGGCGAATATTTAACGAGCGGTGCTCCTTTGAGAATCCCAGCTCACTGGACAGGTTGGTACGAACAATGTCGCCATCCAGGAGGGTTACCGGCCGGCGGCCATCTTCGAACAGTTTTACCATGAGGCCATTGGCGATTGTTGATTTACCTGAACCGGAAAGACCGGTGAAAAAGACTGTAAAACCCCGTTCCGATTTTGGCGGCTGGGAACGACGCAGCTCGGCTACCACTTCCGGGTAACTGAACCAGTCAGGAATCTCAAGACCCTTATCCAGACGGCGGCGCAGTTCGGTCCCGGAAATATCCAGAGTGCGGGTTCCCTCAGGGATTTCATCGATGGGCCGGTACTCGGCCCGTTCTTCGACGTACAGCATCCGACGGAATGGCACCACTTTGATGCCGATCTCATCCTCGTATTTCTGGACCAGTTCCCGGGCGGCCGGGGATGGATAGAATGGTTCGCCGTTACTGTCCACACCGGGACCGGCATGATCACGACCGATAATAAAATGAGTACAGCCAAAATTCTTGCGAATGATAGCATGCCACAAGGCTTCCCGGGGACCGCCCATGCGCATGGCAAGCGGAAGCAGGCTTAAGAGCGCCGTCCCTTTGGGGTATTTATCCATCACCTGTTCATAGCAGCGCACCCGGGTATAATGATTAACATCCCCCGGTTTGGTCAAACCAACCACAGGGTGGATCAGGATATTGGCCCCGTTCTCGCTGGCGGCCCTTAAGGTCAGTTCGACATGGGCCCGGTGCATGGGATTTCTGGTCTGAAAAGCGACGATTTTTTCCCAGCCCATCTTCTGGAAACGATCGCGAATCTCCGCCGGTGAACGGCGCAGGAGCTGGTAGTCATAATGCTTGGGTGCTTTCACACCCTGGATCGGCCCGCCGATATACCAGGGTTTGGATTCTTTCAGCAGGTAATTCACCCCGGGGTGTTTGGTGTCGGTTGTGCCAAAGACTGCTTCTGCCTCAGCTTCCAGATCCGGCTGCCAGATATCTTCCGCCGTGAGGATTGCCAGAATAAAACCCTCCTGGTCACGAAGGGCAAGCTTGTCGCCGGCCTTCAATTCACCGGCTAATTCCTCCGTTACATCCAGTGTAATCGGCAGTGGCCACAGAATTCCATTAGCCAGCCGCATATCCTTCTTCACCGCTTCATAATCGGCCTGTCCCATGAAACCGGTCAGGGGTGAAAAGCCACCATTTATCAATAATTCCAGGTCGCAGATCTGGCGTTCATTTACCACCACCGAAGGGTAATGAGCTGCTTCCCGTTTCAGTTCACCCGCCACTTCTTCAGAAGGCATCAGGTTGATCAGTTTTCCACCATGGGGTTGTATCAATGTTTCGGTCACTGTAATCCTCAAAATAAGTTTTTAATGATTAAACAATATTAACAGCCAGTAAATTACTAACATCAGTTAATGTTCACACATGAAAGAATAAACCATCCGAATGGAGAAAGGGAGAAAAGAAGACCGGAGGAATGGAGACCGAAAACCGGAAGAATGAGAACGAGGAACCGGGGGTGAAATCAATACATAGGTATCATTTTAATATCAATACATGGGTAACACTATTTTTGAATGAGGTTACCATCATTCTGGTATTCCAACTTGTTTTTATGGCATAATTATTATTCAACCTAAAAAGCCTGTCATCCTGAAATCCCGGTTTTTCGGGATGAAGGATCTCTGGCAGAGATTGGTTTAAAAAGCTATTATCAGAGATTCTTCTTCACACCGTTGAAACAGTGCTCATCAGAATGACATCAAATGGGAAAAAGAGAACAGGAGACTGAAGACCGGAAGAAACCAGGAATAATCGTAGGGGCACGTCGTGAAGCGTCCTATGAAGTCTCAATCACACTGAAGCCCTCTCCCGTAGTGCGGACATCCCAACTCCATTCCTGCTGAATTGCGCTGCGGTGGGTCCTGCCTGCCCAAACCAACTGATTCCATTACCCCCGACAGACAAGAGTGTCTGTCGTACGAAGATCCCTCTTCCGTAGTGTAGACATTCTTGTCTGCACAAACTGGCTAATTCCCTTACTCTAACAAACGGAAGCGTGTCATACAAAAAATATATAAATATTGTCGATAAATATTTATAATTTAATACTTCATGAAAGAATTAATTATTGCTAAACGCAAGTTGCCACACTGGACTTTAGATGACTCACTATATTTTATATCTTTTAAAACCAGAACAACAAAACTATCACTCATGGAACGACAGCTTGTCTATGAGTACATCTGTGAAGGGAATGATTTTAAATACCAAATACATGCAGCAGTAGTAATGCATAATCATGTTCATTTGTTGATCACTTTATTAAATGGTAACCTATTATCCACAGTGATGAAAAGTATTAAAGGAGTAACAGCACGAAGAATCAATCAAAATCGTAAAACATCCGGTTCAATCTGGCAATCTGAATCATATGATCATATTATCAGAAACGAAGCTGAACTTTCCAATGTGTTAGATTATATCGCAGCGAATCCTTATCGGGCCGGCTTGGTCGATGATAATGAGAATTACCCATATCTATACTTCAGAACCCACCCTCTTTCGTAGTGCGGACATTCCTGTCTGCACAAACCGGCTAATTCCCCTACCTGCGACAGACAAGAGTGTCTGTCGTACGAAGAAATCCTCTTCCATAGTGCAGACATTCCGACTTCATTCAGAAAAATTTCAGCGCGGCAGGTTCTGTCTGTACAAACCGGCTAATTTCACTACCCCGACAGACAAGAGTGTCTGTCGTACGAAGAACCCTCTTTCGTAGTGCGGACATTCCTGTCTGCACAGACCAACTGATTTCATTACCTGCGACAGACTAAAGTCTATCGTACGAATAAAAGCACCAACTTGAATGGCAGAAGGCTTAAATTCGCCCTTGGATTTTTACCAACTTACAAATAATTGTCCCGGCCCAAGTGGCGGTCGGAGTCTTTAATTATCAACAATATTTATACTTAGAAGCACATGAATCACCTCGACGAACTCGAAGCAAAGTCAGTCCATATTCTTCGGGAGGCCTATGCGGCCTTCAAGAATCTGGGTATGCTGTGGTCAATCGGCAAGGACAGTACCGTCCTGCTGTGGCTGGCCCGCAAAGCCTTTTTCGGCCATGTTCCCATTCCCCTGGTCCATATCGATACCAGTTTCAAGATTCCGGAAATGATCGAGTACCGCGACCGCCTGGCACAGGAATGGCACCTGACCATGATCTACGGCCAGAACGAACAGGCTTTGCAGGACAAACAGACTTATCCTGATGGCGCCGTTGACCGGATCAAATGCTGCCAATCCCTGAAATCGGAAGCCCTGAAAAACACCCTGAATGGCAGCTGGAAACGTTACCGCCTGAATCTCCAGTCCCGTGAATACGAAGTGGATACCAATACCGAACCGTTCACCGGTGTGATTGTGGGCGTTCGGGCTGACGAGGAAGGTTCCCGTTCCAAGGAACGCTATTTCAGTGCCCGCGATCAGGGCAACCAGTGGGACGTAGGCGATCAACCACCGGAATTCTGGAACCAGTACAAGACCGATTTTGCCCCCGGAACCCACGTACGCATCCACCCCCTGCTGGACTGGACCGAGTTGAACATCTGGGAATATATCAAGCGCGAGAATATCCCAACCGTATCACTGTACTACGATCAGGGTACGGGCCAGCGTTACCGCTCTCTGGGCTGTTATCCCTGCACTACGCCGGTTCAATCTACCGCCAGGAATGTGGATGATATCATCACTGAACTGGTCTCAGGGAAATTTGCCAATATTGCCGAGCGTTCCGGACGGGCCCAGGACAAAGACGGCGGCGGCGGACTGGAAACCCTGCGCCGCGATGGATACATGTAACAGGTATCAAGATAAAAGCCTGCCCGCCGTAGATCCCAAAGGGACGTAGGCGGGGTAGAAGTAAAAAGATAAAAGTATAAGAATTGTCAATGACGAATTACGAATGTGCAATTATAAAATTAGTATTATTAAAAACATTGTGGTAACCCAATGACTAATGACTCAATGACCACTGACAATAAAGAACGCCAACAGATGAATATCGTGATCGCCGGCCACGTGGATCACGGTAAAAGTACGATCATCGGCCGTCTGCTGGCTGATACCAACTCGCTACCGGAAGGTAAACTGAAACAGGTCAGGCGTACCTGCGAGCTGAACTCAAAACCATTCGAATATGCCTTCCTGCTGGATGCCTTGAAGGATGAGCAGGACCAGGGGATCACCATCGATGCGGCCCGTGTTTTCTTCAGTACGGCCAAGCGCGATTATATCATCATTGATGCCCCGGGCCATATCGAATTCCTGAAAAATATGATAACCGGTGCCTCCAGGGCGGAATGTGCCCTGCTGGTAATTGACGCCAAGGAGGGTGTCCGGGAAAACTCCCGCCGCCACGGCTATATGATTTCCATGCTCGGAATCAGCCAACTGACAGTTCTGGTTAATAAAATGGATCTGGTGGACTACAGCCGGGAACGGTTTGATTCTATTGTAAGCGAATATACTGAATTTTTAAATAGTATTAATGTTGAACCCCGGGGATTTATTCCGGTCAGTGGGTTCATGGGCGATGCTGTCGCTGATCATTCTGAAAATATGTCCTGGTACACAGGCCGGACCGTCCTGGATGAACTGGATCATTTCTCCAAGGAAGCGGCTCCTGTGGATCAGCCTTTCCGTATGCCGGTCCAAGCAGTATATAAATTTACCCAGCAGGGCGATGACAGGCGCATCGTGGCTGGTACTATCGCTACCGGTACTGTGAAAACCGGTGACCGGGTGATCTTCTATCCATCCGGTAAAACCAGCACGGTTAAATCAATCGAAGGGTTTAATGCCCCCCCGGTTGATAAAGCTGTCGCTGGCATGGCCACCGGATTTACCCTGGAAGAACAGATTTATATCGGCCGTGGGGAAATCGCCGCCCTGGCCCAGGAGCCCCACCCGGAAGTTACCACACGTCTGCGGGTCAGCCTGTTCTGGATCGGTCACGATCCCCTGAAGCAGGGCAAGGAATACCTCCTGAAAGTTGGTACCGCAAAAGTCCCGGTAAAACTGGAACAGATCGTCCGGATCGTTGATGCCTCCAACCTGGACCTGAACCAGGAAAAAACCCAGGTCGAGCGCCATGATGTAGCTGAGTGTATCCTGAAGCTGAACAAACCGATTGCTTTCGACCTGGCCGATAAACTGGCTCTTACCAGTCGCTTCGTGATCATTGATAATTACGAGATCCGCGGTGGCGGTATCATCCGCGAGGCCCAGGCTGATCGTCAAACCCAGGTTCGCGAAAAAGTCCTGCGCCGGAATTATAAGTGGGAACAGAGTATAATTTCAGCTGAAAAACGGGCGGAAAAATATAACCAGAAATCCACCCTGATCCTGATCACCGGTCAACGCCAGTCAGGTAAAAAGGAACTGGCCAAAAACCTGGAAGCCCGTTTGTTTGAGGATGGCAAGGTGGTCTATTTCCTGGGTATCGGTAATGTTCTCTATGGTGTCGATGCCGATATCAAGGACCGTGACGGCTCCCCGGAAGAGCATATGCGCCGCCTGTCGGAGATCGCCCATATTATGCTGGATGCTGGTGTAATTCTAATCATTACCGCTGTCGAGCTGCGCCAGTCTGACCTGGAGATCATCAAAACCGCCGTCAATCCCGATTCGATTGAGACCGTCTGGGTGGGTGATGATGTTTCCACTGATATCAGCGTTGACCTGCAGCTGTCCGCCGATCAACCACTCCCCGGCCGGCTGGAACAGATCAAATCCCTGCTGCATGACAAAGGGATAATTTTCCGTCCCTGGTAGTGGCGCTCCTGCTGGTCGCTTCAATTTTCAATTATAAGAAGGAACGCGGTACAAGATACCGGGGACTGTAGGATTAGCTGGTAATATACCAAATAGCCCATTCTGGTTCCCTTGATTTTTATCATTTCGAATCCTGATTCCATCGGGATTCGGGTGACACACTGTTTATTAATAACCAAACTCGGTTGTCATCCTGAGTCTTTTGGACGAAGGATCTCATCCGCTGATGTCGGGAATTACCAATAGTAACCCGGATAAGATTCTTCATTCGGCTTATGCCTTATTCAGAATGACACCCCCTTGTTCAATTACCACAACAGATCGTCATTCTGAAAGAAAGCGCTGGGGCGGGTGAGGAATCTACCAATGTCTGGTAATGACAAAACAAGAGTTGTAGATTTTTGAACCGGTTGATGTACCATTAATTTCAATACCGGCAATAAACCAGGAGAGTAGATTCCTCTTCAATCCCCCATCTTCAGTCCCTTGCCCCCATTTCCCTGTTCCATTTCCTCCGGTCTCCTTTTCTTCCGTTCCCAGTCCCCATTCCCTAGTTCCCATTTTTCCCGTCTCCTTTCCTCCGTTCTCCTGTTTCCTTTCATCCCTAATCCATAAATAAAAAACTCTGTGCTCTCTGCCTGCCCGGCTAAGCCACTACATAGACAGGTGTCTCCGTGGTAAAATATTCTCATGTTAGCTTCATCACGTTAAAATACCTGGTTTTATTTATTTCAATGATTTATTTGATTTCACTTTTTATTTATTGTAAACTAAAGCTAATTATTTGACTACATAGAAACTTTGTTGGAGGAAATATGAAGCGTATCAGTTTTTTATTGTTATCGTCCTTAATGATGGTACTTCTTTTATCACCGGCAGCGGCCCAGGATGAAGGCACCGCAAGCGCCCTGGCTGGTTATACTGCTGGGTTGAACTTAGGGTATCCAATTATTGCTGGTGAAACTTATGAATCCGGTGTCGGTCCTGTAATTGGTATTGTTGGAAACACACCATATGGCTTTGCAGTCGGTCCATTCAACGTTGGTGTAGGCCTTGGTATTGAAGCTGCAATGATGGAAATTGGAACCCAGGTGGGCGTCTATGGAACGCTTAACACAACACTTTACGTTACTCCTTACGGTCCGATCTCCTATTGGGCCGGTGTAGGTTATTATGACGGACTTGGTTTCTCCGGAGCACTCTATTATGACTACATGGTTCCCAATATGCCATTAGTTGTTAAACCATACTTTCGCGGGCAGTTTAATACCGGTGGTGGACCAGAAGGCAAAGACCTGACTTACTTTGCCAACATCGGTGTCATGTTGATGTACGATATTTCGACACTGTTTTAAGACATTCATTACATCGTATACTATTGAAAAACCCCGGTGCTTTCGCCCGGGGTTTTTTCTTGTCATCATACCGGAATACCGAAAACCGTAAAACGGAGTCAGGAGTACGGAAGAAATAAAAAAATAATAGTCAGTGTTAATCTGCCTGCCTATCGTAGCCTTGGCGTAGATAGGTGAAATCTGTGGTTAAAAAAAATCCCCATTTGCGGGGATCTGTACGAACCACAATGACACTGAGTACACTAAGTTATATATATTTTTTCCTTCTATTATTTACCAAACCAACACCAAAAACTATTTCCCCACATTTGTTAATGGTCGCTATAAATTGTACCAAAAATGGTCGTTTAAAAATGTAC
>CAYPJE010000012.1:0-71942 GCA_964410945.1 uncultured bacterium
AAGTACTCTCATTAAATCAGCCTTTTTGTGTCCAAACGTTTTTGAAGACGGACACCGGGTCTGGCCTGGGAGGAACGCGGTATTACCGCCCACACCAATATCGCCTATGGCATTAATAACTGGCTAACCAATAACCTTGGTGCTGATTTTACGGAATCGGTTAATCATAATCGTCCCATTATATATAATTCCATATCAGCCCGGATCGCCACCCAATACCTGATCAACATGGATATTGCTCCGGAGGCTTATAACCGGATAACAATGCGCGCTCTATACCCACGATCAGCCAGCTGGAGTATCGATTATTATGACTACACAAAGGGCAGCCCGTTAAACCTGGCGAATATGGTTCAATCCACCAGTGCTAATCTGTATCTTCCTTTTTTTGTGGGCAACCTGCCCTTCACCAGCCGGGTAAACATGAATCTGCAGCAATTTAAAGCCAATGAGGAATTGTCCTATGGCCTGGATTTGAGTTCGTTTATCGGCCGGTTTCGACTACGCACCAAATTCCGAGATCAGCTGATTCTGGATTCCGGACAGCAATTTGGTGAAGACGGAGAAATAACTCTTTCAGCAATGTATACCATCCCACGCACACCAAACATCAGAAAATTTCTCCGTGGTACGTATTTCCGAACAGAATTAAAGCATGATTTCAATATCCAATCCATCAGGGAAAGTGAAATTCAGATTCTAAAACAGATCGGTAAAGCCGGACGCATTCAGATTACCTATACGCGCGATTATCTAACCGCAAACAATATGATCATCCTGGGGCTGAGCTGGGATTTCAATAGTGCCCGGTCTTCAACAACGCTACGCTCATCAAGTGGAACCACATCCTTAACCCAAACCTTCCGCGGATCCCTGGCCATTGACGGAAAAAACAAGGCGATTGTCACGGACAATATGCAGCAGGTCGGCCGGTCCGGCATTACGGTGCGGATGTATGTAGATGAAAACAGCTCAGGGGAATATGATCAAGGTGAGCAGATAATACCAGGTAATGCAATCCGGATAAAAAATTCCTCCAGCCGGCAAATAACAAAAAATGGTGTATCACGCCTGACCCAGCTGCTTCCTTACCGTAAATACAATTTCGTGGTTAATGAAGCCTATATCCGCGATCCGTTACTGGTTCCCAAATATAAGGAATTTTCAGTCGTTACCGACCCAAACCGGTATAAGCAAATCGATGTCCCTTTCAATATTACCGGGGTAATCAGCGGCCAGGTTCTAATTAAAAAGACTGGCGGGAATCTTGAACCGGTCGGTGGCTTACGGCTTTATCTGCAAGGAATTGAAAGCGATTTGAATGTAACCATGCACACCTTTGCCGACGGATCCTTTTATGCCATGGAAATTCCACCAGGCGAATATCAGTTGGAAATTGATGAAACTCAGCTCCAGTTCCTTCAGGTTCAATCAAGCCCCAAAATCCACTATTTCCGCGTTGAGGCAAAACCGGAGGGCGATTTTATTGAGAACCTGGATTATATTCTCGGCGACTGATCATCCCGGCTAAAATACTATAATCAAATACTGTCTATAATAG
The DNA here is from genome assembly GCA_964410945.1 of uncultured bacterium. Taxonomy (GTDB): domain Bacteria; phylum Fidelibacterota; class Marinisomatia; order Marinisomatales; family TCS56; genus CAYPJE01. Next base: position 1,562 of record CAYPJE010000012.1, read on the forward strand.
TCGAAATATTGATTCCTAAATCACCGGCATTTTCATAACCGGTAATCTGCAGGGATTGGCCAATGCCTTCCGCCAGGTCAATATCATGGATGCGGGTGACCTGTCGTCGTTTGGTATCGAAAAATACACGGACCAGCGGTGTCGATCGGTTTGCCGCAATAACCACTCCCAGTTTTTCATTTGACAGTCTGACCAGGGTTCCAATCGGAAATATTCCAATAAACACAATAAACTTATGCACTAATTCCGGATCAAAATGATACTTGCTCCACTCAAACAGCTTTTTCACTGTATCGGCCGGTGACATTCCTTTATGGTAAATGCGGTCTGATGACAGGGCGTCATAGACATCAACTATCGCTGCCAGCTGACCGCCCAAACTGATTTTATCACCATTGTAGCCATAAGGATAGCCGGTACCGTCAAATCGTTCATGATGCTCACTGGCAACCTGTAGAATCAGCGGCTCAATATCCTGGTTCTGTTTAATTATCTGCCGCCCGATAACCACATGGTTCTTCATAGTAACGAATTCATCATCCGTCAATTTTCCCGGTTTATTAAGCACTTCCAACGGAATCTTCATCTTCCCGATATCATGCAACATACCCCCGATTCCCATATTACGGATATCTTCAGCCGGCAATTTCAAAAACTTGGCAAAGGCGATCAGTAAAGTGCTTACGCTCAGGGAATGCATGAAGGTGTATTCATCGGTTTTTTTCACCTGAAATAACGAAATCAGGGCATTCTCATTCCGGCTGATTGATTCCACCATATTATCGATTATCGGATCTATTGCATCCAATTCAACCATTTTACCGGCGGAAGCTTTACTCAAAACATTATCAATATAATTACGTGCTTCATTGCGGATTACACGCGCCTTTTCCATTTCTTGCCGATATGGAATTTTCGCAGGCTTGGAAACAGTTTTTTTCCGAGGACGTACGTCCCGCCTGAAACTTTGCTTAAACTCCCGGTTTAATTTTTTACTGGCCTCTTCAGCAGTCGGTGCGTCATTGATATCGAGACCTTTGGAGGTATCAATGTACAACTCTCGTATACCGGTAGCCTTAACCTGTTCAATCAGGCTTTTGTCATTGATCTTCATCTGGGATTGAATAAACGGGTGTGAAAGCCAACCACAGTTGAAGTCATGAACATACATGCCCACTACCAGCTGTTCAGTCTTAACTTTTTTTATCATCTACTGACAATCATAGAATGAATAATGGTTTATGATATTCCACCACACGCTTTATCAGCAAAAACCGTACCTTACAAGTATACGGCTTAATGAATAGTGGTGCAGGCAAGAACATGAAAAATATTCACCGGAAATATGCATTTTTTTCCAGACTTACGAAGAAACTCCATGGAGAAGTGGTCTTTTTAATGTCTGTTTCTTACCTGTACCAAAACAGTGCGCGACTCCGTACTGACCGATACTGATATTTAGCGCGATGAACTTACACGAATGAATTGAGTGGCTGCCAGCGATACCATACTCATAACAGCACCAGCCAGAAATGGTATTCGATAATCGATTATCCAGGCCAGTCCGCCCAACACCGGAATCACTACCGCAGCTATGTGGTTAATCGTAAAACCCACCGCCATGGTGGGGGCCATATCCGCCGGATCGCCAATCTTCTGGAAGTAGGTTCGAATCCCCATGGCAAAGTTGAAAAAGATATGATCCAGAACATAGAGCCCGGCCACAATAGCCTTTGATTCGACAAAGGCATAGGCAATAAATATGAAAATCAAGCTGAAATATTCCAGTGACAAAACCTTCCGCTCTCCGAATCGGATAATCGCCATCCCGATTGCCGGACTAAGAAAATAATTAACAATATTATTAAAAACAAACAGCAGGGTGATTTCCTGAACACTGAACTGAAATTTCTTTACCAGTAAGAAGACCGCAAAGGCCACAAATATCTGTCGGCGGGCTCCGGCCATAAAAGTCAGGAAATAATACAGCCAGTACCGTTTCCTCAGGATCATTTTTTTATTTTGCGGTACCAGGTCACTGCGTTCCGGTTTCTGCGACAGACTCCAGATTCCAGCCATAATGATCAGACCACCTATCAATCCGAACATCAGTTGATAGTTCAATAGAAAACTGAGCAGGTAAATGGATAATCCTACGGCAATATTAGAGGCGGCGGAATAACTGCGCAGTTTCCCCATAACCCATGGAGATGTGCTGGAATCAAAATACTGGAGGGTCAATGAGCTATTGGTGGTTTCATAGTAATGGAAACCGAAACTCATAATTAAAGTCGTAAGGATCAATCCGGGAAAGCTTGGCAATATTCCAGTCAATAGAACGCCTGCTCCCAAGGTGATAACCGACAAGGCTGAAAGATGGTGTTCTTTGATAAAAATAATAATAAAAATCGCCAGTAAAGCCAAAAAACCAGGAATCTCCCGGACAGACTGGATAACACCGATATGGTTGCCTTCCAGGTGCACGATTTCCACGGCGAAATTATTAAATAAGGTTCTCCAGGCCTGGAACCCGACTGCCGAGGCAATTGATAACAAAGCCAGAAAACGAAACATGGGATTTTTAATAACTTTTTGCTTCAGGGGTCGACTGCCAGGGAATTAACTATGGATTTAAATAATGCTTTTGTAATCAGTACAAGGCGCGAATCTACGGTGGTTTAACCACAGTATAGAAAACAATAATACTAAAAACAGTTGGTATTCATTTATCCTGATAAGTGTAATTTTCAACATGCTGGATATACATCCAATAAAATAATATGCATCTTAATGAACAGGTAATTGGTGTGAGATATTTTCACTTGTTAATAATCATCCTGGGAGTCGGAATCATGAGCTGTCATAACCAAAACTCAAATCCCTTTTTCAATACATGGAATACATCTTTTGAAGTACCACCGTTCGATCAAATAGAAACCAGTCATTATATGCCCGCCCTGCTGGCTGGCATCGAAAAAGAACAGGCTGAAATAGACGGCATTGTAGCAAATACAAGTGCCCCGACATTCGCTAATACTATCGAGGCCTATGAGGCCAGTGGTCGCTTTCTGGAGCGGGTTGAACTGGTAATGGAAAACCTGAGTGGAACCGATGCTACCGACGAACTGGATCAGGTCGAGAGCAAGTACAATCAGTTGAAATCAAAACATCGTGATGATATTATCTTAAACGAGAATTTGTTTAGCCGCATTAAGCAGGTCTACAATTCAGCTGATCGCAATAAATTGACAACAGAACAAAATACTCTGTTAGATAAAATCTACCAGGATTTTGTACGCAACGGGGCCAATCTTTCACAGAAGGATAAGGATAATCTACGCCAGATAAATCAGGAATTATCTTTAGCAATGCTGGAATTCGGGCAAGCCTGCCGCAGGGAAACCAATACCTGGAAAATGATTCTCAATGATGAAACCGAACTTGCAGGCCTTCCGGAACGGGTTAAAACAGCCGCTGCCGAGCTGGCCAAACAAAATGATTTGAATGGGAAGTGGGTATTTACTCTTGATAAACCCAGTCTGTTACCTTTCCTGCAGTATTCCAAACATCGCGATTTACGAAAGAAAATGTTCGATGGCTATATCAATCGTGGAAATAATAATGATGAATTCGACAATAAAGAACGGCTGGTAACAATAGTCAATTTACGTATCGAACGTGCCCGGCTCCTCGGTTATAACAGTCATGCCGAATACGCGCTTGAGCGCAGTATGGCCAAAACGATTGACAGTGTGGATGTATTTCTTAAACAGCTTTGGGAACCGGCCATGAAACGTGCCAGAACAGAAGCTGACGACCTGCAGGCCCAGATCGACCGTGAAGGCGATGGTATAAACCTCCAACCCTGGGACTGGTGGTACTATGCCGAAAAACTGCGCCAGGAAAAATACGATCTGGATGAAAACCAGATACGTCCCTACTTCCCGATTGAAAAGGTGATAAACGGTGCCTACATGGTAGCCAACCACCTGTATGGAATTACAGTTACTGAACGCCACGATCTACCGGTTTACCATCCGGATGTACAAGCATGGGAAGTCAAAGAGGCCGATGGCAAACATATTGGTATTTTCTTTACCGACTATCATCCCCGTAAAGGAAAACAGGTCGGCGCCTGGTCAAGCTCATTCCGGCCACAGTCTAACCGTGAGGGGAACTGGATAACACCGGTTGTGGTCAATGTCTGTAATTTTTCTCCGCCAACCGGTGAGAAACCCGCTTTACTGAGTTTTGAAGAAGTTGAGACACTGTTTCATGAATTCGGGCATGCCCTCCATTCATTACTGAGAACCAGGACTTATACTGACCAACTGATGCCCCGCGATTTTGTGGAATTACCCAGCCAGATTCTCGAAAACTGGGCGGCAGAACCGGAAGTACTTAAAATGTATGCCCACCATTACCAGACCGGTGAACCGATTCCGGATGAATTGATAGAAAAACTACAGAAAGCCGCTCTGTTCAACCAGGGATTCATATCCACTGAGTATCTGGCCGCCAGTATCCTTGATATGGACTGGCATACCCTGACAGCCGATACTGCGGTAGATCCAATTGAATATGAAAAGGCAGTATTCGAACGTATCGGACTGCTTCCTGAAATTGTCACCCGCTACCACAGCACCTATTTCAACCATGCCTTCTCATGGAGCTATTCCGCCGGATATTATAGTTATATCTGGGCCGCAGTGCTGGATTCCGATGCCTTTCAGGCTTTTAAGGATAGCGGCGACCTGTTCGATCAGGAACTGGCCGCAAAATTCCGGAAATATGTGCTTGGCTTAAGTGGAACAGAGGATGCAATGGAAATATACCGACAGTTCCGTGGTCAGGATCCTTCTATCGAGCCATTGCTGGTGAAAAGAGGTTTGAATTAATAATTGCACAGACTATTCAATCAAATAGTTTCCTGATCTCCTTGACCAGCACTTCGCCGCGGAATGGTTTCTGCAAAAAACGTGTTCGTTCAGTCTGCGGGATCATTTTAATTGTCTTATGTGAAGCATAACCGGAAATAAACATGAACTTCAATTCGGGATTGCTTTCCACCAATTGCTGATAGAGTTCAATTCCGTTCATTTCAGGCATAATTACATCGGTAATCACCAGGTCGATCCGGTTATGACTGTTATTATAAGTCTCGATTGCCCGAACGCCATTCTCGGCGTGAAATACCGTATACCCCAGGTCTATCAGAATGGCTTTGATAACTTTACTGAGCTCAAGATCATCCTCAACCAGTAAAATGGTTTCTTTACCTCTACGGATATCCGCATTAATCAATAATGGTTTATCTGCTTCAGGTAATTCATCCGAGATTGGGAAATATATAGCAAAAGTTGTCCCGACATTAACGGCACTGTCGCAGGTGATAAATCCGCTGTGCTGTTTCACAATACCAAATACCATTGACAATCCCAAACCGGTACCTTTATCAATTTCTTTAGTAGTAAAAAATGGATCGAAGATCCTCTCTTTGATACTGCTGTCAATTCCTCGGCCAGTATCGCTGACCGTTAACTTGACATAGTTTCCCGGAATCATCCAGTAGTGCTGACTGCAAAACTCCTCATCAAGATAGATATTGGTGGTCCCGATTATTATTTCTCCCCCCTTAGGCATTGCATCCCGGGCGTTGATCACCAGATTTGTGAGTACCTGATCAACGGCACCTGCATCAGCTGAGATCACACCGATCTCAGTAGCCAGATCAGTCTTCAGTTTGATGTGTTCCCCAATTACCTTCGTCAGGAAGCGCGCCGATTCCATGATGATCGAATTAATATTAATACTGGAAATGTCCAGTATCTGTTGTCGGCTGAAAGCCAGCAGTTGTTTGACCAATGTTGCGGCACTATCACTCCTGGATATGATATTATTAATATATTCAGCCGCCGGATGATTAGCGTCAATTTGGCCCAGGGCCAGCTCGGCATATCCGATTATACCCCCCAACTTGTTATTGAAATCATGGGCGACCCCGCCTGCCAACTGCCCGACAACTTCCATTTTCTGGGCCTGCTGGAGCTGCTTCTCAAGCTGCTTACTCTCTGATATATCGGAAAAAATGGTGGCACATTGTCCTTGCTGAGGTGAAAAAACAGAAATTTCAAAATATTTTTCCATCGGCTGATAATAGGTTTCAAACGATGTTGGTTTTCTGGTCTCAGCTACTTCGGTATAAATATCCAGATACGGAGGCGGATCGGATTTATACACTTCCCGGCCACTTTTTCCCATAACAGCATCTCCATCCAAGCCGGTCAGAATTGAAAAGGTAGGATTCGTGCCAATTATCCGGTAATCGATGGCGTCGCCGTCATTATTGTAAATCATCTCATGGATAGATAATCCCTCATTCATCGATTCGTACAATGACCGGTATTTTTCCTCACTTTCACGCAACTGTTCCTCCATCAGCCTGCGATCAGTGATGTCCAAAGCTGAGAATGTTACACCCAGCTCAATGTCGTTCGCATCTATAAGGGTAGAGCTCAACAGCACATAGATTGCATTCCCGTTTTTCTGCCGCCAGTGGGTTGTTACTGTTCCAGTTCCCTGCTTGGCAATCTGTCGGTATTTTTCCTTTTCAACATATTCATAATCTTCGTCAGAGGAATATAGCATCCGGGCACTCCGGCCAATCAATTCGTCTTTGGAATATCCGGTTATCTGCTCTAAGGTATGATTGGCGAACATAATTATACGATCGACAACCATGCCTATCCCAACCGGTGTGGCACGAAAAATGCTCTGCAAAAGGGCCTGGTCTTTTTCTTTCTCTTTTTGAGCTGAGCGAAGTTGCTCCAGTGCCGTACTTAATTCGACATTCTTATCATGAATTTCCTTTTCCGATATTTTCCTTTCAGTAATATCCAGAAACATGGCTGCCATCCGATTTGGCTCAGTGGCAAAAGCATGTACTTCAAAAATTCCGGTAATATTATCATCTTCGTATTGAATATATTCCGAACTCCAGAGAACATCATTCCTTACTACCCGGCGGTACGAAGCAGGAATTTCAGTATCCGCCAGATCGGGAAAAGCGTCTTCAATTGATTGACCGATCAGATCGTGATGATAGAAGTTTAAAATATTATCGGCCTGGGGATTATAGCCTGTGAAAACCAATCTGTCATCAGGATGCAACTCATAAAGATGAATACCAAGCGGAGCCGAATCAATAATAGACTGTAGTTTTAATTCACTGTGCTGCAGTTGTTTATGTATACTGGTTCTTTCCAGTTCCGCTTCAATCCGATCAGAATAGATGGAAACCAATTTTTCGGCAAAGGATTTGTTTTGAATCGGGCTCTTACTCATCAAAATCAGAATTCCGATTGGTTGGCCTTCCGAATTAAACAGGGGGATTCCGATATATCCCTCGACACCCTTCTTTTGCAACAGAGTTGCATCGGGAAACTGTTCCCGAACGGCAGACAGATACAGGCTTGTTTCTTTCCTGATAATATTTTCACAGGGTGTTCCTTTTATATCATAATGGAATGGCTTCAGTTTTTCACCGTTATCATAACCGCCAAGTATATTTATACCCTGCTGGTTATCATCCAATTCACCCACTATTGCATATTCGAATCCCAACGCAGCAGCCAGATTGGATGTAACAGCTTCATATAATTCCAATCCTGACAATTTGGTGAAACTGGTTGCCAGATGTGTAATAGCTTCATCGATCAATTTCTTTTCGGTATTACACCTGAAAATACTGAGCTCGGTCTGCACATCATCCAGCATGAAAAAGGAACATGAGACCTCAAGCCACTCATAGCGGCCGTCCCACATCTTCATGTATTTTTCAAAATGCGGACTAAATCGACCGCTCTTGAAATGATTGTGATAAGTATCTATAATTCCGGCCCGGTTTTCCTCGGCATATACAGTTGCCAACGACGCACCGATTAATTTCTCTTCCGGTATACCCACCATTTTACAGTATGCATCATTAACCATCAGAATTTCGCCATCCACACTCGTCAGCCGCATACCATCATAGGAGCTATCCCAAATTTTTCGAAATCTGTATTCCGACGCCTTAATTGCTTCCTGGGCTTCCTTACGCCGTGAAATATCCCTGGCTATACCGAGTATGATTTTCTGACCTTTTACGGATATCAAATCGGTTTTGATTTCAACCGGAATATATCCGCTGGTTCTATTAATTATTGTATACTCCGCCGGACCGACAGGCTGGCCGGACAAAACTATGGACAGATTCTCACTGGCTCGATTCAAATCATCGGCCGGCATCATGTTCAATTTCAGGAAACTTTTTCCTATCAGTTCCTGTTTTGAATACCCAGCCAGTTTTTCAGCCGCTGTGTTCCCGTCGATAAATGTACCATCCGGATTAATCATAAACATAGCATCCGGAGCGCTGTTGAAAATCGTATTCAGCCTTTCTTCTGATTCGGCGGCTCTCTTTTCCATTTTCACCTTCTTATATGCCGCGTTGACAGATGCAACCAAAGTATTGTGAGTAAAAGGCTTGAATAGAAATCCATAAGGATCGGTCTGGCTGGCCTGGTAAATCATATCATCACTGGCAGAGGTAGTTATAAAGATAATCGCAGTCTCTAATTTCTCCTGTATTCTTTCCGCTATTTCAATCCCATTAAATTCTTTTGATATCATCAAGTTAATGAGGATTATATCCGGGTGTAGTTCAATGGCCTGGCGGATTGCTTCAGCACCAGTTGATACCGAGGCAATAACCGCTATCTTTTCTTTACTGAAACTTTGCTCTAATAGCGTTCGTGCCAGCTCATCGCTATCCACAATTAATATTCTTGGTGATTTCATTTAATTACCCCAGGCAGAGAGTATTTCAATGTGTACTTGTGATTAATAAAGCTAAAAAAATACATACTCATCAATTTAATATTGAGACTGCATAATTACCGCACTGATAATAAGGAAAAATCTACCTGCCTGATACTCACAATATAACATACGGTCATTTCGTCAATATCATTATCAGGCACAGAAGTATAAATAATCTTCCCGGTACCAATGCAGTCCCATGTAGCCATAAATTAACAAAATACAAGATAATATTAACCATTACCCGCCTCCCCCGGTATCTGGTCGAACCACAAAGTGGAGATAGCGATCATAAATACATATCTTCAACAGTCCATTTCCGGTAACTGGCATGATAATTGAATAATATTACGTAGAATATGCATTCGCGCATTTGAAAAATAAGAATGTTTAATAAAAAAGCGCTTGTAAAGAATAAAATAAGGTTCTTAACATCAGCGTCAAATATCTGATTAAAGATATTGTTTTTCAGGAAACCAATGAAACAACAGCATAACAGCAGAATATTTGCCACCAGCCAAGCGGTTGGGCGGGCGTTCTTTATTCTGCCAAACATTTCTCTGCTGTTAGTCCTGCTGGTCCTGATTATTATTGAGCACGTCGTCTCAGTAGCCTAACCGACACAGAACATAGGACAGGCGAACAAGACGACGGAGCAACCCTCCCGAATCCTACCACTGCACCTGTCCAGCTAACCCAGTCGGAGCTCTGAGGCGATTGTCTTGAAAAAGGAAAGACATTGCGATCAGACAAAATAAAAACTGGTTTTGAACATGCACCGCACCGCAGCCTCCTGCGGGCCACCGGTGTAATCAAGTCCGAAGAGGACTTCACCAAACCGTTTATCGGTATAGCTAATTCCTATATCGATTTGATACCTGGCCACGTTCATCTACAGCAATTCGGGCAACTGGCCAAAGAAGCAGTGCGGGCTGCCGGTGGCGTACCATTCGAATTCAACACGATTGGTGTGGATGACGGAATTGCCATGGGACATATCGGCATGCGTTATTCCCTGGCCAGCCGGGAACTGATCGCCGACAGTGTGGAAACGGTGGCTGAAGCCCATCGCCTGGATGGCCTGTTATGCATTACCAACTGCGACAAAATAGTCCCCGGGATGTTGATGGCGGCCGTTCGACTGAATATTCCTACCATCTTTGTGTCCGGCGGGCCAATGAAGGCCGGGCGGGATTCCAACGGAAATAAAATCGATCTGATATCTGTCTTTGAGGGCGTGGGACAGGTCAAATCGGGCCAACTGGACGAAGCTTCACTGGCCGATCTGGAAAAATCCGGCTGCCCCACCTGTGGTTCCTGCGCCGGTATGTTTACCGCCAATTCAATGAATTGTCTAATGGAAGCGCTGGGAATGGCCCTGCCCGGTAATGGCACTGTTCTGGCTGTAGATAAAAAACGGGCGGAACTTGTAAAAATAGCCGGTAGCCGGATCGTAGATCTGGTCAACAACGATATCAAACCTCGCGATATTATCGATCGTGATACCCTGCTGAATGCTTTCGCCCTGGATATGGCCATGGGAGGTAGTACCAACACCGTACTCCATACCCTGGCTATTGCCAATGAAGCTGAAATTGATTTCGATCTCAGGGAATTGAATCAGCTCGCCCGCAAAACACCATATTTATGCAAAGTCAGTCCGGCTACCCGGGAGGTCCACATGGAAGATGTCGACCGTGCGGGTGGTGTATCAGCGATTCTGAAAGAATTATCCCAAATCGTTGGCCTGCTCAACCTGAACCGACCAACCGTTACCGGTAAATCTCTGGGCGAGAATATAAGAGCGGCTACCACCAATGATCGGAATATAATTCGTCCAGTATCCGATCCCTATTCCAGCGAAGGTGGCCTGGCCCTGCTGTTTGGCAACCTGGCCCCAGCTGGTGCCGTAGTGAAGACCGGCGCAGTGGATCCTGAAATGCAGGTACATAAAGGCCCGGCCCGGATTTATGAATCACAGGAAGAGGCCCTGGCTGGAATAATGGGACAGGAAGTTCAACCTGGCGATGTAGTCGTTATCAGGTATGAAGGACCACGGGGCGGACCGGGAATGCCGGAAATGCTTTCACCTACCAGCGCTATCATGGGCCTGGGGCTCGGCGATAGCGTTGCCCTGATCACCGATGGCCGCTTTTCCGGTGGAACTCGGGGAGCCTGTATCGGTCATGTATCCCCGGAGGCCGCTGACCGGGGTCCTATCGCCGCCCTGAGAAATGGCGACCTGATTGAAATCGATATCCCGAACCACAGCCTCAAGGTTGATCTCAGCACTAATGATATTCAACAGCGAATCAAAAAATTAGATACTTTTAAACCACGTATCACCCATGGATATCTGGGTCGCTACGCACGGTTGGTAACCTCGGCTAATACCGGGGCCATACTAAAATAAATTAAGGAAATTCAGATGGAGACTGATAAAAATTCAAATCAACTGACCGGGGCCGAGATCATCTGGGAATGTCTGATCAAAGAAGGCGTGAAAGTGGTTTTCGGATACCCCGGCGGTACTATTTTACCTACCTATGATGCCCTGACCAAATATCGGGAAAAAATCCATCATGTACTGGTCCGGCATGAACAGGGTGCCACCCACATGGCTGACGGTTATGCCCGCGCCAGCGGTAAAGTCGGCGTTGCCATCAGTACATCCGGACCGGGAGCAACCAATATGATAACCGGTATCGCCACGGCCCGGCTGGATTCATCGCCCATGGTGTGTATCACCGGTCAGGTGGGCAGTTCTGTCATCGGATCCGATGCTTTCCAGGAGATCGATATTGTTGGTGCCACCATTCCGGTAACCAAGCATAATTATCAGGTTATGGATGTCAACGAATTGGCCGATACAATCCGGGAAGCTTTTTATATCGCCCGTACGGGCCGCCCCGGACCGGTATTGATCGATGTTCCCAAGGATGTTCAGAATGCCCGGACCGAATTTCGATATTCCAGTAAACCAGTTAAACTGCCAGGCTACAAACCAGCCCCTCAGGCCAGTACCAAACAAATCGATGAATTTGTCCGCCTGGTAAACGAAGCCGAACGGCCTTTAATACTTTCCGGTAACGGTGTCCTGCTGAGCAATGCCTGCCGGGAAGTCCTTGATCTGGCAGAGCGGGCCTCAATACCGGTGGCCTCAACCCTGCTTGGTAAGAGTGCCTTACCTGAAAACCATCCGTTGGTACTTGGCATGATGGGAATGCATGGCCAGCACTGGGTGAACAATGCCATTCAAAGGGCCGATTTGCTGATTGCCTGTGGCATGCGGTTCGATGACCGGGTAACCGGTAATCTTAAAACCTATTCCCGGAAATCGAAAAAAATTCATATCGAAATCGATGCTTCGGAAATTAATAAAAACGTCCACATCGATCTGGCTGTCCATGCTGACCTTTCGGCTGTCTTGCGACAGGTCCATCCCATGATAAAAGTCCGCAAGCACGAAACCTGGCTCAATACCATCGCCAAGTGGCAGCAGGAATCCCAGGTGCGCGATGTTCTTAATATTAAAACACCGCATTCCATGGTGGGCGCCCAGGCTATCCGTAAAATCTGGGAAGGGACCGAAGGTGAAGCACTGATCGTTACCGATGTTGGGCAACACCAGATGCTGGAGGCCCAGTACTACCAGCACAACAATCCTCGCACGCTGATAACTTCCGGTGGCCTGGGTACAATGGGCTTCGGATTACCGGCCGCCATCGGCGCCAGCTTCCATGAAAAGAAACGCCCCGTCTGGGTCATCGCCGGGGACGGTGGTATCCAGATGACAATCACCGAGTTCGGGACTGCCGTTCAGGAAAACGCCAATATCAATGTGGCGATCATCAATAACGGTTACCTGGGAATGGTGCGTCAGTGGCAGCAGATTTTTTATGGCGCCCGTTATGCCGAAACACCGATTGCCAGCCCCGATTACGTTAAACTGGCTGAGGCCTATGGCTTTACCGGATTCCGGGTGGAAAAACTGGACGAAATTCTTCCCGCCATGCAGAGGGCTCAATCCATCAACGGGCCGGTTCTGATCGAATTTATTGTTGAGCGCCATGACATGGTTTATCCCATGGTACCGGTAGGAGCTGACCTGGACGACATGATCCAGCGCCCCCACCCCCAGTTCTCCGGTAACGGAAATCAAAAATTAAAGGAGACCATCCAATGAAACAGACCCTGATCGCCCTGGCAGAGAATAAACCGGGTGTATTAAACCGGATCACCAGCCTTTTCCGGCGTCGGAACTACAATATCGAAAGCCTGGTTGCCGGGCACAGTGAAACACCTGGTATCAGCCGGATGACTATCGTGGCCAATGAACCGGATGTGCGCCGGCGTGGCAATATCTATTTCAACCTGCTGAACCTGGTAAATGTGGTCGCTGTGAAGGATGTCTCCAACCTGCCCTGTGTGGTAAGGGAATGCATTCTGGTCAAGATTGCCGCCGGCCCGGACAAATTAAACGATTTAAACGAACTGGTTAAAAAATTCGGCGCGCGCCTGGTAGATATGGGCAACCTGACCTCAATCGTTGAGGCCATGGATGACGAGCAAACCATTGCCGAACTTTTGAAAGCCCTGGAACCATTCGGAATATTGGAACTGACCAAGACCGGTACCATAGCCATGCGCCGGGGCCATCCGGACAAATTGAAATCAAAACCGGTTAAAACACAATTTGATAAAGTGATGTGGTCACCTGAACAGGTGAGTGCTTACTGTTAATCACAGGAGATATAATGGTACAAGTTTACTACGAAAACGATGCTGACCTGAATTTATTGAATAACCGCAAACTGGCGGTAATCGGCTACGGTAGCCAGGGCCACGCCCACGCCCTCAATTTGATGGAAAGCGGGATGAATGTCTGTGTGGGACTACGCCCCGACAGCTCATCCTGCGCCAAGGCACAGGCCGCCGGCCTGGAGGTTAAAACACCTGCCGAAGCGGCAGCCTGGGCCGATGTCATTATGTTGTTGGTTCCCGATCAGAATATGAAAGCGATCTATGAGGAATATGTCCAACCCAATCTGAAGCCCGGTGACTCGCTGGCCTTCGGGCATGGTTTCAATATTCATTACCAGCAGGTGGTTCCGCCGGAAGGTGTGGATGTCTGGATGGTGGCACCTAAAAGTCCCGGCCATCTGGTTCGGCGCACTTACACCGAAGGGGCCGGTGTCCCCTGCCTGATTGCCATTCATCAGGATGCCACTGGAAAAGCCAAAGCATTGTCGCTGGCCTGGGCCAAAGGGATCGGTTGTGCCCGCGCCGGAGCCCTGGAAACAACTTTTAAGGATGAAACCGAAACCGATCTGTTCGGTGAGCAGGCCGTCCTCTGTGGTGGTTCCGCTGAACTGATTAAGGTAGGATTTGAGACCCTGGTGGAAGCCGGTTATAAACCGGAACTGGCCTATTTCGAATGTATGCATGAATTAAAATTGATCGTTGATCTCTACTATGAAGGCGGCTTGTCGCGAATGAACTATTCCGTAAGTGATACGGCCGAATATGGCGGAATGAGCCGTGGCAAGCGTGTGATCACCGAAGAAAGCCGCCAGGCCATGCGCACTATCCTGAAAGAAGTTCAGGATGGCCGTTTCGCCCGGGAATGGATTGCCGAGAATGAAGCCGGCCAGCCGGAAATGGCTGCCCTGCGCCAGGAAAACCAGGAACACCAGATTGAGAAAGTCGGCTCTAAACTGCGTAGTATGATGAGCTGGTTGAAAGCAAAGAATTAAAACGAAACACACTGAAATCACAGATTATTATGGTGATAAAACATAAACAATTAACTCTGCATGACACATCAGTGCAATCTGTGAAATCTGTGGTTAATCGGAAGAAACAATGAAAAATACCAAACTGACAATCCTCCCCGGTGATGGAATCGGACCGGAAGTAATGGATGCGGCCCTCAATATTTTAGATTTGGTCGGTGATTTAACCGACACCAGCTATGAATATACTCGCTGCCTCGCCGGTGGCTGTTCAATCGATGAGTACGGTGAGCCGGTTACCGATGAGACCCTGGAAGCCTGCTATGCCTCCGAGGCTGTGCTGCTGGGAGCGATCGGTGGCCCTAAATGGGATACACTCCCCCACCACCAGAAACCGGAAACCGGTCTGCTGAAATTGCGGAAAGAACTGGGCCTGTTCGCCAATCTGCGACCTGCCAGGATCTACAATGCCCTGTTGGACGCTTCCTCGCTGAAAGCAGAAGTTATCCGCGGTGCCGACGTACTGGTCGTCCGCGAATTAACCGGTGGAATCTATTTTGGCCAACCGCGAGGGTTGGACAATCAGCGCGGCTGGAATACCCTGGTCTATGAGCGCGATGAAATTGTCAGGATCGCACGGGTGGCTTTCGACCTGGCGGCTAAACGCTCCGGACGGGTCACATCGGTTCATAAAGCTAACGTGCTTGACAGCTCCCAGTTCTGGCGCGAGGTTGTTCACGAAGTACACAAAGATTACCCGAATATTGAGCTATCCGATATGTATGTGGACAACGCTGCCATGCAGCTCGTCCGCGATCCCAAGCAATTTGATGTTATCGTAACCCAGAACATGTTTGGCGATATCCTCAGCGATATTGCCTCGATGATCACCGGCAGCCTGGGGATGCTCCCTTCCGCCAGCCTGGGTACGAAATACGCCATGTACGAACCGGTTCACGGCACCGCACCGGAAATAGCGGGACAGAATATTGCTAATCCAATCGCCATGATCGGATCGGTGGCTATGATGCTGGACTACACCTTCAACCAGCCGGCAGCGGCGCGCTGGATTTACCAGTCACTGGAACAGGTACTGGAAGCAGGATACCGTACCGCCGATATTGCCACCAGTGATCAGAAATCGGTCTCCACCACCCGGATGGGTGAATTGATTGGCCAATATATCAGAACAGCCGCAGAGGCGGATTTGCCAGCGGTTCTTCAGGAGTAGAAATGAACGACAAAATTATTGTATTCGACACAACTTTGAGGGATGGGGAGCAGACACCTGGTGCCTCACTCAGCATTGCCCAGAAAGTTGAAATCGCCCGGCAATTGGCACGCTTGAATGTGAATGTGATCGAGGCTGGATTTCCGGTTTCGTCCAAAGTACAGTTCGAGGCCGTCAAACAGGTCTCAGCAGCGGTTCCGGTAACCGTGGCCGGCCTGGCACGGGCTGTTCCCAATGATATCAACACTGCCTACGATGCTCTCCGCGAGGCTGAAAAATTCAGGATTCACACCTTTATCGGAACCTCCGACATTCATATTCATGGCAAGTTCGGAAGTGACCGTTACGGTAAATCACTGGACGAAAAACGACAGACAATTCTGAAAATGGCAGTCGAGGCGGTACAACTGGCAAAAACCTATACCAGTGATGTGGAATTCTCACCGGAAGATGCCGGCCGTACCGATGATCGCTACCTGGCTGAAATCGTCGAGGCGGTTATTGCCGCCGGCGCTACAACAGTAAATATTCCCGACACGACCGGATACACCATGCCAGCCGAGTTCGGTGCTAAAATATCCGACCTGAAGGCCCGGGTGAGTAATGTCGATCAGGCCGTGATCAGTGTTCATTGCCATAACGATCTTGGTCTGGCGGTTGCCAATTCTCTCAGCGCCATCGCCAGCGGAGCCCGGCAGGTGGAATGCACCATCAACGGCATCGGAGAACGGGCCGGTAACGCTTCCCTGGAAGAAATCATCATGTCCCTGCAGGTCAGGGAAGATATCTGGAAATTGAAAACGGATATCGCATCCAAAGAAATATTCAATACCAGTAAAATGGTTTCCACTTTCACCGGAATAACCGTCCAGCCCAATAAGGCTATTGTAGGTGAAAACGCCTTTGCACATGAGGCCGGCATCCATCAGGATGGCGTCTTGAAAGACAATCGCACCTACGAAATCATGACTCCCAAAACGGTTGGTGTTCCCCGATCAAGAATCGTCCTGGGCCGCCATTCCGGCCGCCATGGTTTGAAAAATCGGTTGAACGAAATCGGTTATCATCTATCCGGTGATGATTTGAAAAACATCTATGAAAAATTTCTTGTGTTGGCCGACAAGAAAAAGGAAATCTACGATGATGACCTGCGGGTACTGGTGGGTGACGAAATATATCAGAAAGACTACCTGTATCAACTGGATTACCTCCATGCCAACCTGGGTACTACCACAATACCGACGGCTACGGTACGGATCAAATTCAATGGTGATTCGTGGGAGGAATCAGCCACTGGTGATGGTCCGGTCGGCGCCTGTTTTAATGCCATTGACCGGGCCTTGAAAGCCAAGTATCATATCGAATCATATCAGGTACGGTCAGTAACAATCGGACGGGCAGCCCAGGGTGAAGCAACGGTGAGAATCAGGAATGGAGCTCATTCCTGTACCGGCCGGGGTGTATCCACTGATGTGGTCGAAGCCAGTGCCAAGGCTTATATCCAGGCGATAAACGAGCATGAACGGCAGGCTGAAATTGAACAAACAACTTCAAACGCGTCCTGAACTATGGCTGGAAAAACACTTTACGATAAAATCTGGGACAGGCACCTGGTGCGTACCGGTAATGATGGTGCCGACCTGCTTTACATCGACCGCCAGTACATCCATGAGGTGACCTCACCCCAGGCTTTCGAAGGCCTCCGGCTGGCAGGTCGTAAACCACGGCAACCGGAAGCAAACCTGGCCATGGCCGATCACAATATCCCCACCCGTGAGCGATTACTCGGGATCACCGATCCGGTAGCGGCCCTGCAGGTCAATACCCTGGAAGAAAACTGTTCCGAATTTGGTATTGAATACCTGGGAATGGACGATCCCCGCCAGGGAATCGTTCATATCGTCGGCCCTGAACAGGGAGCCACCCAGCCAGGGATGACTATCGTCTGTGGTGATTCCCATACGGCTACGCATGGTGCCCTGGGTGCCCTGGCCTTCGGGATCGGGACTTCCGAAGTGGAGCACGTACTGGCCACCCAGTGCCTGGTTCAGCGCAAATCAAAAAATATGCTGGTAAAGGTAGATGGCCAGCTCCAGCCTGGGGTAACTGCCAAGGACATCATCCTTGCTGTGATCGGTAAGATCGGAACTGCCGGTGGTACCGGATACACGATTGAATTTACCGGTTCGACAGTCTCTGCACTGTCGGTTGAGGAACGGATGACGGTCTGCAATATGGCCATTGAAGCAGGAGCCCGTGCCGGACTGATCGCCGCCGATGAAAAAACTGTTTCCTACCTCAGAGGCCGGTCTTTCAGTCCCCGGGGGAAATTCTGGGAACAGGCCCGGCAGTACTGGCTTGCTTTTACCAGCGATCAGGATGCTCATTGGGACAGTATCGTTGGACTCGATGCAGCTGCATTAGCTCCTCAAGTCACCTGGGGTACTTCCCCTGAAATGGTGGTCGACGTTACTGGCAAAGTACCTGAACCAGCCAGCGATGACCATGGAAAAGCGTTGGCCTATATGGGCCTTGAATCAGGTATTCCAATCACAGAAATACAACTTGATAAAATATTTATCGGTTCCTGCACAAATGCCCGGATCAGCGATTTGCGGGCTGCGGCAGAGATAGTGAGTGGTCAAACCGTAGCTTCAACCATAAAAGAAGCATTAGTTGTACCGGGCTCCGGACTGGTCAAGCAACAGGCCGAGGCTGAAGGCTTGGACAAAATATTTACCGCTGCCGGTTTCCAGTGGCGTGAGCCGGGTTGTTCCATGTGTCTGGCAATGAATGCGGACCGACTGGAAGCAGGTGAACGGTGTGCCTCCACCTCTAACCGCAATTTCGAAGGCCGCCAGGGACCTGGCGGGCGTACTCACTTGGTCAGCCCTGCCATGGCTGCAGCAGCAGCCCTGTACGGGCATTTTGTTGATATCCGGGAAATTGTGAAAGGAAAATAAAATGGAAAAATTCACAACTCTAACCGGAATCGTTGCACCCCTGGATCGCTCAAACGTCGATACCGATGCTATCATTCCTAAGCAGTTCCTGAAATCGGTAAAACGGACCGGTTTTGGCCCTTACCTGTTCGATGAGTGGCGCTATCAGGATTATGGTGAACCGGGAATGGATTGCAGCACCCGTCCGCTTAAATCTGATTTTGTTTTGAACAAGGCACCTTTCGATAAGGCACAGATTCTTTTGACCCGCGCCAATTTTGGATGCGGTTCCAGCCGGGAGCATGCCCCCTGGGCGATTGCCGATTTCGGTATTCGGGTGCTTATCGCCAGCAGCTATGCCGACATTTTCTATAACAATTGTTTTAAGAACGGCATCCTGCCGATTACCCTTGATGAAGCCCAGATCGATGCCCTGTTTGATGCGGTCTCGGCTGCACCCGGCTATCGCCTTAATGTCAATCTGGTCAATCAAGCCATAACAACCCCCGACGGGACAACAATCCAGTTCCAACTGGAAGACTATCGCCGCGATAGCTTGCGAAAAGGTCTGGACGAAATCGGACAGACTCTGCTGAATGAAGCCGAGATTGTTGATTTCGAGAACCACTATTCAAAAACTGTCCCCTGGAATTTCAACTGAGAATACAATAATGTCACAAATAACACTGGAATTTTTCGATACCACTCTACGCGATGGAACCCAGGGGGAAGGGGTTAGCCTGTCGGTGGATGATAAGCTCAGAATCGCCCATCAGCTGGATGAGTTCGGTATAGATATTATTGAAGGGGGCTGGCCTGGAAGCAATCCGCGTGATGTGGAATTTTTCCGGAAAATACAGAAACAAAAATTGTCCCAAGCCCGGATTTGTGCTTTTGGATCGACAGCCCGTACACCTGAAAAAGTGGCGGAAGATGTTAACCTGAATATGCTGCTGGCAGCCGATACTCCCATAGTTACCATCTTTGGTAAAACCTGGCAGTTGCATTCCGAAAAAGGGCTCGGATTAAATAGTTCAGCCAATGCGGACCTGATTTATAAATCGGTCCGGCTGCTGAAAGAGAATGGCCGTTCAGTAGTCTTCGACGCGGAACATTTCTTTGATGGTTATAAAGATAATCCTGAGTTCGCCCTTGAGATGCTGAAGGCGGCCGAACTGGCCGGGGCGGATACGATCGTCCTATGTGATACCAATGGTGGCTCCGTCCCTTCGGAAATCATCCGGATTGTCACTGCTGTATCAACCGAAATAAATACCGCCCTTGGAATTCATGCGCACAACGATGGTGAAATGGCGGTGGCCAATTCGGTAGCAGCCGTTGAGGCTGGTGTTCGTCAGATCCAGGGCACAATCAACGGGGTGGGCGAACGGTGCGGAAACGCCAATCTATGCAGCATTATCCCCAACCTGGTATTGAAACAGAACCTGGTTCCAGGGAACAGACTTCAGCTTCAGCGCCTTACATATCTATCAAATTTCGTTTTTGAGACCATGAATCTGACTCCCAACTCACGGGCACCGTTCGTTGGCAAATCAGCCTTTGCCCACAAGGGTGGAATCCATGTGAGTGCGGTCATGAAAGATAGTACCATGTACGAACATATCGCACCGGAAACGGTGGGAGCGCGCCAGCGGGTCCTGATTTCTGATTTATCCGGACAAAGCAATGTCCGCTACAAAGCCAAGGAATTAGGAATCATTCTGAACGGCGATAAAACCCTGCTGCGAAAGGTAGTCGATCAGGTCAAAGAATTAGAGCATAATGGCTATCAGTTTGACAGTGCCGAGGCATCGTTCGAACTGATTCTACGTCGTCAGATGGGTGAATTCGAGCCCTTCTTCGATGTCCTCGACTCGCGGATTCATGTAAACTACAGCGAAGAAGGCCATCGCAATGCCGATGCAATGCTGAAGGTAGCCGTTGATGGTGAAATCGAACATACAGCCGCCGACGGAGTTGGTCCGGTTAATGCTTTGAATAATGCCCTTCGCAAGGCATTGCTGCGCTTCTATCCGGAGTTGGAAGAAGTGAAACTGATTGATTATAAGGTCAGGGTGCTCAATGAGAAGGACGGCACAAAATCAAAGGTGCGTGTCCTGATCGAAAGCGGCGATGGACACCGGTCCTGGTCAACCGTTGGCGTATCACAAAATATCATCGAAGCCAGCTGGCAGGCTTTACGGGACAGTTTTAATTATAAGCTGTTCCAGACCCAGAATAATAAATCACAAGTTAATACGACTACGATGAAGGTAGCGGAGGAAATGAACTAAAATGAGCGGAGAAACGAATTACATCTGGATGAATGGCGAAATGAAGCCATTTTCAGAAGGAACCACCCATGTAATGTCACATGGATTGCATTACGGCAGCGGTTTCTTCGAAGGAATTAAATGCTACAGTACCGATGATGGTAATCCGGCCGTATTTCGCCTGGCAGACCATATGGCCCGCCTGCATATGTCGGCGGCGGCATACCGGATGAAAATACCCTATTCGGTGGATGAACTGGTCCAGGCCAGTCTTGATCTGATCAAGGCTAACGGACTCACCGATTGTTATATCCGGCCAATTGCCTATTATGGCTATGCCTCCTTGGGCGTACATCCGAAAAATTGTCCTGTCGATGTGGCTATTGCCACTTTCAACTGGGGTGCCTACCTGGGTGCTGAAGCACTTGAAAAAGGCGTGCGGGTGACCTTATCACCCTGGCGTAAAATACCAATGACGGCTCTGCCGGTCACCTCCAAAGCCTGTGGCCAGTACCTGAATTCGCTGCTGGCGGTGCAGGATGCCAAGGAGCGGGGCTATGATGAAGCTATCCTGTTAAATGGCGGTCAGTACATCTCTGAAGGATCGGGGCAGAACCTCTTCATCGTAAAAGACGGGGCGGTTTACACCAATTCCGACCAGGCCAGCATATTGATGGGTATAACCCGTGATACGATCCTGAAATTCTTTGAAGATCTGAATATCACGGTGCACATAACCGACCTTTCAATGGAAATGCTTGAAGGGGCCGATGAAGCCTTTTTCACCGGGACAGCCAGCGAAGTCACACCGATTCGTGAGATCGATGGCCATACCATCGGTTCCGGCCGGCCTGGAGAAATCACTAAACAGGTGCAGAAACTGTATTTCGATGTGATCCAGGGGCGCAACAAACAATATAACAACTGGTTAACCTATGTAAACTGAATTGCCCGGGGGCGGGATATCCCCGATGAGCCAAAAATCCTGCCCCCATCTCCCTAGAGAAAATAGGACCAACTAAATATATTTATACTGTATACAGGGCCTCGATTAAACTGGCATAGCGTTGCTCGACAATTTTTCTTTTAATCGATAGTTTCGGCGTCAGGGTACCATCTTCAATCGTAAACGGCTGGTGTAAAAGGATAAATTTCTTTACCTGCTCGAACCGGGCAAATGATTCCATTTTCTCATTGACAATGGTCTTGAAATGTGCGATCACCTTGGAGTTCTTCACCAGGTCCTCATATTCAGAGAATGAAATTTCCAGTTTCCTGGCCCAGGCGGACAGTTGTTCAAACGAAGGTACTATCAGCGCCGATATGTATTTACGTTTATCACCCACCACTACAACCTGTTCTATAAAATCGTCCATTGTCAGAGCACTCTCCAGGGCCAGGGGAACTACATTTTTACCGCCGGCGGTCACAATAATATTCTTTTTCCGGTCGGTTATATGCAGCATCCCATTTTCATCGAGCACACCAATATCACCAGTGTGGAGCCAGCCGTCGGCGTCAATAGCTGCGGCTGTTGCTTCCTGATCCTTGTAATAGCCTTGCATGATACTGGGCCCGTGAGCCAGGATTTCCCCATCAGCAGCAAATTTCACCGCAACATTTTCCAGGGTCGGACCAACGGTTCCATAATGATTATTATTCCAGTGATTACCAGAGATAACCGGGGAAGCTTCCGTCAATCCATAGCCCTCCAGGATGATCACGCCAATGGCATCAAAAAATTTCCCGATCTCAGGACTCAGGGGGGCGCCGCCGCAGATGAACCATTTGAAGCGTGGTCCGAATAAGGCCGTGATTTTGCTGAATACCAGTTTATCGGCCAGTTTATTTTTAATTGACAGGCCAATTCCTATCCGGCCCTGCTTTTTCCGAGCAGACGTTTTTTCGCCTACCCCAATCGCCCAGGCAGCTATTTTCTGTTTCAGGGGCGAACCGGCGGATAATTTCCCGGTAATGCGGGAATACATTTTTTCGAACAGGCGGGGAACGGCAAACATAATTGTTGGTTGCACTTCTTCCAGGTTGGCCACCATTTTGGCTATATCTTCCGCATAATAAATCCGGCTGCCCCGGCACAGGCCATAATATTCACCAGTCCGTTCAAAAACATGGCTCAGGGGCAATACGGACAGAAAAACATCCGAATCATCGGTGGGATTGGCAATCTGGCAATCGGCGACATTGCTCATCAGATTATGATTCGTGAGCATAACACCCTTGGGCTCCGCCGTAGTGCCGGAGGTGTAGATCAGTGTGTGCAGATCGGTGGGCTTAATTTTACCTGCTTCCTTCTGCCAGGATAATTCCGGATGGCTGGCTTTATAATTTTGGCCCAGTGATAACACTGATCCAAAGGATAAAATGAATTCCTCTTCAAATTCAATAGAATCATCAAAACAAACAATGGTCTGTAACTGACTGCATTCCGCCTTTATGCCAATCAGCTTATCGACCTGGCGCTTATCCTCTGCAAAAACCAGGCGTGATTCCGAATGATCGACAATATACTGAATCTGCTGAGCGGTCAGGGTTGGATACACGGCAACTGATATCAGGCCACTAATGGCGCAACTATAATCAGTGAATGCCCAGCGCGGGCAGTTATTGGATAGAATGGCAACATGCTCACCCCTTTTAACTCCCAGGGCAGACAGGCCATAGGAAAGGTCTTCCACCGTTTGACGAATCCTGTCACCGGAATATCCGATCCATTCTTTTTTCACTTTTTCATGTAACAGATCCCGGGTGGCAAAGCGGCCGGTTACATCATAGAACATTTCCGATACTGTCTTGTAACTCATTGGTCTATCCATTATTGATTAAAACAAAACCCCGAATTATTCCGGGATCAATCCCGAGAAAATAGGTGCTTCAAAGATCAACGAAAATCTTTTTTTTCACACTGATATTACTCATATATGATTCTGAACATATTGTATCGACCGGTTTAAATTATACCGTGGTAATCAATCATCAGGTGGAATTCTGGTTTGAAAAAACGACACATAGAAATTGACAGTAAAGACTGGGGCGTAATAAATATTACCAAGAAGTCCGGCATACGACGGATCAGTATGACGGTAAAACCCTACCTTGGACTTCAGGTAGTTATGCCCTGCCATATACCGACCAGCCGGGCCAGATATTTTATAGAAAATAAAAAGACATGGATCAGTCAACAATACCTCCAGGCAAAAAGAAAAGAACAACTGATTTCCCGGTTACCCCCCCTTCCAATCGATGAAGCCAAAAACCATCTGCGACAACGATTGCTGGAGCTATCCAGAAAATTCCAACTGAAATTCAACCGCCTTTCAATCCGGCAACAGCGTACCCGGTGGGGAAGCTGTTCGCTGAAGGGAAATATCAACCTGAATCTGCGTGTCTACTATCTGCCAGAGGAATTACAGGATTATGTATTGCTGCATGAACTGGCCCATACAATTCATCACAATCACAGTCCGGCTTTCTGGAGTCTGATGGACAAATTGACCGATGATGCCCGCCGCTTGAATAAACGTCTGAAGGAGTTTGATTATCTGCTGTATCGGCCACCAGGAAATGATTACTGATAATTCACTGAAATATATTAATTTAATAGAGCAACCGGATAGATTTAACAGACAGTCGCAATTAAAATCGGAATAATGGGGCAAAAAAATAACAATAACAGGGATTCAATCCCTGTGATCATATTGGCCGGGGGGCGTAAGAATTTCCGTTTTCAGGATATCTTTACCGCTTTTGGTGACTTATACCATTACCATGAGCATTATTTGCAGTTTGGCCAGTATAAAACTATCCGGCGGATCTATGGGAATATCAATGGTCACGACGGATATTATCCCCTGATTCTTTTTATGCTGCGCACTATATCTAAAGTATCCGGTATCGGACCGATCAAAATTGTGGGACCCCAGAAGGAAATGCAACAGGTATTGGATCAGGCACCTTTTCCTGTCGATCAATTCGAATTAATCGACCAGGGCCGCTCATTCGGTGAGAATCTATTACGGGGATACGACAGCATAGGTGGTAAAGGCCATGCCCTGCTGGTAATGGGGGATTCACCCTTAACATCCACCAGCAGCATTGAAAGTTTTATCAAAATCAGCAACAGCTATCGCCACTATGATGTGATCATTGCGGTGGTTAAAGCTACCGTCCTCAGTAAGTTGGAACGATTCATGCCGCGGCCCTACATTAAGTTTTTACCGGATGGCCTCGGACCGGAGAAATACTGCCAGCCGGCGGATCTGGATGACCGGGGCAGGATCGGGTGCCGTCTTACCAGCCTTGCACTGGCCGATCTGGAAGGGACGACAGTTGAACAGATCAATCATCTACGTTCACTGCGGAAAATGCTGCGGCCGGCCGTTCAAAAAATGCTGAAAGCCGATCTTGGTGCCAATATACTGATACAGTACCGCCGGGGAATTCCCTATTCCTGGATCTACAAGAAATTCGAACAGTTGTATGGCAAAACTGCCAAGATTGTCGGTTTACCGCAGGCTGATTCAGCTATCGATGTGGATTCCAGTGCCGACTTACGCTCAATCAACAGAATGTTATATTATATAAAGAAAAAACGCATGTAAACCAGTTATCCCGCACCAAATTCAATTCTGAATTCGGTGGTTTCATCTTTAGTACGAACCAGTTCAAACCGGAATCCATGATTCATCAGAATCTCCCGAACTAACGTCAGTCCAATACCTTGCCCATTCTTTTTGGTGCTGAAAAAAGGTGTGAATAATTGCCGTCGAACCCCGTCATCGAATCCGATTCCGTTGTCACGAATAATCATACTCATAACCGGATGCCGTTTAGTAATTACGTTAACCTGACCATTTTCACCGATCGCCTCAAGTGAATTTTTAACAATATTCAGAACAGCCTGTTCAAACTGCTGTTGATCGATATGCACTTCAAACGGCTGTTTGTCCAATTCCCATACCCATTCAATATTCAACTTTTCACAATCATTGGCAGCCAATGTCGCCGCCGATTCGAGCAGCTGATGCAGATCCTGTTTTCGCATTACCGGAACCGGCAGACGAATGACTTCGGCATAATCCGATATGAAACGGCTCAGGTTTCTATTACGGTCGGTGGCAACCGCAATAGCCTGGCCAAAATCAGACTGGTCAGTTTCCGGTAGAAAACCACGGTATGATTTAAAGGAATCCAGAATGGAATTCACAGCCCCGATCGAATTATTTATCTCATGCGACATCAAACGTATTATTTTACCATAGGCCTGTTTTTCGGTCCGGTATATTTCGTCGGTTAATTCTTCAATTACAATAAAATGATGGTAAAAACCCTGGTCCCGGAATTGGGATTTTCGGCATTTATAGGATGACATTCCACTCAGGGTGATTATTTGTGCTTCACCGGGAATCAGGCGATCCAGACAGGCTGCCAAGTCACCGGGCAGGTCGGATAAGGCACAACCCTGGCACCCTTCGATTTTTTCACCCAGCATCCGTCGTGCGGTAGGATTCAGGGTTGATATTAATCCATCATAATCCAGGACAATAATCCCGATTGGTGATGCTTCAATCAACCGCTCAAGAAAAAAATGTTGTTCACGTTGACGGATACGTTCGTTCCTGAGCTGCTCAATCATCCGGTTATATACTTTGATCAAGCGATCCATTTCATATTGCCCGACGGGAATCAGTTTGGTACTGAAATCCTGGTCCTTCAAGGTCTCGATACCGGCAGCAATCAGGTTAACCGGTCTGATCAGTGAGCGGTATAGATTGACGGAGAAACCGATCGAAGCCAGTATTAGCACCTCAACGGAAAAGAACCACCATTTATGTTCTGGCAGAAGTTGGAACGACAGCAGAAATAGAATGCAAAACAACAGAACCGAATATATAACATATCTGGTCCTGAGTTTCATGTTTTCAAACCGTATTTATCCAATCGGCGATACAGGGCTGCCCGGCTTAATCCCAGTGATTTGGCAACCCGCTGAATATTGTTATTATGAAATTCCAGGGCTTTCCTGATCATTGAGGCTTCCATTTCATCCAGGGTCATCTCGCCAACCTGTGGTAATGCTGCCGTTCGGCCGGCGGCGGGAGTGGCATCCATCTGGCGGGCAAAATCTTCCTGAGTAATATTGTCACCGGACGAAACCAGAACAGTTCGCTCAACCAGGTTCTTCAGCTCCCGTATATTTCCGGACCAATTGACCGATTTCAACCAGGACAGCGCACCGGGGCTGACCGTCAACTCATGCCGGCCATAAATCTGCTTCAGGTTTTCAATAAAATGGCGGGCCAGGATTGGAATATCTCCGGGTCGTTCGCGAAGAGCGGGCAGTTTTATGGTAATCAGATTGATCCGATACAGCAGGTCCTCACGAAAATCACCCTGAGTTACCAGAACCGGCAAATCACGATTGGTGGCAGCAATTACTCTCACATCCACTTCACGGGTCTGACTGGAACCGAGAACTTCAAAAGTGCGGTCCTGCAGCACCCGCAACAGTTTAACCTGGCTTGTTCGATCCAGGTCACCAATCTCATCCAGGAAAATGCTGCCGCCCTGGGCTTTCTCAAACCGGCCGATCCGATCATGGCGGGCATCGGTGAAAGCACCCTTTTTATGCCCGAACATTTCACTCTCGAACAGGTTGGCCGGCACCCCACCCAGGTTCACTTTAACAAACGGTGCATTGCAACGCCCACTATTCTGATGGAGTGCTTCTGCCACCAGTTCTTTCCCGGTTCCGCTTTCCCCGAGAATTAACACCGGTGCATCCGTATTGCACACGCGTCCAACGGTGCCCAGGAGCTGTAACAACTGGGGATCTTCCCCGATTATCTTGCTGAAATCGAACTGATTTTTCAATTCCCGGCGACCCAGGGTTGTATGGTCGATAGAATAATCCACCGACAGGCTGAGGGCGGTATTAATTGATCTGAGCAAGTGGTCGTTCTGCCAGGGTTTATTAATAAAATCCACTGCCCCGGCCTGCATACCACGGACAGCCAGATCAATCGATCCCCAGGCCGTGATCAGAATTACCGGCAGGCGTGGATGGCGGGATCTGATTTCCTGCAAAAGGTCCAAACCTTCCGTGCCAGTTGTTTCCCGGGAAAAATTCATATCCAGTAATACCAGGTCGGGACGGCCGGTGGCAATCAGCTCACGGGTCTGCTCGGGGCCATCAGCCGTTAATGGTTGATGACCATTGCGTTTCAACAATAATTCCAGCGAAGTTCTGACTGCCTGGTCGTCATCTACTATCAGTATCTGTGCCATGGATTTCCAATCAATTTATCACCACCTGCCAGCCAATTCAATCATTCTTCATGCAATGCAATCGCCGGTTCAATCCCGGAAGCCAGGCGACTGGGATAAAGAGCGCACACGACCGTCATCAGATAAATGAACAGGGTTGTTGCCAGAATTGCCACCAGGTAGACGCCATTGGAAATAAACGGGATCAGTTCCAGAACTGGAAATTGGACTGCTATGAAAATACCGGCCAGAATTCCAAAAGTTGATAGTACCATCGATTCACCAATAATCTGTTTATAGATTTGCCGAATGGTTGAGCCCATAGCCCGGCGCAACCCGATTTCCGCCCGGCGGCGATTGGTATTATACCAAATAATACCAAAGAGCCCTAAAGCAACATTGATCACCAGGAAACCACAAATGATTGCCATGATTACCGGAACAATCATCGATTGTTTATTCGCCGATTCGCGGGTTGTTTCCAGCTGCCCGGCGGTAATTACCCAATCCCGCGCTATGCTGCTGACCTGTTTAAGCATACGTTCTTCAAAATCCATTCTGGTACCTGGCCTTACCTTCAGCAGAATTCTGATGAAAAAATCCTCCTGCAAGAATTCACGGGTAAATTCATTCGCGAGTGCTGAACGTTTAATAACGACTTTTTTGGATCCGGTAAATTCACCACCGTTTCGAAACTCACCAATAACACCGACCACTTTACACTGATCTTCATCGCGCAATATGATTTTGCCGACCGGGTTTTCACCGGGGAAAAATTCCTCGGCCATATGTTCATTAATTACAACTGGCAAGGCAGGAGTAACATTGTCTTCAGGACCAAACCAGCGCCCCTGTACAAGATCGATGCTAAGAACCTCGGCAAACTGATCACCGGCCTGCATTACATTACTGCTTATCGTCTTACCAGCATACTCAAATTCATTGGTAGACATCACCGCCGGCATAAACAGGTAACTGACTGAATATGAGAAATTTTCTATTTCCGGATATGATTGTAATGCGTTTTCAATCTGCCGCAGAGGTTCGATCTTTGAATCAGCATCTGGTTCTTTCCAATCGATATGCAGATACCAGACATCATCGTATTCAAAACCAAGCGGTTTGAAATAATTACCCAGATTATAAGTAACAGTGGTCAATACCAGAAACAGACTCACAAATGAAATGAAAATTCCCGTTACCATCAAGAAGTTGCGTCGTTTACGGTTCCAGATCAGCTTAAACATCTGCTTAATCATTTTCCACCTCCCCGCAGGGCATCAACTGGTTGAAGCCGTGACATCTTGAAAGCAGGATACACCCCCGAAAGCAGTCCAAATATCAGGCAGACCAACAGACTGAAGAAAAATATTCGGAAATTAAGAACCAGGTGCAGGTGCGGTATCATTCCACTGTCATTGATAATCGCGATTACCAGTAATGATAAAACCAGACTGATCAATCCCCCCACGAATGTAATTACAATGTTTTCGATTAAAAATTGTCCCACCAGGGTCCAGGATGATGCCCCAAATGACTTTCGCACACCTATTTCGGATGATCGTTCCATGATCCGACTGATATTGATATTAACAAGATTAACCGTGGGCAGGAGTAAAAACAGGACAATCAGTACCCAAATAAAAATCAGCAAAGGGCTGCTGCTGTTATCGTCATTGCGGAACAGGCTGCGGGTGATAGCCTCGGCATAGGTATTTGTACCGGTATTAATTTTCTCGATCCGTCCAGAGGGATCCTCAACCATTGTCAATTGATTTTCAAACTCCCGGCGGATGGCCGGCAGATCCGACTTATCCCTGGCCATTACCATGGCATACCAGCCAGGAAATCCTCCCATGACCGACGCATGGTCAATATTATCGTTGCTGAAAGTCAGCGGTACCCAGATATCGGAATAGGGCATAATCCGCAGCAAAGAAACATTATCGACTACTCCAATTACACTGAAATTACGGTTGTTTACCTCAATCGTCTCGCCTACGGCCACAGCACCGTTGAAATATTCATTGCAGGTCTTTTTATTTATTACTGCGACCGGATTGTGCATTTCAACATCCCGGACCGCGAAACCACTACCTTCCAGAAAATTGAATTCCATGATATCCCAGAATTCCGCATCAACATATTTTATGTTGAATTTATATTTCTTCCGATCTTTGTAAGTAATAATCGAATTATGATACGAAGACATGGAAATTACTTCCGGGGTTTTCAGGCTCTTAACATAGCGCTTCAGGAAATAGGGACTGAATATCGGTCCAATTGCAAAACCACCCGATTTATACTCCACCATCCCGGTGGTTACTGACAAAGTGCGATTTAGATTTGTTTCCGGTTCTATTGGCCCAAAGGTATGATCTACAAAGGAAGCGATCACAATCAATATCAGCAAAGTAAAACTGATGCCAAACAAACTGATAAAGGTGAATAGCTTGTGGCGCCACAAAACCTTGAAAGCGATCTTTAAGTAATTTTTCAGCATGTCAATCCCCTAATTAACCTGACTACCGTCAAACAGGCGCACGATCCGATCGGTTTCCCGGGCGATGTTTTCATCATGGGTAACCATAACGATTGTGGTATCAAGTTCATCTACCAGACGTTGAAGAATGGCAATTATATCGGCCCCCATCACACTGTCCAGGTTCCCGGTTGGTTCATCAGCCAGCAGTATTTCCGGTCCCCCTACTACCGCACGGGCAATTGCAACACGCTGGCGCTGTCCTCCCGATAGTTGGGAGGGGAAATGTTTGGTTCGGGCACTCAGGCCGACCATTTCCAATGCTTCCAATGCTCGCTGACGGCGCTTGGCACCTGGAAGTGAACGATAAATCAGCGGCAACTCGACATTATCAATCACCGATAGATCGTTGATTAAATGATAACTCTGAAACACGAATCCTATTTTCCGATTTCGTATGCCAGCCAGTCTGCGGTCACTCATACCAGACATAGGTTTATCCTCCACCAGAACCTGTCCACAGGATGGTGTATCCAGCAGACCCATAATATTGAGCAATGTGCTTTTTCCACATCCGGAAGGACCCATAACCGACATGAATTCGCCTTTCTCAACCTCCAGATTTATGTCACTTAATGCCAGGGTTTCTATCTTTTCCGTACGATATATTTTTTCTATTCCGGTCAATTTGATCATAATTGTCTCCCCAGATTATTAATCTGCTTTAATGCGAATCGATTCGCGATGAAGATATTTTTCCATATCGGAAATAATTATTTGTGCACCAGGTTTTACGCCCTGGCTGATTTCAACAAAATCCAGGTTAGTGGAGCCAATGGTTACTGTTTTACGTATGGCCAGGCCATTTTCAACAACAAAGATTTCCTGCTGCCCCGGTCCATTGATGAACGGACCGTATTTTACCCGCACCACTTCATCCTTGAAGGCCGTAATGACAAAAACATCAACCCGCAGGTTGGATCGCAATTCAGGATCGGTCTCTTCCTCCAGATCCACAAAAAAGGTAATGATACCATTGTTGATGGTCGGCTCAATCCCGGATATAACACCCTCTAAATCTCGTTCGTTTACGCGGACCCGCACCGGCTGCCCCAAACGCAGTCGGGCAGTATGAATATCGGATATCCGGCCGACAACCTTATAACTGGATAAATCGGCTATCCTGGCTACAACGGAACCCGGTTCTATCGAGGCGCCAATATCATTGTTAACCCAGGTAATCACACCGGAGCGCTCAGCCCTGATTTCAGCTAATTCCAGCTGACGGTCTATTTCGGCAATCGACTTGTCCTGGATACCAATATTCAAATCCACCTCACGAAGATTAGCCGTCAGCGTTTTTTCCTCATTATCCATGGTCTGTTCCAGCAGGGAAAGTTCCCGCCTGGCAATTTCCAGGTTTAAACGGGCCTGATCGAGTTGGTCTTTACTCCCGGCCCCGATACTGTGCAGATGTTCAGCCTGTCCCATTTTTGATGCCAGCAGTTCCAGGTTTAATTTCTTTATATCAAATTGGGCCTGCAATTCGGTACGATTACGTTCCAGGGCCAGGTTCAGCTGGGTTTTACGATTCTTTAACAGTTCAAGCTCCTCAATCAGCCGTTCCCTTTGGAGAGTTACAAATTCCTTGTTCAATAACAGAATTGAGGCTCCCCTTTCGACGGTTTCACCGGCCTGGCTGAAAACAGCCTCGATCCGGGATTGTATCGGGCTGGTTATCATCTGCTCAAACTCAGGAACAACCGTACCAGATGCTGTAACAGCATCATCAATTCGCCCTATTTCGGCCGTAGCCAGCAGGATTCTGGACTGTTTCAGGGTTGGAGTAATCAGGTTGCGAAATCCGGCGAATAACAAAATCAGTATAAGACCAACCGTCGAAACAATCAGAATTGATTTCAAACGTTGATTTCTTATTTCCCGATCTGATAATTGACGATCCATATTATTCCTTTCCGGATAGTCAATTTCAACCATTGTGCCAAAGCATTAGTGGTTAATTATACGCTACATACAAAATTTCAGGCATATGGAAAAGTGTTCATAATCGAACAGCTTGTCCGATTATGGATGAACCGGACTAATTAAATTTATCCAAGACCTTCAGCAGAACATCCTGAGATACTGGTTTCATAAGGAATTCATTAGCTGAATTCTTACTATCCTTTTCATCATCCAAGATTCGGGATTGGGATGAAATAATGATAATAGGTAATTCCGGCCAGTCAACCGAATTCCGGATATATTCAATCAATTCCAGATTAGCCCTATCATGGTCCGACGAAATATCAATAATCAATATATCTACAAGGTTACTCAGCAGTGACTTCTTAGCACTAATGATTGATCCTGCCATTTTTATTTTAAATTTTTCCTTAATATAATGTCCAACCAGATTCAGACTGATTTCATCATAACCGACAACCAGAACCTGCTTCCGATTCTTGTAACTGCCCTCCACCCCCAGGACACCAAGTTCGTCATCATATTCAGCAATTGTTTCTTGCGGGACATCGATTTCAGCATGCAACTCAGCTTTCAGCGTAATTGTAAATACCGAACCTTTCTTTTTGGTGCTCTGTACATCGATTTCCCCCTGGCATAACTCAATAAATTTGCGTGCCAGAGACAGCCCCAGCCCCATTCCCTGGTATTTCTTTCTTAAACCAGTGCTTTCTTGTGAAAATGGTTTGAATAATTCTTTCAGATAATCCTCGGATATCCCAATACCGGTATCGGTGATGGTAATCCTGTAATGTTCCCCGACCAAACTCAATTCTACCGTAACCTGTCCTTCTCCGGTATATTTAATACCATTCTGGATAATATTCATTAGAGCCTGTGATATACAATAACGGTCGATATAGACCAATGCAGATTTTAGAGTCGATTCAAAGATCAGTTTGATGTTTTTTGCTTCAGCCTGATCATCCAGATTAAATAATAATCTACGGATAAGATCAACCAGGTCCACATTTTCGGGGGATAAATTATATTCGCCGGTTTCCATCTGACTGATATCAAGAATTGCCTGAACGGTATCAGTAAGGCGCAGGCTGCCAGCCTGGATCAGTTTAAAATACTCCTTATCATCATCGTCGAGTTTGGACATAAGTTTCTTATTCAACAATTCGCTGTAACCGGAAATTGAATTCAGCGGTGTGCGTATCTCATGAGATATGTTGGATAAAAAGATAGTCTTTACCTTTTCTGATTGCCTTGCTAACTGAAGGGCCTCCTCCCGCTCCTGTTCTGCTTTACACCGTTCTTCAATTTCCTGCTGCATGGCAAGATTCATTCTTTGCAGTTCCCTGGCTCTGGTTTGGATTGAGGACACACGGATTTTATATATGATATATATAATAACTGCTATCAGGATGATTACAGCCAAACGGAACCACACCGTCATCCAAAACGGTGGATGAATTATTACGGGTAGTTTTACACCATCTTCATTCCAGATGCCATCGTTATTACTACCAATTACCCGGAACAGATAAGATCCGGGTGGTATACTGGTGTATACAGCCCGGGTTTGATTGCCGACCCAATTCCAATTATCCTCAAAACCCTCCAGACGGTAGGCATACTGATTTTTAGATGATAATTGATAGTTTAATGCCACAAAACTAAAAGAGAACACATAATCATCGTATGATAATTCCAGTTGATCGGTGGTATTTATCGATGATTTAAGCGGCGAGTCCGGAGCGATAGGAACCGTTTTATTAAATAATCGAAAATCTGTTAACACAATTGGCGGTATTTGTGAATTATGCCTAATACTGTCCGGATAAAAATAATTCAGGCCCTTTATTCCGCCAAAAAACATCAAACCGGTCGAATCCCGGTAGGCCGCTCCCGCATTGAATTCATTGCTCTGCAACCCATCACGAACATCATAATTGTGAAATATATTCTGATGCTTTTCAAATTTTACCAGCCCCCTGTTGGTGCTGAACCAAAGATGGCCAAATTCATCTTCGAGTATTCCATAGACCACATTATTCGGCAGGCCATCATCGATTGTCCAACAGCTAAAAGTATTGTCAGACCGGTTATAACGTTTCAATCCGCCACCAAAAGTACCCACCCAGATTATCCCATCCCGGTCTTCATGGATAGCAGTTACATCCCGGGAATTAAATCCGGAGGTATCTGAAGAATTGCTGATAAAATGCTGATAGGTATTGCGGCTTTGGTCCAAGATAAGCAGACCATCATTTTCAGTGCCGACCCAAAGAAATCCCTGGTTATCCTCCAGCAAACAGGTGACTACCGTACTATCAAATATATCGGTAACATTCTGGCTGGATTTAAATCGATTGAAGGCACCCTTTTCCACATCGAACTGCCAGAGGCCTTCTCCTGTCCCGATCCAGTTGACCAAAGCCTGGTCCCGGTAAATTACATTGATGGCGTTTCTACCACCAATGTACTCATAATCCGAATCCGGATAGTAAGCCTTAAAATTATTATTGGGCTCGTCATAGATATTCAATCCATAATCGGTACCAATCCATAACTCACCTGAAGCACTGCGCCACAGACACCAGATTCCGTCATCACTGATACTTCCACTGTCATCGGGATCATGGAAAAAATGCCTGGCAGTACCAGCCTGGAGGTCAACTAAATTTAGTCCTTTTACCGTACCAATCCAGATAGTACCATCCGGATTTTCCATAAAATTGAAAACATGATTACTGGTCAACTGATGTGGGGAAGATTGTGAATTGGATAATTGCCGGAATGGTTTAGCCCGGCGATTAAGTTTACTTATCCCACCGGTCATAGTACCGATCCACAGCTGCCCCGAATTATCCTCTAGAATTGACAGGATATTATTATCGGCTAAACTATAGGCACAATACGGATTAAAATTATAACGGTTAAAATTACCGGTTTCCGGAATGTAGCGATTCAACCCGTCCTCAGTACCGATCCACAACGTACCACCTTTATCCAGGTAAATAGCCGTGATATTATCACTGCTGATACTTGTTGAGTCATTTTTCAAAAATCGGTAATGAGTTATTTTACCTGTTTCAAGGTTAAGGTGATTTAAGCCATCGCCGTTAGTACCGACCCAGAGATTATCACCATCCATTTCAAGGGCATATACGAAATCATCTGTTAATTTATATCCAGGCGACCTGGTATTGTAACGATCAATAATTCCCTTTCCCGGATTAAGTATATCCACTCCACCGGCGGTACCGATATACAGGTCACCATTAGGAGCTTCCTCCAGGGCATAGATATAATCATCACTCAACTGGAAAGGAGTTTGTGTCGATATATCATAATGATAGAAACAATCCCGGCTTTTATCATAACGGTTCAGACCGCTGCCATCGGTAGCAATCCACAGATTTCCATCCGAGTCACAAAGGATACTCCAGACAAAATCACTGCTGATACTGCAGGTATCGGTCTGATCGTGGTAATAGTGCGTAAAATTATTCTGGGATAGATCATATCGAACCAACCCATAGCCATATACGGCCAGCCACAAATTTTGGTCCTTATCTTCCTCAACAAAGTAGATGGGATAGGTTGTCATATCGTCTTTATCATTATAACCGGGATGAATCACATTAAAATTGATCCCATCATAACGATTCAAACCTTCCTCGGTACCAAACCACAGAAAACCGGTCTGATCCTGGTAAATACAAAACACAGAACTCTGAGAAAGCCCATCATCAATTGAAATAGTCTCGAATTCACTTGGTGCTGCCACTGCCAGACAACAGAGCAATATAAATAAATACCTGATTTTTATTTCAGGGGCTAATATGAAAATATTGTTCAACACTTATTAAAACGATTCCTATAGCTGATACTCTTGCAGGTATGTAGTCAGGTGACCTGAAAAAATACTATTGTATCAGTAATCAATCCAACAATTCACGAAGTTTATTTGCCAATTCTTCTCTTCTAAAGGGCTTTTGCAGAATTTCTGTCCCGGATTCCCGCGATCGTTTAACCAGCATTGTTTCGGGGCCGTATCCGGTAATGAAAATCACTTTAATGCCCGGTTTGACTTTCAGAATTTGCTTATACATATCCAATCCGCTCATAGAGGGCATAACTACATCCGAAACGATCACTTGAATCTGATCCGCCTGCTCCTTGAACTGATTTAGTCCATTCAGTCCGTTAGTGGCGGCGACCACTTCATATCCCAAAGATTCCAGTGTTGCTTTGGTAATTTCTAGCAGATTCCTGTCATCTTCCACCAAAAGAATTCTTTCATTCCCGCCACGGATAGAATCCTGGATCCCATCCTCAGATAATAGTTCCTCGATCTGGCTCTCAGGAAAATACATATGAAAAGTGGTCCCCTGTCCTGGAACACTCTCACACTCAATATGGGCTGAGTGCTGGCTAATGAGACCAAAAACCATAGACAATCCCAAACCGGTTCCGGCATGAACTGATTTTGTAGTAAAAAATGGCTCGAAGATATGCTGTTTCATATCCTCAGAAATACCAATCCCGTTATCGGCAATACTCATTTTAATCCAGTTTTTCACTGGATTGTTATTCTCAGTTTGGTTAGCAAATTCCGGCTGGGTAACCACCATGGTTTTTATATTGAGGTTTCCTCCGTTGGGCATTGCATCGCGCGCATTGATTGAGATATTAAGAATAATTTGCTCAATTGCTGTGACATCCGCTTTTAGGGTCGGTAAATCAGGTTGCAGATCAGTATTCAGAGTTATGTTTTCACCAATAATACGGACCAGCAGTTTGGTTGAGTTTTGTATTAGATCATTCAAATCAACCGTTTTAAAGCGTAATATCTGTTGACGGCTGAAAGCGAGCAACTGTTGGACCAAACCAGCGGATTTTTCACCACGATCAATTATCAACTCCAGATATTCTTTAATATTATTCTTATCATCCAAATTACCCAGGGCCAATTCGGCATATCCGATTATACCACCCAATTTGTTGTTGAAATCATGGGCGACACCACCGGCCAGTTGCCCCACAGCCTCCATTTTCTGGGCTTGCCGCAGCTGGTTTTCGAGCTTGGTCCGCTCATCCATCTCCTGCTTCAGTTTATCGTGGGTTTTAGCATTTTTTATCGCTGTAGAGGCATAAGCAGCGAATATTTCCGCATTATGACGATCATTTTCATCAAACGGTTTACCGATGCGATTAAGACAAACAACACCAATTACTTCACTATCAATTACAAATGGGGAAACAATAACTCGAGTATCTTCAGGATCAGTGGTTCCGGGAACATGATACCCTTCATTATCGTCAATCCGGGAGTTGAAAACCATACTGGTCTTTGCTTCAATCGCTTTCCCGGAATAACTGGAATCGATATCAACCTCAGCCTTCATTATTTCCTGTTTATTCTCCGGACTCATCACTACTACCGGTTCAAGCGTCCGCTTATCTTCTTTCAGCATAAGTATTACACAACTATAAGCCGAAAGCAGGGCCTTGGCATTAATACCAATCTGTTCCAATACTATCTCCAGATCCAGGCTGGCAGTAAGACGTTTGGCCGTATCCAGAATCTGTTCCTGTTGAATGGAACGTTTTTTTAACTCTTCCTGGGAATTTTTCAATAATTCCAGGTTCAGCTGCAGATCAGTTCGATTACGCATAATGAAGGACAGCATTATGGCTACAGCTGCTGCGAATACAATACCGATGAGAAGAATTGTCGAATGATAGTATGTCAGCCGAGGTGCATCTTTGGGATTTACCACAAGAATACGAATTTCCCAGATCCGATTTAAAAAATGAATACTCTGAGTTGTGGTAATACCCTGGTTTGTATCATCAGTAACTCGATTCCCTGAATGTACAATTTCCTCACCATCAGTAATAATGAGATTGTCTTTCAGTCCCGGCCGGCTACCTAAACTGTATTCAATAAAATGATCGGCCCTGAATACGCCATTGATGTACCCGGTGATTGTATCACCAGCCCTAATTGGTAAATAGGTTGCAAAACCACGTCCACCTTGCCAGAGTGTGATTGGTGAAGTGGCAATATCCTGGCCGGTTTGTTCGGAATAATTGAAAAATATTCCCGCATCGGGATGTAGATGCAGATTTTTACCCATGGCTGGCAAATTCGCTTCTTCCGGGTGTACCCAGGTTATAATACCATCTGAATTGATATAGTTAATGGCCTGGAAACCGGCAAATTTTTCAGTAATACTCTGGACTTTACTCTCAAATAATTGTTTATCCTGCCCTATTTGTCCGGTCCAGTTGGAGCGCAGGAAATCAAGTATGGCCAAATGATTATTTATAGACTCTTCCAGGCGAATTGCCAGGTTTTCAGTGTTTTTCTGAGTTCGTTCGAAGAGCAGGGTTTTTTCATCCTGGTCGATCATGTACCACAATAGAAAAAAAATAAAGGTGATTCCAGTGAATGTCAGCAGAGGATAAGTTAGATTTCTCTTTTGGTGCAGTTTATTCATTTGCGAAGCCTGGATTCAGATACAATCTGATATCTATAAGATCAGAATTATTATTTCTATCAGCTGATGGACTGGGTCAGGTCTATCCTAGTTAGACCTATTCTCTCAAAGATTGTGCCAGAATATCAAAAAATGGGTAGCTTGATTAAATCAACGCCGGTAAAGGAT
Organism: uncultured bacterium; assembly: GCA_964410945.1. GTDB lineage: Bacteria > Fidelibacterota > Marinisomatia > Marinisomatales > TCS56 > CAYPJE01. The sequence continues at coordinate 41,025 of CAYPJE010000012.1, forward strand.
TTCCACGTCAGGGAGTTTGTAAATCCTCATCCAATTCATTCGATAATCTGAAGCGCAAAATTTTTGCTTCCGATGGATCACATACATAAATAACCCCCCGGTCATCGACAGTGATTCCGGCAGGGGCCGCTAATAGTTCATTCTGTTCAATCGAATAGAAATACTCTGAAGAATCAACTACCGTTCCCGTATGGATTGCCGGATCGTAAACATCTATTTCCACCTGGTATTCTTCAATCCCCGCTTTTCTGAAAAAACTGCCATCGGAGTTAAAAACCTGAATCTCACGACCCCCGGTATTGGATACATAGATCATCTGATCGGCATCTACCGCCACATCGGCTGGTATACTATAACGATCAATATCCATTATATCATCCGTAAACGGCTGGAATTCAGATTGATAAGCCCCACTCTGTACAGATATTTTGTGAACCGAGAAAAAATCGCCGATCTGGGAGTAGCAAACATTATTATTATAATCAATATCAAGCCCGGTTGGATTGTTTACATATCCGGCCCCTGTTCCCTTGGTAGTAATATTCCCGCCAAAAATACCAATATGAGCCCAAACCTTTTCGTCACTCCCCAAAGCCAGATAAACATTCCTGGCATAATATATCCGCATGATTCGATCGGCGACACTGTCGGCAGCCATAAGATAACCGGAGCCGTCCTGGACCGTTGACAGGGCCGTTAAACTGGCCTCTTGCAGCTTATCATCAAGAATTTCATTGTATAACGATTTTCCGTCGAAGAAAATATGGGGCTGCAGCAGTGAGTCTATTATCGATGGTTCATGTGACCAGATATACCGTGCAATTTCATATTCCTCATTATATAAATATTCCAGCCAGAAATATGAATTGCTTTCCACCAGCGTGATCTGGTTGGAGATTGTATTACGGAATTCGGCCGCCACCACTACCGAATCGATCCCGACCTCATTCCAATATTGATTCCAGCAATAAATATCGTCTGATCCGTCGATGAATAATATATTTAATTTAAGATCGATATCCACATCAATCGGGGTCAGAGGAGTGCCGGAGGAATCGGTTAAATCGGTTAGTGCATCGAATCCTTCAGTAAGCCGGGATCCGCTCTGTTCCATAACCACAATACTGGCGGCAGCAGAATCGGCAATAAACAGGCGCCCATCCGGAGCTACCGAGATTTCAACCGGTTTTACCAGACCATATGATGCATCCCAAACCGGATTTATCTGTAGATAGGTCGTATCGCCAGCCGAGAATTCACGCGTATTCAGATCTTCCGGGAGTACAATATTTTCGACACAGCCACATAATATAATAATAATGACAACAGCGTTGAATACTATTACTCTCATTTTACTTGTTCGACCCATCAGAATGACATCCCAATTGTCAGCCGGGAGGGATTTGAGAGATAATTAAATCTGGTATAGGCATAATCCACCCGCAATTTCACCGGTCCGGCCGGAACGAATAATCCGATACCCAAAGAATAATCTTCTTCATCACGGTTCAGCTTATAGCCACCGCGAAAACTGATTATTTTAAATAGTGTATACTCAGCTCCCAGGGCGACCGTTTCCGAATTGTCCACCGGATGATCCAACTGCAGTGAAGCAGTCAAATCACCGATACTGCTTTCCAGTAATGTCATAGCCGCGCCAACTCTGAATACAGCCGGCGGCGAAAATTCGGTGAAAGAGGCGGTAGAATCGATTACCTCTAACCCGGTATTTCGATCCAGGTATTTTTTACTGAAAGCGCCATCCGGTTTAGTCTGGGCACCGAAATGTGATAATGCAGCCGAAAATCGCAGATTACGATACCCGGTCCAGTAAAAGGTACCGAGGTCGATCAGAAATGCATCCATGCTGAATTCGGCCAGGGTTTCCTTGACCTGCTTAACCGTTAGTCCGAAACTGAACCGGTCTGTCATCCGGGCCCCGTAGGTCAGACCGATAAACTGATCCTGGTAAGTAAAATAATTACCGGTACCATGGGGAAGATACTCTGTTGTCTCCAACATTGGTTCCATATGCAGGATTCCTGCGCTGAAACCCAGGTAATGGCGTTTGAACAGATGGCGGGCTACACTGAAATAATCATAATTGATATCAGCCGGCCATTCAATATGAGAAGCGGAAAATTCGGTCTGGGAAAACTGGGCCACCGCAGCTGGATTGTAATAAATCGAAGCGGCGTCCTGGTTAAGGGCAACCACTGCCTCGCTCATCCCGGCGGCACGGGCGCTGACCCCGATTTTCAAAAATGTAAATACCGATGTACCAACACGCTGGCCACCAAGAATCGGGAAGAAATTCTGTCCGTAAACCATTCCCAGCAACAGGAAAATCAGGCCTGTCTGACGTATGAACCGCATCAGAATATCACCTGTATACCCAGCATCGTGTAGCGTGGTTTTTGATCCCTGGAAGGATCATAGTTCGGATTTGGACTGCTTAACATACTGTAGGAATAAATTTCCCCGGGATCATAACCTTCGCCGGTATATGAATTAATCCGGCGGGCAATCTGATAATCAAGCAGGTTTTCTATTTCAAAAAACAGTTTCAGTTTATAATTATCAAACAGGTAGGTCTTGAATATCTTCAGATCAACGGTTTTACTTGGTTCTTCACTGATTTCCGCATAGGGACGGTCATCATCAGTGGTACCGACATAATATGGAATGCCATTGTCATATCGGATACTATCGGAAATCGAGGCAGTATAACGGCGGCCGGAAGTGTATTCCAGACGAATTGACAAGCCCCAATTCTTGGGATGATTATAGGAAATATTGGAAAAGAACTGGATTGGCCTGTCCCAGCTCATATAATTCTCACCCAAAGGTTTTTCATTGATTTCACCGGCCTGGACCAGCAGGTTATCCAGCGGTGAAGAACTTTTTCCGGTTACAATCGAATAATTGAAATTTACATCAGCATACCAGTTGCGCCACACCCGGCTTTTAAGGATGAATTCCATACCCCGGGCACGGGCATAATCAGCATTGAAGTACATATTAAAGGATAAATGGGCATATTTCGGATTGGATGGTGTGATCGTCTGGGAAGTTTCATAATCGAACATATCCTTCCAGTAGGCCTTCATCTCCAGAACCTGATCCTCGCTGAAACGGTGTTTGATCCCGATCTCATACTGAACGGTTGTTTTCGGGCTCAAATTGGGATTACCAAATACCTGGTAGGTGGATTCGGATTTGGAATTCAGCTTGGCATAGACATACTGGAAAGTGGGCAGTTGGGAAAAATGCCCGTAATAGAAATACAGCACATCATTATTGGTAACCGGATGAGAAATACCAAACCGTGGACTGATTCGTCCTTTCCCGCGGTAGCCCATAAACTTGAATGTTTCATCATTGAATAAATCCCGGGCCTCATCGGTAATAATCACTGACTCGGGATCATCAATAGCATCCTCCACGTATTTACCCGGGAACCAGTAATCATAGCGCATACCGATATTAAGGGTCATCCCCTCAAATACAATTTGATCCTGAATATACAGGGCACCATACATGGTACTGGCATTATACATATCATAGTTTGAGCCAAAACCGGTGGTACCGGTCCAGGGTTCTTCGATATCCAGGACCTGCATATTGGTAATGCTGTTTTCCAGGCCGGTCTTGATCTTGTGTCTTTTCTTGGTCTGGTAGGTCCAGTCTAAATCGAACCGCCAGCTGTCACTGAAGATATCATACCATTCCGGCGCCATTCCCGTGTCATAGAATTCATCACCATAAGTGATGACGGTATTGCCATCTTCATCCATTAGTATATAATTGATCGGTTCCAGATCCAGCCGCTCTTCATAGTCGGTCCAATGTAAATCCTGGACCGCGCTGTGCTCCATGGTGATGAAGCGGCCGAATGTAATTTCATAGAAGGACCGGGTATTAAGGGTATGGGTCCAATTGAGGCTGGCCAGCCTGGTTTCACGGGTGATCGTATTATAATTATCCAGAATTTCCTGATAGCGGTAGGGATATCTGGTGGATGAAAAGGCGCGCGACATGAAATACCCCTGATTGATATTCATGGACATATCGTAGGAACCGCTCAGTTTTTTCGTAGGATCGATTTCCCAGGTTAATTTATATGAAAGGTGCCAGTCATTATTTTCCCTGGGAGCCAGCACCTCCATGATATTATCAGCAGCGGAATCATTCAGGCCGGGCAGATCCCAGTTACGGTGGGCGACCAGATTTCCGGCTACTGGAAGGTTACCGTCGTAAATCTTGCCATAGCCGTTCAAGAAAAATGAAAAACGGCCCGGTAAATCAAGACCGAAGTCTGTTGACATTTTTTCCATGACCAGAGCCGGGCCACCCAGGTTGAATTCAATCTGATCGGTATTATAGTGTGTAAGAGTGCTGTGCTCCAGGCCGTAATTATCGCTGGAATACTTCAGTGAACCTTCGAATTTATCGCGGCCTTCCTTCAATTTGATATTGACCACCCCGGACATAGCCTGGCCGTATTCGGCATTATATCCGCCGGTAACGATTTCCAGTTCCTCGATCGCCTCGGCGTTGACAAATAAATTGCCTGAATAACCGGACAGGGGATCCTTGACCGAAAAACCATCAACTACGAACAGGCTTTCGTCAACCCGTCCACCACGGATATGAATCTCGTTATCCTGAGATGTTACACCAATCTGTTCGGCCAGAATATCTTCCACGCTATTGACTACCTTACCGGCAATATCATCACTGCGGATCAGGGCCTGTGAAGAAGTGGCATCTACATCAAACAACGGTTTCTTACCTAAAACGACAATTTCCTCTCCCAGAGCCAGAACCGTTTCCTCCATCTCAAAATCGAGGGTGGTCCGTTGGTCAGGTTCTACCAGGATCCCGGTGCGCAGCATAATCTTATAGCCAATAATTGTTGCTTCCAGATCATAGCTGCCAATTTCAACACCATTAATCGTATAATAGCCATCCAGTCCGGTGGCAGCCCCATAATAGGTCCCTTTTACCACCACATTCACACCAATAAGTGGTTCACCGTTGGCCTGATTGGTAATTTTCCCACTGATGGTACCAGTCTGCTGGGCCAGCAGTAAAACCGGTAAGAATAATACCAGGAATTTCAGTTTCATTCGGCAAACTCCTGATTCAGCAGATAATCCAGCAGCTGACTGGCCGATCCTTCGCCTTCCAAAATCGGTTGACTACCATTATGCAATGGAATTGTCATAAATACAATTTTGCCCGACAATTGATTAATACCGGCTTGGAATTGCCCCAGGCTGCAGACATTGGGATTCCCCGTCCATCCGTCACCTGAAATGGGATCATCCAGATGATAAAGATCAGTCACCGAAACGAATTGTGAAGAATCGGGGATAAAACTCCTGACCCGCACACCAATCGTATACGATGTCACCAGATCAGGCAAGCCGGTGATCTGTGATACCAGCCGACGCCCCGGGAAGAAGCGCCCACTGGGATTGATCACACTCTTTGATTGCAGTGGGAAGAAGACAAAAGAGGTGTCGGTAATTTCAGATACGTTGAGAAAAACATTGCCACCACCCATTAAAAAACTGGTAATACTGGCGCTGGCCTCCAGATAATTCTCCTGTCCGATATAGGCAGAAAACCAGATAACATTTTCAAAATAATTCAACGTCGCCTGCACATCGGCCGAACTGTATGGCAGACTGTACCCGATATCCCAAACCGAGAAATTGCTGTCCGGTATCAGATCGTTTAAGACATTCATGTACCAGTTCTGGGCCGAATTATCCATATCATCAGGAAAATCATTAACCAGCAGTACATCTCCGATAGCTTCCTTGACAACCCACTCCTGACATTCTTCGGTGGCATTGCTGTCGGGGAATTGAATAATCGGGCTCTCAGCCCCGGCAATATCAAGTGCTTTAAGGAAAAATTTGTGCTCCCCCGGTTCCAGTTCGGATAAAGTCAGGCTGGAGTAGAGCTGGGCATCCAGTGAATTCCAGCAGGTATCACAAGTGTCATCCAGGGCATAAAAAATGTTGGTAATTGTCTCAATACCATCCAGATCGAACACATCCCAGACAAAAGTGCGGGTGCCAAAAGTATGAGAAGTCCTGCCATGATCGGCACTGGCCGGATTACTCCCAAACCGGAATTCTATCTCCGGGCTGGAGTTACGGATGGGAAACGTTAGCATAGCAGGCGTGGGATCGATGGCTCCGGAGTCATCGATGGCCCGTACATAAAACTGAAAAACATCCAAAGCCGTCCTGATCGGGACGCTGAACAGGCTATCCTCCCGCTTGGTCTGAATCCAATCGGGATCACTGTTCCAGCGTACTTCGTAAGCCACAATATCACCATCGCGATCCTCGCCCCACCAGTACATCAACTGCTGGCTGGTAGTTACGGTAGTGAATGCATTTTCCAGGGCATCCTGAACATAAAAAGTGTCGACTTCAGTATCGCTGAGATCTATCCAGGTTGTGTCATAGGTTGTAATCCCGGTTGTAGTATCGGTAGTAGCAATAATTTCATCGATAAACAGGTAGGTCCAGCTGGTATCGAATATTGTTTCACCTGACACAGTGTCAAGCACGGTAACTATCTCATCAATTACATGGTAAATCGTATCACTGGCAGCCAGTGCCAGGTAGGTCTCCGGTGGTTGATTACCCAACGGATCCGACTTATCATCATAATCCCACAATGAGCAGGACACCAGTACAGCCAGCAGGATGAAGCTGGCAATTTTGATCAGGTTATTAGTCATGAATTATTGATGGATGATTATGGGGTGAGCGCCCTGAAATCAGAGCGCTCACCATTAATCACGTTTATCGCAATAGAGTCATTTTCTTCACGGAAACATAGTCCCCGGCGACCATTCTCAGGAAATAGACACCGGTACCAACCATCTGTCCGCGGTTGTTTTTACCATCCCAAACGATGTTGAAGCGGCCGGCGGGCATATGTCCGCTGACCAGCGTCCGGACCTGGCGGCCCAGGACATCGTAAACGATCAGTTTGGCAACGCCGGCTTCGGCCATATCAAACTGGATCTGGGTGGTGGGGTTAAACGGGTTGGGGTAGTTCTGGTGCAGGGCGAACTTGCGTGGCTGCACTTTTTCATCTTCCACACCATCTACCGGGAAGTAAATGTCTTCCACATAGAGCGGTACCACTTTATAAGTGGAAACACCAGTATCGCTGTAGGTGGAGAAATGATGATAGACCCAACCGACAATCGAGTCGATCTGGGTACCAACGGCCGGAGGACCAGTTAATTCCCACCAGTCATAGATGACCCAGGAATCGTGATCGATCCAGACTTCACCGGAGCCATCGCTGACGGCAAACATACCATCATTGGTGTTGAGGCCAGCGGCGGTAACTTTGGTGACGGTCAAATCCTTGAGCTTCACCATCACATTACCCCACTGCTCAGCCGTTTCGGGCCAACGCAGATCACCGGTGGCAACCGGTTCCGGATCAGGTATACCAACACCGTGAACACCGGAACCGAATCCGATGATATCCGGCACATCGGTGCCAAACAGCTCGGTCATATTTCCATGGTCGGTGCTGTATTCATCGATATAACCTTTGGCACGAACCGTATCGCCTTCCCACATGATCGGAATACCAGTCGAGTCGGGATCATAGGACAGAATTCCACTCCATGGACCACCATGCATATCTTCATACATGACTTTGATACCGGCACCGGCATAACCAAGTTCGGTGGGCATAGTCACAATGCCTTCAATAGTGACAAAACTGGTATCACCACCAGTATAATCGAGGCTCATGTAGGAAAGATCACCTTCATGTTCAACCAGTCCATCACTACCAACACGACCGGTTTTCAGCAAATCACTGTACAGTACCTGCTGGACACGCTGGATCCGGCAGACACCATCCTCCACCACATCGCGGGCCAGGCGGGGTTGCAGACGGGCTTCATTATAGGAATAATCCATAACACCAACTAACTCAGCGAAAACATCACCAACCTTGGGCCAGCAATAGTAATCCCAGGTATCATCGACCATCAGGGTGTCGGTACCATCAGTAACAAACCATTCACCATAACTGCTCATTTCCTCGACTACGGTAACATTTTCAACCTTGACCAGGACACCTTCGTAAGCCTCCTGCTCGGTTCCGCCGGTCTTGACCTGTCCGCAGGTAACAACGATCGGTTCGGGAACGGTCCCTTTACCATAGATCGTGACGCTGGTTACATCGGTCATTTCAGTTACACCATAGTATTCAGTAACCGTACCGGTCATGGCAATACTATCACCTTCAGCCACGGTATGGACAATACCGGAAGCATCGTTAAAATCGAATGCATCCCAGCCGCCGTATTCGAAGCAGTAGATACCGGCCCAGGCGGCAGTGGAATCCTGCACATAGAGGTAGCGGTTCTTGTAGCTGCCCCAGAATTCGGCTGTCACGATACCACTGATGGTAACTTCCTGTCCATCCAGCGGTGAGGGACCAGTGGTGGAATATTGAATATCCCGAATCGGGATCGCTTCACCAGCCGCTGCCAGGACCAGATAGGACATAACGTCAGAGCTGGTCTGCAGGGAACCATCATCAACCAGGATGCTGTACTCAACCAATGTTCCGGAAGATTGTCCGGGAATTGTTGCCGTGTATTCATCACCAGTTGAATTCGCCATCACCACATCAACATCACCGGCACCAACATCATAGGTCAGGGTGGCCGTGAATGCACCGTCATCAGTAATAACGGCGGTTACCGTAACCTCATCATCGGTATAGACCGGCTGTGGGGCGTAAGTTACCGTTCCGATTACCGGAGCCTGGTTCTGGAACGTTTCAATATCCTCTTCGTAGCGGGGATAAATCTGGTGGCTGTAATACTGCCCCAGCCAACCTGTCATATTGAAGGTACCAACCGGAGCTGCCATACCGGCAATCGGCTGGTCACTATCAATATAAACACCGATCGTATCAGTAGGATCAATCAAATCGAAGCTGCCACTGGCTGTGGGCCAATCACCGTCGTAAGTGGCATTAACAACTTTTACCAGCATACCTTCGTAAGTTTCCGGATCAGCCAGGATATCTGCAATCGTCATCTGCAGTGGTGGTGGGGTAACGGCACCTTTATATAAAATGGTAATATTGGTTGTGTCACCGCAATCGATTTCCCGCTTACCGTTATAATCCATGATCGTACCAGTAGCTTCTACATAATCACCAACTTCCAGGGTTGACATGTAATCGCTGTATACGAACAGGTTTAATCCACCGGTAGCATCCTGAAAACCGACATCAGTGCGGGAAAAAGCAAACGGTGGTGTTGTGATAAATCCACGCACCGTATGGGTACCACCGGAATCGGCTCGGGCCACGGCCATGGTGGAAACACCAGTGGCCGGATCGGCTAAATCAGTTATGGCACGTGGCATAATCTGGTACCCTTCATCACGGGGATCGGAACCATCATATTGTCCCAATACACCGGTGAGAATAAAAGCACCGGTTGGCTCGGTACTGCCATCAATATCGGTATCGCTGTCGATTCGCATATCGACCACTGTAGTACCACCATCGTCGGACACTTGCAGGGTGGCACTGTTATCGGCTGTGGGCCATGATCCGCCTACAATGGATACATTTTCAATAACAATCAATTCGGATTCAAATTCTTCGGGTGTATTCAATAGTGTGGTCAGGGTCATGGGCAGCGATTGGGGAAGATCATTCCCACTACTGACGATGGTAATATCACCGGCACTCAGCGCTTCAATCTCCAGTAATCCATTGTATTCCAGGATCTTCCCGGTCACATTTACCAGATCACCCATTGCCAGTCCTACATAAGAACTATAGAAGAACAGATTCAAGGCTGCGGTTGCATCCTGAATCTGATAGCTGGTATAGCCAGTCGACCAGGGTGGTGTGGTAACAACACCTTCCACAGTGACTGTATCACCCAGCGATTCCCGTGCCTCGGCAATCGTAACTACCTGGGCAAAGGATACGGTAACCAGCAACAGCATGACTGTTAACAATTTAATTTTCATACCTATCTCCTCATTTGCTTATTTGATGATCAGGAATTTGCCTTCCTTGATCTTCTCTGTTTTAAGGTCTTTTACAGTGAACAGATAGAGCCCCGATGCCACAGCCTGATCAAACTGACTGATCATATCCCAGGCATGTTCTCCACCGCTCATGAGCGGGTCTTTTCCACTGTCAATATTTTCGATATCATTCCCCTGATAACCAGCGTCATGCCGGATAACATCCACCTGGTCACCGGCCAAAGTAAAGATTCGTATTTCAGCCTGGGCTGGCAGGTTCTGAAACCAGATCATCCGGTCCCGGCTGCCAAAGCCATCCCATTTGGCCTGTCCTCGATACGGATTGGGATATACACTCGGTTCACCAACCCAGCCTGAACTGTCGGTGACTGTTCCGGGGAATACATAAAAACGATTTGCATGAGTGGAGCTTTCCAAGCTGGCCAGATTAGCTTCCGGATCGCCACGGTCATAGGCCGTAACCGAATAATAATTCAACCAGCCGTTCTTAACACCGTCGTTCTCAAATTTATAATGGTAAAACCGGCCATTGATCAGAACCGAGTCTGGCTCGCCATCAGCGTTTGTAATCCGTATTCCGTCCAAACCGGTATTGTAGCCGATATTCTGATCATTCTCGTTAAAAATATCAAAGTCACCTAATAGTGTAAATTCAGCGCTTTCATCGCCATAAGTCTTACGGGCGCCATAGATGCGGTAACCCTCAAAATCAATTTCCTGACTCACAGGATCTACGAAACTTTCAGCATTATTCGACCAGTATACCGTTGCAGTTTGGTTTCCAACTTTGACAGTCATATCCGGATTCGGCGGCGGTTCAGGCAGAATATAGCGATCAAGAATTCCGTCACTGTCACCGTCCTCACCCTCATCCAATATGTTATTCCTGTTTTTATCCTCGCCATCATAGGCCTGCTGGGCCCAATCTTTGTTTACATGCAGATTGGACCGCCGCTCCTCACTCTCTTCACCACCACCGTTCCAGCGGGCGGCCACTACGGTAAAGACCGCTTCAAATGATTCTCCCGGGGGTAGAGCCCATTGCGATGAATCAGGTGCAATCGGCTGACTGCCAAAGGGACCGGCCGATAACAGGAACAACCAACTGTTGGGTGAGCTGGGATAGCCCTCTGAAGTATAGATATTACTGTCAGAACCCTTTGGTACACTTGAAAGCAATGCTTCGTAACGGGCATCATCGGTCAGGGGCATTACATAGGCCGGGTAATCGGAATTATTGGAGCTGGACCAGACCCATTGGCTGTAATACGATGTCAGGTATTGACGGGGAACACTGCCACCCAGCAGGGCAAAGCCGATATACGATTCGGCCCAGCCGTCGTCACCATCGGCATCATACTGATAAGCGATCTCACGGTTGAAGCCAGCCTCGTCAATTGTTTCATCAAACCCATCCAGGTTGTCGTACCAGGTAAAACCGCCACCAGGTTCATATTCACTGGTATAATTCATATTCGCCACCGATGGATCAACCCAGAATCCAGCATAGATGTCTTTAATGGTATCGTTGGATACATTGGTTATTTTATAATTGAGAATAGCGAATGCGTCGGCAAAATTGAAATTCCAGGAATAGCTTTCCAGGTCCACACTGATTCCCAACGGAGTATGATCGGTAATAACCCGACCATAGTCGACAAAATTCATTATCATATCCTGGTGGGAAACAGCATCTGGGGAATAATACTGGGCCATAGGATCGTCAGCAGTGGATGAAATACTGGAACGTATTTCAATGTCGGAATTGGCAAAATACTCAAAACCGGCATCACCTGATTCGAATACACCATCGACAATCGATGTACTCACCCGGCGATCACCGTTTACAATACCACCAACCCAGAGGCCGGCATAAGAAAAATGTTCAACCTGCTCACGCAAAACTTCAGTATGTTGTTTATACCGGCAGGAAGGCTGGTCTTCATTATTCCACCCCTCACCTAAAACACCATAGTTTGTTATCGTCATCCCCAATTGACTAACAGTTGTGTATTTATCATATACATCGGCGGCAAACTGTGGAAACAGGACCGATACAGAAAGAGAAAATATTATTACGAATCTTACGGCAGTCTTCAACATTCTAATCAACAATAACTGGTTCTTCCAGTCTATAACGAGTGGCGATTCGACTACTGGAAAGGGCTTCAAAATTAGCGATTGGCAAAAGGCAAGTCAACGTACAATCGATGAATGTTGATTAGATTTCAATTAGTTGTCACCGTATATCAAACCCTCAAAAAAGAAAACTATCCGGTGAGACCATATAAAATGTTTGATTATCCGGCGGACCAGGTTGTGGAACCGGTTGTTACGATGCGAAAAAGGGCAGACCGCCATGCATAAACCGCAGTCTGTTCCTGCCCGGCGCCAGTAGATATAGCATTTCTCAACTTTCGTAGGCCATTTACGCACACCTCGGACCACCTCCCTGGTATTTTCGGACAGGGCCTTCGGGGGACACCGACGGGCACATTTTTTACAAATTTTGCAGAAATGATATACGCCAAGATTAATCGGATCGTCCGGTTTGAGTTCCAGATTCGTACTCACCGCACCGATCCTCACACGGCTGCCATATTTATCGGCCACCAGAATATTGTTCCGCCCCAATTCACCCAGACCCGCCATTACCGCCAGCGGTGGCAGGATCAAATCGTAATGGGCATCATAGTGGGCTTTGGCTGAAAAACCAGCCTGTACCAGAACTGCCTCCAAAAACCGGGATATGCAGGCGGCCCGGTAATACTGGTGTGCCGATTCCAGGATTGTATCGGCCTGCGGAGCCCGCTGCATGCGGTCAAAATCCATTTCAACCAGAAAGACAATTGCCGTGCTGTGATCAGTTGTAATCGCAGTACCGTAATCATTGTCAAAACGGCCTTTATGGGTATAAACAAAATGATCATCCAGTTCGGCAATACCATTGCCAACAGCCCCCAACTCACGACACACCTGGTTGATCAGACCTTTCTTGTCCCCGGTGTTCTGTAACCGTTCCACCCAGCGATCGACTTTCGAATCATCAATCATTATCGATTCAATATCATCGAAATATTTCTGGGCCTGCCGGAATTTTTCCTGATCATAGTACAAACCCTCCGCCGATAATAAAGCTGGCATACTGCGGATTCTATCATCAACTTCCTTCCGGTCCGTATGAGTGGAATAATAATCATTGTATTCCCTGGTTCCCGAACGGCGGGCGGCACGGGCAAACATCGTATCACGCTCATCTACCCGCTCATCTGGAATTGGTATATCGATCTTATTATTAAACAATTTCTACGACTCCGGCACTAAACCTTTTATCCGATATCAGGATTATTAATGGATCCCCACGTATAAACCCGTGGTTTTCTGCCTGCCCGACCTAAGTACTTTAGGCGGCGGGCGAAGGCGGATAATAATTTACTCCCGGATTGGCAATAAAGCGCCGCCTCATTGTACATTAGCGACTGACAGAAAACAGAAAACCCGGATAATCAATGAAACCTATCTATCTTGACTACAATGCCACTACCCCGGTCGATCCCCGGGTGGCGGAAGCAATGCAACCCTATCTGACCCAATACTTCGGTAACCCCTCCAGCGGACATAGCTTTGGGATCGAGACCCGCAAAGCAGTGGACCAGGCCCGCAAACAGATCGCTGACCTGCTGGGCTGTTTCACCGATGAAATTATCTTTACCAGTGGTGGCTCGGAAGCCAACAATTATGCCATCAAAGGCGGTGCCTTTAAAAACCATCACAAGGGTAATCATATCATTACTACAACCATCGAACATCCGGCGGTTACCGAAGTATGCGCCTACCTGGAAACGCAGGGTTTTAACATCACTTACCTGCCAGTGGATAAACACGGATTGATCGACCCCGGCCAGGTGGCCGATGCCATTACCCCCCAGACCATCCTGGTTTCGGTCATGCTGGCCAACAATGAGGTCGGCACGATTGAACCAATCAGTGAAATCGCCCAAATAACACGTTCCAACGATATTCTCTTTCACAGCGATTGTGCCCAGGCAGTGGGTAAAATACCGGTGAAAGTAGCTGAGCTTGGGATCGACATGCTATCAATGGCCGGACACAAACTGTATGCACCGAAAGGTATTGGTGTATTATACAAAAAAAGGGCCGTTCAGCTGGAGAAACTGATCCACGGGGCCGACCATGAAATGAATCGCCGGGCCGGCACTGAAAATGTGCTTGAGATTGTCGGACTTGGTATAGCCTGCGAGCTGGTGGCTGACTTGGATCAAACAATGGCCCATACACGAAAGATGCGCGACCGATTGGAAAAGGGTCTGTTGGACAGTTTCCCCGAAGCCCGGGTCAATGGTCATCCCGAATTGCGATTGCCGAACACCTGTAGCATCAGTTTCCCAAATCAGGAAGCCAATACAATTCTGGCCGAATTGGACACAGTAGCGGCCTCCGCCGGTGCGTCCTGTCACGCCGACCAGGTGGATGTATCCACGGTGCTGGAAGCAATGCAGGTGCCATTGGAGTATGCCATGGGAACCATCCGCCTGTCCGTTGGACGTTTCACTACTGTCGATGAAATCGACCGGGCCATCGACGAAATTTCAGCTGTTGTGCGCCGCCTGCATCCAACTGAACCAGTTACGGTTCATATTCCGGACGGCGAGGAAATCCGCCTCACCAAGTACACCCATGGACTGGGCTGCGCCTGCAAACTGCGACCGCAATTGCTGGAGAAAGTACTGCAGAAAATGCCCGTGCCCAACGATCCCGCCATCCTGGTTGGCACCGATACCTCCGATGATGCCGCCGTGTACAAAATCAATGATGATACTGCCATAATTCAAACAGTAGACTTTTTCACGCCAATTGTTGATGATCCTTATCAATTCGGAGAAATTGCCGCCGCCAATTCACTCAGCGATATCTACGCCATGGGCGGGAAGGCTTTGTTTGCCCTTAACATTGTCGGTTTTCCCAGCAATCGTTTGCCAATGCAGGTGCTCAAGACGATCCTTCAGGGTGCCAATGACAAGGCCGCTGAAGCGGGTGTTGCTATCATCGGCGGGCATACTGTCGATGATACCGAGCCAAAATTCGGCCTGGCCGTGACTGGTATAACCCACCCCGAAAAAATCATAACCAACCGTGGTGCCCGGGTGGGCGACGTCCTGATTCTGACCAAACCGATCGGAACCGGTATCCTGTCAACCGCCCTGAAACGGCAGCTGCTTTCACCGGAAGAAACCGAACTGCTGACTACCACCATGGCCACCCTGAACAAGGCCGCCGCCGAGGCAATACAGGATGTTGGCGTGAATGCCTGTACCGACGTAACCGGCTTCGGCCTGCTGGGCCACCTGCTGGAAATGATGAATGGCTCACACACTACTGCCGTAGTTCAGGATAATAAGGTTCCTCTGTTACCACGGGCGGCCGAGCTGATCGGCGCCGGCGTCGTGCCTGGCGGAACGCGCGACAACTACGCTTTCACCGCTCCCTCAGTAAGTTATGGCGAAAACGTAACCGAAGTACAACAACTGCTGCTAAACGATGCCCAGACCTCCGGCGGACTGTTGATCGCAGTCGACCCAAAACGGGCACCGGAACTGCTGCAACGCCTGAACGACACGGGCATGAGCGGTGCTGAAATAATTGGTGAAGTGACTGCACGTGGGGAAAAGGCCATCGTAGTGCACTAGTGTTCGAGTAGTCTGGTGTTGATGTCCACCAGTACGGTTTAGTTGATTAGGGAAATATATCAACACGATTCAATATTTGGAGCCACTCCAAGTAGATTGCTTTGCTATGCTCGCAATGACCACCGACCATTGACTATTGACAAACCCCTTGCCTAAAGTGCACTAAAAACAATAAACTCCGCCCGCACACCGGATACGGAAACTTCTTCGTCTGTATTTTTTGATTATTGTTCCCGGGAGAGGATTGTTATTCTAAATATTGCAGATTGCTATGGCGGAAGAAGAAGAATTATTCATAAATAGTAGTGGTGTTTATCTTAAACGATACTTCAAATACTCCGAGGGTAATGACAATCATGCTAAAAGAGCCTAGGTGTAATAACTGTAAGGCGTTGCAAACCGGAAATGATTTGAGACGCGGTATTTGCTGGAAATGTGAGGATAGTCTTGAATCTCTGTTGAACCCGGATATTCAGCCACCCTCCACAACACCCATGATGATAAATTTACCAAATAGTGATATCTTCAAGGTTGCTGGCACGGTATTGATGTATTTGGGCCTAGTAGATCTGATTGCCAGTTTCTTTGGTACTGAAATATGGTGGGATTGGTTCTCGGTGCCCTTACCTGGAATTCTCAGCCATTTTACTGCCTATGTCGAAATTGGTCTTGGGGTATTTCTTCGAAAGCAAGGAATGGATAATAACTAATCATGTATCACATTTACCAGGCAAGGTGTATACTCTGATAATCCATTAGTTGCGTCCCTAATGCACATATCATTATACCTTTTAATTGTATATAATAATGCACGGTGAGTGAATAAATGCAAAAAATAAGATTAGACCAAGATTAAACCTCTCTCAGAATTTCGTGCAAATGTCGCAACACTTATCAATGAGTTAAAAAACAGGCACCTATCAGTAATTACCCAACATAGTAAAAGTACTACCGTAGTAATCGATGTATCTGAATATGAAGTATTATTAGACAAACCAGAATTGCTTTCAGATATTCGAACTGCGGAAGATCAGCCCCGAAACAAAGAAGGTGCATTACATTCAACTGCAAAAGATAAAGTATTTAATGACTTGGATTTATGAATATAATCTGGTCTTTAATGGCTATTGACAGAATTACCTGTACTACACGGTTTATGGCTATCGATAATCCCTTCGCCACCGTAAGTTCAACCACTAGACTGATGAGAAATTAATTATGAAGCGAAAAAAGATAGCTCCGAACACCAAGATAGAAATACGGTTGAGTGCTCGGGATCGCGAACTGATCAGCGAACACACTTTCGCGGATCCTGAGTTCATCGAATGTATCCGTGAGGTTCCTGGAAAATCATATTTAATCGCACCTTATACACTTGATGATTTGGATGATGTGCTGGGATTCATTGCTGCCGAGGCGAATCATACTGAGAATCGAATAATACAAAATGAATTAGAAAAACTATATGATCGCCTCTGTGAAATTGAAGATGCCTACGATTATAGTATCGAATGAACTCATGAATGATTTTAGCGGGAGAGGGATAAAGTAATGGCTTTTTCTGAAAAGGAACTATCGGAAGTTGAAAAAATTATTCGTGATTTTTGTGAGAAAAGAAACCATCCGGATTACATCGACCAGGTTCGCCTGGATTTCTCAATCCATGGACAAGATATAGAAATTTATGAAGAACGACCATACTGGAGGGATCCCAGTGAAAAAACACAGACATCAATAGCCAAAATCAAATATGTCAGATCCCAAGATGAGTGGAGATTATACTGGATGGGGGGCAACCTCAAATGGCAGTTGTATGAACCCTTCTCTGTGAGCAAGTATCCTGAAAAGATCGTCGATGAAATAGATCGTGATGAGTTCGGATGCTTTTTCGGATGATACACGGACTTACACGCACCTGGAACAGATCCATTATATCCCTTACATCAATCGATAACCAATGAAACAGAAGTTTTAGAATTGTCAATAGAGCGGCAAAAAAAAATTTTACGATTGATTTTCCTTGTATTGGTTCCACTGTATATCGTTTCATCGGTCACCGGGTGTAATGCCAAAAAAGCCCTGCCGGATGATCCGGTGCGTTTTGCCCAATTCAACATCTGGGAGCTGTCAACCGGGAAATTGACGGATGTTGATTCCAGTGGCATCGGCCGAAATGACCAGCTTAAGGCCGCCGCGGCCATTATCTGTAAAATCAATCCGGATGTACTGGTGCTTAATGAGATCGACCATGATTTCGACACACTGTCGGCCGGTCACGGGTTGGCATTGAACGCCCATCGGTTTAACGACGCTTATCTGAACAAGGGCGAAAATCCCCTGAACTATCCACATTTTTATACTGCGCCGTGCAATACCGGTATTCTCACCGGAATGGATTTGGACAATAATGGAAAGATCGCCACGGCCGCCGACCGTGGTTCCCGTAACCATGGCGGCGATTGTTATGGTTATGGCTACTATCCGGGGCAGTACTCGATGGCGGTTTTGTCACGCTACCCTTTGCAGCACGAAAAGGCCCGCACGTTTCAGAAATACCTCTGGAAGGATATTCCCGATAACCTGATCCCCGGTGACTGGTATTCGGCGGAGGAAATTGAAATTATACGTTTGTCCAGCAAATCGCATTGGGATATTCCGGTGAAAATTGAGGAAAAGGTAATTCATCTGCTGGTATCCCACCCGACGCCACCTGTTTTTGATGGTCCGGAAGATCGCAACGGGCGCCGGAACTATGATGAGTTGCGAATGTGGGTTCACTATCTTAACAATGATTCGGTTATGGTCGATGATAACGGCGTCCGGGGTGGGCTCGCAGAAAAGGCAAGTTTCATCATCGCCGGTGATTTGAACGCCGCTCCCCAGGGTGATATTCTGGAAACGGGCCAGCGGTCAATCGATCAATTACTGGATCATGCACGGATAAATGATTGCGGACATCTACTGGTAAGCAAAGGGGCGCTCAATGATCATAAACCAGGCCCGCCTGATTTCATCGAACGCAGCACCACCGGGTGGGGGGAGCGTGGTTATCGGATTGATTATCTGCTACCCAGCACAGACCTGAAACCGGTCAACGGAGGTGTTTTCTGGCCCGACGCAACCATTAATGCCGAAGACGCTGCTTTGGCAAAAACAGCCTCTGATCACCATTTGATCTGGCTTGATATTGACTTACATTAAGAACCGTAAAAACAATGGAGCCCCACGGGTAAACCCGTGGTCCCATTCTGTTACCCGTCTTTCCATCCTCCGTAGCAGTCTACTGCGGAGGACGGGCGCCTTCGGCTACGCCGCGGTTATCCACCTCAGCTTTGGGCGACATCACGCCGCAGCAAAACGCCTGTTCTCTCCGAACTGGCGATAGTCTTCGCATCCATCCACGGGCGAGCCCGTGCCTGCACGATCTAGCTGCTTTCAGCACGCAGGCGTGGTCTTCTGCGAAGGCGGATAAACTCTATTTCACATCGGATACGGAAAATACACTGCTGCTATTTATTCCCTGTTGTTACCGTGAGAGGATTGTTATTCAGAATATTTATTGCTGTAGCTTTATCAACCAATTAGCATTAGAGGATCACTTCGCCATTCGTTGCACTCATGCCTCGTGATGACATTCAATCGTATTGTCAGCGCGGAATGAAGGCTAAACGAAAAGGAAATCTTAATATTTTATCGTACGACAGACACTCTTGTCTGTCAGGGTATAGAAATTAGTTGGTTTGTACAGACAAGACTTGTCGCAACGAAATTTTCCAGAATGAAGTCGGGATGTCTGCACTACGGAAGAGGGTTCTTTGTACAACAGACTTTAAATTGTCCAAGGAAAAGAAATTGGCCAGTCAGTGCATCGAAGTTGAAACGTAGGTGTACCGTGCCCCTACGATTATTAATGGTTTCTTCCGTATTCCGGTCTCCGGTTTCCTTTCCTCCGATTTCCCATCTTCAGTCCCTTGTCCCCGGTACCTCGTTCCCATTCTTCGGGTCAATGCAACTTCAGCACACTACCACCGATGAATTCCCGCATCAGCGAATCCTCCGGCAGGATCGACTCATCATCATACTGTTGAATATCACTCAATAATTGAAAAATCCGCTCAGCCCGTATATAGGCATCCCGGCGGGAAGGGTCTTTCTTCCAGGCTTCAATGAAACCGGGGAAAAAATGGAACAGGTGCTTCTTCAGGTATGGAAGCTCATACGGCAGTGATCCATTGAGGATATGATCCACGCTGTGCATGAATGGAATTATATGTTTCAGTTCGCTGCGCCGGACATAATGCCAGTGTCCGATCGTTTTCATGGGATCGTAAGCCCGCTGAGAATTATCGCGAACCATACGCCGCAGCAGCCGGATATCGGCCCAGCGGGTCCAGCGCCCATTATCATCGCGGAGCTGGGAAATGGTTTCGATATACACCTTGAATTTCAGATTATCGGGAACGCTGCGGGTGAGCGGTTCATGGAGTCCATGGAGAGTGTCGAGCATTATCACCTGATCGGGACGAACTGAGATAATTTCCCCATCTTTGAAACGTTTGCCCTGCCCGAAATCATAGCGCGGCATCTGAATCGTTTCACCATTGATCAGCTTTTCAAGATGCTCATTGATCAGTGCTATATCCAGGGCCACCGGCTGCTCAAAATCATAATCGCCGTGTTCATCTTTGGGGTGCATCTCAAGATCAAAGAAATAGTGGTCCAGGTTTAACGGTACCGTTTTTACGCCCAGCTGGTTCAGATTATGAGTCAATTTGGCGGTAGTGGTGGATTTTCCAGAGGAGGATGGTCCGGCTACTATTATCAGACGCAACTCCTCCTTTTCGGCGGCCACGGCTTGAGCGGCAGCGCGCATGCTGTCGTTATAACGACGATCGGCTGCTTCCACCAGTCCTGGAAAATCGCCGTTGGCGATCAATTTGTTCAATTTAGTGGTGGTGTCACATTCGTGGTCGATATTCCAAATCAGGGTTTCCAGAATCATCCGATAGGGCAGTGATCCCTCCTTGCCATGGCGTTCGGCTTTGCGCTGCCGTTCACGGCGCCGGAAATCACGGTATAGAATGAAGGCCTTGGCGGTGCGGGCATTGCCATTTTCAATCAGCACCTTTTCAATTATATCCTGGATTTCCTCCACTAGTGGTGGATGGGGCGGAGTGAAATATTCATTGAGGACCCGAACAACTTTACGGGCAATTTCTTCACTCAGCTTCCGGTCGTGGCCCCCAACCTCCAGCGCTGCATTGTAGACAGCATTAACAATATTTTCTTCATTGAACGGTACGGTTCGTCCGTCACGCTTGATTACTTCGGTAATTCGATTATTGACAGCCATTACTCACCTTCTGATTATCATAACTGTATACAAATTAGGACAGTTTCAGACGGGAGGCAAGAGGGCTTAAACGGCTTTATTTTCAACCTTGTAGGAAATCCACCAAAGCACACCGGCGCCGATCATCATTATAAAACACAGCACCTGTCCCATGGAAAACGGCCCGAGAACAAATCCCAGGTGATCATCCGGTTGTCGGAAAAATTCGATAAAGAAACGGAAAAAACCATAGCCGAAAATGTACAGACCGGTCACAAAACCAGTGAAAACTTTCTTCTTTCTAAGGGGCCAGACTATCGCAAACAGAATCAAACCCTCAAACAGTGCTTCATAAAGCTGTGACGGGTGCCGCATCAGCCCGTCGCGAGCCGTCGGGAAATACATACCAATTGCCGCTTCGGTAACCCGGCCGTAAAGTTCGCCGTTGATGAAATTACCCAGCCTCCCGAATGTGAAACCCAGAGGAATAGCCGGAATGATCAGGTCGCTGATCTTGAAAACCGAAATCTGCGAGCGCCGTGCGAACCAGATCAACGCCAGTGTTATACCGATAACACCGCCATGGTAGGACATCCCTGATATCCCGGTAAAGCGCAACTCACCGCCAATCCGCTGGAAAGGTGAAAAAATCGACAAGGGAGCTTCGATAAACTGGCCGAAATTATAGAACAGCACATATCCAAACCGGCCACCCAGCAGCAGGCCCAGAATCGCCCAGGTAATGACGTTGCTCAGGAATTCCCTGGAATAAGGCAGGGACTCCTTCACGATGCGCCGTGAAGATAGCCAGTACACTATTCCGAATGCCACGATATACATCGTGCTGTACCAGCGTAACGGGAAATTCCCGATTGTAAAGATTGTCGGATCCATTTGCGATGGCAGATGCTGCCACCAGGAAAGTAAGTTACTCATTTAGTTTTGTGGTTTTACCACCCTGAGCCTGCCTGTGCGCCGTAGTTTTAACGAAGGCATATCGAAGGGTGTTTCATTTAATTTCATGCTTCCTGCCTGCGCGAAGCCGCTTCGGCAAAGGCAGGCGACTAGCTCAGCATGACAGGTTCTACTCACTTAAAAGCACTAATTTATAACGGGCATTCCGTTCCACCAGGCTACGGGTAACAAAATCACTGTGATATTCGTTAGCCATATAGATTCCGGCCTGATCGCAGTAATGTTCACTGGCGGGAATCCCGGAAGTTCCCGTTGGAATTACCGACAACGAACGATCCCAGTTGCTGGTATCATAGATGTGCCGGTGCGAGGCTCCATGGTTAACCTTGTAAGGCTCCTTGTAGGAATAGGCATATGGACCAACTGTGTGGGAAGAACCTTTGGCTTCATATGGTCCGCGATTGAACTTGAATAACCGGTCCAGTATTTTAACGCCCCCCATTGGATGTTCCAGGGTCAGGGTATGAACGGTACCCCAGCGCCAGCGCTCGGGATTATTGCCATGATTGCGGCTGAGGACTGCAACAGCTTCGCGAAAACTTTTTTGGATACAATCAGACAAGGTCTCCTCCTGGTCGGCTGTATTGATATCATCAGGCCAGCGGGAGCCGGGATCGCGGGCTATATCGTGCAGGGCAAAGCGGGACAAATAACTGGTTGAAATATACTTCGTATACAATTCGTCCCCCAACTCATCGGCCAGTACATTCCTCAACAGCTCATTGTAGGTCTGCTCAAAAATGAAAGCAGCCGAGCTGTTACGGGGGTAGGTTCCATCCCAGTTTTCCAGTAATTCAAGAGCCATCTTTTCATTTTTATTCAAGTCCGGCAACAAAGCAATATTCTCCAGAAACAGGGGATTCAGAAATTCCACCAATTTGGATTTATCATCACCATGCATTCGGCGGATGTCATCGATCGATAATACCTGCTTTTCATTCAACAGTTCACGGATCCGGTCGATCCGGTACTGGGTGGCCGGCCACTGCGGCACGATAGTGGCGGCATTGTCACTCACCGATTTATTATTGGCCGATGAAACATAGCCGGATTCCGGATTGTATTCATGGGGCAGATCCTCGAACGGTACCAGTCCCTGCCAGTCGTATTCATCGGTCCAGCCGGGGACCACCTCCACGCCATTCCAGCCCTGGCGGATTGGAACACCAGCGCAGCAATACAGACCTATATTACCGGCTGCATCGGCATAGGCGATATTCTGGCTGACCGAAACGAACGTACTGACGGCATCCTTGAAATCTTCCCAGTTACGGGCACGGTTCAACAGGTAAATCGACCGCACCTCGCTGCTCATTTCATTACCAATCCAGCGCATTGAGATGGGCTCATCGGTTTCCTCTTTGAAGCCGGTTACGATCGGACCCCGATGGGTAAACCGATTCTCGCGGACCGCAACTTCACCGCCCTTGATTTCAATCGCTTCCCGCCTTAATTCCATATCACGCCATTCGCCATTGAATTCATACTGATTGGAATTGGCAGGGTTGATCCGTTCGGCATAAAAGTCCATATCATCGACCATTACATTGGTCATTCCCCAGGCGATCGAGTCATTATGTCCGGCCACCACAAAAGGCTGGCCCGGGAGGGCCACACCGGTAACATTCAACTCGCCCTCAACCACCTGGTGCATCTGGTACCAAATTCCCGGTGCCCCAAAACCCAGGTGCATATCATTGGCGAAAAGCGGTTGCCCGGTAACACTTTTTTCGCTGCCGACAACCCAGTTATTGCTGCCACGAAATACGGTCAGTCCCAATTCCTCCAGGGGCTGGGTGGCGGAAACCAGCAGATCGTCAAAATTCAAGTCGGCCGGGATAGCGGTAAATTCCGGGTAAGCTACGGAGGTCTGGGCTTCCAGGTCCGGGATCAACTGGTTATAGCGGGCTTCACCAACCCGGTCCTTGATGGTATGGAGCACAACCTCAATGCTCCAGGGCATGGTCAAATCCCAGGCCATATAACCGATCAGATTCAGGGAATGTTCGGATACCCAGCGTTCCGGTTCGTAACCAAGGATAAGAAATTCGGGCGGCAGGTCACCGTCTTGTTGATCCAGGTATTGATTGACACCATCACTGAAGGCCTGCAGCAGTTCCAGTAATTCCCAGTCCATTCCTTCCAAAACAATCCGCGATTTATCGGGAATCCGTAAGGCCCGCAACATGTGATCGGCGTCGATCATGTCGGCACCAAATATCTCTGAAAGTGTACCGGTCGTGGCCCGGCGGATCAGGTCCATCTGCCATAACCGGTCCTGGGCCATGCAGTAACCGGTGGCCTGGTATAAATCACGATCGTTTTCGGCATAGATGTGGGGTATGCCATAATCATCACGATATACTACAACTTCATTCTGCAAGCCGGACAAAGCAATCTGTCCGTTATATTCCGGTAATCCGCGAGTAGCAATCGAACGCACGAAAAGACCGGCCCCGGCGATGATCACAATCAGCAGGGAAATGACAACTATAAAAATTTTACGACCCAGGGACATCTATAACCTCCGTTGGATAATTGATCTTTTAAATTAGTGCCGATCACCCGGACAATAACAGCAAAAATTACTATCATTTATCTTTGTAAATTCGAACCGGTGTGCGAAACTCACCGCTTCATTTTTGCACTTATTAACACTGGATATAAAATTGACAGCCAAAAGATTGATTAAATCACGCGTTCTTCGTGAATTCCATGTATCGAAGGAAGCCCGGGACCAGTATCAATTGGATGATACCCTGTTTTCCCTGGCCGGCAACCTGATCATGATTGATTTCAGTAATGCCCACAAGCTGATCCAGCAGATGAACACTGGGAAAGCACCGGACCAGCCACTCTTCGCATCGGACCTGAACGCCATGGGTTTGATCGATGAAATTCTCCATTACGTCGCCGGACTTTATCAGGAACAGGAAAACAATGCGGTCTGGACAGAAGCACTGGCCTGGCTGGACAATGAGCTGGGTAAATCGAAGGTTGATGATATCTTTGCGGCCTTTTTGATCCGGTTTCCGTCCCGTGACCTTTATAAATCAGATCAGTATGTGGAGGCCTACCTGGCAGCGGATAATCCGGAGGGTACCAACCGCGAACTGGTGTTGGAAGAAATCCTGGTACACTGGCTGGCCAATTTCAATCCCGCTTTTCGACCGTTCAAAGAATTATTCGACGATACTGAGCTGGAACGGGAGGCCGGATATACTGATATCATTAATTCACTCAATGAATTTTTCACTACCCAGCCGACCTTCGGTCCCGATGATCAGAACCTGATCGCCATGCTCAGTTCCCCGGCCCTGGCCGTTCCCGATTCCCTGCCGGGACAGTTACGCTATATCCAGGAAAAATGGGGCTACCTGCTGGGCAGTTTCCTGATGCGCCTGCTCAGAAGCCTGGATTTCATCAGCGAAGAATCCAAAGCCCGCGGATTCGGCCCCGGAGATGTGCCGGTGCTGGAATTCGGAGCCGGTGAAGCCGAATATGAGCGCTTCAGTCCGGACAGCGAATGGATGCCGCGGGTAGTCATGATCGCCAAGAACACCCTGGTCTGGATGGACCAGCTGGCCCGCCAGTACCAGCGTCCGGTGAACCGGTTGGACGAGATCCCGGACGAGGAACTGGACCGGCTGGCCGGTTATGGTTTTACCGCCCTGTGGCTGATCGGCCTATGGGAACGGAGTACCGTTTCACAGAAGATCAAACAATGGTGCGGTAATCCGGAAGCGGAGGCTTCGGCCTATGCCCTGAAACGCTATGTGATCGCCGATTCACTGGGCGGACCGGAAGCTCTGAATAATTTGAAAGAACGCTGCTGGCAACGGGGAATCCGGGTGGCCAGCGATATGGTCCCCAACCACACCGGTCTGGATGGTGACTGGGTGATCGAGCATCCCGATTGGTTTGTTCAACTTGATCAGCCCCCTTTCCCGGGTTATAAATATGATTCGGGTAATTTATCTCACGATGGCCGGGTCAGTATCCGGATTGAGGATCGTTATTATTCCCAGGAAGATGCCGCCGTAACCTTTCGGCATGTCGATAACCATACCGGACAGGTACGTTATATCTACCATGGAAATGATGGCACTTCCATGCCCTGGAACGACACTGCCCAACTGAATTATCTGCTGCCGGAAGTACGGGAAGCGATCATTCAAACCATCCTCCATGTGGCGCGGCAGACACCCATAATCCGTTTCGACGCCGCCATGACCCTGGCCAAAAAACATGTTCAGCGCCTGTGGTTCCCGGAGCCAGGCAGTGGTGGTGATATCCCCAGCCGGGCCGAGCACGGCCTGACTAGGGAAGAATTCAACCGGTTGATACCCCAGGAATTCTGGCGCGAAGTGGTGGACCGGGTAGCGGAGGAAGTACCTCACACCCTGCTGTTAGCGGAAGCCTTCTGGATGATGGAGGGCTATTTTGTCCGCACCCTGGGTATGCACCGGGTTTATAACAGCGCTTTCATGAATATGCTGAAGATGGAGAACAATTCCGAATACCGGCAGACGATCAAGAATACCCTGGAATTCGACCCTCAGATCCTGAAACGATTCGTGAATTTCCTTAATAACCCCGATGAGGAGACCGCCGCAGTCCAGTTCGGCGATAGCGATAAATATTTTGGCGTCACCATGCTGATGCTCACCATGCCCGGCCTGCCCATGTTCGGTCACGGACAGATCGAAGGTTTCCGGGAAAAATACGGTATGGAATTCCGCCGGGCCTACTGGGATGAACATCCCGATGAGAATCTGATTAACCGCCACGAACGTGAAATATTCCCGGTCCTGCGCAAACGGTACCTGTTTGCCGAAGTGGATGCTTTCCACCTGTTCGATCTGTATAACAATAACGGTAATGTAAATGAAAATGTATTTGCCTACACCAACCGTTTCGGGAACGAGCGGGTACTTGTATTTTATAATAATGCCTATGAATCCGCCGCGGGCTGGATCAATACATCCGCAGCCTACAATGATAAGGAAAAGGCCGAAAATGGTACTTACCTAATTCAGCATTCGTTGTCCGAAGCCCTGGACCTGTCTGACTTCGAGGATCATTTTACGATCCTGCGGGATGAAATCAGCGGGCTGGAATATATCCGCTCCTCACGGGAGATAAATCAGAACGGTCTCTATGTGGGGCTGAACGGTTACCAGTATCAGGTCTATTGGAATATCCGCGAAGTGCGCGATAACCGGCAGGCCCATTACCGGCGCTTGTTTACTGCTTTGAACGGCCGGGGTGTACCAAGTATTGAGCAAGCCCTGACCGAAATGTTTCTGCTTCCGGTCCATGAGAACCTGCTGGCCCTGGCGAATAAATTCGATACCGACGCCTCATCACCTGCTCAATTGCAGGCCGCGGCAGCCGGTTTCGTTGGCGAGGTCGCCGGATACATCCTGTACGACCGGGATACATCCGCACTGGTGGCAGATATTGAGAAATCATTCAACGATCTGACAATATTCAGAAGCTGGCTCAGGAAATCAAAAGCGCAAGTGACCCAATATCTGCAGTCCGGTCTGGGAACTGAACCGGAAACCGGTTTACTGATTACGCTCTGGTCTATTCTGCGTCATATCGGAAAATTAAAGCCGGATACCGATTATGAACCAGCCGGCGCTGATTTAATTGATGAGCTGGAACTGGTTAAGCCAATTACCACCCTGTTCAGAAAAGCCGGGTACAATGATGAAAACCTGCAGTACCAGATACAGGTTTTAAAAATCCTGGTGCGTTACCAGAATCATCTGAAAAATGAAATCATTGAGAATACCCGTCAGGTCTTCCGGTCGTTACTGGATGATAATGCAATTCACGAACTGCTGGGCATCAATTCCTGGGAGGGTACGATCTGGTTCAACCAGGAAGGATTCGAGGAATTATGCTGGTGGCTGATGATGATGGCAGCTGTCGAAAAAGGCGGACAGGGATTGACTAATGAATTCGCGCTGGTCCGGGCCTGGCTGTCAGCCATGGAAAAATCGGAGTATCAGCTGGAAAAATTGCTGGCGATCCTGAAATAATAAGACAACCATATCAATTTTAAATAAGTCGAATTCTTCATGTTTGGCGGGGGACGAACGCCCGGCTGCGATGTCTAACACTTGCGACAGGATCATCAATGAACAATTCTAAATATTACTCGATTGCCCTTCTTTCATTATCACTGCTGGGACTGGAACTGATCTGGACCAGGATTTTCTCGGCGGAATATTTCTATACCTTTGCCTTCCTGATCCTTTCCCTGGCCGTTTTGGGCCTGGGGCTGGGAGCCCTTTTAATCAGGCTTTTTCCTTCCTTGGACGGCAAACACAGCCTGGGAATTCTAATTTCGCTGGTGGGACTGCTGACCCTGACCGGACCGCCCCTGGTATTGAAACTGGGATTGAATTTCCCCGACCTGTTCCACAGCTGGGCCATGGTGGGGAAACTGGTTTTGACCGTAGTAATACTCAGCTCAACTTATCTCTGTGGCGGGATGGCCCTGGCCCTGCTGTTCAAGCGCAATTCCGATGACATGCCCCGGCTGTACATGGCCGACCTTCTGGGTGCCAGCAGCGGTGTAATCTTCGCCGTCATTCTGATGAACCTGTTTGGTACTCCGCTGGCTGCGTTCCTGATTGCCCTGCCCGTCCTGCTGGCGGCGGTAATTGAAAGCCGGGGAGCCTGGAAAGCCCTGCCCCTGGTTTTAAGCGCCGCCATGGTAATCATGGGCGGACAGACCGACAGCCTGCTCAAATCCGGGAAACCAGACCGTGCTCCGGTGATCTACTCCCACTGGGATGCCCAGTCCAAGGTTAAAATCTTCGAATTCGATGAGAATTATTATGGATTGAATATTGATAATGTGGCCAATTCACCGGTGTATAAATTCGATGGGGACTGGAATAAGCCCGACTCCCTGTTATTTGAATTCGGGATTCCGGTTGAGTGGCTGATCAACAGGTTCGATGATTGTTCGTTCCTGTCACTGGGTGCCGGAGGCGGCACCGACGTGCTCCAAGCCCTCCAGTATGGGGCCACCGATGTCCATGCCGTGGAGGTGATCGGCCATATCAATGATATGATGATCGATGGCGAATTGACCGAATTCAGCGGCAATCTATATAACGATCCCCGGGTAACGGTGGCCACCGAGGACGCACGGGCCTATGTCCGCAAGTACGAAGGTTACTTCGATATAATTTACTCCCTCAGTTCCAACACTTTCGCCGCCCTGGCTTCGGGCTCGTTTGCCATGGCGGAGAGTTACCTGTTCACCACCGAAGCCTTCCGCGATTACTGGAAGGCCCTCTCCCCCGAGGGTTTCCTGATGATGGAACACCAGTTCTACATGCCCCGCCTTGTGTCGGAGGTTCGTGATGCCCTGGCCGTGGAAGGGATTCAGAATCCTGAACAGCATTTTGCGGTTTACAACCTGCCCCAACTGCGACGCAATGCCATCCTGGTATCCAAGCAGCCCCTTACCGATGAAATTCGTTACAATGCCATCTACGAACTGTCGCAGGAAAACTACAGTTATATCCATCTGCTGTATCCGGCCCCGGATTCCACTGCCGACAATTTGATCAATCAGATTGTGTTAAACGGCTGGCAGGCCGAGCAGGATTCGGCCCGGGTGAATATTTCACCCGCCACCGACAACCGGCCTTTCGTGGCCCAGATGGGTCTGTGGAAAAATCTGAATGGCAAGTCCTTTGAGCGGGTGCTACCATACGAGTTCTACGGCTTCCCGCTCTCGAAACTGCTGATCCTGATCATCCTGGCGGTGGTGACGGTAATTATCCTGCCGCTGAATCTGCTGCCTTATATCTTCAGTAAGGAAAAATTGAAAGCCAGACCCTGGCTGTACTTCTTCCTGATCGGGGCGGCCTTCATGGCCCTGGAGGTAGTGCTGATCCAGAAATACACCCTGTTCGTGGGCCCATCGGTCTACAGCCTGATCGCCATCCTGCTGGCCCTTCTGGTCGGATCGGGCCTGGGCAGCCGGGCCTCCGGGCATTACAAGACCTGGACGCCCTTCCTGGCGATCGCCGGCTGGATCGCGCTGGAAATCTTGTTTCTCGGCCCGCTCACCGGTTGGCTGGCAGCCCTGCCGCTGTTCATCCGATTGCTGGTTACCGTTATCCTGATCCTGCCCCTGGGATTCTTCATGGGCATGCCCTTTCCCAAGGGCGCGGCCAAGGTCGGGAAACTGATCGACTGGGGCTTTGCCGTCAATGGCGCCGCTTCGGTGATCGGTTCGGTGATAGTGCTGCTGGTGGCCTTCGCCTGGGGTTACGTAGCGGCCCTGCTGCTGACAGCGGTACTCTACCTGCTGGCGGGGTGGTTGTTGGCTAATACAAATTAATTTCTGGTTTGTAGGGACAAGATTCAAATCTTGTCCCTACAACGTATAATATAACCTCCCAGGTCTTGCCCGGTGATCTGAAAGGATTTTTGATTCATTTAATCAATACCATTTTGCAGGTTTCTCCATAATCGCCAGCCTGCATCTGATAGAAGTATATACCGCTCCCTACCGGTTGACCAATACTATCGGTGCCGTCCCAAATTATTGATTTATTTCCCGGATCTTCAACCTGCTCCACTAACGTATCCACCAGTTTCCCAAGTACGTTATAAACATTAATTGTAACCAATGTTTGTTCAGGTAAATCATATTGGATAGTCGTTGCCGGGTTGAAGGGATTAGGGTAATTAGAATAGAGATTATATCTGACCGGGATCACCGGTTGTGATTTAGTTATATCTACATCGAGAATGATTTCACCCAACTGACCTTCGG
>CAYPJE010000013.1:0-71722 GCA_964410945.1 uncultured bacterium
GCCGCCAGCGTTCGTCCTGAGCCAGGATCAAACTCTCCATTGTATGTTTGATATTCCTTTTTGTCGACTACGTCTCCTATTGACGTCTGGACCACGCATACCAAATTTTCAAAAAACTTGCTTGAGAATAAAAACTGCATGAATCATCTCTCACGCAGCCCCGAAACTTAGAGACCTTAAACAAACCGAGTCAATAAATATGTTGAAAATATTTAAAAAAATTCCGGTTCGTCCAAACCAACAAACCGGCTGGCCGGATAACGGAGAATAATATAATCAACGTACTTCTGCAAATTGCTGTGATTGGTGCTACTTACACTGGTGACGGTCTTCCAGAAGCTAATACCATAGATCCCTACCCCTGTTATTGCAATCGGTATTGCCACCTTTGGTTCGGTCCAATTCAGGGCTGTAATACCACCAACACCCAGTACCGAAAGGGCCGAAGCGGTCGCTGAAGGCCAGTTCCCTAAATAGGCAAAACCACCACCAGGTATCAGCGCGGTCAATACCGTAATCCAGGTTTTCTTGCGTGGTACGTATCCAACCGATTCAATCGCCTGGTAGATTGGAATAAATTTCCGCGAATATTCCCGGCTCCTGAATCCGACTTCCGCCGATTTGAAGGCCTGCCGGGCGGCCTCCCATTCCATTTTATGGAAATGAATATAACCCCGAAAGGTCAGATCAACCGGATCGGTACTGTTTTCGGTCAATACCAGAACAGTATCATACCGGCCACCTTCCATCTGGTTATTTAATATATAGTGCCAGCTGACGCGTTGCAGATCAGATCCCGGTGGCGCAATTTCCCGTACCCTTCGATAATAATCATCAGCCAGTTCATCGGTCCCGGTCTGCTGGTAACAGCGCGCCACCCTAAAAGTGATCTGTGGCTCCAGGCTGTCACCGGGAAAACGATATAAATATTGAAAATAACCAAGCAGGGCCCGATCATAGTGTTGTTCTTTGTAGAGAAAATTGCAGAAAGCCAATAATTCGGCTCGCTGGAAAGAGGCATATTCCTGCCATTCCTTCTGCTCCTGTTGAATAGCAAAACTGGGTGTCTGCCCCGGAAGCAGGCTCAACAAGTAAAATATGAGTCCAAATCTGATTACTGATTTCAGCATTAAAATTTCCACATCATTGTAAACTGATAGATGGAATATACTGTTTTCAAACCATTCCTGAGATTATTAACTATCGCAAATAAACCATTTTTTTTACAATTACCGAATTCCCAGCCCGTAACTCATACAGATATATTCCAGAGGCCACCTGATTTCGGTTACGATCCCGTCCCTGCCAGATTAGATCGTAATATCCGGGCTGCATTACCTGATTCACCAGCTCAGTCACCGCCTGCCCCAGGATATTGTATATCCTGATTTGGACCAAACTCTGCACCGGAACCGAATAGCGGATTTTCGTCCAGGGATTGAACGGATTAGGATAATTTTGATCCAGAGTATAGCGGGACGGCTGCAGAGCCAAATAATCCGTAGATACGGTAGCGATGGCAATTTTCACGGCTGAGCTGGAATCAGGGTAGGCCGCGGCTGTATTCAGATAGCCCTCCTCCGGATCAAAATTGGCAGTAATTACCGATCCGAGCCAAAATTGAATACTGTCCGGGAAAGATGCCGAATCATCCGCAAGGATAAAATTGATGGTCATCAAGGAATCATTACCGGCATCCGGCTTGATCAAGACTGAATCGAGGCCGTAACCAACAATTTTGGGCCCATTGCCGGTCGGATATCCAGCCAGCAATGCCGGTGTGCTGATATGATCACCATAATTCAACTTATCATAGGTCAGAATATTTCCGGCATCATGATGAAGGTTGAATTCAATTCCGTATACCGGATCGTTATTACTGCACAGAATCACAATTGACAGCACAGAATCGCTGTTAACGGCTCCCGATACAATATCAAGGCAGGTACCCAACCCAGTGGCAATAACCTTCCCGTAGGCAGGATTAAGCGCCCCATTATTCAGACGGATACGGGTATCTACCCGATAGGCGGAATCAGCGGGACAGTCAAACCCAATCAGAATATTGGAAATGGCCACTAACAAAAACAATTTATTGAAGATCGAGTTCATATATCGACCGGTTTATTTGACCAGGGCCAGCTTGCGGGTAATCATCTTTTCTCCGGAACTGACCTGCAGAAGATAGATTCCGGATGAAACCTGCCGGCCGAATTGATCCCTTCCATCCCACCTGACCTGATATGTCCCCGGATCGAGATTATCGTTGATCAACCGAGTAATTTTTTGTCCAAGAACATTATAAATATTAGCCGAGACAAAATTGCGGTCAGCTACAATAATTTCAAAATTTGTACTGGGATTAAAAGGATTCGGGTAATTGGCACTGACCCGGAATTCACTTGGACCGGTATTTACGGATTCTTCGCTACTCAATGGTATCTGGGCATCAGTGTAACAACCCGTACGAAGATAGGAACCACGATATACCTTCCAGCTGATAACATCACCTGCCGGTTGCTTATAATCTATTATTTCCAGTCCCAGGGTAGTACCAATCATTATATCAAAATCCCCATCATTATCAACGTCCTGAACGGCGGGCGAGCTACCAATGGATCCTTCTATCCGCACCGGGAAATTATCAACTGCTGCTCCATCCAGATGATAGGCCACCACATTACCGTTGTTATTGGCACAGACCACCTCCACCGAACCATCATTATCCAGGTCAGCTACTACCGGAGCGGACTCAACAATATTGCCCTGGGCAACGGGCCAGCCTGCTAATTCCGCCCCAGCCTGCTGGTCCCAGACATGCAGGTTGGAATCCCAGCCACCCCAGAAAATTTCAGGAATATCGTCACTATTCACATCATGCAAACAAAATCCTCCCCGGATATAGTTACCGGTGCTGATGTGATTAACCTGATTACCGTCACTGTCAATAATATGGACACTCTTGTCATCACTGCCAGCCACAATTTCCAGTTTACTGTCACCGGCCAGATCGGCCAGCACAGGGGCTACGTTGATCCGGCCACCAGTTGCATAAGGAAATCCAGCCTCGATCGAGTCCGGTCCGGAAACAGCGTAGACATTATTGGACCAGGTACCGGCAACAACTTCTATAATTCCATCATTGTCGATATCACCAACAGCCGGTCCGGACATCATTATTTCTCCAATATTGATCGGATAACCTTCGACTGCACTACTGTCATGATGGATGGCATAGATATGACCGCCCTGCCCGGTGGGTAAAATATCGGCCGTGCAGAAAATGATCTCAAAATCATCATCGCCATCCAGATCGGCCAGAGCGGCCGAACCGAATATTTCGCCGATCGACGGGTAAACCAAATCAATTGTACCATCGGTATTAACAATATACAGGTTCTTATCCCGTGATCCATAAACCAGTTCCAGATCGCCATCACCTTCCAGGTCGGCGATGGCCGGACTGCCGCTGATCTGATTTCCGGCCATTAACGGAAAACCGGTACTGGGAACACCTTCGGGTGTAATGCTATAAAAATTAAAGTTACTGGATCCGAAACAAATTTCCAGCAGGCCATCCCCATCATCATCAAAAGCCAGTGGTGACGATTCCACGGCAGCGCCAATATTGAACGGAAAATCAGGCTGATTCAGGCTCAGAGTAATTATAATATCATCTTCCATGGCATGATACTCCGACCCGATACTCACATAGAAAGTAACCGTCAGTTCAACATCACCAAGATCGGCGGAGGCATCAGCACTGAGCTGGAACGGATCGAACAATTCCACCGTAGTCTCTCCGGCTGCTATATCGCTGGTATAATTAATCTGGGGATCGGTTATTGTTATCCGGCCATCGGAAGAGGTCAGTACAGCCATTACACCGGAGGCTGTAGCCCAGCCTTCCTCGTTGTACACAACCGGTTTCAGATTGATCGATTCTCCGGGATTGAAAACACCGTCACCGTCGCTGTCCCCGCTTATATTAGCTTCCTGAACTACCAGGTTGGGGTAAATATCCCCGGCAATAGCCTTGAAGACATTCAAGCGGCCGGAACCCAGCATACCGGTCATACTTTCGGAATGGGGGGCCGTATCATCGTAATTATAGACTGAGCAGGTACGGTCCATATCATCGTAAACATCGGTGGTATTTATGATCCGGTCGATCACCCATTCCTTGGAATTCTCCGGGAAACGTGACCACAACAAACCAACCGCCCCGGCCACAATCGGTGAGGAGAAGGACGTCCCCCCTACGCTGGCATAACTGCCACCGTCATAGGTCGTCAACACCGATTCACCCGGCGCTGCCAGGTCAACGGTCGTCCCACCGGTAGCCCAACAGTTGAAGCGATCCCCCTGTCCGTTAGCGGTAACAGAAATCACATCATTATAACCAGAGGGGTAATGGGCATCCAGATTCATGTAACCTGTTTCCTCGTTACCGTTGCCTGATGAGGCCACCACAATGGCTCCATAGGTATCAAAAGCAACGTCAATCACTGACTGTCCGCCACCGCCGGATCCGAATCCGCCCCAGCTGCAGTTGATTACATCGGCGCCGGCCTGGGCGGCATACAGGATTCCATCGTAGGCTCCGGTCAGGGAACCATCGGTGTCATCAGCAATTTTGACTGGTATCAGGGTCAGGCCCCAACCCACGGAAGCAACCCCCAGGCTATTGTTGGTCATGCTGGCAACACAGCCGGCCACGCCGGTCCCGTGCCAGGGGGCATCACCAACCGTGTTGGTCTGGGGATCATTATCATTTTCGGCGGTATCCCAGCCGATCAAATCATCGATCTTTCCATTTCCGTCATCATCGACACCATTTCGATCATAAGGATCCATAGCATATTGCCCGGCGAAACTGATCAGGGTCGTACCATCCCCGTTAGCATCTTCACCCAGGTTCTGCCAGATATTGCCGACCAGGTCGGGGTGGTCCCAGTCCACACCGGTATCCACGATACCAACCTTAATTTCCCGATTCTCCGCCTTACCCGGTATAGCCCCGCCATTGATATCCCAGATATCCCAAGCCTGATCAGCCTTGACATTAGGCAGTGCCCATTGGCTGCTGAAATAGGTATCGTTGGGTTCATACGAGGGCTTCAGGACTGGTAGCAGTTCAGCCGACTTGATCATTTCATTGGCAAAACAAATATCCCTGATGCTTTCGAGATTACTGCGTGCTGCACCGAACTCGATCACATAATAGCGGTTAAGGTAAATTTCTCCGGTGTGGTCCCCGGGCCGGGCCGACGGCAGCCAGCGCCGGATCGATACGGCGCCGGTTTTTTCCAGCAGTTCATTAATCCCTGGATTATCGGTTATTATCTTATTCGCCGCCGGTTTAATATCAGGTATCGGCTGGGAATTGTCAAGATAAACCAGCAGGCGGTCCTGGTGAAAATCGGCATTGGCCAACAGGATTGAGACGGTTGCCAGAATAAATACAAGTCTGTTCATGATTTTTCTTTCATTCAAATTGATCAAATTAATCATTCAGTATTCTATTTTATTAACATCAATTTTCTGGTAGCCGAAAACAGCGTCCGGCCGCTATCATTGACATGCAGGGTATAGAAATAGATACCCGAAGCAAGATTCCGGCCCGGCAGACGATATGAATACTGGCCGGCTCCCAGGCTGGCATCGATCATCCGGTTGACCACCTGCCCTTTTATATTATACAGGATGAGGTCAACCTTTCCGGCCTGTGGCAGGGAAAATTCAATCACTGTTTCCGGATTGAAAGGATTGGGATAATTCTGGGCCAGTGAAAACTGATCCGGTACAACCGGTTCCAGCCAATCCTCATCGACACCCACCGTTGAAGCTGAGTCGAGGTCAACCCTGATCATCAAGGCACCATTAAGCTGGCTGCTGAGGGCTTCCCAGGCAGTTCCCAGATTAAAATAACTGTTATCCGGGGGTGATTCGGTATCAATACCAAGTGCCGGAGTCGTGCTGTTCTCCTGCCAACCGATATAAATGCTCCCCTCATCCACAATAATGTTCTGAACAGCTACATCCTTTATATTCCACCCCTGTACCAGCTGAATAGGAGAGGCAATCCCTAATACGGTCCCCGGTTCCTGATCTGTGCCATCATCATCCCAGGTATAGGCAAACGCCATTCCCCCGGTTTCACCAGGAACAAAATATTTAACACGGACCAGCTTGGCCGGGTAGCTCAACGGGGTAAATTTTACCGCCAGATAAGAACCATCACCGAAATGTGTACTTACATTGGATGTTCCGTCATCATAGGCCAGCTCATAAATTGTTGCCGCTTCGGGGGTAACACAAACAGCAGTTGACGGTTCACTCTCCACGTCATCATACAGGGCGGTCACCTGATAACAGTATTGGGTACCATTCACGACTGTATTATCAATGAAACCGGTTGATCCGATATCATTACCAGCCGTTAATAATGAATAAGTTGAAACACCTTCTTTCCGGTAAATATTGTAACGGGCCGTATATCCACCAATACTGGTAATGCTGGCCCTGATCAGCCACTCGCCATCGGGCAAATTATTAGTACCTCCGCCCTGATATTCTTCCCAGACGCCATTAGATGCTATCCAGGATTGGGTGCTGGGAACAGCAGTAATATCCAGGGGTGTATAGGTGTTACTGTCAATCGAAGTGGCAATGACAAAATCACTGTTGAAATCCCAGTTACTGACCGCGAATGAATTCCAGGTCTGAGCGGTGATATTCACTTCAATTTCATAATCCGGTTCACTTTTCGGTACACCACCTGACAGGTCGAATCCGGCAACCGTTATCAGATCATTATCGTTAGCAAAGATATGAATGGTGTCGATCCGGGTTGATTCCACACCATAAGGCATGTCGAAAACGGTGCCCGAAAATCCGGTGACACCTCCGATTGAATTACCGCTTATATTACCGTTATCGTAACTGATCAGTCCATTAAACCAGGTCGTACTGGCATCATCCCAGGTCAGGTTTACCTCGGAATCGCCCGGCTCAGCTTCCAGGTTGGCAACTACCGGAGGGTCGTCTTTCAGATCGACGCTCCACACATGCAGGTCGTCGATAAACAAGCCGAGACCATTGCCGCCGTCATTATCATCGTCCAGCCGGGCCTGCCAGCGGATACGGATCGGTTTTCCGGCATATTCGGTCAGTTCCAGTTGGGCATTTCCATTGAAAGGATCGCCCGGTTCATAAATCTGCCAGCCCAGGTCGGACGCTCCCGGCCGGGTTATATCGCCATAATCATAGAATACTTCCTCCCAGAGATAAATCTCCGAACCGGGAATCATTACCATCGAGTCATCGGCATTATCAAACAGTAATGTGTCACCTTGGTCATTACTGACAAAAATCTCATCAACCTGAAATCCGGTATAGGGATCACCATCCGCGGTCGAACTGCCCACGTCAGTACCCATATAGAAGCGTAGTTTAACGGTCTGGCCGGAATAGGCACTTAAATCGAAGCTGGCATCAACCCAACCGTTATTTAAAATGGGAGAAGTACCGCCCCAGCCAGGGATATCACAAGCCTCGCCATTGGATTTCCAGCCAAAACAGCTGGTGGAATTATAAGCCGGTGTCCCGGTTAACACCTGCCAGCTGGCACCATCATCGTTGGAAATCCGGACATTGGCTGCATCCCATCCATCCACCAGACAGCCGCCCACATCATATGAGGCACCGCTGAAACCTTCCAGATTATACCTTATTTGGGCTGTCAGAACCGGATTGACTCCACTCACGGTGAAGGCCGGGGATTCCAGGGTCTGAAGCCAGTTATTGTCATAACCTTCGATGACCGGATCGCCACACCACCAGGATTGTCCTTCGAAAGCATTCCAGGTAGACCGATGGAAAAACAGTGGGATTTCATCCTCATTGGTGACGGCAACACGATAGTAATCTTCCAGAGAATTATCATTGTTTCCATCAAAATCGGGCAGGTTGCACCACAGGGCAAAGCTGAATTTGATTACTTCATTTTCGCCGGTTAATTCGGGTAGATCAATCGTGGGTGAAACCAGGTTCAGGTCCCGGTCAAAATTATCATCATCCACATTGAAGCTGTGAGCAGGACTGTAGCTGCTTAATTGTGATTTATTCCAGCCCGAATCACCAGACCATTCGTCAGTGTTACCCTCCAGGTCATCGAACCAGACTGTAACAGTATCCAGCGCCAAAGACCGGTATAAATTTCGGCTGACTGGTGCATAATTTGTGGATTTCGATAATTGCCGGAATGAGAGCTTTCCAATTTTTTGGGGTGTATAATCGCCAGCCGACAAAAAAATACCACACAGGACAACAACAATAATGTGATTCAGTTTCATTCAATTTACCCAAATAGTTATCTTTACAACGAAGCAATTACAGGCTCTGCCACCTGTTAATTTATTATGATCGCCCGGGTATTGAAATATTTTCGCTCACATAACAGGAAACCCGACACCAGAATAGAAATATCAGTAACTGAGGGCGATCGAAAACTGGTGAATTGGTTTTAGCACACCATAATCTACATAAGCGTAATCGGTCTTCAGACCAAGTCTTCCCAGACGAAACATTAATCCGGCTCCCACTCCCAGCTCAGCTGTATCATGTCCCAGAAAGTAACCTACTCGCAGGAAGGCCAGTTCGTTATAGGCATATTCCAGCCCGGCATTGCCATAAAGTGAATAATCGGCTGAACGAATTCCATCAATGGCCAGTGTCAGGCGTTGTGACTGGAGGGCTAAAAAGCTGCTTTGTGGGCCAACCAACTCATTCTTAATTCCTACCCGCATCACCAGCGGCAGATTGAATTCCTCGGTTATTCGTGCCAATCGCTCATCGGCAATCAGGGTGTCGGGAACTACATTCTCCAGACCTTCACCATGAAATTCCACTGCTGGGCCCAGGTTGCTGACACTCATTCCGATTACCGTCCCAAACAGCGGGCTGCGGTAGAGAAGCCCTAAATCCAGGGCCAGAGTCTGCATCGTGGTTGTATAAATATCTTCGCGGATATAATCGATGTCAAAACCCAGCTTGACCGTTTCACTGATCGACCGGGCATAGGCGGTCCGAAAAGCGATGGTGTTGACACTGAACGATTCGCCGGTACCCTCCGGGTAATATGTGTTGGTCACTTTCATGTCACCCGAGTTCAGAAAAAACAGGTTGAATCCGAAATAATCAGCCGGAGATAATTTTGTCCCGTAGGCAATCATATTGTGAGTGATACCGGCCAGGTAATTGGTTTTTGTGAAATATATTTCCGATCCTTCCAGCAGTGCTATACCAGCGGGATTATATGACAGGTCGGCTACACCACTGGCATTGGCAACAATGGCACCACCCATCGAGTTGGCCCGGGTGCTGGTTCCGATTTTCAGCCAGTTACCAACCCTGGTAGCCGCATTATCATCGGCGGTTGGCAGCGACCCGTATTGGGCAGTCAATAACTGTAACAGTATAATTCCGGAAATCCAATTAATCCGCTTCATCTTACCACCGCAAATTTTCCGATATGTTCTTTGCCATTTGATTCTGCCACGTAGATATATAGACCGGGAGCCACCAACTCTCCACTGGCAGTTCGCAAATCCCACCAGGCATTTCCGTCATAAATCTCATTCTGGATGATAGTATCCACCAGTTCACCGGTAATCGTATAAATGCTGATCCGGCATTGAAGGGGTAATTTGATGAAACGCAGTTTGCGATCATTTTCAGTCTCATTGAAATCTGACCTGACCAGATATGGATTCGGTACCACTTCAATCCCCTCTAATTCCTCCTGGGTAGTTGGATGTGAAGCTCCTAACTGAGACATATCGGCCACCCATGAATCACCATCAGTGAAAAATTTCTGCGGATTGATAATCAGGTAATCGCCATCTTGCCAGGGATAAAGTATTCGCCAGGGATTTTCATTGATGCCGTCGTTGTTGGTATCGATAAACTCTACCGTTGGCTCAACACCGCTGTTGGTGCTGGCAGCATAATAAACCATACCCCGGTGAATAGTTATATCATCCTCCATATAGCTGTTTTCAATACTCCAGGCATTACTGAAACCAACGATGCCGTGCTTTACGATATAATCGGCCATCAGGCGTTCGGTGTTATAATTAACACGTAACCGGAAGGTATAAACTTCTTCCGGTACTCCATTTACAATTAATGTATCGCCATATAAAAGAATTTCTTCATTAATTGTCCAGGTACAATCCCAACCGCCTTCATCATACACCGGCGGGAAGGTACCATTGTAGCCATAATCATTATGGAGTAATCGCACTTTCTTGCCAGTAGTCAAATTTGTTACAGTGAAGGGCAGTACTATCGGATAACTGGCACATAGCGGAGAAAAGGCCATTGTATCACCTGCAGGCGAGGAGAAAAAATCGATCCTGTAATCAAAATTAGGACGGTTGCGGTAAACGAGGGCATCGCTGTACTGCATTGTTATCCAGGAGATTTCCCCGGTCACGGTGTCAGAGGCATACCAGCTGGTCTCAACAAGTTGAGTGTAAACCGGCATCTGTTCGTCAATATTATTGAACTGGACCCTGATTCCATTAAACAAATCGCTGATAAAATTCACCGGGGCAATCAACTCATAATCGGGAAGGTCGATTGTACTGGCTGTTATCTGCGCACCGGGCAAACCGGAATAGAAATCGATTTCCTCAGTCGATAAACTTGAAATAGTATAACTGGCACCCGGGGTAGAAGGCTCCTGATTTAAGGTATCATCTATTTCATAAACATAAATTTCCGGATTGGCACAAGCCATATATTCATAGGCTTCATCTTCCAGTTCGGCCTGAATCTCAAAGCGCACCAGAGTCCCGGTCAATTCATCGGGATCAACTATCTCGTAATACTTTCCACCGGTTCCAATTGTACCTTCCTGAGGAACAAGAAACTGGTCGACATTCTCGTTGTCGGGAAAAGTAATATTACTGGCATAGTAACCCGATATAACCGTAATAAAATTTATATCGTCCGCTGAGCTGCCGCGGGGACATTCCATACTGGCAACACCACCACCATCCGGCCCGACAATATGGTCCGGATTGGAATCGGACCAGACCGTATCAACAACAAAAATCGAATCACCGTCCAGGTCACTGTATTCCAGGGTAAAGGTTCGTAAACCCATATCAAAAGCCGTTACGGTATAGGTATATTGGCGTCCATCAACCACATCCTCATCCACGTAGCTGACCCTGATCCCGGTGTTTTCCCCGATATTGAACCAGGGTGCCAATGGATCAGGTCCGGAAATTTCCAGCCCACGGACCGGATCGGTACTACTGCAGGCATAAGGTTCGTAAAGGCAGAATCCCTCATCTTCTTCGGCTGACAGATCGAACTGGGCGTAGGGTCTCCAGCCAACAAAAGTACCATCGTAATCATAGATCTTATTGGTAGCTGGACCCCAGTTCTCCCCGCCATCTGTGCTGCGGTAAATCCGGTATCCCTCGAAATCGGCATATCCCGTAACTGAATCAACACTGGTAATTGCTTCGGAACTCCACGACAGGATTACCCGGTTGTGTTCCACCGTGGCATAGACCTGGGGAACTGACGGGGCCGGCAGTGATCCACTCTGGGCTGTAAGGCCGGTAACCATGTAAATCAGCAGCAGCACTGGAATTAACTTCATTATTATTTTAGAGTTATTAATCATTATAGCGCCCAACCACCCTTAAAAATCCATTGTAATACCAAACTGATTCGAATTTTCCAACGTTCCGTAATTAACGTAGGCATAGTCAATCCCAATGATCAAGCGGTCCGCCCGGTACCGCAAGCCAAAACCGGTACTGAAACCGGCTGTATCATGCCCCAAGTGATTTCCAATCCTGGCAAACACCCTTTCATTCCAGGCATACTCAAATCCCAGGTTACCGGTAACCAGGTAATCAAGGGGGTTGATCCCGTCAATCGCAATAGAAAAACGGTGATTTGCATTGGGATAAAAGGTACTGTTAGGCCCGACCAGTTCATTGGTAATACCCAACCGGAATGACATGGGGATCGGGAAACTTTCAGTCACCTTGTTTTCTTCACCGGTAGGATCCGTTTCCTCATTAACCGGAACTATCAGGGCATCACCATAATAGGTCACTTCCGGTCCGAAATTGCTCACGGCCATTCCCAAGGTAAAACCATAAATGCCTGTATTGAAATTTGAGCCGATGTCAAAGGCAAAACTCTGCATATGGGCATCATCGATCCGGTCTAGCAGATAATTAAGGGTTATCCCGACTTTCAGACGATCGGTCAACCGGCGTGCATAGACCGTTCTCATCGAAAGTGAATTAACATGGAAAAAAGTACCGGTTCCCTGGGATTGCTCCAATGTTGTTCGTTCCAT
The DNA here is from genome assembly GCA_964410945.1 of uncultured bacterium. Classification (GTDB taxonomy): domain Bacteria; phylum Fidelibacterota; class Marinisomatia; order Marinisomatales; family TCS56; genus CAYPJE01. The sequence continues at coordinate 12,398 of CAYPJE010000013.1, forward strand.
AGGACCCGAATCCAGGTAGAACAGGTGCAGGCCGATAAAATCCGAATGCCCCACCTTGGAGCCGATTGCCAGCACCTGATGGTTGATCCCGGCCAGGTAATTTACTTTCGAATAATAAACCTCGCTCTTTTCCAGAAAAGCAAGGGCAGCCGGATTCTGTGGAATTACCGAAACCCCTTTTCCAACCGCTACATTGGTTCCCCCCATGCCGATTGACCGAACATCGGTTTCAAGTTTCAGCCAATTGGCGGTGGCGGTAGCCACTTTGGTAACAATTTCCGGTGTATCAGCAAATTGAGCAGAAAGCAATACCGGTACTAGAAAAGTAAGTATGATAGTTTTTTTTGTATTCATGATGATACTGCCCATCCTACCTTACCACCGCGAATTTTCCGATTTGCTTATCACCGCCGTATTCCACGGTATAAATGTACAACCCGGGAGCCACCTCCTGGTTGTTCATGGAGCGCAAATTCCAGAATTCATTCCCGGTCTGCGTGTCTTCGTGGACGAAGGAAATCACTTTCTCACCACTGATCGTATAGATAGTCACCTTGCTGTCAGCCGGTAAATTCATAAACAGCATTTTTTTAACAAACTCGCTCTCGTTATAATTGGAACGTACAATAAATGGATTAGGTACGACCACTACACTATCCAGAGAATTGGCGGCCGGGAAACCGGGAATCACCGTTACGAAATTGGCATCCTGAACGGTTGTCCCTTTTGAATTTTCAATACTGGCATACCCATCTGGATCGGACCAGAAATTGGGATTGGAAGTGGATGAATCACGAACTTCGTAATAATTACCCTGGCCGTCATCAACATATGTAATCCTGACCGGAGCTTCTACTCCCATATCGTAAGCCGTGACCGAATATGTATATTCGATTCCATCCCTGACATCTGTATCCACCCACTCATAAAGCCCGTCAATATTTTTGTCTGGTAATCCGCTGTCGGTACCCAGATCAAACCAGGGTGCCAGGGGATCTTTACCTGAGATCGAATAACCACGATTCTCGCCTGAACATTCATCATTGGTAAATACACAATGCAGTGAATCCTCTTCGGCCGTCAGGTCAAACTGGGCCACTGGCCGCCAGCCGACAAATATTCCACTGTCATCGTAAATCATGTCTTCCGGGGAACCCCAGGTCGCTCCATCATCGGTACTTTTATAAATCTTGTAACCTTCAAAATCGGAATAACCGGTAACCACATCAACGCCGCGCTCGGCAGCATCATCCCAGGTTAAGGTAACCTGATTATGACCGGGAATGGCGGTCACATTAGGCGTCGTTGGTGGCGTGTAACCCTGGTAATGGGAATTGTACATGATCTGGGCAAACCGGGCATTCTGGATCAAATCTTCTTTATTCTCACCAAAGATTATGCAGAAGGAAAAAGGCACTTCTTCTCCGACCTTCAGATCGAAGGGACCACAACTCATAATCAAAACACAGTCCAGGCCTTCTTCATCCTGCAGAAAGGCCGGTTCTTCCCGCAGTCCTTCCAGTGAATCGAAATGGGGATTCAATTCAATATCAAGATCGGTGTCCGGATGGGGAGTATGGAAAAACCAAGATTTTTCATCGGGGCTTAAATTAACTGTGTCACCGGCCATCAATTTATAAGCAATTTCTTCACGATTACGGGCTTGTGGTCGTCCAGTTGCACCGGCGCAACAATTTGTATTACTCTCCCGGTATGGGACACCAGGACGATTATACCAGTCGAACCAGTGCCAGTCAGTCATCTTCAGCGGTTCGCCGGTGAAGATATCCGGTGATCCATCCTGGTCCAGGTCAACCGGGGCGGTAGCCCTTGGTGAGTCAAGTAACTGAGTTGCTACAATCCCAAAATCCAATCCCTTACTAGTCTCATCTTTACTAGAATATCCATAGGCTGTGTTACTGATTCCATCATAATCAGAAATCATGGCCATACTGATCAACATCGATTCATTGTTAACCTCAAAGCGCTCCCAGTAATATTCCATAAAATCATCTGGATTTGTATGCACTCCAAGTCTTCCATTAATATCCATTGTTAGCACATCCGCATCCATATAAAACCCAAGAAATACATCGCGGTAATCAAATCCTTTCCCACGGTTTAACTTGGTCCCATCCGGCATGATCATGGCTTCATGGTAACCATCATCGTCGCGCCAGTCACCACTTTCATTACGAACCCTAACCGTAACAAACAGAATATCCTCGGCATAGGCCACTCCGTAAGAGTGAGCGGTAGCCCGGACACGGATTCCCATCGGATAGCCGGTCTGCTCGTATTCATCATTGGTATTTACCAGATTGCTGCGATGGGCCCAGCGATCATCGAATTCCATGTAAACATCAGTATCGGATACAAAGCGGCCCGGAACCGATTCCCAGCAATCTTCATCTTTGCGGCTCTGGGAGCAGCCGGGGAGATCGATATTGTAATTCTCTGCCCACCAGCCCGGCCAGAACGGTTCATACTCACCAGTCTCTTCATTATATTCAGTAGGCCAGGTCTGAGAGTAGTTGCTGTGTGCTAGGAGGGGATAAGTATCATCTTCATTCGTAAAAGGAGTTTGACTAAATAAATCACCGGCTGTGTTTTCCGTATTATGCGTATTCATCCTTGATTTATTGGCCGCATGCCATTCTGTGTTAACACTTGGATCCACCCTTGTAAACCAGGATTCAGTTACGGTAGCACCATAGAATTCATAGCTATCATCCTCAGTCCATTCCTCCAGATCATCACCATAATCATAGATATCAAAATCATCGGTACGTCCCTCGAATTTTGGCCGCAGGGCCCAGGGGTAGATCAATCCGATACCGGAATTGGATTTATTGGGATTTATGCTCTGAAATTCATTTTCCTCAATTGCTATGAAGACTGTGCTGCGTGTTTCATCAATTCCCCACTGCATCTCATAATCCACATCATTAACCGTATTTCTCTCAACTCCCACCGTACCGCGGTCATCGGCCATATCGAATACAACACCTACATAAACGGTGTCGGCATCGGCGAACCAGGCTTCATAGGCATCGCCGGATTCCCAGATGACCACATCATTGCCACTGTTATTTTCTATCCGCCCGTATTCAATCCAGTCGAATTTATACGAATATGATTGTCCTGGTACACCAGACATAAATGATACATTTGGCAAGTAAGAATAGTTACCCCATAATCCAGCCGGATGTCCTGAGTAACTACCATCACTATTCCTGCTACCCCATTCAATTATATTACCGTGATTAAAGATAGCACTTTTCACCTTCCCCTTGATCAGGTACCCTTTTGCCCGATCGTTAATCGGATTGGTAGGAAAAGGATTATCACCGACTTTACCCAGGGGAGCGGGATTGTTGTACTGGTACTTCGGCTTGGATTCATTCATTTTTTCAGTGGCCGTTAAAACAGTCAGCATGCTACCCAGAATTACAATACTGACAAGTCTGGTCATCCATGAATGAACCTGGGGTGATAGAATATTTATTGAACGGTATTTATCCATTATTTTGCTCATAGCTTATCTGAAACTGACCTGGACAAAGAAATTCACTTCCCGTGGCTCATAATAGCGCCAGGGCTGATCATAATAGGAAGCCGATTTATCATGTTCCGCATCCGGTAGACCAACCGCATCGGTGTAATATTCACCAGGATCGTCGGCCTCACCGGTCAGTTCCCAGACGTCCAGCGGATTCTTGATATTGAATACATTGAAGATATTCAGCCCCACCAGAAATTTATAATCATTAACTGTCATATGTTTTGAAAACTGCAGATTGACATTCTTATAATCCGGCATTCGTTTGGAATACTTGTTTTTCTCATCCTCAACAGGTTTGTCGCCCTCGAAGATCAGTGGCGTATAAGGATATCCCGACTGATAGAATCCGGTTAAACCGCTGTTGATTCCAAAGGGGAGCCTGGTATACAGTGAGAGTGTCAGATCGTGGGTTCGATCATAGGGCATCAGGAATTCCTGGGAAGGGGCATCCTGAGCTTCAACCCCGGCGGCGGCCCAGTCATATTCACTGTTGGCCTTGGCCACCGAATAAGTGTACTGGAGAACGGTATTGATCAGCATTCCACGGTTCTGCAGAGAGAAATCGATTCCCTTGGCACTGCCGTAATCGGCATTGGAGAATACCTGATAGGAATACACACCAGAGCGTTCACTCTTATAGGTTACCAGCTGATCCATATATTTTACCCAGCTGCCAATTGTGAAAGCCCAGCGTTTACCAACCTGAATATTGAACGAAAACTCGTACGACTGGGTACGGGATGCATTCATAGTGGCATTCCCGATCAGGCCTTCACCCTCTTCAAACAATTCCTCAGGATCTTCCAATCGGTTGGTATTCAAGTACACATTCTGATAGATCGGTGTCTGATAGTAGACGCCATAATTGAACGTGAAGGTTGCCGCATCGGTAATCACATGGCTGAACCCCAGCCGCGGACTGATTTTATAAAACCAGTTGGCCGGTTTGAACAATACCCGCTGATGGGCAAAACCGGGTTGATTGTCCACCGGTTCGTCCGGATCCCACTTGGCATTGTCGTTCACATCCGAATAATACCAGGGCGAACCAGGTGAATATTCACCTGAAGTGTCGGCCCAGATTCTGGTATTATAATTCACAGCATCGATACGGATACCGGCATTCACAACCATCCAGGGAACTTCGAATGTATTCTGGATATAGGCCGACAACTCTTCCGGCTCCCGGAAATCATCCCATTTGCCGTTATCGTTGGCATCATCAAATGTTTCACCTTCATCCCATTTACCATTGTTTTCGCCAAAATCGGGACCTTCATAACCCTCATCGGTAGCGGTCAGGCCATCCTGGCCAGTATCGTTCCAGTATTCGGCAAAGCTCTGGATGAAAGCGCCTTCACCCAGCCAGGGATATTTGATTTCATAAAAATTCAGCTTGTGGGTCTTATAATCAACTCCGGTACGAACCCGCCATTCGGTGGTCAACTGGGAGGTAATATCAAGTCGAACCTCGTTAGTCACCGCCCGGGAATCGGCATAATAAGTATCGCTGCCACCAAAAGCCCGCCGTTCGTTCCATGAGGAGCCATCGTAGGCGGAGGGCATATAGTAAAACGGATTATTAAAGCCGTCATAACGCGGGCCATTGGACCCAATATTATAATTCCACCAGGGATCCTGTTCATACTCCAGGTCGACCGAACGAAAATCATAATAATCGGTATAATCTTCATACATGTCCGGCAACAGCCAGTAACTGCCATCACGGTAAATACATTTTTCAATTAATTCCGGTCCATCCCAGGTGCCATTTCCGTTGGCATCCTGACCGGAATTGAAACCGTCGACGCCCTCGTCATAGACACCATTCCCATTGCGGTCGGTGAATTCTTCGGCCGTTTCCCAGTTATAGTAGCCCGGTGTTGCACCATAGTACCAGCCACTGCGTTCATCTTTATTGGTATAATAAACGGTATCACCATTGGTTGAGGTGGTAAATGGAACCACATCGGCATTATAGGGATCGGAAATTGTGCGGTCATTACTGGCCGAATGGCGCCATTCGTACCAGTCCGGGTAACCGTCTTCATCACTGTCCTGCCACCGTACGCCCTGGAACTGATCCTGAATAAACCGGGAAGCACGGATAGTGTAGAAGGTCGATTGCGTTAGTGAATGGTTGAATTCAAAAGTATAGCGCTGGGTATCACGGAACAGTTCATTTTGTCCATCATCCCAGTACAGGTAGCGTTCATTAAAACCTTTACGATGGGCGGCAACATTCCAGAAGGAAACGTTCATCCGCAACCGGTTGGTGGGATTATAGGCCAGCTTTCCAAATATATCATAGGTTTTATCGAAACCGAAACCGCGAAAACCAGCTACATCATCCCAGGGCTGTACCAGTTTGTTGCGGTTCTGTTCATTAAATATATCTTCATCATCCTCCGTGTAGATAATATCATCAAACGCATAAACCCGGTAGTGTTCATTGTTTGTATATTGGCCGGAAAACCAATAATCAATTTTTTTGAAAAACGGTACCGGACCGCCAAATCCAAGATTGAAATCATCCAATCCACGCAGGGCGTCATATTCCGAACCGAATGCGGCCCCCACATCGCTGGTTTCATATTTGAATTTGTAGGAAAATTCATTGCCGCCAAAATTGGTATGCATATTTGAAACGGCGGACATGGCATCACCATACTCGGCGTTAAAACCGCCGGGCTGCCAGTCAAATTCCTTCACTGCGAACAGGTTCAAGCGGGTGCCGTTTCCTATGCCACCAAAAATCGGGTTACGGATATATAGACCATCGATCATATAGGCAATTTCACCGGAACGTCCACCGCGAACGTGAATCTCTTCCAAACCGCGCTCTTCATGATCGGGGATTCCCTGGGTCCGTGACTCTACTTTAACCACACCCGACTGCAGGGAATACAATTCATTCAGATCCCGCAGTGGCAATGCTTCCACCGTCTCTTTACCTACAGTTACCTTTTTGGATGTGGCTCCCTTCTCCACCAGCTCCCGCTGGCCAACGACGGTTACCTCTTCACCCTCATAGGCTTCCACCGGCAGGGCAAAATTCAACCACACGGTTTTATCCATTATGATGTCAATTCCGCTGATGACCTGCTTCTGGTAGCCCATCATCATCACCGTAATATCATAGACACCAACCGGAATATTCAGGATGATATAATTCCCGGTAACATCGGCTACCGAACCCAGCGACACTTCCTGGATAAAGACCTGGGCACCCGGCAGCGGATTACCCTCAACATCGGTAATCTGACCTCTGATGGTTCCATCGGTTCCGGCGGTGAGCAGGCTTAAGACCACACATGAAATAACTATAATATTTCGCATACAAACTTTAATCATTACAATATCGGATTTAATGGTTGGTGGAACTGGCACGTTGCAACCCAATCGTACGCTTCCAGTGGATCGGGTCGTTATCAAACTCAGGTACTTGATCAAACTCCTCCAGCCGGATGCTGCGGGCTTGATCCATCAATCTGGTCAGAGCGCTTGAACTGACAGCCGGACCTTTTTCCAGGCGCCCCAGCTCCCAGCGCGATAAGCCGACCCAGGTTTCTTCTATGTCAAAGGTCTCACTCCAGCGGATTAACACTTCATCCATCACGATACCATGATCACGGGCCAGCCAGGTGATATTCCTTTCACCGTATTCCAATCCGGTTCCAATCATCGTCATCGTCAATTCACGTGTAATCCGGAAGCAGTCAGTGAAAGTTGTGTCAGCACCAGGACAATCATCTACTGTCGCGGCTGTCCAGTTGGTATCAGCTACACAGCGCACGGTGCCATTAACCAGGGAACCACGTACATGCTTGGCCGGAACGGTCACCGTATCGGCATCGACGGCAAAAGATTTTTCCATTTTATAAATAGCGATCTTGGTAGTATCGACATATTCTTCTGTTACCCGCTCGCCGTCACGGAGGTATCCGTTGGGGGTGTAATACAGGATTTCATCCTTAATGAAATTTTCGTACCAGAAATTCTTCTCCAACTGGGATTCGGTCCAGTAATAACCGTAAGGTTTGAAATAACTGGGCCGGATCAACTGATAAACATAATCGTTCTGCTTGAACAACAGATAATCATATTCCCGCGGATCTTCACCGATGGCGGGATTTAAATTGGTCCATTCCGTTTTTGTTACCAGGTAATCATCATCAACCCCGTTGCCGGTAACATGGCCGACAATCTGATTCGTGTACAAAGTTACCGTCGAATCCAACAGGCTTACCGTAGCCGCTTGACGATCATCCAAGGTAACTTCTTCAATCAAATCATGATAGGTGATACCCCACCGGGTAACCAACGAGTCATTCTGCTCAATTTCCAGCAGTACCACCGGATCATCCGGATCGGCCCAATCCACCAGTAGATTGTTCGGTATTATATCCAGGTAGAATAATTCTCCCGGATCACCAGCGTCGTCACCATCCAAATCGGTATAATATTCATCACCATCATATTTACCGTTACCACGATCGATGAACCATTTATCAGCACCAGGATCATAAATTGCCGCAGGATCAGAGGCATCGCTTGTATCCTCGGCCGCATTCCAGATACCATCGCAATTGCGGTCCTGGTAGGGCTCATTCAAATCATAGTCACCATCATCATCAATATCATACCAGGGCTCGGCCGGATCCCAGACACCGTTACCCGTGTCGGCAAACCATTTCTCGACTGTCGGGTCATAAAGATTGAATGTTGCTGTGGAATCGTCACTGGTACTTTCCGCCACATCCCACTCACCATTATCGTTGCAGTCGGTATTCAACCTGAACATCAGTGAATCACTGCTCAACCGCCATTGTTTCACCTGGAAAGTATTAGTAAAGGTAAGCGGAATAGCCGAAGTATAATTATAAGTAGTATCCGTCCATTCAGCCGCATCGACAAACATCAATCCCTCATTGATTAACGGAGTATCTACAACAGCCGAATAAGCCAGGGTCTGGATTGTGTCACTGTAAACAATTGTGGTATCAAACTCAAACTGGTTGCTGCTATTGGAAGTATAGCGCTGAAACTCCGGTTCGGCTGTCAGATCCCATTCCATCGATTCCAAATCGCGGTACTGATCCGAGAACAGCGTTACCGAATCTTCAATAACCACGTTATCAATCGTCAGGGAATCGATTAGCGATCGAACCGTATAGTATAGATCCGCAGGTTGTATTTCTATCAGGTATTCAGGAAATGTTTTCAGGGTCAGTACGGAAGGCTCATAGGAATATAAACTCAAATATTCACTATGATTCAAATCAAAATTATTCTGGTCTATTCGGAAATATTCGGCCTGAATCTGATGGTTGAAATTGTAAAAATAATCCGAGATATAGCCTTCACTGCCATTTCCAATATTATTTTCACCAAGTGTATTCTCAGGATTATTGGGATTATTTCCATCAACCTCCTCTTCGCAACCGGTAATAAATGCCAGACTGAGGATTAATAAACAAAATGATATGATACGGTAATTCGTTTTCCTTAACACCATCGACTTACTTCTTCTGAATAGATTGTAACCGGATTTTGGCGATAATGATCATTCACTATCGCCAAAATCCAGTCGGCTGGATTGAATAAAAATTGCAGCGGGTACTATTTAAGCAATACCAGTTTACGTGTTTGGGTAATTCCGTTTGATGTCAGACTGTAGAAATAAACACCACTGGATAAACCGGTTGCGTTAAGGACAAACTCGTGTTCACCTGAAGATTGTTCACTGTTCACCAGGGTCCGAATTTTCTGACCGGTTACATTGTACAATTCCAGTTTAACATCGGCACCCTGCTCAAGGGTGTATGCAATTGTAGTAACCGGATTAAAGGGATTGGGATAGTTCTGTTCCAGGCTGAATTGCTGAGGTACAACCATATTGTCATCGACACTGACCGTGGGGTCAACATAAGAACCAACATAAACCCACTGCATGAAGTCTTCATACAACGACGGATCCTGTCCGACATCCACTGTCTGCAAAGTACGGTCGGCCATCTGCCAGATAAAATAGCATTTATCATCCTCCGCAAAAGGCGCCATGTGGGGTGTTGTCTCGAAATAATCGATACCACCGACTGAAGGAGTATTAGTCAGATTTCCAAGATCAGTCCAAGTGGCACCATTGTCGGTTGAAACCGATAAGTAAAGGTCTATATCATTCAGGAAGACATCACTGCCTACCCAGGATGTATCCGATACACCAGAGGTGATACACCAGAATGTTTCACTTCCTTCGGTTACACTCATCCCCAGATCAATACCAAAATACTGGTAGGCCGACAAGGATCCATCCATACCTACATTGTCGGCGGAGAAGGACATTGATTGATCACGGATCATACTGGCAGTCCAGGTAGTCTCGTTTTCCGGAGTAGGATTATACAGATGGAATATTCCAGCTGACGGTTCGGCATAGACGCCACCGGCTCCAGGATAGGTGGACATCATTACAGTACCGATATGCAAACCGCCGTTGACATCCACTTTAACATCATAATCATAGGCTGCGAAAGCCTGGGATAATTCGGTCCAGACCGTATCGTCATCCACGATACTCCAGAGTGAATCGCCCAGCAGACCGGCATCGTACATGATCGAATTGAATACATCATCACCAATTACATTAAAACCGGTATTATCCACGCCACCGGTATTCTCCCATGTCAGGCCATAATCAGTGGTTTTCTTGTAGAAGAAGGTGTGGTTTTCGATCGGACCACCGGTATCATAACCTTCCCAGTAGCCAACCGCCACCAGATATCCAATGCCATCGTCATTGATATAAAATTCCGGTGTACCGGTATAATTGGTTTCTTCGGTACCATAAAAACCGACTGTTTCATCAAATACTTCAACCGGTGCATTCATCATAAAGTATCCTGAAATATAGGCACCTGACCGAATCAGATGGAATTTTGACGGGCCAAGACCTTCGCCCCATAGTGAAATCAAAACCGGGCCGGTGGCATCATCAACGACCTGGGCTTGTCCAACCCATAAATCTGGTGGTGTACATGGTAACTGAGCGCAACCGGAATTAAGATCGTAGATCGGTGAAAAATAGACTCCACCTAACCATCCGAAATAATCCCAGGTGTACATTGCCCGGCCACCGTTCTCACCGCCACCACTGCTATTTGTGTATTCATTCCATACCGCAGTTGGATAGCTATTGGCACTGGCAACCATGTTGGGATATCGGCCGGCCGGTTCACCATTGGCCGCATCCGGTGTGGTACTGCCTGGATAAACATTGTTTATCGTTGATGAAATTGTCCAGTTTACACCATCAGCGGATTCAGCGGCACCTATATAGCCGGAAGATGCTGCAACCCCCTGCCACTGACGATATGAAATCGCAATTCCAGTACCTGGAATATAGGTAATCGGGTTCGTGGTACCGGAGTATAACCCATATCCATTTTTGCTGGAATCAACTAAAACGGCATTGAAAGTACCGCTCCGCGATGAGGAATAATTAACGCTTTGACTATTCCCGGTCTTTGTTGGATTAATTAGGGAACTTTCATCAATTATATTACGTTTCTTGCTTAACTCTTTGGGATACATTTTCGCGTTCTGATGAACACCCCCCAATAGCATTGATGATACAATAAACAGAATTACTGTTTTTAACAAATATCGCATGAAACCTCCTACGAATAATTCGTGGTTTTTGGTTGATTCAATTATGTGGGATTAATTGTAATGTATATTTATTGCACCGATAATACTTAATTCTGTTTTTGCTGTCAAGCAGTTTCATCCTCGATAATATTGGTTCCTGCTGGTTATTCAGATGCAGCTGATTCAATATCTTTATCCATCCAAGCCGATCAGTGCAGCACACAAGCATCGGTCGAAACAGCAGTGCTGGCAGGCCGATGTATTCAGGGAGGTGCGTGTACAGACGGATGAAAAAAACCGGTGATCATCTAACTTATATTTGTAAACTTGAAACTAAAATACTGAGTGCATAAATATGTTTAATAAATTATTATTGGTTTCCCTTCTGGTGGTAGGACAACTCTGCGCAATACCTGCTGTTCCCACACCGGTCACCCTGACACAACCTGATGGATCGACAATCCAGGCCTTTCATCGTGGTGACGAACGGGCAGCCTGGTTTGAGACGGAAGCAGGCTATTCAATCGTTCGAGATCAAACTGACACCTGGGTTTTCGCAGTTGGCGTCAATGGTCAGAACCTGATTCCCGGCTCTGAACCGGCGTCTAACAATATGCTTTCACCAACCAGCCGATCAGCAGTTGAAAAACATCTGAAACCGGAGGTCAAGCTGAATATTCGCAATTATGAAAAACTTGACCTGCAATCTGTTGTCGGGGATACATTTCATATCCCGCTTATATTGATCCAGTTTCCCGATCACCAGGCAATCTATTCCGACTCAGCCCTGAACGATGTAATGAACCTGGAAGGTTACGGTCATCTCGATAATATCGGTTCGGGAAGCTTTATCGACTTTTACCATGAAATTTCATACGGTCAGTTCAACCCGGTCCATCATGTTATGTATTGGATAGATGCACCACAGAATCATGATTACTATGCCTATGATGAACCGGAAGGTTATTCCCGGGTTCTGGAACTGGTCCGGGCGGCAGTTGATACGATGGAGGCGCATGGTGTAGACTGGTCAATCTACGACAATAATAATGATGGGACACTGGATGCCTTGAATCTGATCCACGCCGGGCCGGGGGCCGAGGAAGGCGATCACTCCAATATCTGGTCCCATAAATGGTATCTCTCAGCCGGCGGTCATCAGGTAACCTACGACGGAGTCCAGATTGACGGTTACTCGATGAACCCTGAAATCCAGAATGATAATATTGTTGCTATCGGTGTGCTGGCCCATGAATTCGGCCATGCCCTGGGTTTGCCGGATTTATATGATACCGACTATACTTCCAGCGGGTCAGGACGTCTGGCTCTGATGGCCAGTGGCAGTTGGGGCACGAGTTACAACACGCCCTGGTATCCGTCAGCTATGAATGCCTGGAGTAAAGCAGAACTTGGTTGGGTGAATACCGTATTGCTCAGTGATGATCAAGCAGGTGTGGCAGTAGAGCAATCATTCTCAAACAATACAATTTACCGTGTCGATCATCCGGAAGATGACAGTGAATACTGGTTGATCGAAAACCGTGCCAAGGTTGGAACAGACCAGAAAATGCCCTCCCCCGGTTTACTGCTCTGGCATATCGATACTGAGAAGACCAGTGGCTGGAGTGTGAACAATGATGAACCACACTATGGTGTTGGACTGGAACAGGCCGATGGATTATTTGAGTTGGAGAACAATGGTTCCAGTGATGGCGGTGATCCATACCCGGGTCTCACCGATAATCGTGAGTTCAGCAATCAGACCACACCCAGCTCGGTAAGCTATTATTATTTTCCATCAATGATTTCCATAGAAAATATCTCTGACCCGGATTCAGTTATGACCTTTGATCTGACATTCCAAGAGATACTGCTGGCCGAAATGACCTTGGATTCCGGGGCCGGATTCGCCCACGACTTCGGAACAACAACTGTTTCTTTGAATAACACCGTCCCGGTAACCGAACTGTATTTTGAATTAGTCGGAAGTCCGGGGATACTGTCAATCACTGATGTGCAACTGCAAAATGGCGCCACAGCCGATTCCATCATTCTGGACGGTAACTATATCGAACTGGTCAATCCGCAGATTCCTGTGAATGTCGGTGCATTCCTCAACATCAATCTGTTTGCCAGAACCGGAATTGATCAGGACGTTTCACTTACTATGGATAACTATTATGCCGCCGACAGCTCAGGCAATGAAATAGCCCTGGTGCCCGGCAATGCCACCTATCAGGTATATGGTCGTCCCCAGGCATTTACCATCGTATCCGATTCAGCTTCTATCGGTGGCTCTTTTCAATATCAGCTTAACCTGGGGACCAGCGTCCCCTTGAAAATGATTGCCATCACCATTTCCGATGATTCCGGTTACCTGATTATTTCAGATGAAATTTTTACCGATGCAAACGGCAATAATCAATGGGATGAAGGCGAGGAATTCACCGACTGGAACCAGGATGGCACCTGGACACCTGCCATTCAAATTAGTGACCGTGTCGCCAGCTGGTCAACGACTTCAAATATTACTTCCCAAGGGCTGGTCTTTCAATCCGCCTCCTGGGTCGATTCGATGGCTGTGAGTTCGGGAATGTTATTCAAAGTCAATGGAATCATTGACAACCTGGCCAGCTCCGGCGATGTCAATTTCACCAGTTCCAATATCCTTTTAATGGACATGTACGGGAACATGGGTGTTCCCTACGAAGGTGGCACGGGAACATTAACCATTACCGATGCTGTTGGTACACAAATTACCGATATAATTCCCCAAAGGTATGTTCTATCGGATAATTATCCCAATCCGTTCAATCCGACTACCAGCCTTGATTACCAGGTTCCTGAAAATGGACTGGTTGGTTTTACGATCTATGATATCAGGGGTGCCGTAGTCAGTCATTACAAGCGGGAACATAGCCCCGGAACATATCAACTGCAGTGGAATGGTCTGAACATGAAGGGCCATCCCCTGGCCAGCGGTACTTATTTCCTGCATATGGAAGCACCGGGTTTCACTGCCACCAAAAAATTACTGTTACTTAAATAAAAAAGAGGGAGTTGACACTCCCTCTTTTAGTTTTTCAGGCCGATTTTCGTCGCTTATAGCGATAACGCGGCTTTGATCCTTTGGTGATCGAATCAGCCGTAATAGTCACTTTCTCGATCCCTTCCATCTCCGGTAATTCAAACATCAGATCCATCATGAATTCTTCCATAATGGAACGGAGGGCACGGGCTCCGGACTGGCGTTTTTGAGCACGCTCAATAATAATATCGAGGGCCTCATCAGTAAAACCAAGTTTAATGCCTTCCATCAGAAACAATTTCTGATATTGCTTGATCAATGCATTTTTCGGTTCGGTCAAAACCCTGAATAGAGCCTCCTGATCGAGATTATCAAGTCCGGCAACTACCGGTAAACGTCCAACCAGCTCGGGTATGAATCCAAACTGGATCAAATCGGTAGGGGTTATTTCAGACAGCAGGGAACCATCCTGGTCAGTTGTCTTCTTAATACCAGCCGATTTGAATCCTATCTCACCGGTTCCCTTCCGGCGGTCAAGTATTTCCGACAAACCATCAAACGATCCGCCGCAAATAAAAAGAATGTTTTTTGTGTCGATTTGAATCAGCCGTTGCTCCGGATGCTTGCGGCCACCCTGTGGCGGGACGCTGGCAACCGTTCCCTCCAGAATTTTCAGGAGTGCCTGCTGGACACCCTCACCGGAAACATCGCGGGTAATCGAGGGAGTTGATGCTTTCCTGCCGATCTTGTCCAATTCATCGATATACACAATCCCCTGCTCGGCTGCCGCAACATTATAGTTGGCAACCTGCAGTAAACGAACCAGTATGTTTTCGACATCCTCACCCACATAGCCTGCTTCAGTCAGGGTTGTGGCATCGGCAATTGCAAAGGGTACGGCCAGGAACCGGGCCAGGGTCTGAGCCAGCAGTGTCTTTCCGGTACCGGTCGGACCAATCAGGAGAATATTACTTTTCTCAATTTCCACATCCTCCTGGATATGCTGGAAAAGAATACGTTTGTAATGATTGTACACAGCCACCGAAACGGTCCGTTTGGCAATGTCCTGACCAATCACATAACGGTCGAGAAAACCTTTTATTTCGGATGGTTTATGCAGTATGAAATCAGATTTTTCTACCGTTTCCTGTTCGGGCTGTTCCCGATCGACGGGGACTTTATTCTGTTCTTCGGTCACTTTTTACGGGGGGTTAAAATTGTATCAATAATACCATAATCGAGGGCTTCTTCCACGCTCATAAAAAAATTCCGGTCCGTGTCTTTTTCAATCCGTTTTGCCGATTGTTTTGTACACCGGGCCAGAATTTTGTTCAGCCGTTTCTTCAGCCGGTCGATCTCATCGGCCTGGATCTGAATATCGCTGGCCTGGCCTTCTACACCGCCCATGGGCTGGTGCACCATAATCCGGGCATTGGGTAATGCGGAGCGTTTCCCTGGCTCACCACCGGCCAGCAGGACGGCTCCCATACTGGAGGCCTGCCCCATGCATATTGTGGCCACATCAGATTTGATATAACGCATCGTATCAAAAATACCCAGGCCGGAGGTTACAACACCACCGGGTGAATTGATGTACAGATAGATATCCTTTTCGGAATTTTCCGCATCCAGAAATAACAACTGGGCGATAATCAGCGAGGCGACATTATCATCAATCGGGGTACCCAAAAAAATTATCCGTTCTTTCAGGAGCCGGGAATAAATATCGTATGCCCGTTCCATCCGGCCGGATTGCTCAACGACCATCGGAACCAGTTGGGCGATTGATTCATGATCCATTATTTGCCCTCCTTGGCCGCCTGTTCACGTAAATCCCTGGTCTTGACTTTAACCTCCTTTATCTTGGAGAATCCTTCCAGATAATCCTGGATCTTGCGGGCAATCAGATCGTCTTCCAGTTTTTTGTGATTACTGGGTTTACGATAAAACTTCCTGATTTCCTTCTCGCTCTCAGGTGTCCGGTCGACCAGTTGCTGAATTTCCGCTTCAACCTCTTCTTTGCCGGCTTCCAGCTGCTGCTGTTTGATTATGGCGTTGTGAATCAGGTACCATTTCAGATTGTTTTCAGCCATCGGCCGGTACAATTCCCGAATTCGCGCCTCGTCCAGGTTGGCGGGGTTGTTCTGTTTGGCATCTTCGATTACCCGGTCCAGGTAGGCCTCGACCATTGAAGGCGGATATTCAGGGCTGACCAGATCGATCATTGCATTGGATAATTCACGATCGAATTCTTCCTTGGCCCGATGATCAAGATTATGATCGATACGTTCCTTGATCCGGTTGCGCCAATCTGCTTCATCCTTGGCTTCCGGGTCGATCTGTTTGATAAAATCAGCTGTTACTTCCGGTAAAACCTGCTCTTCCACATTAAGTACTGTGATCTCATACAGACCGGTCTTACCATCGTCGCTCTCAGGGATTTCCAGTCGGGCCGTATCACCAGGTTTGAGGCCTAAAAGGTTCTTGGCTTTTTCACCAGAAAACTGTCCATCGCCGATCTTGATATATTGTTTTTCCATTTTCTCACCGATGATAGCCACACCGGAAGAATCAAGTTTCTGCAAATCGACAGCCAGGAAGTGACCTTCTTTGGCGCCATCCTCGACCGACCGTACTTCGGCAAAGCGTTCCTGCAATTCCTTTACGGCCTCATTGATATCCTCGTCGTCCGACTCGTAGGCAGTCCGTTGAATCTTGAGGCTGTTTTTCTTCAGTTCCGGTAATTCGATTTCCGGTTCGATCTCGAAGGTGGCCTTGAATGATAATGGTTCACCATGTTTGAAGTTGATATCCTCTACCTTGCCCTGGTTGACGGGAATAATATTATTTTCCTGCAGTGCCTCAGAATAGTATTTCTGGATTGCCTCGTCAACAAATTGAGCCTCGATAGCCCCCTGATACTGCTGCAGGATTACCTTGCGCGGGACTTTCCCTGGCCTGAAACCGGGCATTTTAATATTCTTGATTATCTGTCGTTCGGTTTTGTCATACTCCGGGGCCAGTTCGTCCCAGGCAACCTCAACTGTGATTTCTTGTGTATATGAATTTGAAGAAGTAAGCTTTATTTCCACGATTTTTCCTTTATAATAGCTGGCGAATTTAGCATTAAAAACACAGTATTAGTATCAATACTATCCAAATCCAAAACTGCCGGACAGTTCCACTGTAATAAGGAGAATTTCTAAAAACCAGATTATCAGCAGTCAGCGAACTCCGTGGTCGGTCAGTAGCAGACTGCCACGATAAATGAAATACATCCCCACCATTTGAATCACATGGTAAATATCATTATAGTTAAAATGCTTATGCAAACTGAAACCGCTCATCTGTACACCGGCGGCGGCAAAACTGATCAATATTCCGATGATCATCCATCCGGAACCTATGGCCGAAGCAGTGAAATAGCTGTAAATCATTACTGCTAACATGAATATCATTGTAGGGCCGTAGAAACGGATCACATTAATAAACCGGTCATCCCGCCAGATCAGCACTAGGTATCCCAGTAGAAGCACCACTGCTATCCAGCGTAAATAGCGGACCGCTTCAAACGGGAATATATGGTGCAAAGTTGCCATCAGGATGAAAAACGATGCCACGCCGATCGAAACTGTGGTCAGCCGCCAAATGATTGCCCTCAGCTCCGGGGATAGATGAGGTCCGATTCCATGACTGACAGCGCCCAGCAGGGCGCCCAGGGAAAGCATCCAGAACAGGCGGGTGAAATGCCAGTGGATGTTCATGAACCGCTCCCAGTACCAGGCACTTAGTTCCCACGCAAAATAAGCTGTCATACCGGCCAGAATCAAATCAGTTACCACTGTCATCGGTTCATAAATCAGCTGTTTTTCCATTGTTCAGTTCCTGGCCGGTTCCGGAATTGCCTCACCCTTTTTAACCGGGTACATTAAGACTAATGCAATTAATACTGTAATCGATCCATACAGGAAAGCCGTGGCATAGTTATTATTGAAAAATTGAATTACATGCCCCGACAGGATCGGCCCGACAATATTTGATAACTGTGATGCCAGATAGTAAAGACCGGTATAAATACCCAGATGACCCGCCGGTGCCATATCCAGGACCATGGGCAGGGAATTGACCAGGATCAGAGACCAGGCAATTCCGCTGAGGGGTAGAATAATCTGGGTTTCCAGCACGGTGGTCATTGTGAATCCGTATGCCAGAAGAATCGCGAAGGCAACGATTCCATAACTGATCGTTTTCTTTCGCCCGATCTTCCCACCGATGTATCCGCTTAATGGAGAAAACAATACAATCGGCAATGAAAAATAGGCCAGCAGCATGGTTGCCTTTCCACTGTCTACATTCAGGACATTTACAGCAAAGGATGTGAAAAACACTTCCAGGGCTCCGTACCCCAAAAACCAGAAAAAGATTGCTCCCAGCAGGAACAGGGCTGATTTATCACGATCCTTAACTACCGCTGAAAGACTCTTCAACAATCGCGGTTCATCCTCTTCTTCATATTTTTCATTGTCAGCAGGTTCCTTGATAAAGAATAGTACCATGGCACAGCCGAACAGCATTACCGCACCGCCAAAAAAGAAAGGTGCATTTATCGATACTTTGAATAAAATACCGCCAACCAGAAAGGCCAGTACTGCACCAACACCACCCATCAGATTGATAATACCGT
Organism: uncultured bacterium; assembly: GCA_964410945.1. Lineage (GTDB taxonomy): Bacteria > Fidelibacterota > Marinisomatia > Marinisomatales > TCS56 > CAYPJE01. Next base: position 31,325 of record CAYPJE010000013.1, read on the forward strand.
TGGCCTGTGAGCGTTTCGGGGACGGTGTTATATCACCCATCAGTGATATAACCGGAGTACGGAACATATCCATAGCAAACAGGGTCAGGCAGATCGCTGACATGAAATAAAACAGGGAATTGCCAACAAAAATAGGAATTGCGATAAAGCCAATGAAAGCAATTGGGGCACCAACCAATATAAATGGCTTTCTGCGCCCGATTCTGGTCCAGAGACGATCGGAAATTGCTCCAATGAAAGGTAGAATAAACAGGGCGGCAATATTATCAATGGTCATTATGAAACCGGTCCAGCTGGCGGTTACACCGAAACCATGTACACCTGCCATCGCACTGAAATCTGACCTTCCGGCCTGTAGAAAAACCGGTACGTAGGCATTATAAATTCCCCACAAAAGCGTAACACCCATAAAACCAAAACCCAATAGTAATATTCGACCATAGCTGAATTTCATTGTGTGGACCCCTGTTTTACTCGCTTACTTTGATCTGGTATCATTTTAAACGATTACCCAACTAATCGTCGGGACAAGTTTACAACCCAAATAGTTTTTTCGGTACTAACTAATTAATTTGGAAAACAAATCAATTACAATCAGAACTCCAGATTAAATCCACCAATTATAAATGTCTGATATTGTAGCACATCACTGGTTGTCCCATCAGCATTATACTGGATATCCCAAATGTTTTTTACATTAAAAACATTCTCGATATTCATGAAGGCTGTCAGATTCATTTTCTTGAAGAAATGGCGCTGCATGATCATTATGTCAAAGCGACTGTAGGCCCGCAATCGATCGGTGCTGTAATCCCCTCCATCCGGTGGAAACCAGCTGCGATATTGATGATAATACACCTGGGGTGTATACGGTTTTCCACCAACATAACGATAGCGAATACCCAATTCCCATTCATCAGAGGGAGCAAATGGCATCCAGGAGATAAATCCCCACCATTTTTTTGATTTCAATTCATTATACCAGGTTTTCTTATGCAGTTCATATTTGGCACCACCGCTGACAGTAAAGACGTTCCGGTAGTCATAAGGCCAATTATAATATTTCTCCTGGTTTGGATAACGTGGATCACGTCCCTGGGTGATATAGTAGGAATAACTAACTGTTCCCCAGTATCGTTCGGCCAGTTTTTTCTGCAATAGAAATTCAATACCCCGGGCATAGCCTTCACCGGCACTGATCAACTCAGAACTGTAATCCAGTTCGGAGATAGTCGTATCAGAAACACTGATCGGCAGATCTGAATAATCCTTACGATAAATTTCCACCACCGCCCGGATGTCTTTGGCAAACAGGTACTCGTAGCCCAGCACCAACTGTGTTGTATGTTTGTTCTTCAATTTCCGTCCACTGGGATCGGAGGCCATCAACGCGAAACTGGGAGCCTGGTAATGCTTGGTATAGGCGGCATTAATGGTAGATTTCTCTGAAAGATGATAGGATAATCCCAATCGCGGCTCGATCGAGTAATCACTGTTATATTCACTGTAGAAATAATGAAAACCGGCGTTGACAGTCAGTTTCAATAGCGGCCTGAATTTCGCCTGGGCAAATAATTGATAGGTATCAAAACTGTTGTTTTCGGTCATATCCCATCCCTGAAATACGGTGTCGATGGCACTACGATAGGCCCGGACAACCTCATCATCCCGGTAATAGGCCCAGACTCCATCCGCCTCATAGACTACCGAATCAGCCCTGTCTATAATTGGAAAAATATAGGTATAAAAAGTATCGGCACTCGTAATAAACTCCTGGTTGTTGGGAGTTTCAGGCCGTGAATAATTATAGAAATTTCGCTCACCTCCGGCATACCAGTTTTCATAATCCAGATTCATGCGCTTAAACTGAAACCCGGACCTGAATTCCAGTCGTTTGGATGCACGGTGGACAAAATCGGCCTTCAATGCATGTCCCGTCTCAGTATCATCCTTGAAATAGTAATGATCTTTATAATAATCGTCCTCACTGAAATCATATTCATACTTGAAAACATCGTAATACCACCAGGCGCCGATTCGATACGCAGTCAGCAGTGAATAGGTATTCTTTGACCAGAGACTTTTAAGTGAAATTCCTGCAGCGTATTCGTGTCCCTTGACATCGACATTTTCCGCTCCCCGGCTCTGGGGGGATGGTTCCCCAATAATCGCGATGGCATCGTTGCCATAGATAATATTGGCAATCAACTGCTGTGTTTCAGATAGATCATAGACCACTTTGCCCTGAGTACTCCAATAATGCGGTACGGCTGTCATCCCAAAGCTTTTTATCACCAGATCCAGGTAACTCAGCTTAAAACTGGCCAGGAATGAGCCCTTACCACCCATAATCGGACCCTCGGCATTAATCCCGAATCCCGCCATATTCATATCAAGGTCGAAATTATACTCCTCCCGGCTCCCTTCCCGCAAGCGGATATCCATCACTGAAGAAGCTTTACCACCATATTTGGCCGGAAAGGCCCCTGCTATCAGATCAACCTGATCGACAAATTCCGTATTGATCATATTCACCGGACCGCCACCGGCCCCCTGATATCCAAAATGATTCGGATTGGGGATTTCAATATGATCCATAATAAACAGGTTCTCACCCGGAGCGCCACCACGGACAATAATTTCATTATCCTGGTCAGCAGCGGAGACAACCGCCGGCAGGGTCTGCATCATGCGTTGGATATCATAAACACCACCGGGATCGGATCGAATTTCTTCATAATCCACCGTCCGGCTGCTGGTGACCACATCCGGTTCCTTCTTGAAATAACTGCGGGTTACATCAACGGCCTGCATTTCCAATACTGCCAACGGCAGGTCAAATGTCAAAATGGTTTGCCGGGACGGAACAACATGGACATTGAGTTTTACTTCAGGTTCATAGCCCATCATCATGGCTTTTACATGGTAACTACCCACAGGAATGTTATTAATCGTAAACGATCCCCTGGAATCGGTGGCGGCGCCGAAATCAGTATCCTGAATGATTACATTGGCCCCAATCAACGGTTGCATGGTAGCCTGATCCTGAACGATACCGGTCAAACTTCCGGTTGTGGCCGATAAAGCAGTAGCCAACAATAGTAAACTGACAAATCTAAACAACGATTGCATTTGAATTACTCGACTTCTCCCCCAGTCAACCTGGAATTTCTGCCCGAAATCCATCTGTCAGCGTGATTATTCTCACAAAAAAACCCTGTTGATTCCAACAGGGTTTCAATGGCGTGCATCTGTTCAGATTAAATCATTGCCGCAGGCGGTAGCAGGCACCTTCCACAGCACTTAAAAATTTGTCGACCTGATTTGAGGTGTGGAAAAGCACATTCATTTTTTCAAATGAATCGACGGGATACATCTCAGGATCATATTCCCGGAGGAAATTGGCTTCCAGTTTAACGACCAGATCGCGCAGAACCTGTTTCGGCAGTTCCTTATTGCGCAGGTAATTGATCATCAGATTCAAGGTGCCATCCGATGACATATGGAAAATGGTAATCAAACCAACATCGGATTGGCATTTGAAGGTCAGTGTTCCGTGGTCTTTACCACGACCCCAGGAAACTTCGTCGGCTTCCTGCTCGCTGAATTCGATTATGCGAACACCAATTTTAGTAACCTCACGGCTACATTTCGAACGCATATCATCAATAAAACTTTCTTTATCCCACTTTGACATAATCAGACCGGCCCAAAAATTGAATTTTAATACTCAAAATAACGATCTGAAATTACATATGTTATCTTTCAATTGAAAGAATCTACTTGTTGGAATAAATAATCAAATAGCCAGCAACCCTGTTAATACGTTTTCAATTCCAGCTATAAATTTATTGTTGGGATTTTGATCATAAACCTGATCCGGTCTGCCAACCATGTATTATCTGATACAAATTTATCCTCACGCTCCCAGTTCTGATATAGAGGCATGATTATTTCCAGAAATCCCAGTTTGATAACCAAGCCGGCATCAAAACCAAAGTCTTCGCCTGCACCAACACCGGTGCACAACAGATCACTAAATAGAATCACTGGCAGTTTTGTCAATTTCAAATCCATATTAAAAGCTACCGTACCCTCCTCTGCGTACCGGTAAGGAAGATATCCCCTCAAGGCAGGACCTTCCGATAAAAACTGGTCGTGGAAAACGTTATAACTATTATTTTTGGCAGTGCGATTAAAAACGGGTTCTTCAAATTCCGGATCAACTCCACCGGAATAATATATCCGGTACTGAGATGGTAGTTTATCTTCAACAAATATCCTTCCGGCCCAGCAGCGTGACATCAAATACGCCTCTTTTCCGAATTTATACTTATAGATTCCTACGACTTCACCTTTAAGGAATCGGGCGTCCAACATACCATATGTGAATTGAGCAGTTACAGTGTTCTTATGTAGCGCTCCATGTTTTATTGCAAGCTCACCACCAATAACAGCTGTCAAATACTTACCGCTATCATAAATCAGTGGATCAAAGGCTGCCGGATCTAGATGATTATACTTGATACGTCCCTTCACCATAAAATATGGATAACTGACAACCGGCTTTTTCAGTTTTCCGGTAAAACTCAGTTGTCCGCTCCTGACACCCTCATAACGTGAGAACTTCAATTTATAGTTGGCATAATTGAATCCAAAATGACTGAACAAAGTCCTCTTAAGGGAAATACTGCCAACCGGTTTCTGGTTATTAAAATCCCACATGGGCGTTATTCCAATCCCATAATGATACCCCGGTATAAAGCCGGTATACATCCTCAGACCCGGAGTCCAGCCGTTATAAGTATTCCCCCAAATGGTTGGGATGAAATACAATTCTCTGTCATAATATTCGGGTTGATCAAATACCAATACTGGTTTGAGTCGCTTTTTTCCTGCTTTGTTATTGGCCTTGTTAATGTCAGGCATGTACTGTTCAGGGTCAATACAAACAGATGATATATTATCAGGTAATGGGATGATCTTACTATTTGTAAAACCATCATGCCATTCACTTTTTACTACATCATGCTTGTCATTATAATACACTAATTCAAAAGGTGCGGCTAAATCTTCATGATTTTCTATTTCTATTTCAGATCCGGATATTGAAATCCCGTAGTCTACATCATCCGAAGTAGTCAGGACACCATCAAAATACCAGCTAAGATCCTCAGTAACATTCGCCTCAAAGATAGATTCGATACCAGGACCATCAATATGCTTGAATTCCCACTCATCATATACCTGGTGCATTATCGAATCCATTGTTGCTTCGCCAAGATATTGGCGTAATAAATATGTAAAAGCACCGATTTTACTGTAATTAATAGCTCCATAGTTTAAATTTGTGTAGTCAGCGGAAGTCAGCGTTGCCGGTTGGTCGTCATCCCTGCTGGCGGCTATATAATACATGAGGTAGGTATAAATCCATTTCATGGAAATATTTTTTCCAATCCCCAGTTTTGTCTGTAATGGATCGATAATTATAGTAGGATGATCCGGACCATAATTTTTATCTATGTACACAAGGTTTGAATAGGTATTAATACCTTCATCAATCCAGGGATAATCACGCTCATTGCTGCCAAGAATACCATACCACCAGTTATGTCCTACCTCATGCATGATTACAAACTCGAGCAAATCCTTAGATTCGGTTTTGCTGATTACAGTTATATTGGGATATTCCATTCCTCCACCGGCGGACATATCACCGTCCACTGCAGAAATGTGATTATAAGGATAATCACCATACATCTGTCCATACCAGTAACCGGAATCATGAATATAATCCAATGAATTTTCCCACAATTCAGCATTTTTGGGTAAATACATACTCCATAATGTTACCACACGTGCCGAGTCTGCCAGCCACAACTCCCCTTTTCTAACAATCCAGTTCGGATCAGCAAACCAGGCGAACTCATGAACATTATCCTGATGAAAATGAATCGTTTTAGGAGGACCATAGTCTATATATTTTTTATTCCAGCCACACTTTTTCTTTAGTTTCCTTACAGCACGATTAAAATCTTTTTTATCCAGTTGATGCAGATTCTCTCCTGCCTGTGCTAATGAATCAAGCCAGGAATATTCGGCTTCACCATCGACCAGATCACCGGTTGCCATAACACGGTATTGAGCGGGTAGTGTGATATATACATCAAAGCTGCCAAATTCGCTGTAGAATTCACCTTGATTAAGGTAGGGCATGGGATGCCAGCCATTTCTATCATAAACAGCAGGTTTCGGATACCATTGAGTTATTTCGTAATGTTGATCCGTATGTCCTAACCGCGAAAAGACCAAAGGTATCTTGACAAAAAAATTAGTGGTAATGGTAACTGTGTCTCCGGGAGACAAAGACTGATTCAACTCGATTTTTGCCACATCGATCCAAGCTTTATGGTATTCCCAGTTCAGAAGCTTACCGGCTGCACTGAAATTTAGACTGTCTATATATCCACGATCTTCATCCTTGGAAAAGTGGAATTTCAAGTCTCCGTTTTTTAACTGCTGTCCGGCAAAGGCAGTCTGGTCATTTTTATAGGCATTGGGCCAAAGGTGAAACCAAATATAGTCGAGCGTATCAGGAGAGTTATTAATATACTGGATTTCTTCATCCGCTATTAGTGAATGCTGTTCATCATCCAAGGTAACATTGATAACATAGTTTACTTCTTGTTGAAAATATTCCTGTTGAGCAAATGATAATGTGATCAATGCAATCAACAATACCGGTAAATACCGCACAAGCTGTCCCCTTTTTGAGGTCGATTATACTTACATATTTACAAAGCAACAATTTCTAATACGGAGTTTCTACAAGGTTATGCTATACCTCAACCCTCAATCGTTTTCCTTAAACCAGTACGTAATTCCAAAATTACTTTCACATAATTTTTACTATGATTATAGGCATAGATGGATTTCCAGTTTCGAGAGCCTTCCCTGAAATCACTGCTGCCTGGTTTATAGCGGTTGGAGCGCAGATAATTAGCCACACTCTCCAGGGCATCCTCCCAGGTATAGGGATTTATAATACCATCGCCATCATGGTCACGGCCATAGGCTACCAGGCTGGATGGAATAAACTGGGCATAGCCAATCGCACCGGCATAGGATCCGTGTATATCCGCCAGCTCCAAATCATTATCTTCACAGAAGATCAGGAATGATGTTAATTCCTGCTCAGCCCAGGCTCTCTTCCGCGGGACTTCATGGGCGATAGTATGGAACACGTCCACCACCCGGTAGTCGGCATGGGATTGACCATACATCGATTCGACGCCGATGATTGCCAACAGTACATATTCATCAATACCGTATTTCTTACATATCTGATGAATCAAGTCCCGATTATCATCATGGAATTTCTTACCGGCTGTCAACCGTTCATTAGTGATAAAAATCTGGCGATATTTCTTATAAGACAGTTTTTCAGCTGGTGAATTCCAGCGTTTAGTAACTGCACTGTTAACTTGCGGAGACGATAGACGTAATTCTTCCAGTAAATTGAGCAGATCGTGGCCGGTGGCAGCTAATCGGTCGAAAACCGCCGAATACATAGCCCGGACATCGTCATTGGTAGAAAGGGTTTTTATTACCCTGAAAGAAGAACCGGTAGTTTCCACGATGGAACCTGCTTCCGACTCACTTGAATTGACAGTCGTCAATCCAATCAAGATCATTGGAATCAGTAACCTAATATTCATCGCCTGTGCTCCACAAATTCAATCGTAATTCATATTTCCATTAATCAGATCGTTCTATTACATCTGATTGCTTTATTTGTACATGTTCTCATGATACCAAAATGCAAATTCGATACCAGAAAGAACCTGCGTCAGCAAATGGTGATTATTCAATCTCCATTTCAGCCAGAATATGCGTAGCCTGGGCATATTTTTCCGTGATGAGCATAACATAGCGGATATCCACAGAAATTGTCCGCTGTATGTCCTGATCGTACTTCCAATCACTGAGTAATGCTTCAAAATTACCGTCGAATGCACAGCCTATCAACTCACCCTTTCCATTCAATACCGGGCTGCCGCTGTTGCCGTTAGTTATATCACAGGCATGCGTGAAGGCGATCGTTGCGGTATTTTCACTGGGATCGATCCAATCGCCAAAATCCTCATTCTTTACTATTCCCCGTAACTTCTCGGGAACATTGAATGGTACCACCCCGGTATGTTTGTCGATCATCCCATCGACCGTTGTAAAAGGTTTATAATGTACAGCATCACGAGGTCGATACCCGGTAACCTTTCCATATGTAAAACGCTTGGTACTATTAGCTTCTGGATAATGGCCAATCCCTTCGATAGCCGTCACTAAGTCCAGGTACTGGCGGCGCATATCTTCTGCAATGGCTGAGAATTTGCGGCCAAATGCCCGCTTTTCCTCCCGGTCCGGATACATACTGATCGCCATTTTGATAAACGGGTCATCGATGGCTTCAATTTCCCGGCTGGATAAATCAAACAATGCCAGGGCATATTCCGGATCGTTCAGCCTGCTGTTGGAGAACATCTGCTGCAACTCTGTTTCCGGATTTCCTGACTGTACCAGATAATCCAGGCCGGTTATCCTAAGGTCGCCTTGTAAGTTCTGCACCTTGTCCAGAGTATATTTTAACAACTCAATCTGAGCTGGTTCGTAGTAACTGTAGAATTCATATTTCAATCTTTTCAGGTAACGTTCCAAATCAGCTTCGGAAAATTTTGGGTCACGATCCACAACCGGTTTTTCGCGTTCCTTGACGGTATAATACAATCGGTTCGCCAATACCGGCAGGGTCCCCGCCACCCGGTTGAACATAGCCAATACATCATCCCGTTCATGGCGTTTATTTAACTCAGCATATAATTCATCATAATCATCAAATAAATCCCCGTAGGTCTTACGAAGCTTTCTTTTTTTTCTGATCTTCTGCTTCAACTTGTCTTCTTTAGCGATTTGCGCATTAAGAAAATCATATTTCTCCATCCCATTCAGTACACCGGTATACTTTTTCATATAATTGTTCAATCCCTTGGTCAGACCGGCAACCTTCATCGCCGCCAGCGGTGAATCCTGCCCAACCGAATCCAACAAGGCAATCAATTGCTGATATTGCTTAACACGGGCCGGGTAATACAGCTTCTGATAATAGCTGATATCATTTGAAAAACGATAACGGCTGTTGATCCCGGGATAACCGATGATAAAAGTCATATCGCCCTCATTCAAGTCATCGGTAGCCACTTTCAGCCAGGTCCGGGGACGGTAGGGAACATTTTCTGGACTGTACGACCGGCCAACTCCCTCCGGGGAGGCGTAGACACGGACAAAGGCAAAATCACCGGTATGCCGCGGCCACATCCAGTTATCGATATCAGCACCATAGTTGCCGATGGCCTGTGGTGGCATATAAACAACCCGGATATCATCGAACCGTTTATGGATGAACAGCATATACTGCTTTCCGAAATACATCGATCTGATATCGGCCTGGATATCCTCACCCTGCGATTCAATGTCTTCAACCATGGCCGTAATTTTCGCTCTGACCGTCTGGGCATGTTCCACCGGATCATCTATTCCCTCGGCAGCGACCAGCACTTCAGTGGTAACGTCTCGCATTTCCTCCAATAAAAGGGCATAATAGCCTGGTGCTTCGATCTCATCAGCTTTGGCAGCCGCCAGGAATCCGTCGGTAAGGTAATCAGTACCCCGGGTGGAGGCACGCTGGACCGCCCCAAAGGCCACATGGTGGTTGGTTAAAACAAGTCCTTCCGATGAGACAAACGAGGCGGTGCCACCACCCAGCTTTATAACACCCTCCGCCACACAGGCTTCACCGGGGGTGTATATTTCGGCCGCTGAAATCTCAAATCCCTTTTCTTCCAGATCTATATCAGAAATCTGATCCAACAACCACATGCCTTCCTCGGCCGTCGCCAGCGACAAGGATATAATCGATAATAGAAGAATTAAGCGTTTCATTGATGTTCCCTTAGCTGATATTAATTGAATCTAGTGTCTATTTCCGCTGTAAATCAAGGTGTGGTATTTTCACATCGGCTTTTAATTGGTCGTAAAACTCCGGCCGTGATACCAGCAGAATTTTATCCCGGGCCTGTAAGATTGTATCGCCATTGGGAACTTGTGATATGCCATTATGAATAGCAACCAGTATTCTGATATCGATTTCAGGAAACCTGATTTCCTTTAGCGGTTTCCCGATCCACCGGGATTTATTCCTGATAATTCCCAGGTAGAAATACTGGCCGGTTTCCTCAATTTTCACCGGTGTTCTCAATTTGATCAGGTCATCAAGAGATAGTGCCAGGGCATCATCGACCTGGTATTTTTTAAACTGGTCGGCGCGTAATAATTCGAGGGTGCGAATCAAATATTCATTGTGATGTACCGGTGATTCGGAACGGTCAAGCACCTGGTTCTCGTAAATAGTACGGTGAGTGGATTTCCGCGTCAGGGCCGATTGAACCATGTAGCTGATAACCACCGCGATCATGGTGGGAACGATCAATCCGTACCCACCGGTCATTTCCACCGCCATCATCAGGGCCGCCACCGGAACCCGGGCCACCCCGGCGAATACGGCCGCCATACCGACAACGGCAAAGGACTGAATATTCAAATCGATAGCCGGTACAAGCAGGTTGATAAACTGCGCCAGAGCCACCCCCAGCAACAAACCGGTGAAGAGGGTCGGTGCAAAAATACCGCCCGAACCTCCGGAGCCGATAGTGAATGACATGGCCAGTACTTTGATTACCAGCAGCACTACAATTAATGCCAGTCCAACCTGTCCATCGATGATCTGCTGCATCCAGCCATAGCCGCCGCCCAGTATCTGCGGAAATAACAAAGCCATCAGACCAACCAGCAATCCACCTATTGCCGGTTTAAGATAATTGGGGAATTTCCATTTTGTGAACCAGTCCCTGATCCCATAAAATATTTTTGGAATGACAGCCCCGTACATCCCGGCCAGGATTCCCAGGATGATAAACAGAATCAGGGTGACAGGCCGATGGAAAGTCAATCCTTGTTCAAGGTGGAAAATCGGTGTCCAGCCCATGAATAATCCGTTTATGGCATAGGCCGTAACGGCAGCAATTGTAGTATAGATAAGCAGGCGCGCCTCGAATTCCATCCCGTAATACAATACTTCAATCACGAAGATAGCCGCGCCAAACGGAGAACGGAAAATAGCCGCCAGGCCGGCCGCCATTCCGGCCAGCACCAGCATCCGGCGGTCCCGGTCGCTGAATTTTCTCTGATCGGCTACAATCGAAGCCAACCCGGCCACGATCTGGGCCATGGGCCCCTGCTTCCCGGCGGCACCACCTGAGCCAATTGTCAGGGCCGAGGCAATCGCTTTCACCACCGGTACCCGGGCCCGCATCCGGCCGCCATGGTGATGGTAACTTTTTACCACAGCACTGGTACCGGCCCCGCCGGTCTCGGGAGCAAACCGGCAGACCAGCCAACCCGCCAGCAAAGCACCCAGAGTCGTTGCCACCGGAATCAGCCAATTCCGGAGATGATTCGACTGATATAGATCAACCTCACCGAACGTATCAATTTCCGGGGCTGAGTAACCGGCCAGGGATTCCAGGAACAGATAATCGACCAGTTGAACCAGGTAGTTAAAAGCCAGGGCTGAGGCCGCTCCGATAACGCCGATCAGGAAACAGTACCAGACCATCCGCACCATATAGAACTGCCACTGGTTGGAAGTCAATCTTTCGGTATAGGCCTGCTCATTCATCATAAATCAAGGTGATGAAATTAGCACTTTTCATAAATACGGATTAAATCATGAATTCAATTTAATTAAATAATAAATGGTCTTATTCCGCCGTGGTTTTCACTGCCGGTAGTGTGCGCAAAGAATTGTCGCTATTTTACAACCAATATCGGGCATTCACTCTCAGCCAATACCGAGAGTGGTTTGCTGCCCACGAAGAATTTTTTAATCGGATTTTGTCCTGATACACCCATGACAATGATATGATTCTCTGCTGCCATTTCCACGATTTTCTCCACCGGATCACCCACTACCAGATGTCGCTGATGTTTAATACCGGCATTTTTAAGATAGCGGCAGGCCTGATCGGAAGCCCCCATATAACCGGGGCCAAAACGCTGCCGCTTGGAGACCGTAAGCACATCGACCTCCAGGTCATAGGCCTCGGCAATCTGGATGCCGAACTTTACCGCTTTCAGCGTACCCCGGGAATCATCCACCGCCAGTAGAATCCGGTAGGGCCGGGAAAAATCGATCTGCTTTACCACGAAGATGGAGCTGTCGATATACTGTACCAGATCGTGGGCCATCCGCCGGTTCTGGCTACCACCGATAATGGTTACGTCGAACCCGGAGTTTCGGACTTCATCCCGCAGGGTGGGAATAATATCACCGAACCTTAACGCCAGGTTGATCCGGTCACAGAATTTTCCCGCCAGATCAATGACTCCGCGGGCACCGGCCCGCTTGACCAGCAATTCCTTCCGGAATCCATCTTCAACGCTATCAGCGGTAAGAAAATCATTTTCGACCAGATAGTTATAAGCCCATTCCAGCACCGCCACTGAGGGTGGCTCAAAATCCCAGCGTTCCATCGATTCCTGGGCCAGCCTGACCCCGGAACCGGGGCGTTCGCCCACGCAGACAATCGTCACATCGGCCTTGAAGGCACGGGCTATATCCAACCCGATTCGCAGGGTGGGTTCGGAATAGGTCTTACTGGAAATTGCAATCAACAGCTTCATGATTCTTCCTTAACACGATCGAATACTTGATTAAAGCAGATCAAAACCAGATTCTCCAATAGGTATTGGCATACGCCAGTAAAATGATAATGGTCACAATACCGACTTTCCAGCCCGCCTTCAGAAAATCCCCGGCTTTAACCAGACCACTGGAATAGATGATGGCACAGGCCGGGGCTGCTGCTACGGTAAAAAACCCGAAAGCCGCCGACAGGGCCGTCAATAATCCCTGGTGGATCATATCGCCCCCCAGATTGAGTGTTATCGGTCCCAGTACCGCCGCCGTGGCCGAACCGGACAGAGTATTGGCCATTATCGTCGTCATGCCAACAATCAATACATCCGATAAAAAGGCCGGTAACCCGGAACCGGACCCCAGCAGATTGATCAGCCCGTTCGCCAGCCAGAGGGCTGCCCCGGTGGAACGCATATAACTGCCCATGGCAATCGTGGCCCCGAACAAAATAATAATTCCCCAGTGGGTATTGCGGTTGATATCCTCCCATTTGACCAATCCGGCGATGATGTACAGCATCACACCGGTCAGGGCAATGGTTCCCAGGCCGAAATGTGATGACAGGAAAATCCAGCCCAGAAACACCAGGATAAAAATACCCAGTCCGCTAAATTCACGTCCACCCAGCGAACCGGACCGCTCAACCTGGACTTTCAGGCGCCGGACTCCGCTGTCCAGATAGTAATATTCAGGGGTAAAGCTACGCCAGAGCAGGCTGGTTACAACCGGCGTTAAAATCAGCACCAGCGGATAAACATAAAGCATCCAGCGGGCATATGATAATCCTTCTGACCCGAACTCGTTCAGGTAATTAAGGATAATCACATTGCGTCCGCCACCGGATGGGGTACCGATCGATCCGACAATGGCACCATAGGCGATCGAAAACAGCAGCAGGGCCGACAATCCGCGAACACGCTCACGATCCTGAGAGGTATAACGCACCAGGGTCATACCTATTGGCAGCATCAGTGCTGCTACCGTATGTTCACCAATGAATGATGATAGAAAAGCTGACAGGGCCGCAAATCCGAAGGCAATTCGCTTGGTTTTATTCCCGGTCAGACGGATAATGCCCAAGGCGATCCGCGCATCCCAACCCTGCTTGACGATCGCCACCGCCAGCATCAACGATCCCATAATGAAGAAGACCGCGTCATTCATGAAGGACCGTGCGATCTGATTGGGAGTATCGATTTTGAAATAGGCTAAGGCAATTATTATAAACATGGCCGTCGCCGGCAGTGGGATCGGCTCCGTGACCACCAGGATCAGGGTCACCACTACGATTACCAGCAACCGGTGACCGGCAATCGACAAATTTTCGGGGGTAGGTAACAACAGCAGAATCGTACCGACCACAATGGCGACAATCAGCCATCGCGACCGGGTAAACCAATACAGGAGGGAGCGCAGGTTATTCAATTTCAGCGATCGAGCTTATCGATCCGGCGCTGGTGCCGTCCTCCCTCAAACGGTTCCTTCAGCCAGATATTGATTACTTTCAGGGCCCGATTGGTTTCGATGAAGCGTGCCCCAAGTGATAGGACATTGGCATTATTATGCTGCCGTGAAAGTTTTACGATCTCTTCCGGCCCGTCATAATATACAGCTGCCCGTACGCCCGGAACGCGGTTGGCTGCCATGGCTTCTCCCTGACCGGAGCCGCCCAGGATGATTCCTACTCCTTCCGGATCGCGGGCCACGGCTTCGGCCGCCGGGAATATCTTGTCCGGGTAATCATCCTCGGAATCGTAATTGACAGCCCCCATATCTTCCACCTGGTAGCCGTTGGCCAGCAGATGGTCCTTGATCGCTTCCTTCAGTGTAAATCCGGCGTGATCCGTTCCCAGATAAATCTTCATCCGTTTAATACCTCATTGAATTTTTTCATTGTTGCAATCGGATCCGGTGTATTGAATACGGCCGATCCGGCCACCAGGATATCGGCACCGGCATCTGCAATATTCCTGGCATTATCAAGGTTCACACCACCGTCAATTTGGATTTCAACCTGATCACTCAGTCCAGCCAGTTCGATAAACCGGTTAACTTCTTCGATCCGGGCCAGGGAATCAGAAATAAACGACTGGCCGCCGAAACCCGGCTCGACACTCATGACCAGTACCAGATCGACCAGCTCCAGGTATGGCTCAACCAGTTCCAGGTTTGTTCCCGGCTTCAGGGTGATACCGGCCTTTACCCCCAGGGATTTTATCTGCTCGATGACCATTTCCGGTTTGCCGGTCGCTTCCACATGGAAGGTAATACAATCGGCACCGGCCCTGGCGAATTTGTCGATCCAGAACAGGGGATCGCAGACCATGATATGCACATCGAAAAACAGATTGGTATGGGACCGCAGGGCCTTGATCACGGCCGGCCCGATGGTGATATTGGGGACAAAATTCCCATCCATCACATCCAGGTGGATCATATCCGCCTGTCCCCGCTCACAATATTTCAAGGCAGTCTGGAGATCGGAGAAGTCTGCTGATAAAATAGAGGGGGCTAATTTGATTCTGGAGCCAGCCATTGGTGGGTAAAATTACCGTTCAACCGATTCATTTTCAAACGGAAAGCCGGACTAAAACCAGGCTTTTTCAACAACTTCAATTTTACCTTTTATTCGATACTGCAACTACCAAAAACCAACTTAACTACCACCAATAACAAAAATCTAATAAACACTTGAGTTAGCCGGTAATCAGACTTGCTCTTTCTCTTGCAATCATATTATTTTTAGCTATGAAGCGGGGAGATGATTTTTCTTTACGGGGAAACCTGCCACCAAATGATGAGGTCTAAATATTCAGGCTCCTTGCCTGAGGAATAAATTCAGGCTCAATCCCAGTCAGGACTAATCAGTCAGCAACCAGCCCGGCCCCTTTATTCAGCGCCTTTTCATTCAGGGGAATCAGCTTATGATGCCGTTCCGGCAACACGCTGTAGAGAGCCTTAACGGCTGTTTCCGGTTTGATGATCTTCTTCACTGCCAGGAAAGCTCCCAGCATCACCAGGTTGATGACTTTCTGGTTTTTCAGCTCCACAGCGGCCTGGGCTGCCGCTACCGGGATGACCGAAATATCGGTTCGTGATGGCGGATTTAAAATAGCCCCTTCTTCATAGAGCAATACACCACCGGGTTTTACCGCTGCTTCGAATTTATCCAGCGACGGCTGGTTGAAAGCCACCACCGAATCGAATTTCGATACGATCGGCGAACTGATCGGCTCATCGCCATTGATAACAATACAATTGGCCGTACCGCCCCGCATCTCAGGCCCGTAACTGGGCATCCAGGATACTTCCTGGTTTTCGATTACACCACCATAGGCCAGGATCATTCCCATTGACAGAACCCCCTGTCCCCCGAAACCGGCAATAATAGTTTCTTCGGTCATTATTTCAAATCCTCCCTGGTTGGGGCTTTGATATCACCAACCGGATACATATTCATCATATGTTCAATCATCCATTGATTGGATTCATAAGGCGTCAGTTTCCACCCGGAGGGACAGTTGGTAACAATTTCCACGATACACAGTCCCCGGGCCAGACGCTGGTATTCGAAGGCCTTGGTGAGCGCTTTTTTGGTTTTGCGCACTGCCTTGGCATCGTGTACCGACTGGCGGGTAGCATAGAAAGTCCCCGGCAACTGAGCCAGCAGATTGGTGATATCGATCGGCGCCCCGGTCGAGACCCGGTCTCGCCCGTACGGCGAGGTGGCTGTTTTTTCACCGATCGGTGTAGTAGGAGCCATCTGACCACCAGTCATTCCGTAGATGCCATTATTGATAAAAATGATCAGGTAATTTTCACCCCGGTTGGCACTGTGGATCGTTTCCGCCGTCCCAATCGCCGCCAGGTCGCCATCACCCTGGTAAGTAAACACATATTTATCCGGTAATACCCGTTTGATGCCGGTGGCCACCGCGGTGGCCCGGCCGTGGGCGGCCTGGTGCATATCGATATTCATATATTCATAGGCCAGGACAGAACAACCCACCGGTGCGACACCGATGGTATCGCTGACGATATCCATGTCATCCAGCACTTCCATCAGAATCTTATGAGTGGTGGTATGTCCACAGCCGGGACAATAATGCATCCGTACATCTAGCAGTGATTCCGGTCGCTGGTAAACTAAATCCATGGAATTCATTTCCTGGGGAGGACTACAGGTTTCACTCATATCTATACCTCTACCGTTTTATGTTTACCGGCCCTGACTTTAGCCAGATTGGCTTCGGTCTGTTCCAGCAGTTCCTCAGGCGTCGGGATTATGCCACCCATCCGGCCGTGGAAAAATACCGGCACCGAACCGTCCACTGCCAACCGAACATCTTCGACCATCTGTCCCGCATTCAACTCAATATCCTGGATCATTTCCACCTGCCGGGCTAATTCACGCAGACGGGGTGCCGGGAACGGCCAGACCGTCTGGGGCCGGAACAGGCCGGCTTTGATTCCTTTTTCCCGCGCCAGTTGAATTGTTTTCCGGGCGATACGGGCCGCCAGTCCAAATCCGGTGAACAATACTTCCGCGTCCTCGGTCTGGTATTCCTTCCAGCGCAACTCGTCGCGGGCGATCGTGGCATATTTCTGCTGTAAAACCCGATTCAATTCTTCCATCCGTTCCGGTTGCAGGTGTAACGATGTAACCACATTTCTTTCCCGGTTCGGAGTTTTGCCGGTGGTAGCCCAGGGTTTGGGCAATTTCATTTTTTCCGGATCATAATCCGGGAACTGTACCTTCTCCATACCCTGCCCCAAAGCTCCATCGGTAAGGATCATTACCGGATTACGGTATTTATCAGCCAGGTCAAAACCCAGAAATACAAAATCCGCCATTTCCTGAACGGTCGATGGTGTCAGCACAATTACTTTATAGTCGCCATGTCCGCCACCTTTGGTGGCCTGGAAATAATCGCCCTGGCTGGGCTGGATGGTACCCAGTCCCGGGCCGCCGCGAACGACATTGGCCAGCAGACATGGTAATTGCGCAGCTGCAATATATGAAATACCTTCCTGCATCAGACTGAAACCCGGTGAACTGGTTGTGGTCATCACCCGGGCCCCGGCCCCGGCGGCACCATAGATCATATTTATCGAGGCCACTTCACTTTCGGCCTGTAAAACAACGCCACCGCGTTTAGGCATATGAATTGACAAATACTCAAGTATCTCCGATTGGGGCGTGATGGGATAACCAAAATAGGCATCCAAACCAGCCCGTATCGCCGCCTCGGCCAGGGCTTCATTGCCCTTCATGAATAGAATTTCACTCATCACTATCTCCCATCAATGGTGACGGTTACATTTTCAGTAATATCAGTTATCCTGGCAATCGGAGTTTTTTTGCCTTTTTTCTCGCGATATACGGTAATGGCCCCATCCGGACAAATCAGGGCGCAATTGGTGCAGCCGGTACAGTTATCCTCATGCACGACCGCAAAATGATATCCCCGCTGATTGAGTTCCTCAGACATAGCCAGTGTCTCCTGCGGACATTCGTGAATACATAATTCACAGCCTTTGCAGGTTTCAATGGCAATCTTGACTTCACCTTTCACCTTAGCCACAATTGAGCTCCTTGTTTGTCATTCAAAAATCAATCAATCCCCCGACATTGACAATCGAGACGGGAAGTTAAGCAATCACCGAATCATGGGTCAAATATTATCCCATTTAGGAAATACACCTAATTAAATACTGTATAATCAGCTTATTTTGTAATTATTGTTGCGGGAATGGAGTTTTTTCAGTGTTTTGCTCAATCCCATTCAAAACCGCTGACCTTACCGGTGCCGGTTTCAATTTCAACGGAATTGTAGTCATCCAGCTTGGGGATATAGTAGTACAGGATACGGGTAGTTTGTTCAAAGTCCATGAATACCGAGTCAGGCTGACCAAGAGTTTGGATAACAGCCTCAGCTGTGGGGTTGGTCCTGAGAAACTGGAAAATATCATACTCATTCATCAGCCAGCGTTGATACGGATCGACAGGTAGAAGTGAATTATCCCCTGGTTCACCGGCCGGTTCTGGAACGGCTGTCGAATCGGGCAATAGCTCCGGTCCGGGAGCTTGTTTAGGTCCGCAGGCCACCATCAACATAACGATTGTTAAAATTAATATTCGCATCCGCAAAAGATAGATAGAATCGTTGATGATTGGCAAGTCCGGCAAATTTTTTTCTAATCCAATTCTAATTTACTGTCCATTATTTTTCTGCCAATAAATATAACCGGGACGGTAATTTCGATTGCTTATAAACCTACCATTTCAATCTATGAAATTAAAAATACGAAATGCCGAACTGACCGATTGTGAACGGATGAATCAGATATTCAATGCAACAATCGGCAACGGCTTCAGCACCGCTTATACGGAACCGATCTCCCCGGCTGAGCGGGAAAACTGGCTCGAAGGACATATGAATGAGAAATTCCCGGTCCTGGTTGGGGAGCTTAATGGCCAAATCATCTGCTGGTCAAGTCTGAGCCCCTGGCGTGCCGGACGCCAGGCCTTGGAACAGGTAGCAGAAATCAGCTATTTTGTTCACCCGGAATACCAGCGCTCCGGCTACGGATCACAAATAATGGAATATACAATCGTACAAGCCCGCCGGAACAACCATACCCACCTGATCGCCTGGTTACTGGATTTGAATCCGGCCAGCATTGGAATACTGAAAAAATTCAGTTTTAAGGAATGGGGCCGGATTCCCAAAGCAGCTAAGCTCCATAATGCTGTTTGCGATCACCTGCTGTACGGGAGATTAATTTGAGTTCTGTCCAACAGAAAGAATACACCAGGCGAATAAACCTGGTCCTCGATTATATTGAAGAAAATCTCGATCAAGAATTGTCTCTGGCCAAATTATCTCAGGTAGCCAGTTTCTCCCCCTACCATTTCCACCGCATTTTCAGTGCGGTAATGGGTGAACGATTAAATGGCTTCATTCAGCGGATAAGGCTGGAACGGGCCGCCAACAAGTTGATCACCAATTCCAATAAATCAATAACCGAGATTGCCCTGGAATGCGGGTTCTCCGGATCGGCCCCCTTTGCCCGCGCCTTCAAAAACCAGTTTGGAGTCAGCGCCAGCCGCTGGCGCAATGGTAGTTATCAGGAACATAGCAAGATTGGTCAAAACGAGCGCAAAAATGATCAACCGGTCAGCAAGGGCCGAGAAGAATACAAGATCAGGGCAGAATATCTTCCCAGTCGAATTACTAACCCGATCTGGAGGATTGAAATGAAATCAAAATCGAAACTGACTGCCAGGGTGGAAGTCAAATCCATGCCCGAAATTCATGTTGCCTATATCAGGCATATCGGACCCTACAAAGGTGATGGCGCCCTATTTGAAGGGTTGATGAATAAACTGATGCAGTGGGCCGGCCCGCGTGACCTGATCAAGTTCCCGGAAAGTAAGTTACTGACAATCTACTACGATGATCCCGAAGTTACGGCTGATGAAAAATTACGCATGGATGTCTGCCTGACGGTCCCGGCCGATACAGAAGTGGATGGTGAAATCGGAAAAACCAGCCTGAAAGCCGGCAAATATGCCATAGCACACTTCGAGATCGGTATGAATGAATACCAGGATGCCTGGAATGCCGTATACGCCGGCTGGCTGCCGGAGAGTGGTTACCAGCCCGATGACGGTCCTTGTTATGAGCTGTATCATAACAGCCCGGATGAACATCCGGATAAGAAGCATATTCTGGATATTTGTCTGCCGGTAAAACCACTGTAACTGATAAATAACGGCCATCTATACCCGGTATTCAGGTGGCCGTTTGCTTTTATTTCTGATTTGACATAATCTCCCGGGGGAGTATTACGCTTAATTATTGCACTTTCGGCACTGATTCACCTACCGTTTATCAGGTATTTCCGGTACACTTAACTACCCCGGCATTTACATAAAATAATAAAAGGAGCTGCTATGTCCAATACTGTTTTATTAACCAACGATCAGATCAACCAGATTAAAACTGAAAATAAAAGTGTGCGGATGACTGATGCACAGATTGAAAAATTTGCAAACAGCCTGGTTGAAAATATTGATATTCCCTTCATGCCAAAGAACAGGGAACAGGCTATCGCCAAGAAAATAGTCGGCCGGTTCGATGATTTCTTATGGGAAACACTGCCTGATGAAATCTATGAATTAATCAACGATGCCAGCGATGGTCTCGACCAGAAAGAAACAAATAAGTTAATCAGCCATCTCACCAAAGTCGCCAATAAACGGATTAACATTAAGTATCTGCCGGAAGATGTTGAGGCCGATATCATCAGATACCTGCTGCGCAAGATCCTCAAACATCTGATGAAGAAATATAAAGCCTGATTGGTATGTGTCAGGAGAGCTGTCTTACCGGCAGCTCTCCTATTTTTCTGTTTAAATCAGTAATCCTTGTAAACAGCAAATCCCTGCTTAACCAGTTCATCATTCACATTCAGCCACTCACTGTCAGATCGTTTAATAAATATTTTCGCCAGATAACGGCCATATTTACCCCGTTTGTCCCGGTAGGTTTCCAGTAAAATTTCCCGGCCATCGATCAGGCTGCGCAGATAATCGCGGGATTTTAATCCTTCGGCCCGCTCGGCACCGCGTAATTCAGGCGCGTTGATTCCATAAAGACGCAGCTTCTCATTATGCAACCAGATACCCAGGCCAAGATCGATATCCACCGTACAGGTATCGCCGTCGTATACAGAGATAACCCGACTGCGGTAATGATAAAGGTTCAATTCCATTTCACCCTCATTTATTAATATTCTAAATACAAAATTCCCCTGGAATTTACGTTGAAAATGAACCGGTGGATATTTATCGCCTGATAAATGTTTATCGGTCAACCAATTCCTGGTGTAACTTTGGCGGCTTTTTTTAGGAGGATATATGCAAGATAATAAAGAACGTTTTTACTATGACCGGGATTTCATCAGCAGCAGCGATGCACGGTCGTTACGTATAATTGCCGAATATTTAGGACCACAGCAGCGATTTAATAAATATCATATTGAAGATACGATCGTATTTTTTGGATCGGCCCGGATCAAATCGGAAATTGAAGCCCGGCAGGTCCTTGACAAGGCCCCCGCTAACGCCACCGATCAGGAAATCCGGAAATATAAAAATGATCTCAGGATGAGCAAATACTACGAGGATGCCCGGCACCTGGCTTTCCGACTGACCGAGTGGAGTAAAAACCTGTCGGATAAAAAACACCGATTTATCGTCACTTCCGGTGGGGGTCCCGGAATCATGGAAGCCGCCAACCGGGGGGCTTCGGAAGCCAAGGGACTGGCAATTGGATTGAATATTACCATTCCGTTTGAACAGAGTGGTAACACTTTCATTACACCGGATTTAAACATCCAGTTCCACTATTTTTTCATGCGGAAATTCTGGTTTTTATATCTGGCCAAGGCCCTGGTGGTTTTCCCGGGTGGCTTCGGGACACTGGATGAATTGACTGAACTGGTCACCCTCATCCAGACCGAGAAAATGAAAAAGCATATTCCGATTGTCCTGTTTGGCAAGGATTTCTGGGATAATGTAATCAACTGGGATTATCTGGTGGAAGCCGGCACTATCTCAGCCGATGATCTGAAATTATTCAAGATTTACGATACTGTGGATGAAGCCTATGCTTACCTGACGGAAAACCTGACCAGTAAATATTTCATGGGACCGAATTTCTAGTCTGATAGTTTTCTAGATAGTGTTTATAACAAACTCCGGCGGATTTTCCAGGTGGCGTTTCACCGTGCAGAGTTTGGCCGAATTAATGACGGCTTTCTTATACTTCTCGGGAAATCCTTCCGGCAGTTTTATATCCAGATTGATCTGTGAAATCAGATGCTTGACCGGATCGAACTTCATCGACTGGGTTAATTCCAATCCGGTAGTATCAAGCCCGCGCTGCTGACAAAAACCCAGCACATAAATCCCGGCACAGGTACCCAGTGAAGCCAGAAACAGGGAAAATGGCTCCGGCGCGGTGCCATCACCGCCGCCACGTACACTCTGGTCGGTCTCGATGACATGTCCGGCATATTCCGCATTAACTTTTTTCCCACCGGGGAATGTGATTTTCATATCCATACTATTCTCCAAATAATTTACTGGTCTGATGAAACCGCAATACAGAAGTTACAGTATCGGTTTGTCTACAATATAATCCGATATTCCGGCTACTGTAACCTTTCCCGGCAATTACCATCTATGTAAGTAAAAGATTTAACAAAGAGGAAATTATGGTTGAACATTTAACAAAACAGGATTTTTTAGAAAAAGTATTCAATTACGAAGCTCAGAAAGAGTGGAAATTCGAGGGTGATGTTCCCGCAGTAATCGATTTTTATGCTGACTGGTGCCAGCCCTGTAAAATGCTGTCCCCTATCATCGACGAATTATCAGCTGAATACGAAGGAAAAGTTAATTTTTACAAAATTAATACTGAGGTTGAACAGGAACTGGCATCCGTGTTTGGGATTCGCAGTATCCCCAGCATGTTGTTTATCCCCAGTGATGAAAAACCGCAGATGGCTACTGGCGCATTACCAAAAGACCAGCTGGTAAATGTCATCAATGATGTGTTGAAAGTTGCCGAACCGGTAAAAAATTAGACCTTCCCCCCCAACGGTAGCAGCGCCTCGTGATTGGAATCAATCCGGGGCGCTTTGTATATTCTGATCGCGGATATCCGGCACCAGATACCAGGCGATGGCATACGCAATAATTCCACCACCCCAGAAAATCGACAGAATGAAAAACAATCTGACGATTATCGGATCGATGTCGAAATAATCGGCAATACCAGCACATACTCCGGCAATCTTCGCTTCACGTGTATTTCGATATAATCGTTTCATAAAAATCTTTCCGGTGTTTAATGGTGGGCACCACAGTTAGGACAAGTTTCGATTCGGTCAGGTAGGGACACACCTTCAACCCGGGTCACCAGGTAACCGCACGCCTTGCATTGCCAGGAACCCTGGACACACTTACAACTGGAATTCTGGCAGAATAAGGCATAGGCCGGGTTTTCATTACTGCAGATTTGACATTCCCAAACATTTGAAGCGTGATCCATAGTTTTTACAGAATTTGTGGTTTTTATTTTATTTGACTTCATTCCATTCCCATTGCCAAAATGAAAAATTATGCGGGAACCCTAAACACTAAATTAACCTTGGTCAGGAAAAAATGTTGGAAAAAATAATCCCCGGGTTTGAGTGGATTTGAGTAAGTTGAAACTAATTTGAATCTAGGCTTAGTTTCCTGGTCCGAAAGCTGCAGATCGGTAATTGAAAGAAACAAACCAATCGAGTATTAATAATGGAAATTAAACAACCCGGTTCCCATCTGGATCATATGATGAAGCAGACCCGCAACCATCATGTCCAGTTAAGTTTCATGGCTGATACCAAAGCCAATATGCTGTTAACAATCTCCTCCGTAGTGATTACACTTTCGGTTCCGCACATTATGACGCCCGGCTTAAAATATGGCGCCCTCGTTCTGATCTTATTCAGCCTGATCACAATTATATTGTCCACCTATGCCGTAATGCCCAAGCTGCCGATTAAGATCAAGACCAGCCATGATATCGATATCCATCGGCCACGCTTCAACCTGCTGTTCTTCGGCGATTTTGTCCGGATGCCTTTCGAGGATTTCGAATCGGCGATGGAGGATACCCTGAATGAGCCGGGGAAAGTGTATAAATCTATGACCAAGGAAATCTATACTTTAGGATTATTCCTGGCTGACAAGAAATATCGTTTTATCCGGCTGGCCTATGTGGCCTTTATCATCGGTGTATTCACCAGCGTTCTGGTGACTGTTGTTACCGGATTATAAACAATGCAGTTGTAGCCCTTAAATTTATTTTATAACAACAATATCAATTATTTTAACTGGTGGTTCAAGCATCTGGCCTTCAGCGGGTTGCACCTGAATATTCCGGACAGTTTCCATTCCATTTATCACTTTTCCGAAAGCTGCAAATCCCTGACCATCGGGATTGCGGCGACCACCAAAATCCAACTCCGGTTGATCGCCGATACATATGAATATCTCGGAAGTAGCGCTCCCCGGTTCGTTACGAGCCATTGAAATAGTCCCATCCAGATGCCTGATGCCGGTCTGCTGGGTGGTCTCATGGATAATTGGAGCCAGCATTCGCTCCTCAGTATACAATCCTCCCTGGATCACCTCGATTTTAATATCGTTCTGTGGTTGATTGTCCATGGTAACAGTACGGTAGAAACCGGAGTTCCTGTAAGCACCCGACTCTACATAGCACAAAAAATTATTTACTGTCACCGGTGCTTTATCACCATACAGTTCAACCACAATATTCCCTGATTCAGTCTGGATTTCAATCAGCTGCATTTCTTCCCTGGCACAACCAGTGAAAACCAGCAACAGGAAAATCCACTTCAAAACACTACTTGTTTTCTGCATTTATTTGATCATTTCCTGAATCTGATCGGATTCGAAAATATTGATTCCATCCGGGTTCAACAATAATTGTTTTACGATCGCCTGGGCAACCACCTTGGCTTGTATCGGACGATATTTACGGTATCTTCCCACTAACAATTTCCCTATGGGAGGAGCAACAACGCTGCCGATTTTTTCTCCCAACCTGAATTCATTTCGCTGGCCCAGCAAAAGTGAAGGTCGAAAGATTTGCAGGCTTTGAAATTTCATACCGGAAAGCTTTTCTTCTACGGCACCTTTGACACGATTGTAAAAAATTCTCGACTGCGGGCTGGCTCCCATGGATGTAACAATTGAATAGCATGATATTCCCTGTTTCACGGCCTCCTCCGCAAAATTAACGGGGATTGAATAATCCACATGTTTGAATGCTTCCTGCGAACCAGCCTTTTTGATGGTTGTCCCAAGACAACAGATTACACTGTCAATACTATTCCAGTCCAATGATCCGGGTTTATTAAAATCAATCTCTACTACTGAAACCTTTCCACTGTTGAAAACACAGGACCTCCGTACAGGGACCAAAATTTGGTCGACTTCATCTTCATCCACGAGTAAATCAAGACAAAATCCACCCACTAATCCAGTACTGCCTAATAATAGAATTTTCTTCATTTTTCAACCTCCAATTATTGACAGACAACCAAACGAGACTTATAGCGGTCATATTTGAAGTAACCGTTAATTAAATAATCGAGAGAAATAATGAAGCAATTAGTAAAATGGCAGATTCGGTGGGTCCTGAGTTGGCTGACTCCATTTGTATTGATGGTGCTTGCTTTTGCCCCCTTTTTTATAGCCTGAATAACCTGAAACAAAGCGGAACTACAGTTTCTTCTTGAAGATACGATAGCGTTTATAAATTTCTCCACCGGCCCGCTCCATCTCCGCCCGCACCTTGGTGTTGGTCTCCAGTTCTAAGTGGCTGTCAATAAAATCAAACCCGGCAGCAATGGCTGTTCGATACATGGCTGTTCCCATTAAAACATCCAGACCTCGGCCACGGTAGCTTTCACTGATCGCTCCCAACAATAAATCCAGCTGGCGGGATTTTCTGGCAGCCTGTTTGATATAAAAAATTCCAAATGGAAAAATGTGTCCTCTGGCTTTTCGCAGGCCGGTACTTAAATTAGGAATCCCCAGGATGAAAGCCACGACCTGATTATCATTGGTCACGATTTTTACAAAACGCGGATCGATCAGTGGTAAAAACCGCTGGGCCAGTTGTTCCATTTCCGGCCTGGTCAATGGCTGGTAACCATCCAGGTGGCGGTAGGTTTCATTCATCAATTCAAACACCGGGACAATATGGGGCTGTAATGTTTTACGGGTGGTGAATTCAAGAAGTTTGAAATCATTTCGACGCAGAATCCGCTGATATATTTTCTCATAAAATGCCGGAATCTCCATGGGGATTTTATAGGCTACATAATCCACATGTTTGGTATACCCGGAGGATTCAAGATGGGAAATCAAATACTCAAAATTAACATAAGTGGACAGGGTCGGTTCTTCATCAAAACCTTCAATCATGAAGCCTTCCGGATCCTGATTTGTGAAACCCTTCGGCCCGATCAGGCAGTCCATCCCTTTACCACGCGCCCACTCTTCGACATAATCCAGCAGACCGGAAACGACTTCGGGTTCATCCGTCGATTCAAGGTAAGCAAACCGGCCATTCATTTCATTTCTAAACTGGTTGCTGCGATGATTAATAATCCCCATAACCCGGCCCACATCGCGCCCCTCTTTAACGGCGATTAAACGGATTATTTCACATTCTTTCATTGCCGTGTTCTTTTCCGGATCAAAATACCGCCACTCATCCATGAGGATTGGCGGAACCCATTTTTCATGACCGTGGTGCAAAGTAAAGGGCAGTTTGATGAAGCGCTTCAATTCGGATTTTGTATCGACTGTAATAATCTGCACAGCGTTGTCTCACCTGGGATTTTCAGTTTCTATGACTATTAATTGATCTGCATACTTGTTGGAACTGAATTTACATCCTTTATTGCTGGAGGTGCCCTAATAATGCCCCTTGTCCAAAATAGATATTTAGTATAACTTATGGCTGTTCTAAAGTCTACGTATTACATAGCGTCCCTGCCTGTGATTAGCTCCCCCACTAATCATCCCGCCTGGCGGGGACGTGCACAAAAAAACGGAATCACTTATCTTTAAATAATTCCATATTTTTCATGTAATCCTGCTTGGCATCATTCAAAAAATGTATTAATTGAATCCGCTGCTCAATCACACGGTAAATCAAATTACGCTTGTGATAAAAAATATTAATAAATCTCAGATGCTGCCGGTAAGATTGGAATTTTTCCATGTACCACATTACAAAATTTCCACTGGGGATTAAGAGCACGATATAAATAATTGTCAGCAGCAGAGAACCGGTCAGCTGCCAGAAAAGCGTTGCCAACAGGCCATAATAGGAAATAAATACAATCGCTCCGGTCGCCAATTTCGCCGTGGCATACCACTCTTGATCTGAAATATACCGCCGGGTATACCAGCGTGGAAACTGGTAGGGCAGATAATTATTGATCAACCCGAAAACATAAACCGGAAATCCCAGCAACAAGAATACCAATGCACCAACACGCTTAATGAAGGCCCCCCGATCGGCAGTAGGTGACAGAAAATCATCATCAAGGTCAAGCCGGTCCAAATTGGACAGGTAGCGCTCCAGCAATTTCTTAAAATTTTCAACCCGCTCGGGCTGTTGTTCATAAAACCATTCCACGGCCTGGATCATACCGCGAGTGACGGCGAATTCATCATTTTTATCCTTAGTCTTCATTCCCAGGTCGGTAATCAATTCCTTCTTGTAAATTCTCTCCAGGCCGGCGACGATATCTTCCATGTCCAGCTCCTTAACCGTTACCGTTAATTTCTGGAGAGCCAGTTCGATCCGCTGAGTTACCAGATGGACGGTTTCAACCTCATCTTCCTGGTAGTTTTCTGAATAATCCGCAATATTTATTGGCTGCCCAAAACGTATATAGACATCTGATCTGAATTTGACCGAATCGGAATAATTGATACCCACCGGGATTATCTTTACCCCCAGTTTGAAATCATTGCGCACCTCAGCACCCATGGCAATGCGGGTCGAACCGGTCTTGATTTTGCTCAGGGTGCGCTGTGCTGTGGAGATGCCCTCCGGGAAAATCAGGATTGATCCGTTTGTTTCCAGTAATTCGTAACATTTATTGAAGGTATCCTCATTTTTGTCCATCTCATCAGGAACATCCTGGCGGCGGTAGACAGGAATGATATTCAGGTGATTCAGAAACCAACTGAATAGCGGATGAATAAAAAGTGTGCTTTTGGCAATGAAATACAGTTTCCGTGGAGCGGCATACCCGATCAGCATCGGGTCCAGCATAGTATTGGGATGATTGGCAGTAAAAATCACCGGGCCTTCATCCGGTATATTTTCAATATTGGTTACAATTACACGGTTGTAGAAAAATTTAATCGATCTAACCGCAAGCAATTTAGCTAGTTGATACAGCATATTCCTCCCTAGCCGTTTTCGAATTATACTTTTAATCTCCAATATCTGGCTACATTTTTCCATTGGTACCGATCAAGACTTCAAACAGGGAAAAATTCTATTTAAATTATATTCCAATATGATAGGAAATATCCTGTATGCATCTCCCTAAACGCAATATTCTTACTATAATCGTGAGTCTTCTGCTGATCCTGTTCATCCTCCCGGGCTGTGAAGAAACCACCGATCCGGAAGTTGAGCGAGGAGAAATAGTCGATTCCAATCTGAAATTCAGTTATACAGTTGAAACTATAGCCGATTACATTGCATTCACTGATCTTGGATTTAATTATAATCTGTCCTACGATGTGGAAGCTTACAGCCTCACCTACCGAACCGTGGATATTGATGGTGAATCCACTTTAGCTTCTGGAGCGATTCTGGTACCGGCGGGCCGGGAAAATGCCCCTATGATCTGTTTGAATCACGGCACCGTTACTGAAAGAAACGCAGTTGCTTCGGTA
Source organism: uncultured bacterium (assembly GCA_964410945.1). Classification (GTDB taxonomy): domain Bacteria; phylum Fidelibacterota; class Marinisomatia; order Marinisomatales; family TCS56; genus CAYPJE01. Next base: position 60,715 of record CAYPJE010000013.1, read on the forward strand.
AATCCGATGGCTTCAATAGAAGGATTCGTCGGATTACTGACTGCTTCCATGGGTTACTACACCCTGGTACCAGATTACCTGGGATACGGCGTCTCAGAAGTTATGCATCCCTATATTCATGCCCGAAGCTATGCCACTGCCGTAGTGGACTTCATACGTGCCGGACTAAAACATAGCAGGGAGAACAATTTCAGCCTTGATGAACAGATATTTATGGGTGGTTATTCCGAAGGTGGATACGCCACTCTGGCGGTCCTCCGGGCAATCGAGGAATATCATTCCGATGAAATCCAACTAACGGCTGTTGCACCAATGGCCGGACCTTACAATGTTTCCATGACCATTGATACCATGCTGGCCAGCATGGATTATACCAGTACCATCTACCCTGCATTTATTCTAACTGCTTACAATACAGCCTATGACTGGGATGACTTGGGCAGCATCTTCCAGGAACCATATGATACTACCCTGCCTGTTCTATTTGACGGTAATCATTCCTATTCGGAAATCGCTTACTCCCTGCCCGATAATCTGGCTGACCTGCTTCAACCGGATTTTATTTCCGACTATTTGACAGGCCGGAATACCGAATTGATTTCTATTGTTGAGGAAAACACACTGTTAAACTGGCATCCCACCGTTCCTTTGCGCTTCTTCCATGGCGATAATGATGAAGTTGTACCATATTTCAATGCCGTAACTACAGTGGAAAATCTGTCGGCCAACAGTAGTGCAACCGTTGAATTGATTACCATTCCCAACGGTACCCATGAATCAGCCGGACTGGAAGCAATCATTGGCATGCTTGACTGGTTCGAGGAATTTTAATTCTGATTAATTTGCCAAATCCAAACTGAGGTAAAAATGAAACGATTACTACTCCCAATCCTGATCCTGTCACTGATCAACGCCGGTGAGCAACTCGATGAGCAGATTGTCGCCAGAATTAAGGTCGAGGCTTTCCAGAATTCCAAGATAATGGAAACCTTATCGAACCTTTCCGATGTGTACGGTAATCGTCTCACAGGATCGCCGGCCTATCGTGAATCGGCTCAATGGTGCATTTCGCAGTTGGCAGAATGGGGAATCCCGGCCGAAATGGAAGCCTGGGGTACCCTGCCAAACAGTTGGGATTACAATTACATCTCAGTCAACATGGTAAAACCGGATTATGTACCAATCCCGGCCTTCCCGAAAGCCTGGTCGGCCGGAACCGATGGAAAGATTACCGGTGAACCGGTTTTTGTCAGGATTGATTCGCCAGAGGATATCGAAAATTACCGCGGCACTCTGGAGGGGAAAATCGTATTTAATGGTGATCCGCGTGAGTTTACACCACATTTCACCGCCGATGCACAGCGGGTTTCCGAGGATGAACTGCTGGAACAGAAAGCAATTATCACCCCCAATATGAAAAATATTCCCGGCGCATCCTGGGAAAGGTATTCATCCTGGCTGGGGAAAACCGATACGGTAGCTCAATTCTTCGCCGACGAAAAGATCGCTGCCCTGGTGGAGCCAAGCAGTCGTGACCATGGTGTCATCCGGGTAACCAGGATTTCATCAGACAGTAAATTTACCGATTTTTTCCCGGCCCTGGTTATCTCCAACGAAAACTACGGCCGCATCTATCGTCTGCAGGAAAATGAATATCCGGTTGAAATCAGCATCGATTTACAGACTGAGTTCTTCGGCGAAACCACCGGTTACAACGTTATTGCCGAAATACCGGGGACGGACCGCAAACTGAAGGATCAGGTAGTGATGATTGGCGCACACCTGGATTCCTGGCATGCCGGTACCGGGGCCACTGATAATGCCGGTAACGTAGCCACCATCATGGAAGCTCTGCGGATTCTTAAAAAACTGGATATTCAACCGCGCCGCACGATCCGCATCGCCCTCTGGGAAGGTGAGGAACAGGGGTATTACGGCTCGACCGGTTATGTAACCAGCCATTTTGCCGATCCGGCCACCATGACGCTAAAACCGGAACATGCCAATTTCTCAGTTTATCTCAATCTGGATGGCGGCACCGGAAAAATCCGCGGAATAACACTTCAACGGAATGAATTGGCCCGGGATTTTTTCGAAGCCTGTTTCGCCCCCTTTGAGCAATATAATCCCATGGCTGTGTCAGTGGATGCTGTTTCCTACACCGATCATATCCCATTCGATTGGGTGGGCCTCCCGGCCTTTGACTTTATCCAGGACCTGATCGAATACCGGACCCGCACGCATCACACCAACATGGATGTGTATGAGGCCGTAATTGAAGAAGACGTGAAATATAATGCCGCCATCATAGCCGTGCTGCTGTACCAGGCTGCCAACCGGGATGAAATGATACCGCGGCTGGAATTACCTTCACGTACAGAATAACAGCATTGATGCCATCCGCCAAATGGCGGATGGCATTTAAAAATTCAGAGATTAAAAGATATATCTCACTTCCAGATTTGCCATCCGTCCTGTTGAAGGTGAGCCAACCATCTGGTAGGCCACCGCATCAAACAGGTTGTCAACATTGCACTGAACCTGAATATTGCTGCTCATCAGATAAGATAAACTCAGGTCAACCAGTGTAAAACCACCCAATGGACCATTATTCAGGTAATATGGATTATCCAGGTATGAACTGGTCCCTTCACCCTCAGTGGTCGCAAACCAGCGACCGGTGACAAAATCATATTCATCAACATGACGCAGGTTGGCATTAATCTCCAAACCTTTGATCAATAAATCGGCTGCCTGAATGCCAAAGGTCCATTTCCGCTCAGGTGTATTGAAATAAAAACTCTGGTAATAAGTGGAATCCGCGGATTTCAGACCGGCGGATTTGGCTTCATCGAAACCGGCACGATTTACAAATGAATATGAAGCAGAAAATTTAAGATTACGACTTAATTGATACTCAGCCGCCAGATCAAAACCGGATATATCCAATTCACCAAAATTGAGATAGGTCAGCAGCGGTACCGATGAATCCAAATCTGTATCCCCCATTTTAACAGCCGGACCCACCGGAATAAATCCGCTTATGAAATTGCGGTAGTGGCTGAAATAATAATTGGCATCAAAATAAAGCCCTTTCATAAGGGTTCCCTTGTATCCGAATTCCAGGGTCTGGTTGGTCTCCGGTTTCAGCGGATCGATTTTTGTGCCGTCAGCCAAAGTAAATCCCAGTCCGTTTCCGGCCTGGTAACGGCTGCCGGGGACATAGATATACAGGTACTGCTGGGCAATGGCCGGAGCCTGGAAGGCATGGTTCCAGGTTGCCCGCAGATTGCCTGATCGGAGGCCCTTCCAGACCAGCCCCAGCCGCGGGCTGAATTGATCGCCATAATTATCATGGACATCATAACGGAAAGCGGCGGTAGCGGCCAGATCCAGAGGCAAATCCGATTCGACCTGCCCGTAGACACCGGCCTGGTTCACAATTATTGCCCCCCCTTGTATTTCCCCGGTGCGCGGGTCAACACCACGATCCAGTAAAACGGTCCGTTCACTGACCGGATTTTCCCGGTCGTAATTGAATCCACCGATCAAGTTGATCCCATTGGCTTGGACATTGCCCTGAGCCTCGACGGCCAGATGGCTAGATTTATCCACCAGGTTAATAGCATCGATGGCCACATCCTCCGGCAATCCGTTGAATACAATCAGCTGGGCTTTCAGATCTTCCTGGTAATATTTATCAGACTGGTTACCGGTTTGGTGAACCCGGGCATAAAACCGGGGATGGGTCAGCTGGGCAAACCAGCGCCGGGTTACCCAGTCCTGTAAAAGATTATGGCCAATATTAGTGACATTCCGGGTGGAGAATTGATAATAATCATAGCCGCCGCCCAGTTCCAGCTGTCCCCCGAGCCGGTAGAAAAGTGCACCACCGATACGATCATGTTTGATCGGGCTGTTATTACCTTCTGTAGTGAACTCTCCGTCATCCCTGATTCCATCGGAATCGGCATCGTGCCAGTACACCCGGTTGTCATTATAATCCTTACCGGACAGCATCTCGGCATTGAGCTTATAGGACAGATTTCCCAGGATACCGGCAAATCTGGTCCGCAGGCTGCGCATATTATTCTGACCGGCACCCACTACCACTGTTCCACCGCGGGAATCACGAGGATGCCGGGTGATGACATTTAATAGTCCATTGTGGGCATTGGGACCATAAAGGGCCGAACTGGGACCCAAAATCACCTCGATCCGTTCCACATCTTCGCGGCTGACCATACTCATATGCGGAGCACTGAGCCCGTTGCCGGTGAGCATACCGTTCATACCGTCGGTCATCAACTGGAAACGGTAATTGTACCCGGTCATGAATCCACGGGCGTTGATACTGATCCCATCCAGTCCGGTGCGATAAGTATCCACACCATTCACATTTTCAATGGATTCGGCGAAGGAATAACCACCGCCGCGACGAACTTCCAGGGAATTGATCACAGTCATCGTAGTGGGTGCATCCACAATTTTCTGGGGCCGCCGGGAAGCTGAAACGATTACTTCCTCACCGGGAACAGAACCTTCCATCAAACTGAAATTCAAATTAATAGTACTACCGGGTATTTCCACAATCTGCACTTCGGAACGATATCCGATAAAGGCCGCTATCAGATTATAGCTCCCATCCGGCACCGCACGAATCTCGAAGCGGCCCTGAATATCGGTCGATGTTCCCAGGGATGTCCCGGCGATCCATACATTGGCCCCGGTCAGCGCCTGTCCAAATTCATCGACCACTTGTCCGGTAATTGTTCCCTTGGCTGAGACCAGTTGAATTACCACCAGTATCATCGCAAGTCCTATCCCCCGTCTCAGTGCATTTAGCATTAGCGCAACCTCACTTTTATATTGTTAATAATGCCATTATCAGAATGCCCCCGTTTAAGAAATAGAATAATCTGATCAGATATCCATAGCGATCCAGATCGACCCAGTCCCTGGTTGAACCAATGATCTGAAGAATCCTCAAATACAGCGGTGCCGATACAAGTATCAATCCGGCCCATAGATTAAAAAAATTGCTTATGATCAGGATTGTCACGACGCAATAGAACAAGGCTCCCAGACCAGCCATCCCCCGGTAGGCTCCCGTTTTTCCGAGTTTCACCGCCAGTGTATTTTTACCCACGGCAGCATCGGTCTCCATATCCGGAAGACTCTGGTAGTACAATATTGCCGCCACCAAAATCCCGATCGGAATCGAGATGATCAATGCCGATACATCCGGTGAGCCGGTGATTGTCCAGTGCGTACCCACAACCATAACCGGTCCCATATTGATTCCCACCATCAATTCTCCCAGCCCGCGATAACCATATCGGATGGGTGGCGCCACATAGAACACACTGCTCAGGAAGGCGAACAGGATCAGCAGCCACAGCTCAAACACATCCTGCCGCCAGGTCAGGTAAATCGCCACCAGTCCGGCGATCAGGTACAGGCCGGTAATAACCACCCATAAAGTACGCGGTTTAATCTTACCCTCCTGGATCACCCGTGAACCGCCGATCGACTTGCCACTGTCGGCACCCTGATAATGGTCAAACAGATCATTGGCCAGGTTGGTGGCCAGATGCACGAGAAAAGCAGCCAGGTTGATCCACAAGAATAGCACCCAGGATTCAACAACGATCGGTTTTGTCAGCACCAATCCCATTGCCAGCGGGATAATGGTGGCAATATAAAACGGTGGACGGCTGGCCTGAATCCAGGCTTTGAGCTTGGGACTGATCATTTCAGGTACTGCCAGCGACAGGTATATTTTTCAAGTTTGTCAAAAATTTCGTAGAGGATAATTCCGATCATGGATAAGACAACCATTCCAACGAACATATCAACATAATCCGCCCGGCCCCAGGCATCGATAATATAGATACCAACCCCGGAACGGGCACTGATCGATTCTACGAAAAACAGAACCGCCACCGCCGTACCGACACCGATCCGCAGGGCGGTAAAAATTCCAGGCAGGCAAGCCGGCCAGACAACATGCCTGAAATACTGTAAGCCGGTCCCACCCAGCGATTGAAATGAATATCTGATCTGGTGATCAATCTGCCGGGCCGAATCCCTGGTGGTAATCAGCAATTGAAAAAAAATGATCAAGGCAATCATCATTATTTTGCTGCCGTCACCCAGACCAAACAGCAGGAGGATGATTGGCAGGAATATTATTTTCGGTACCGGGTAACTCATATATATCAATGGGGCCGTCCAGCGGTCCAGCCTTTCATTACTTCCCAATAATAATCCACAGGGAACGGCCGTAATCAGTGCAAAGAACACACCGGCCAGTATGCGGAAGAAACTGGTGAAAATATGGTCCCAAAACGAAAAATCCACCAATTGCTTTATCAGAGCTAACAGCACGGTCCACGGCCCCGGCAGTAAGGTGCTGCCCAACAGGATAGATCCGATTTGCCAGACGGCCAACAGCACAGCGAAATTCACAAGATACACCAGTACAGGGCGTATTTTCACGCTGCTTTCCTCAAGGCCTGGTGAACCTGAAAACAATGCTCCAAATAGGCCTTGGTCTGTCGGTACCCTTCGTCAAATACACAGGGATTATCAAGCACCTCTCCCACTGGTTGGTCCGGTCCAGACAAAATCATAATGTGTCGCCCCAAAGCAACTGCTTCTTCAATCGAATGGGTGACGACAATAAATCCGAATTTCCGGCGGCGGTACTCGGCCAGCAGGTAATGCTGTAGACGTTCGCGGGTTACCGCATCCAGGGCGGAAAATGGTTCATCCAGCAACATTAATTCCGGCTCAAGCAAAAAGGCGCGAGCCAGGGCCGCCCGCTGTCTTTGTCCCCCACTGAGCTGGTTTGGATAGGCGGTCTGCAGATGAGCGATACCCAAACGCTCAACCAGGTTTTCGATTACATCTTCATCGATCGACCGATCACGGAGCTTTACTCCCAAAAGAATATTCTCCCGTACTGATTTCCAGGGCAGCAAACCGTAATCCTGCAAAACAAGGGCTGAAGTCTGGGAGGGATTGGTCACTGGTTTTGAGTTCAATAATATTTGACCCTGATCAGGTTTCAAAAGGCCTGCCAGGATCAGCAGCAGGGTGGTCTTGCCACTGCCGGACGAACCGACAATTGCCAGTGAATCGCCGGAAGCCAGGGAAAAACTCAGGTCATTCAATACCAACCGGAATTTGTCATCCTGATAATATCCTTTACGGAGACCGGACACCTTGAGTAAATCAGGGGAGGTATTCGGAACTGATAATTTGTTCATATGATAGACGGGTTGTGATAATTTCATTTTGAATCAGCCAATCCTGGATTTCCGATGCCAACTCTTGAGTTGGGATTGCCAAACCGGGAAATTGAGGAATCGGGAAAGAACCGCGGATTGCTTCCGGGATACGGCAATATGTATTCATGATCGGACGTACCAATTCCGGCTCCGTATTGATCAATTCGATGGCGTCCCGGAGGGCCAGAAGGAATTGTTGTACCGTATTTTTCCGCTGTTTTAAAACAGCAGTCCGGAATGACATTACCGTAGGTGTCATACCTGATCCGCTATCATCAAGAATTACGCGGGCTCCTGTCTGCTCGGCAAAAGTTACCAGCGGTTCCGGCAGAACCGCCGCCGATACCTGTCCGTTGAGCAACAATTGCATCCGGATAGCCATATTCTTGGTATCAATTTGATTATAAGTAGTGATTGACGGGGATTGGCGAGCCAGCAGGTGGCCGGTTATGAAATCGATGACCGTATTTTTGCTTACCGCAATCCCGGTTTCCGCCAAATCAGGTAAATCATTAAAATCAGCCCCCGGTGGTATCAGCAATCCGAACATCCGTTCGCTAGTAGTGGTATTGAACAAAGTGGTCACTACCTGTAACCCGGTGCCATGTCCGGCCAGGATCATTGGCGTAACCAGATCGCCAAAATATCCATCGATCTGTCCAGCATTGATAGCCACTTCCGTTTCGAGGGCGGAATTGAAATTTATAATATCAACGCCGATACCGTATTTATCGAACAGGCCCTGATCCGATGCAACAAATACCGGCAAAGCCTGGATTACCGGCAAGACACCGACCTTCAATTCTGCGGTTGCTTTTCCGGACCGGGAACAGCTGTTGATAAACAGGAGCAATACAGCCAGCCAAAACGCTGTTTTAATATGGTTAATCATTCTAATCCGGTTCGGATTGTTTCGACCAGGTTTGAAATCCACTCAGCAGAGGATTGGGCATCGGCTTCGATCATTCCCAGATCGGGATCAAGCACATCCAGGTAGTGGGCCTGAAGCAGGCGATTCAGGATACTTTCCAGCATAAAGGCCGTACAATCAATGTTCAGATCGGAGCGCAATTCACCTCGTTCGATTCCGGTGGTGACCAGCGACCGCAGGTATTTCAGGGCTTCCTTATGCAATTCCTGAATGATGGTCTTTCCATAAGGGGCATCACCAGTATTCTGAATTCTAAAATATACCCTGGCCAGACGAGGATGCTGACGGATAAAGACCACCCCGGCAGACATCAGCCGGGCCAGGCGGGCAAAAAACTCCTCCGACTCAGTCTCATCACGAACCCGGACCAGGTAGGTCTTCACTTCGTTGAAGGCCAGCTCATAGATATAGCCGAAGAGGCCTTCCTTGGATTTAAAATAATTGAATAGGGATCCTTTGGAAATACCGGCCTGTTTTACAATCGTATTAACGCTGGCATCGGCATAGCCCCGCCGGGAGAATTCCTCAATTGAAGCATCAATGATCTGGTTCTGTTTATCAGATGCCAGGCCGGCAAACTGATTGGTACTGTGCTCTTTGATTCCCATATTGAAAATTAAAATGACCAGGTGGTCATTTCAAAACAGATAACAATTATCCAAGGCTAATTGTTCCGGTCAGAAGCAGCTACTTATTGAAAATTTATAATGGTCAGTACAATTCGTATTTGACCAGTCGGCCATCCAGGCCACCGTTGTTCAGAGCCTTTTTCCAGGAGGACCGCAGCCCCATGCGCTTGATGAACTGGCGGTCACCGAAATAAATATAGGCCGTTGAACCGGTGCAGCGCTGTTTGAGAAAATCGCCGAATTGTTTATAGAACAGATTCAGTTCATCCGCTTCCCCCATCCGGATGCCGTAAGGTGGATTACAGATAATCGTGGCATTTTCGATCGGATCGTGTTTCAAAATATCACACTGTTTTAACCAGATTGGATTTTTATTATCCAATTGGCGGCAGTTGGTTCCGGCGGCACGGACGGCTGATTGGCTGATATCACTGCCATTGATCAGTCCGGGCGCAACCGGACAGGCTTGTTCCAACATTCCCTGTCGGATCTGTTTCCAGCGCTCCGGTTTGAATTCGGGCAGATTTTCAAACCCCCACTTTTTCCGCAGACTGCCCGGGGGCAGCTGAGCAGCTTTCAAATAGGCTTCACAGAGAATTGTACCGGACCCGCAGAAAGGATCATAAAGCGGTGTTTTACTATCCCAGCCCGAATGCTCGATAAGGGCGGCTGCCAGGGTCTCCATCATTGGGGCATCCACCGAATTCCGGCGGTAGCCCCGGCGGTGGAGAGCCCCCCCGGAGGTATCGATACTGAGCAGGGCCTTGTTCCGGTTCAAAAACAGGTTGATGAAAATATCGGCGGAATGCCGGTCAATTGATGGACGCCAACCGGCGGTATCACGAAAATAATCGACGATCCCGTCCTTTACCCGCAAGGCGGCAAATTGGGAATGCTTGATATTGCTTTCCACTACCGTCGCGGTTACTGCAAAAGTCTGATCGGTGTTGAAGAAATCGGTCCATTTGATCGAACCAACCTGCTTATATAGATATTTATCCGAGTGACAGTCAAACTGGGCCAGGGGTGCGAGGATCCGGCTGATGAACCGCGATTGGTAATTGATCTTATAGAGGGTTTCCAGCGTGGTACTGAAATAGATGCCGCGGTAGACCGGACCGATTTCCCGGGCGCCGAATTGTCCCAGTTCGCTGATGGCCAGTTCTTTCAGATCGTCGGCTACCTGGGCGAAAAATCGGTTCGATTTCTGGTATAAGTACACGAAATGATTTCCCGGGATCAGCGCTTCATCCAGTTGGTACGGGCACGGCAGAGTTCTTTTTGTCCGTTGAAATTCCTAAGGCTGTGGAGATAGTCACTGGCAGTATTTTTCTGGTGGTCGATGGTGATTTCATCACCGTAACGCGCTTCCGCCAGGTAGTTTACCGTTATATCCGCCACCTGTCGCTCCCGGTGGAATTCGCGGTCGAAGCCCTCCAGGATCCATTCGATATATTTCACGTTATTGACATGGTCATTCACATCCAGGTCACCGTAGCGAACATTCAACCGGGAGGACCAGTCAGCTTTTTGCAAGGCCAGCACCGGCTGTGGACGATCAGTGAAAACGCGTTCCATGGAATTATAATCAATATTCAGATCCAGTTGAATATCAGCCCGCCGACGGGCTTTTACATCCAGTACTACCCAGGCCGTGGTGGCGGTGCCGACCTCTTCCCCTCCGACCAGGATACTGAAATCACGGTAATAGAAACGTTTATCCATAGCCGACGGCCAGGTTTGTATCCGCACCTGCTCCCCCCAGCGGGGATATTTAATAATCCTGATGCGCTGCTGGGCCAGCACCCACACCAGGTTTCGTTTGATCAGTCTAGAGAAACCAACCCCCAGGTGCTCGGCGTGCTTCCAGGCCGATTCCTGCATATAACGGCCCAGATTCGGTAAGGTCAACCGACCGGTGGCATCGATCTCATAGGAATGAATATTGTAATTATCGGTTCTGATTTTATCCATGCTGGCCATGATCCTATGTGAATTGTGCCGGGAATTTAGGATTGAATCGGATATGCTTATAACAAAGTGTTGTGGTAATCCGTGAAACCGGTCAGGTTATATTTTTTGTGTTATATATTGTAGTTTGTATGATGAGAAAAATGGATTTTGAAGATATGCAGGCCTTCAAAGGCTACATT
>CAYPJE010000014.1:0-70725 GCA_964410945.1 uncultured bacterium
GTCCTGTCATGTTGACCTCCTTTTTTTAGTCAACTTTCTTCAGGACGTGACAGATGATTAAAAGTGGCTCCGGTTGGAGCCCCTATTTTTTCTATTTGATTTATATTTACCAATGTAAATGTGTAGGGACAAGACAGTGTCTTGTCCGTTAATAGGACAGCAATGGTTGGTTTGGCGGACAGCACATTGTGCTGTCCCTACGGATAGGGCAGTTTGGCTTTAAAATTGAAACGCAATTGAGTAATCCAAAATCTGCTGAATAATCTATTGAATATTCAATCGCCTCCTGTTTGACAAATCAATATATCAATTGTAGGGACAAGACAGTGTCTTGTCCGCAAATAAACCGGCAATGGTTGGTTTGGCGGACAGCACATTGTGCTGTCCCTACGGATAGTTTGGCTTTGTTGCGGTTACTGAATCGATCATAAAAAGGGGCTTCGTGTGAAGCCCCTTCCGGTATATACCAACTGTTGTGGGATTGTGGACTGGCGTACAGGCCAGAATATAGATCAGTAAATTTTCAGATCACCTACCTGACAGATTATTTCACCGCAGCTGCAGATGATAAAATCAGGATCCTGCATACCGGAATAATCCTCATATTCGCTGCTCCAGATCAATCCACAGCGGTCACATGACATCGGTTGGACAACCGGTCTGAATTTTTCACGTATGATTTTGTCGACGGTAATTGTGGCGTACTCCATGCTAAACCTCTTATTTTTAAAGAAAGGTGTACAAAAGGCGTACAGATATTACAATTCTGCGAAGCTGTTGGCAAGCGGAATCTTAAATCTTTTGGGAAATTCCTGGCAGACAGTCTAACTTCACGCGTCAAGATATATGGCTAACAAGCAAAGATTAATTTATTAAGGAGATATAATGGCTCATCTGAAAATAGTATCCGTGACCAGTGAACCCTGGTCCGGACTCGACTTTGATCTGATTGTTTTAGGCGTTTTCGAAGAACCGGAATTGACAACCATTGGTACCACCGTAGATAAAGAAGTAAACGGACTGGTATCCGATGCCATCACAAAAGGGGATATCAAAGGTAAAGTAAAGGAAGTGACTCTCTTGCTGCATCCCAAACACCGGATTCTGGTTATTGGTCTGGGCAAAAAGGATAAATTTGACAGCGAGGTTGTTCGCCGGGCCGGTGGTACGATAGCAAAAACAGCACTATCCAAGAAACTTGGTAAATTAGCCGTGGAAGGTTTCGGACATCCGGAATCATGCCAGGCCCTGGCCGAAGGTCTGGTTCTGGGAAGTTACCAGTTCCTGGATTATAAAAAAGACGATGAAGACCAGTTCGAGCTGGAAAGCGCGATCATTCTTAACGGTGACGAGACAGCTGTCGAAAAGGGTGCGATAATAGCCAGCGCCGTCTGTTTCGCCCGTGACCTCGGCAATCATCCCGGGAATTATGCTACCCCAACCTTCCTGGCTGAACAGGCCGCCGATATAGCCAAAGAAGGCGGCATGAAACTGACGGTCTTCGATCGTGAAGAATTTACTCAGATGGGCATGGGATCGTTTGCCGGTGTCGCTCTGGGAACCGATGAACCACCCAAATTCATTCTGTTGGAATACAATGGTGGAGGTGATGAGAAACCGGTGGCCCTGGTGGGCAAAGGCTTGACCTTTGACAGTGGTGGTATTTCAATCAAACCGGCCGCTTCCATGGATGAGATGAAATATGATATGTGCGGATCGGCGGTAGTACTGGGCTCGATGAAAGCGATTGCCGCCCTGAAACCGAAAATGAATGTAGTTGCTGCTATTCCGTCCACCGAGAACCTCAGTGGCGGCAAAGCCGTCAAACCAGGTGATATTCTGACGGCATATAACGGGAAGACCATCGAAGTCTTGAACACCGATGCCGAAGGTCGTCTGATCCTGGCCGATGCCCTGGCCTATGTGTCCAAGCATCATGAACCGGAATTCATCTTTGATTTTGCCACGTTGACCGGCGCCGTTGTCATTGCATTAGGACATATTGCCACTGGTATTCTTGGCAATGATGATGATCTGATCGAAAAGATCAAGACAGCTTCACAGACCAGCGGTGAGAAATTCTGGCAACTGCCCCTGTGGGATGAATACTGTGAACATGTGAAATCCAAGATTGCTGACGTGAAAAACATGGGCAAATCCCGTCAGGCCGGTACAATTGCCGGGGCGGCTTTCCTGAAGGAATTTGTCGGCGAGGATATTCCCTGGGTACATTTTGACATAGCCGGATCCGCCTGGGGCGATGAGGATATCCCGTACAATGTTAAAAACACCGCCACCGGCGCTGTTATTCGCACCGTACTGGAAGTGATGGGTGTCTGATTAGCCGGATTATTCCATAATATAAAAAGCCCCTGCATTTGCCAGGGGCTTTTTATATGAACTCAGTGAAACACGGTCTTGATAATGAAATATCTAAACCTGGCAGTCATTATCTAATTCTTGTGCCAATTCAATACTGAATTGAATTTCATTTACACCAAAATCGGCTTTCTTACCGGTTTGTTTTTCATATAACAAAATGAATTCTTCTGGTGTATGATCAATGAACTCTTTGATTGATTTTATTCCCAGATCATAGATCATTCGGGCGAATACCGGTCCAACACCGTAGGCTCTTGACAGGTCGGATAAACATACCAGTTCATTCAGGGCCGGCAGCGGGATACCGGTTGTTTCAGACATTGATTCCCTTAGGTCTCTACTGTAAGCCTGATTAAATAACTGACGTGTATTTTTTATACCGATTTTGGATAAGCCCTCCAGATAACTGGCTTGAACATCAGGGAATTTTGCCAATGGCACTGGATTGGACAGGAAGCTTCGCGCCTCTCTATTCAATAATGTCAGGTAATCCTGTGGCAGCCCGGTCTGTTCGGAAAATTTTCCTATTCCTACCTTGGTTTTAAGTTGGTCAGTCAGTTCTTTTAGGTTAGTAATTCCATAATCGATCAGTATCCCGAATCTGATATTTATATCATCCTTCAGGATCAAGCGGCTTGGAATCATTTCACGATTCTGAATATTCAGCCTGAATTTTTCCAAGTCAATTTGATATCGGGGCTCCATCATTAATACCTTATCGTTATTCTGATTTGTTATAAATAACCGGCATCCGGCCCTTCCATTTATTCCAGACAACATCATTGGTGATCAGATCAGCCATGAAATGAGCAACATTGATTCGGCTGGTTTTTCCCGCATCAAAAATCGCACTTCGAATTGGAGATGGGTGAACTTTATAATCAGTGACATCGTTCTCATCGGTCAAACTGTCGGGACGGACCGCCGCCCACTCAATCAAGTCGTCGTTTTGCCCGATCGCTGTCCGCAGATATTCGGCGGCCTGCTCGTTATCCTTCTGGGGCGGCAATAATAAACGAACGAGTCCAAGGACGATTCGTTCACTGTCGGATATCGGTTCTACCAGATCGCGGTTGCGGTTTCCGGTGGTGTTCATCAATACATACTTGACTGGTTTCTCTGGTGTTGTTGTTTTGATTGCAGCACACAGGCGTCGGGCGGCATCGGTAACCAGGCGTCTCGGCTGGCCGTAGATACCCCTTAAACTCAGATTATGCCCCAGACAGGAGGCAACCGCCGTACAGCCATCCGCATGCCCGGCCAGTTCCGCATCGCTCAAGTCAAGCAAACTGGCCCGGATCACGTGCAAACCACTGTGTTTCTGGCTGGTGGGGAGCAGTTTATCGGGGGAACGTACTATCGCTTTTACATTGTGTCCCCTATTAAGTAATTCATCAACTAGCAGCCGGCCGGTGGCCCCGGTAGCACCAACAATGAGTATTTTCATGCTCACTCCTATAAAAATTGTATTCGTGGACCCTGAATGCCCGTCTTAAACTGTTTTTCGAAGTACCTGAATTGACCGGGCACAAGTTTAGGCCAGTCCTTTAGGGCTGGTCCAAATATGATGAAGAAAAATATAATGCCGTTTACGGCATTAATCTTTGATTCCATAATGATTTAAAATAATATTTACTTCCTCCTGAAAGGTGTTTTTATTATGATGTTCTTCCTGCCTTATGATATACTGACGGACCTTTTTTACTTGCGACTCAGAGACCGAAAAAACCGCGTATCCGTTTTGCCAGGCGAATTTTCCCGGGATAAAATTTGATTTATTAATCCAATTGGAGGACTCTCCTTTAAGAAGGTTGGCAATTTCGGCTGGAGATTGTTTAGGTTTCAGGCCAATCAAAAGGTGTATGCGGTCCATGCTACCATTTACCATATCAATATGGATACCATTATTTTTACCATATTCCTTGTAGTGAGTGCTGAAAGTAAATCCTTTGTTATAAATCTATCCCGATTGTGGGTAGCCCAGATGAAGTGCAGCCATATTTTGGAATATGTTTGCATTTATTTACTAACGGCGTAAACGCCCTGCATTATATTAGAAAATAACCTTATCTCCGGCCCTGAAGAGCCGGGCCATGGATAAATATTAATCGGAATGTGTTTCACTGTATTGTTCACATTTTATAGATAAAAATGGATGAGTTTACTCATGGGGCTCTATTTGAAAATTTGCTGCCAGCTCATAGACCAGTTTACTGCAGCCGCCGTTCTCGATATACTCGGTGTGATCATCTATGGTTTCGAAATGCTGCCCTGAAATTTTGGAACACAGTATTTCATTCCCCGTCAGGCTATAAAACGTATTTAAGATTTCTTCCGAGTTTGGATTGGAATAACCTGATTCCCCTGGATTCTTTCGGCACCAGGCCAGTGTGCTCAACCAAATTGCCGCACCCAGGGCACCACAAGCGTTGCCGCTCAGACCGATACCGCCGGAAAAACCGGCCACCGCTACCATTTCTTCATCGCTGGCGCCCATCTTTCTGGCAACTTCACAGGCACAACACGCTTGAGTTCGTGATATTGCCGGCTGTTTACTGGACAATCCTTCTTTGGCCGACTGAATCGCTTCCGGAGCCCATTTTTCCGCCAGATTCATACAGACCATATTGGTGAATCCGCCGGGAAGGGACTTTACCATAAATTTCATAATATCAAATGAACTGGCGGTGTCACAGCCAATTATATCGCGGCAATTGACTGATTTTGCCCGGTCGGTGAGGGATTGCACCAGATGTTGGGCTGCAATCAGGGCGGCTGGGGCAGCCTGATCAGGATCGTTGAATCGCCGAAAAGCTTCCGCACCGGCCGCCAATGTTGAACCCCACAGCATGCCGCACTGGTTCTGGGTCATCATCAGTCCCCCTGCCAGCGGGTCCGCGGCCTGTTCCCCGGTTTCATCGGGATATCCGAATTCGCGGTTTAATATGCAATAGAAGGTATGTGAGCAGGCGCCGCATCTGGCAAAGGTTTTTTTGACGTCAATCGGGATTTGACTAGAATGATGAAGTGCTTTAAACAGTTTATCAGAATATACCATTAGAGCAGCAACGCCGGTAGTAGCAGTGCCAGCCGCAGTCAGTTTTATGAATTTACGCCGGTTGATGGTACTTTTTTTCTTCACGACTTTACCTTGGTATTCTCATTCGGTATTGAATAAAGGTCCGGCATAACCCGAAAACATAGGGAAATACCATTATTAACAGGTAAAAGAAATCAATTCCGAATCCAAAATCGTACCTGATCCTGAATTCGATATCATGATATAATACGATTGAAATATATGCCAGCGGTAAAAGAAACCAGGCCAAAATATTCCCGATGGGATTCTTTTTAATTAGATCGAACTTATTCAGAAAAATCGTCAGGGATAGTACACACATCAAAGCGATAAAAATTAATGTGGGCATAATTGACATGCCGAATACCGATTTCAGCGCCAGGGGATCGCTTTTATAATTATTGATCAAAGAATAGACGATACTGAAAAACAGTACAAATATCGACGGGTATAAAGCTGCATTTTTATAGTACTTGAAGAGATTCATCGACCCTATAAATTAATCAATAATACAGATGCGGTCATCCTTTTTAACTGGTTCAACGAACTCATCGATTGAGTCTGCTTCCGGTACCGGATTGTACCGGCTCAAATATTTCATTTAACGGATTGCCGTTATATTGCTAAATAATAATCAAGTTTATGAAATTCCTTTTATAATATCACATGTAAAATAATATCTGCGCTAAAATGTGCGATCATGGCACTCTCAAGTCCGTATGTGAAATATAGCCAACCAAACGCCATTCCACCGATGCCATTTAATGCAATTGCACGAGTGATTACAAAGATATCTAAAGGGGCGCCTATTGCCACAGTTGCAGGAAGATGACCTATCCCAAATATCACAGCAGCAATAATATTTGCAGTCCAAAGTACAGCTAATGATGGTTTATTAGTCTTATTTGAAGTGATTAACATTCCAATCCATACGATAAAAGTTAGAAGGAACAGTCTTAATAATACTTCTTCTGTAATTCCACCATAAAATGAAGCAAGAAATCCTTTCCATGATGAAGGGTGAACTGAATCAGGGATTTCAATACCAAACTGTGCTAAATATATATCCAGATCAAATATCCATAAATCTAAACCACTAATTATAAGTCCGATAGAGACACCAACAATCACAGCAATAAATATAATATGTTTAAATCTATCATCTATTTTTTCTTTATTTAATGCTTTCTCAAGAATAGGTAAACCTAAACCATATTTGTTTCCAAGTAACAAGCCGAGGCCTGTTAGCAGAGCAAAAAACAATCCATTGATAGATATTTGAATAAGAAGAATTAGTTCTAAGGACATTGGCAGTTCGATACTCTCTAATTGTGAAGATTGTAGAGTTAGAGTATAAGGAATAACTGCAATGAGCCCAAAAATTACACCAGCCCATAATATAAAGAAGAGTTTCCAACTAAATTTCTTTTCAAAAGGCATATTATTTAAATCCATTCAGTTTCCTCTAATTTAATGTGAGTCAACAATGTATTCAATCAGTTTAAATACCGAGCAATATAACTAGTGGTTGAACGACTTTGATAATAGTTTATGTACGACAATTCTGTCGGATAAAAATCCATTTGTATATTCAAATTCATATGCTAATCCCTTGTTATCTAAAGTTTAAGCTGAATTATTCTTGATTACAATAGGAATATTTTCCGGCTCGGATAACATTCCTGTGTCGAATAACAATCCAGAGTCGCTGGTCATAAATCATCCACCGGACTCTTGATATGGCGTCTTCTGGTACGGATCACATGGGTATGAATCATTGTTGTCTTGACACTGTTAATACTACCAATACTCATTTCATTGCACACCCCGTTGGAACAATTATTACTACCAGGTTAAATTCTACTTCGAATCATTTTACAAAGGAGGAATCATGGTCGATTATCCCACCCGCGCTGAGGCGCTGGATCTGTTTTATGAATATACCAAATCCGATTCCCTGCGTAAGCACGGCCTGGCCGTGGAACAGGTGATGCGCAAGCTGGCGGAAAAATATGACGGGGATGTGGAATTGTGGGGCCTTGCCGGGCTGTTGCATGATTTCGATTACGAGCTGTATCCCACAGCGGAAGAACACCCATATAAGGGGAACGAAATCCTGAAGGAAAAAGGCTACCCCAGGGAAATGCTGGATGCCATCATGGGCCATGCCGATTACACCGGTGTCCCCCGGGAGAGTCTGATGGCCAAGGCCCTGTTCTCCTGCGATGAGTTATCGGGGTTTATCTTTGCTGTGACCTACGTGCGGCCATCCCGCTCGGTTTTGGATGTTAAGGTCAAATCGGTGAATAAAAAACTGAAGGACAAGAGCTTTGCCGCCAAGGTGAGCCGGGAAGATGTGAACAAGGGGATCGAAGGACTGGGCGTAGACCGGGCCGAACACATCCAGTTTGTGATCGATGCCCTGAAGGAGAAAGCAGAGGAGCTGGGATTGGCGGGGTAGAAAGGTGTCAGTTGTTATTTGATCAGCAGCATTTGGTTTTGGAATACTTGTTTATTAGCTGTCAACCGGTAAAAATATATCCCGGAGGCGTGATTAGTTCCGTTCCATTTAATTGAGTGCTCACCAGCCGGTCGAAAACTGTTTTCTAACGTTTCTATTTTCTGTCCCCTCAAATTATAAATGCTTAAATCGATCTGACAGTCCTGGCTCAAATAATATGTAATGACCGTATTTGGATTGAACGGATTGGGGTAATTCTGATAGAGGACAAATTGCTCCGGTCGGATTGGCTTGTCCTCTTCGGTTCCCACCGTTGATTGCTGGAAATAGCCGATAATGCGCTCCATTGCAGCAGCACGGTTTGAGCTGCCGACAATTGTTTCAAACGGGAATCCGAAATAAACCAGCTTGCCAGGGACTGTAGAGCCATCAAAGGTACCGGCATAACAGACGGCAGCATTGTAATTATTTCCGTATTTCAGGCAGACCGAACTTCCGTTAACAGCATTGATATAGTCTGGATAATCCTCAAGGTACAGTGCGCTGGATGTGCCATAAGTGAATGAAATCCCATCGAATATCGAACCACTGACACCATTTATCGTGGTATTGGCGGCATCATCGCCAACATAATAGGCTCGCAGGAACTGGTTATAGAATTGCTGGTCGGCGGTCGGTCGGGATGAACGTCCCAGGTCCCAGCCGATTTCCGAGCCGGTGATCAACAGGCAGCCGCCCTGCTTGAAATAAGCTTCAACAATATCCTGTTCTGCGGCCGAAAATGTTTCATCGGAGGTGCTTTCATCGGCCAAAATCCAGGCTACGTAAGGGTAATCGTTCAGATTGACTGTACCAGACAGCACCTGGTCATTGTCACAGGAGTCGAAATCAATTGAATCCGGTAAAGCCTGACCATGGATGGTGGAGAAATGATGGGCTGCCGCCCCCCAGCTGCCGATCCGGTCGTAACCGTCAACAATCAAGAGGTCTTTTTCGGTTCCCCGCTGGGAGTAGGTATCGGAAAAGTCACTATTCTGACCCTCGTATGAGTTGACCAGTTTTACCTGAATAAAATCATCTGCCGGGGCATCGTTCATCGGGATTGTCAGACTGGTTGTGTCAGTACCGAACGTTTGATACAGTTGAAAACCGTTGCCGGTATCCAGCCAGATGGAAGTGTTTTCCACTGGCCCCATGACCATATTTGGACTCCATTTTATTACCAGTTGATCGGCATCATCGCGTTTAATCGAATTCAGGATCGGCTGGGGGGGAATACCTTCCAGGGCCCGGAAAGCGGCATCGGCCACGGCCTGGCGGGTTGAGGTCACTGAGGCTGAATCATCGGGGTAGACCCGGTTGGTAAGGAATACCACAAAGATATCATTTACCGGGTCGCACCATACTGATGTTCCCGTATAACCGGTGTGCCCAAACGATAGTGTTGACAGAAGGGAACCAGCCGATGTACCACCGAAGGTATTGGTACCCCAGCCCAGGGCCCGGGAAGTTCCACTGGTGTTATAGCGGGTGGTAAACTGATTGACGATTGATGCATCCAGGTAGCGTACACCTTTATAGATGCCATCATTCAGCAACAACTGGCAGATTTTCGCCAGATCCCCGGTGGTGGCGAACAGTCCGGCGTTCCCGGAATATCCATCCAGGCCCCGGGCCAACGGATCATGGACCTGTCCCTGGTAGCCGCTGGCGGAGGAGGTGGGTGGGCACTGGTTCCAGATCGAGTCCGGTGGGGCGAACATGGTGCGGTCCATCTCCAGGGGAGTGGTGAATTCTTCTTCGAAAAACTGATACATCGGTTTACCGGCCACCGCTTCGACGACTTTCATCAGGGTGACAAAATTCAGGCAGCTGTAAACGTAAGTACCAATTGGATTGATCTGCCCCATCCCGAAGATGACATCGATAATCTCTTCCGGTGTTTTGCTGGCTGGCGGTGAATAATAGGCTGTCAGCCCGCTTTCATGCAACAGCAGGTCTTTAATCCGGATATCATCCTTGCCGTTGGCTCCAAAGGCCGGGATATAGGTGTCGGCATATTCATCGATATCAACCAGCCCGGAATCCACCAGTTTCATTATGCAGGAGGTAGTGGCAAAAACCTTGGTGCAGGAGGCCAGGTCGAAGATCGAATTGGTGTCTACAACTGTGGAAGTCTGGCTATAAGTGAAACGACCATAAGAATTATGGTAATAAATTTCCGAGCTGCTGCCAACGATTACCGTTGCTCCGGGGAATACTGAACTGGCAATAGCCTGTTCGATAATGTGATCGACTCCGTTGAACTGCTGGGCGGAAATGAAAGAAAGGATTAACAGGGATCTGATGAAATGTTTCAGCGATTGCATGGGTACTCCTGGCTGGTGGATTATCAATCGGTTATAATTGTTGATGTGGTAATATTTACAGTTTGATATTACGTTTATTTTCTGTTTATTCGAACGGTGAAAAAAGATATATCAGTGGAGCCAGGGAGAATTGTTTAATAGTGTGCTATGGTGATTCCATTGCACTGACAGCCGTACATATTCCATTCATGCAATCAACCTGTGGCGAAATGACGTACATACAATCCGAACCCCAACCGTAACGGGCATTCAAAGTATCGTTGAAGGCATAATGTTCATTAACCATTGCCCGCAGAACGGTTGAATCTACGGTGGTGGCTGAATAAACCAGATAAGTCCAGTGGCCGCCACAGGGTTTGGCACCGAAACCTATCGACTGGCAGTCGGCTGAATCCCCGCATTCCGGTACACCGATATAAGCGATTATATCCTGTTCCATCTGCTTCAACCGGACCAGATCACATTCTTCCGAGGTAGCTTTGTCCAAGGTTATCATGACTGAATAATCGGTCAATTGGTAAATACTGTCAACATGTGGATAGGGACTGACATCAATCAGCTCGATTGAATAACACTGAATTATTGTATCATTGGGAAAGCCACTGAAAGTGTGCAGTGAAAAACTGGTGGAGGAATCGGTACCGGTTAAAGTAAAACCCGGTTCGGCATCGCCTTCCCAAAAGCATTCCATGCCAACAGGGCAGCGTGAATCAGCAAATAATGTATCAAAGATCAGGGAAATATTCTCATCATAGTTTACGGCGGTCTCCATATAGCCAATATTGATCGTATCGCCAAGCACCAGCGTAGAAGGCAATGAATTTTCATCGTCGGAATTTTCATCGCAGGAGAGGTAAAAGAAAAACAGCACCGGGAATACAATACGAATCGCTTTGTAAAATACTATTAACATCAACATATCCTCCGACTTGTAATAAGATTAAAGAAAAAGGATTAAAGATAAAAGTAAAAAACACCAAAATAGCCAGTAGTCTATCGACACCCGATCACTCGAACATATGAACCCATTAACACCATAAACCATACTTTCTGATTTCCCAACAAATACGTACTTTTCACCATGACAAATTATATTGGAATTATCCTGTTCATCGTTGGATTTATCAGTGGGGGCGCCCTGATCTGGTTTATCCGCCAGCGCGAATTGAATTCAATGGCTACCAGCCAGAAGCAGCTTGAAGATGCTTTTGGCAATCTTTCGAAGGCGGCCCTGTCGGAAAACCAGAAATCATTTCTGGAAATTGCCGAAACACAGTTCAAAACTCTGCTTAAATCATCGGACAGCCAGCTGGATGAAAAGAAAAAACTGATTGACAGTACTGTCAAGGATATGAAGTCCCAGCTGGAGAGTCTGAATCGCCAGACCTCGGCCTTGAAGGGGCATCTGGAACAATCCCAGCAGGGTTTATCCAAACTGACCGATACCACCGGGCAGTTACGGCAGATCCTGTCCAGTTCCCAGGCCCGCGGCCAATGGGGTGAGCGGATGGTGGAGGATATCCTGAATTTCATTGGACTGGTGGAAGGCATCAATTATTCCAAGCAAGCCATGGAAGGTGGTAACCGTCCGGATTACACATTTATTCTGCCCCATGACAAGCGCATCAATATGGATGTGAAATTTCCCCTCACTCATTACGAGCGCTACCTGGCGGCTGAGCGGGACGAGGAGCGCGATAGCGCTAAGAAACAGTTCCTGAACGATGTCCGTGGACACATTAAAGCGATTGCCAAGCGCGATTATATTGATCCGGCCGGGGGAACCGTCAACTATGTTCTGTTGTTTATCCCCAATGAAAGCATTTATTCGTTTCTGAACCAGGCCGATAAAGAATTGATCGATTTTTCCCTTTCACAGCGAATCATACTATGTTCACCGGTCACCCTGTATGCGGTTCTGTCGCTGATCAGGCAGGCTGTGGATAATTTTGCCATGGAAGCACGGGCCGGTGAAATGCAGAAGCTGGTTCAGCAATTCAAGCAGCAGTGGGGGAAGTTCAATGATAAAATTGATGCGCTGGGAAAATCGTTGAGTGCCACCCGCAACCATTTTGATGATCTATCGACAACCCGTAGCAACCAGCTTCAGAAGCCCATGGACAAGATTGCCGATCTACAACTTGAGCCTGGTTCCGAAACTGGTTTATTGGAGGAATGAAGTAACTGTGGTTAAAAATCTATTGGTATTATGTACTATTGGAATTGCCGCTCTGTTGGTGAGCTGCGTGGAACCGGCCGAACCTGATGACGGATTAATTGAAAACCTGCCGGCTGTAATCAATACAGAATCATCTTTTTCTTTATATCTGAAAGCGGATGAATATGATTTTGATGAGACCTACAGTCTGGAACTGGAACTGGTTGACTCCATCGATGCGGTGACCATGTCGCTGGTAGTAAGCGGACATGGCAATAATGACAGCGCCTTTGTCGGAATCACCAGTGGTGATTCGATCCGGGTTTTCACTATAACCAGTAATCTGGTTTATACCCGGGAGGATGCAGCCCTGGATTTTTCGCCCAGACGTGTACAGTTGTGGGGTGATAATTACAGCGGCTTGATCGAATTGTCACTGATCAAGGGCACCGCTGCAGAGGAACCGGTCATCCCGGGAGAAATGAACCAGCCTATGGTGATCAGTACAAATTATAATTTTCACTATTACCTGGTGGCCGATGATTACACCGGCACTAACTCTCAGCTAATCAATCTGGATTACAGTACAATTGTCCAGACTTACACCGATTTGTTGGTAACCGGATTCAGCAGTGCAGATACTTTATTTATATCATTCAGCGATACCAGTGACTCATTGATCCGTCAATATGAGATATTGACAGATACAGTAATTTCTGGTTCAGACTGGGTGATAGACTTTGAACCAGCGGGATTCCAGCTGGAGGGTACCAACCTGGATGGGGTAATCGATCTATTGATTTCAAAATGAAAGCTGGGGAGGAGGAACCCATGCGATTGATGGTATTATTAGCCGGCCTGATTCTGGTAATGTCCCCGGTGATGGGAGGCGATATGAAAAAGCAGTTTGAAACAGACACTTTTCAAACCGGTGCTGGCGATCTGAAAATAACATTCATTGGTCACGGCACCCTGATGATCGAATTCAAGGACCGGTTTATACACATTGATCCGGTGATGCGCGAGGCCGATTATAAGCAATTACCAGTGGCTGATCTGATCCTGGTGACCCACGAGCATTTCGATCATCTGGACAAGGATGCCATTCAGGCTATTTGGAACGAGAATACAAAAATGCTTTATACCAGTAATTGTGGCGCCGCTGTTATGGGGGGGGATGTGACGAAAAACGGGGATCAAGTTGATCTGGGGTGGATCAATGTTGAAGCTGTACCGGCCTACAATGTTATTCATGAAAGAGCACCCGGTAAGCCATTCCATCCGCGGGGCGTGGGAAATGGTTATGTGTTGACCTGTGGGGATTTAAGGATTTATGTGGCCGGCGATACGGAGAATATATCCGAAATGAAGGCACTTAAAGGTATCGATGTTGCTTTCCTGCCCATGAATCTGCCATACACAATGACACCGGAAATGGTGGCTGATGCAGCCCGGTCTTTCCGCCCGGCTATTCTGTATCCTTACCATTACGGAAATACTGATCCCGGTGAACTGGTGGAACTGTTGAAAACAGAACAGGATATCGAGGTGCGTGTCAGGAATCTGAGGTAGGGATCAATCCAAGGGTATTGGTGGGGACAATATGGAGAAATGGAGTGATGGAGAACGGAGGAAGGTAGACCGGAATACGGAAGAAACCAGGTGAAATCAAAACATAGGTAACATTGTAGGGGCACGGTACATCTACGTTTCAAAGCAGGACGAGCCTATTTCACCCTTCGACGAGCTCAGGGTGACACCACTTAATTATTTTTTGTACATGTCATGCTGAGCCAGTCGAAGTATGACATATTATAACCGATGACCACAAATATAATGTCACTCTACGGCCAACTAAACGCACTACAAGCAACAGCTGCCTACCCATCGTAGCAACTTTACCCAACTTCATTCAGGAAAATTTCGTCACGGCAAGTCCTGTCTGCACAGATTGACAAGAGCTTGTACCGGCAACGGATTGCAATCTGTTGAGCTGATATAGTGATTTTAAAGGGTTGGAAATAATTATCATCTCAACCCATTCCACTTTTATCTTTTATCCGCCTTCGCAGAAGACCACGCCTGTGTGCCGAAAACAGCTGCGTCGTGCAGGCACGGGTTTACCCGTGGAGCTCTATCTTATTATTTGTAATTAAGTCCAGCCTGCTTAAAATCCGGCGAAGGGTTAGTTCATACCAGCCAGGTATAATACCTTCAAAATGGGGGAATCATTCGTTGGGAAAAGCCCCTGAACGGGGTGGGTAATGAGGATATATGAAACAGAAAATCACCGAGGCAAAGCAGATCATTGCGGATGCCATCGAGGAATTCGGGGATAAAATTGCCGTTGGCTGCAGTTGGGGAAAAGACAGTATGGTTGTACTTCACCTTGCGCTGCAGGTTAAACCGGATATTCCCGTATTCTCGATACTGACAAAATATAAACCGCGGGAAACATTTGACTATGCCGTTGAGATGTCCCGCCGCTACAAATTCAAACCGCGGGTGTACATGGTTTCCGATTCAATTCCGCTTGTTTTAAAAGACAATGGTTTCGATGTGATCACCCTTTCGGACCATGAATACCAGCTGCGTACCGATGACGAGCGAATGGAATCGGGCCTGGAGTTGCATCGTGGGAATCCGAAATTGTGTTGCCAGCTGCTGAAGCTGATTCCCGCTCGCTATGCCTACGATGATATGGGTCTGAAGGCCTGGTTCAGCGGGTTACGTAACACCGAAGGTCATACCCGGATATTCATGAAAATCAGGGAAGAACGGAGTGATAAAGAAGTTAAGATCAATCCGATTCTGACCTGGGTGGAAAATGAAGTCTGGCGTTATATGCTGGATAATGATATCCCGATTCATCCCTGGTATATCAAGGATTATCCCGGTGGAAAGAAAATTCGATCCCTGGGCTGTGAACCCTGCACAGTGCCAATTTTTGAATACGAAAGTGAACGTGATGGCCGTTGGCGGGGAACTACCAAAGCTGCCGGAGAATGTGGAATTCATACCCAGCCGCTTCGAAAAATTCAAATTGACGAAGCTTGAGAATCTGACTGGCAGTTTGAAATGACCGCTTTTAGCCCGACTGAATTCACCCTGGTTTGCCAGGGGTGCGGTCAGGAAATCGATCAGGCCCAGGTATTGTTAAGCCATCCTGATTGCCCCAATCCCGGCTTACTTCGGGCTAATTACTCACAACAGCAATTAGTGGTTCGTGACACTGGCTGGGGATTGTATCGATATGCCGACTGGTTACCGGTCAAGCGTCTGTTAAAGGGCTCCAGCGCGCCGGTTACCTATCGCAGTGAACGGCTGGGTGAACGATTGAGGTTGAAAAACCTCTGGTTGACCTTTAACGGTTACTGGCCAGAAATAGGGGCTGCAATGACTACCGGCACCTTCAAGGAATGCGAGGCCTACAGCGTTTGTGCCAGTCTGCCGGAGGTATTCGATCAGACTCTGGTTGTCGCCTCGGCGGGAAACACGGCTCGCGCCTTTGCCCGGGTCTGCTCCGATAATGATATTCCGTTGATCGTGTTCGTCCCGGAGCAATACCTGTCGGCAATGTGGTTTAAAGAGCCGATCAAACCCCATGTGAAGCTGGTGGCTGCCGGTGGTGACAGCGATTATTTGGATGCCATTTATCTGGCTGATTTGCTGTGTGAATCAGATGGATATATCCAGGAGGGCGGAGCAAAAAATATTGCCCGTCGCGATGGGATGGGAACAACGATGCTATCCGCTGCTACAACTATTGGCGGTCTACCGGACTATTATTTCCAGGCCGTTGGTAGTGGTACCGGTGCCATTGCAGCCTGGGAGGCTGCCATTCGCCTGGTAAGAGATGGCCGGTTTGGCAGTCACATGCCACGCATGATAACATCTCAGAATGCACCGTTCCTGCTGTTACGTGAGTCCTGGCACGGCGGAAGCCGGGAGCTTGCTCAGATCGAGCCTGAATTAGCCCGGCAGCAGGTGAGTCAGATCGTTGCCACCGTGCTTTCAAACCGGAAGCCGCCCTATGGTATCCCCGGTGGATTCTACGACACTATGGCGGGTACGGAAGGCGATGTTCTGGCAGTGGATAACACCGCTACTCTGTTGGCGGCTCGATTATTCCAGGATTTGGAAGGGATTGATATAGCCCCAGAAGCCGGAGTTGCCGTGGCCAGTTTAATCCAGGCCCTTGAGCAGGGACTGGTGTCCCGGGACGATCATATTATGGTAAATGTCACCGGTGGTGGTGCAGAGAAATTGAAGCAGTCAGATGGATTCTTCCAACTGGAACCGGCACTGGTTATTGAGCGTGAAGATTTTCGTGAAGATAAAGTTATTAATCTGATTGCTGGTTTAAGATAAGGATTTTAATATGGATCTTTTTGACAAGTGTAATACGGATGGTGGATATTTTGGAAAGTATCGCCTGGCCGGAGATAAATATTTTACTCAACCAATTCTAACACCATATCCCGGGACAATAATGGAATATGCCGGTAAGCGGCAGATTATGTGGTCGATTAATAATTATCTGGGATTGGCGCAGAATAAGGAAATCAGGCAGGTAGCAATTGATGCTGCCACTGAATTTGGACCTGGGGCGCCTATGGGATCACGCATGATGAGTGGTAATACTGAATATCATATCGCACTGGAAGGAAAACTGGCTGATTACTCCCAGAAAGAAGCTGCAATTCTATTTAATTATGGCTATCTGGGAGTTTTAGGTACAATTGCTTCTTTATCGGAATCGGATGATATAATTGTGATGGACAAGCTGGCCCATGCTTCGATTATCGACGGTGCCTTTTTATCCCAGAGTCAGTTTAGAGTCTTTCGTCACAATGATATGGATAGCCTTGAAGCAACATTGAAACGAGCCAATCGCGATCGCAAAGGTGGCATCCTCGTAGTGATTGAGGGGACTTATGGTATGACTGGTGATCTGGCCAACCTGCCGGAAATATGTCGTCTGAAAGATAAATACGATGCCAAATTATTTGTGGATGATGCCCATGGTTTTGGTGTGCTTGGTGATGGAGGAAGAGGAATCGGTGAGCATTTTGGTATTCAGGATAAGATTGACCTGTATTTTGGAACTTTCGCCAAGGCCTTTGCTTCTATCGGTGGTTTTACATCTACTCATGAATCAGTGGCGGACTGGATACGCTATAACGCCCGGACCCAGGTTTTTGCCAAAAGTCTGCCCATGATCTATGTGAAGACACTGGAAAAGACTTTGGAGATGGTAATCGATGGGAGTGATCTTCGTGCTAAAATGTGGGCCAATGCCAATTCACTGAAAGAGGGTCTCCGCGAAGCTGGTTTTCTGGTGGGCTGGGGAAACTCTCCGATTTGTCCGGTTTACGTTACCGTCAGCGATGAAAAGCTGGTGGAGGTTGGTACAGCTATGATCAAATATCTTCGTGACCATGGTATTTTTGTTTCCGGTGTAGCTCATCCGGTAATCCCCCATGGTTTACTTATGTTCAGAATGATACCGACCTCAACCCATACCCAGGATGAGATAGATCAGACGATTGCTGTATATCGAGCTATGCGTGATGATCTGGGACTCGATCTTTCTGTCGATCCGGCTGGTGAACGGAAGATTAAACGGTTATATGGAATTGTATAGTGAATTACTGTTTATTGAAATTAGAATTGATTTATTCAATTCCTGAAATTGGTGTAACAGGTGATTAAGTACTTGAAATACAATAACTTTTTTAAGTTAATATCATCCTGTTATTGATTTTTGATATTGCATATATTTTAAATATGAATAAGGGACAATCAGGTATTATTATATACAAACCTCCAGGAAAACTTCCTGTTGTAGAGGTTAAACATCAGATTGATGATCTTTGGTTGAATTTAAATGATTTATGTACATTATTCCAACGTGATAAATCGGTGATTTCAAGACACATTAATAATATACTTAAAACTGGAGAACTGAAGCGTATTTCAGTTGTTGCAAATTTTGCAACAACTGCGACCGATGGAAAAACATACCAGGTGACTTATTATAATCTGGATATGATTATAAGTGTAGGCTATCGTATAAATTCTAAAGTTGGTACCCATTTCCGTATTTGGGCCACAAGCATACTTAAGGATTATTCAGTAAAAGGATATGCTCTTAATATAAGAAGATTGCATGCTGCCGAGGAAAAATTGGATGAATTAACTAGGAGTATAAGGCTGATCGGTACGGTAGCACAAAACCGTGATTTATCAGGAGTTGAATCTGAAGGACTTCTGAAAATAATAACTGATTATGCCTATGGATTAGAAACATTGGATAATTTTGATCGCCGTACTCTTAAAATTCAATCAACCAGTGAAAATATGCGATTTATCCTGGATTATCATACAGCGCGGAAAAGCATTAATGAAATGAAAATTCAATTAAGTCAATCTGGTGTCGATAACAGTTTGTTTGGAATAGAAAAAGATGATTCATTGGAGGGTTCTCTCAGGAATATTCATCAATCCATAAACGGGGTGGATGCCTACCCAAGTATAGAAGAAAAAGCCGCGCATCTACTCTATTTTATTATTAAAAATCATCCCTTCACTGATGGCAATAAGCGTATCGCCGCCGCTCTGTTCCTGTGGTTTTTGGATCGTAATGCTTGTCTATATAATGTCGATGGAACCAAAAGAATTGCCGATAATGCCCTGGTTGCACTCACCTTGATGGTTGCTGAGAGTGATCCGTCAGAAATGGAATTAATTATCAAAGTTATCATAAATCTGATTAATTTAAAAAACTGATTGATTTGATTGATCGTATGTGAGTACCATTAAGATGATCTGCAACTTTCTATTTAAATACACCATGCGAATCAATTGTATTTGGAATACTATTTACTACTTCTTTAAACAATAAGGCTGAATATTTATATTCACCCTTTATGTAATATTTATAGGCTTCATGAAAAAATTCTGATTCAGGCAAATCATGACCAGATTCTTCAGAAAATAATAAATTCGCTTTCCAGTAACTATAGGCAGAATTCTTATATTGATTAGTCTCGAAGAATGCTACACCAAGTGAATAATAAACCATTGAATTGTAAGGCCCATTTTTATTTGAAATTTCAGCAAATTTGATTGCACGCTCGTAATCCTGCATTTGGTGCGCAAGATATATAGTTGTATAGGGACTACCGCAACCTGGAATACTTATAAATAAAAGAAGAAGTATAAAGCCAATTGTGATTCTTACTTTCAATATTTAATCCTCCCACTCTGGGCACAGCAGGGCCTTGAAATCACACCAGTCACAGTGGCGGCCCTTCCGGTGGCCGAATTCCTTTCCTTTGATCCCATCGACCACAGTGCCGATCTTGGCCTTAAATCCTTCCAGCTCATCCAATGTGAAACCATGGCTGTGTTCCGGATCGTCTTCCTGCAGATAGAGCAGACTGGCTGCTTCAGGTAAGCCTTTGGGTTCCTTCTCAGTCTGTTGTGCCAGATATATGCAATAGACCGCCAGCTGGAGACTTTTCTCCGGTTTTTCATTGGCCCGTCCGGTCTTGTAATCGACCACTTTCAGGCCTGATCCCAATTGGTCGATGCGGTCAATTTTACCACGGATCGTACAGGATTCCAGGTCGAAGTTGAAGCTGTATTCGGTGTGTAAGACATTGGCAGGATTGGTTGCATTATACTGATGATAACGCTTCAGCATTTCGATTCCCCGTTCCTTGAAGCTGGTCTCACGGGATTCATAATCAAAGCCTTCCGAGTACCAGAATCGTTCCAGTAAATCCAATAATTCTGCTTCCGTCGATAACGTATCTTTATGGAAATGTTCCAATACCTGGTGGATTATATTTCCGAAGACCAGCTGTGGCTTATCACCGGTCTCGGGGATATTGTCAATATAGGCCAGGCGATATTTCAAGGGACATTGATCATAGGTTTCGATAGCGCTGGCCGAGAGTTTCAAGTGGCCGGGAATCTCCAGCGGGGGGAGTGCCATCATTTTTTCCTGTAACTCAAGTTCCCAGTTTGAGCCGGTCCAGGTAATTGCCTGTTTTTTGGCTAACGCCGTCAGCCGTTCCAGAGCACTCACCAGATCCCGGGCCAGCGGATACTGATCCTGCGCCAGCGCTTCGGTCAGGCGCTGCTCGTACTCAATTCTAAGATCGTTATAATCAGTTTTTTTTTCATTAACCGGTTTGTCAGTCATTTTGGTAGTCCTGATAAGATTGTCAGGGATTTCCTTTACGAAGGGTGAGGTTCGCTTCTCCGGTGCCAGTATCAGCAGTTCATCCTGGGCCCGGGTGAGAGCCACGTAGAACAGGCGTCGTTCCTCCTGTCGGTGACGCTCACGGGGATCGAGCTTATGGAGATCTTTGACCTTCAATAATTCCGGGGGGGGCGAATCGATATATTTATTCTTCCGATAATTAAGGGGAAAACGCTGGGTCTGGTTATAAGGAATGATTACAGCCGGATATTCCAGGCCTTTGGCTTTGTGGATCGTTTGAACCAGTACCGCGGGAACAGTGGATTTTTTTGGTTCCCGGGCGGCAACTGCCCCTGCTTTCCTTAGTGTTTCCATATAACGGGTGAAACTAAGCAACGAATTATTAGCCGGGTGGCGACGATTGAAATCCAGTGCCCGTGATATAAAGTCACCGGCATTGACCAGCGCTACCTGGTCCTGGTATTCATATTTATTGACTAAAGGTCGCAGCAGACCGGTCCGGGTGCAGATTAACGGGATAAGCTCGGCGGTTGTTTTTTTCAATCGGAGGGTTTGATCTCGGAGATAATCGATTTTGTCAAATAGACCATCGAGGATTTTATAACCGGAATTCTTCCTGATGGCATCGATCCGGCTGGTATAGTCACGCCGGGAAAAGGGCTGATACAGGGTTCGAGCCTCACCAGGCCCAAGGGTATTGGTCAGCAGGCGGTAGAAGCCCTGGTCGGCCTGCGGACTGTTAGTAACTACCTGGCACCAGGCCAACAGATCCCTGATAACCGGCAGCTCAAAATATTCCGAAACAAATACATTGATGGGAATTCGAGCCTGTTGCAGTTGGCGGGCGGCTTCTTTAACCTGGTTTTTTGTCCGGCACAGAACAGTCATTTCATTGAGCTGATATCCGTGCTGGAGTAATTCTTTTACACGCTCGGGCAAGCTTTCATTCTGCTGGGAAGTCGATCCTTGGAACAGGTGCGGTTTATTGCCGGTTGTTCTTTCTGGATTAACCAGTATTTTTTCCAGCCGGCCAATGTTATTTGCAATGACGGCATTAGCCGCATCCAGGATCGGCTGGGAGGAACGGTAGTTTTCCACCAGGTTGATTTCATTATAGTCTGGATGCTTGCTGTAACGCTGGCGGAAATCGGCAATATTATAGGCGCTGGCACCTCGAAAACTGAAAATAACCTGATCATCGTCACCGACCACGGTGATGCTTTGGCGTTTACCTCCCAAGTGGTTGATGACCTCATTCAGGGCAAAATTATTATCCTGGAATTCATCGATAATCAGATTCTGGAAACGTTGTTGCAGTTTTTCCAGTACTGTATCATCCAGCATTAATTCATAGCACTGTTGAATCATATCGCCATAATCCACCAGGCCATCGGCATGTTTCCATTCCCGGTATTTACTGGCCACGCGAATTAAATCTGCGGTTTGTGCCGCCCGCTCAATTTCAGCCGGATCGTCACCCGATTCCGGTTCCGAATACGTTTTCAGATCGACTAACTCATCACGGATCCGATTGAGAAAGGGAATGAATGATCTGGTTACCGCCTGAACCGGATCGGCGGCGAATTCCTTGGACTTGAGGGGACCTAATTCATCGAACCGGTTCAAGAGCATGAAAATGGCATCGCCTTCTTCGATCAGGATCGGCTGTTGTTCAGGCCGGTATCCGAATTCCTTCACCACTGAATAGCAGAAAGCATGAAAGGTGCCTACCGTCAATTCTTCGGCTGACGAACCAACCTCCGCCACAATCCGGGACTTCAATTCTTCGGCCGCTTTTTCCGTATAGGTGATTGCCAGGATTGATCCGGGCTCTATTCCGTGTTTTTCAATTAAATATACAATACGGTGGATTAAAGTGGTTGTTTTTCCGGTTCCGGCCCCGGCTACAATCATCAATGGCGCCGGCGGGTGGGTGATGGCGTCGGTCTGAGCCTGATTGGCTTTGAATTCTCCCCGGCAATATTCCATGAGTAAAATTAAGCTAATTCGGCGACGGGAGGAATTGGTTTATTTATCGGATGTCAAAGTGTTCAGGTTTTCGGGTGTTCGAATGTTCACAGGCATAGATGTCTGACGGGTTTTATATTATTATTGCTTGAAGGATAAGAACCCGGAAAACAGGGAGGGATATAAATATGGGCTAACACTTGAACTGAGACTCGCCAAAAACAAAAACGCCGATATTGCAGGACTTACAGGTTAAGTGGTGTAAATAAAAATGAGACTCGCTCGGGAATATACGCGGATAATGAGACTGGAACGGGAACATAATCAGGCGAATTCGCATTAATATTTAAAAATTAGTGGGGGTCTATTGAATTTCTTTTTAAGCAATTCTGACATATTGGCATTGTCATTTTTCAAGATGATAAATCCTGGCTTTGAGTCCGTGGCGAATGTGCCTTAATTCTTGATTGATATCGTACATCATCCAGGATATATATATAAGCAGTATAATGTTCATTATTAATAAAATATATTTCAGTTTTTCAAGTAGCGATGAACCCGGTGTAGCAGTCATATATACTCTCCTTATATTATATATAGCCGGGGGAATCTGACATGTTATAACCCGATTTAATCCCCATTCAAATACAGTTTCAATTCGATTTAAACGTCCCAGCTACCCAGGGTCAAGACCTGGATTAGTACGTCTTCGGCGATCTGCGTCCATTTCTTCAAGACGCTCATCAATTTTTTTTAGCTCAGTTTTCAACTTAAGCAGCTCGTCATCATTATTGTCTAGAATCATTTTCCCCTCACCGGTAATTAACCAATTGAGGTTCAAATTATACTCTTGGGCTAAGAAGGATAATTTGCTGATTGGAATATCAGTTTGGCCGGATTCATATCTTTTATACATCGAGAGGGATGTGTGCATTTTTAATGCTATGTCGGATTGTATAAGTCCAGCATATGAGCGAAAATCTTTAATATTATCACTAATAAGGCTCATATATTATACTTTTCCACTTGCATAGCCAATATGTTGGCTATATATTCACTAAGCATTCATGGGTGAATGAGTTGATAAAACAATCAAAAATAATCCAATTTTCATACAATAAACTTGATAGTGGCCGGTCCTTGGTCAATCCCTGGAATTTCATTCACCCAATCATCTCACCATCATTCAGGCAGGACCCAGGGACCGGACCGCTATTCAGTATTGTATAGCGGATCATGTCGGTTTATCAACTAAAGGTATCTCACCACCTTTATGAGTCTACCACTCATTTAATCTATAAAAACTTAACAATCCAACCGGGTGCGAGCAATGGCAAAAAAGAAAAATAATTTGCCAGACCCAATGCAGGCTACCCTAGATTTTATTTCCGCTAAATACTATACCCCTGAAGTCCTTTCCCTGGCAGTATCAAATTCCCTGAAAAACTGTTCCTTATCCCGTGATCAAGTGGCCGATCTGTTATCCGCAATGCTTGAGAAACGGGTCACAGTTGAAATGCTAAATCACTATTCCTCAGAAGCTCACGAACACCAGATGCCAGCAGTGATGATTAAAGCATTCTGCAAAGTTACTCAATCGACCGAAGTAATAGAGCTGTTTCTCAATGATGAGCAGGCACTAATCAAGGGGAAGGATGTCACCAGGTTAGAGCTGCTGAAAAAACAGGAAAAACGGGCTCGCCTTGAACTGGAAATAAAGGACCTGGAGGAACAACTGAAATGAATAACCCTCTCATATTTGATATTCTCAATTACCAACCACCAGTCTTTTTAGGGCTCAGAATTCTACACATTATCTCTATAATAATAATCACTACACTATTTCTAGCTGATAGAAAATTCTTTAAGAGCACGCCCGCTCGTAATTCTCTGTCCTCCGCAAAAACGGTAGTCGGCTATACCTACAACTTATGGTCGGCTACCGCCCACCTTTGGAAAAGAATTCGCCAGATAGTGGCAATGAACAAATCCCCTGAAAAGCGGAATAAGAAGACCACCGGCCCCCACGATCCCCCTGGGGCCGGTGGCACCGGTATGACTCCCCGGCAATATCTGGATGCAGGATTTGCTCCATGTAATGGTTGCTCAACTCCGGTTGATGATGGGGGTTGCCCTGAGATTGGGGTCTGTCAGCTATGGGCTCAGTGGCAGTTACTGCAGGGACCAAAACAGTACGTAAGAATAAGGACAAATACAGGAATCGAAAATGTCAGAAAATACTAATTCAGCACCCACCGAGGCTCAATTTGAGCCTCGAAATGATATAGTGGATCGTCGTGAAGGCATCGAAACCGAGGCTCAAATTGAGCCTCGTACACCATTAATTAACGTTTCTGAAATGGCCGGAGCTATCAAGGCTTTTGAGACCCTTCAATCATTTTCAGGAGTTATGGGCGCTATTCAATTAGCCCTGATCAATGAAATGTATCAATCAGGTAAGGTACTTCCTGATGATTTAGTATCTAATTATGGAGGTTCTTTTAAACAGTTTTGTAAGACAATCAATATTCCTCTTGCTACCGCCAAACGTCGTGTGGCTGATGTAAGAATTTTCGGGGCTGAAATGCTCCAGCGGGTAGAGGCCATGAACCTGCCTATGAGCACGATTCGCCAGGTGCAGCAATTCCCTGAATCCAACAAACAGGAAGTATATAAGCTGCTGATGAGTGGGGACGCAGACAGTGGGGCGATTAAGGCTTATATCAGCGACCAGGCTGCAGAGATAGCCAGGCTCAAGGATGCTGGTGCTCAGGAGAATGCGGAACTGGTCGATACTATCGATAAACAAAAAGAGATAATAGACACCAAGGGCAAAACCGTTACTGAGCTGAAAAAGGAAAAAACCAACCTTCTTAAATCATATGAAGTGGTTGCCCCGATTTACCGGGCTCAGAGCCTGACCGAAGATTTACTGGCACTCATCCAACGATATAAAAATTTAAACGAATTAAAGGACCCTCAATTACGCCCATCCCTGTTGGAGTTCCGGGATATGATCAAACAGGAAGCCGATGCTCTGAAATGAGCGAACTAGTACCAATCGCCAGTGGCCACCAGGCATTAATTGACCAGCGCCGGTCTGGAAAACCAGTCAGCTCCCGTACTGGCAGGTTGGCCACCGCAGATAGTGGTCCAAAAACTCTCAAGGTTAAGGATACCGCCAGGCGTATGATTATGGACCATTGGGAAGGTTGGTACGAACGGGAAAAACTGCATTATCAGACCAAGCGGAAAGCACTGAAAATCTATTGTGAATTGTATCGCCTCAGAAAATTGAATCTGTCTCCTCAGGTATATGCCAAAGTAAAAAAGGTTGGAATATCGACCCTCCAGCGCTGGTTTAAAGAAGCGAAAACAGAAATCCAGGTCAGTGATAACAGCCTCCCCAACGGCAGTTTTGACCTGGACATGAACAATGTTCTAATGCCCTTTAATACTTCTTTAACCGGAGATCAACAACGGGTGGTATTGAGCATGTTTTTAAACCAGGGGCAACTGGGGATTAAAACGATTGTCGATTATATCAACGACCTGGGAACCCTGGGCCAAGTCACATATTCAGCGACCAGGCGTTTCCTGGACAATTTTGAACAGTATAACAAAGATATTGTGTCAATGGGTCGTCATGGACCTAAGCACTATTATAATAATATTCGAGGCTGGATTGGTCGGGACTGGAATTTACTTGATCCTGATGAGCTGTGGATCGCTGATGGCCATAAACTTGATATCATGTTCTATAATCCTGTGACTGGCAAGCCCTATCGTGCAGTCCTGGTGTTATATATGGATGCAGCTTCTCGAAGGGGCTGTGGCTTCGCCCTACACTGGACTGAGACCACAGATTCCGCGCTCCAGGCCCTGGCCAGCGGGATGGTTTTCTCCGGTGTACCTCAGATGATTTTATTTGATAATGGTACTGCTTTTAAAAACGAACGGATGCTTGGGGTTGAACTGGACACCTTGCGGATCGGCGGGGTCCTGGATGAGTTCGGAATCAAACCGATCTGGTCAATACCAGGTAATCCCAGGTCTAAACCAGTGGAGCGCTTTTTCCGTACCTTGAAAGATCAGTTTTCCCGGATGTGGCCAACCTTCACCGGTGGCGCTCCCCAGTGGAGACCTGAGAACCTTGATATAGCCGTCAAGGAAGGTAATCTCCCCACCATCGGGGAAGTGCTGCCCTTACTGGTTTCCTGGCTCGATAAGTATAATAACACCCCTCACACGGGCCTACCATATTCACGCCCTGATCACCGACATTTAACACCCAATGAAGTCTATCACCAGGTCAAGCATTTAACCCTCCAGATCGATGATATCCGTTCCTGCATGCGTAAGGCTTATACCTGTAAGATTCGACGGAATGGTGTAAAAATCAATAAGACCTGGTATACCAATTTCAAGTGGGTCCCCAAATTTGTAGGTAACGGTAGAACTTACCTGGCTTATATCAATGATTTTGATCCCTCCCAGGTTGATATCTACGATAAGGATAATTACTTATTCACCTGCTGGCCAATCGATGATGTACATCCCCTGGCACAGCTCAGTGATGAAGGCCGGAAACAACTTAGTGAACGCATGGAATTACTGGGGGTATCCTCTAAAGAAACCAAGAATTCGTTGGCTCAGATTAACAAACACCTGCCAGCCGAAATGAATATCAACCAACTGATTAAAACAACCGATCCACAACTCCTGCAGGACCGCCTGGACTTCAACGATCAGCCCGTGGAGGAAGACCAGGAAGCACTGGAAAGGGATGAGCATCAAGTGGATTGGGACTACTAAAAGGAGCAATAATGAGCGAACACGTGACAGCAGTTACCAATAAACTGAAACAGTACATGGAGGAACACCCGTCTGTTAAACAGGCCCGAATAGCTGAGGCAGTTGGCAAGTCAGCCGGTGCCATTTCTTCATTCCTGAAAGGTGAATACAAAGGGGATAATGAGAGCCTGGCCACCAGTATAGACAAGGTAATATCCACCTGGATAGAAAATGAGAAAAAAGGCTTTTTCCTGGAAACACAAAAAACCATTACCTATCGGAAGATACAGGGAACTCTGGAGCGCTCCAGAAGATTCCCGGGGATCACGGTTATTGTAGGGGATAACGGGGTCGGTAAAACCCATACGATCAAGGATTACATCACTAAGACCAATGATATTCTGATCGAATCCCACCAGGGCTTTACCTGCAAAGCATTATGCCAGCAGATATGCCGACACCTTCGGTTAGCCGAGACCTGGTTCCTGGACAGCATGATTGACCAGATTCTAACCAAGGCACCCGAGATACTACTCATTATCGATGAAGCTGAGAACCTGCCGATCAAAACCCTGGACCTGGCACGACGTATCCATGACCGTAGTAAGCTGAACCTGGTATTACTGGGAAGCCACGATCTGTACAGGGCTCTTAATTCCCGGCGTACAACCCACAAATACATTGTTGGCCGTCCTGATATTTTTGAGGAACTGGGTAATCTGGAGCTGCAGGAAATCTACCAGATATTTGACGATATTTCGCTCACAGTAGCCGATAAAGCCCGGGAGCTTATTGTTCAGTTAAGTCAGAATAATTTCCGCATTCTGGACAATTTACTGCGGGTCTGTTACGATTTCTGCAAGGCCCATAATACCGACACGATCACCCCTACAATTGTCAACAGTGCCAAGAGAAAGATTCTGATCCTTTCATGATCTCCA
Source organism: uncultured bacterium (assembly GCA_964410945.1). Lineage (GTDB taxonomy): Bacteria > Fidelibacterota > Marinisomatia > Marinisomatales > TCS56 > CAYPJE01. The sequence continues at coordinate 28,389 of CAYPJE010000014.1, forward strand.
AACGGAAAAAAGCACTGTTACACGTAGCCAAGGCGCAGTTGGGTCTGGAGGACTGGATGTACCGTCAGGTCCTGCTGCGCCATGCCGGGGTTAAATCCTCCGCAGACCCCCGCATGGATAATGTGAGATTTAACAATGTAATGGCTGAGTTTGAGAACCTGGGATTCAGGAATAAACAGACCAGGCCAAAAAACCAAGCCAAAGGAAAGGTGACCGGTGGTGCCTCCACAAATCAAATTGATTTGATCCAAGATTTATGGCACCAGATAACCGGTCACCGCAAGGCCAGCGAAGATTTTAAGGCCACTATTTATTCATGGATGGTGCAGCATTTCCCCATCCATTCAGATGCAAAAGATTATATCGATTTACTTAACAAGCTGGATGCCAGGACAGCTCATATCGTCATCAACATTTTAAAGAAAATGAAGATCAAACGTGATAATCCCGGGCTCTGATACTCAGATATTAATTGACCTGTTGGAAAAGGCAGTATATGAGAACCTGGGCAACATGGATTTTATTATTGCTGGTGCGCAACAGAATCTACTTGATCGAATAAAGGCTGAAAGTGAAAAGAACCGGCATGAGTATAACGCCGGTAATGATCCCTTCTATGTTCGTCGGAATCTGGATGCTTCGCTGGAGTTTTTAAAAGCCTTTGAAAGATTTATTAAACAAACCTCAGATCCCTGGACTGACGAATTGGTTAAGGCTTATCGTGGTTTGAATTCTGCTATTGAGCGCACACCCCAGGTGGAGTTGAAATAATGGCTGATCATTCCCTAAGCAGCATCCCTGAGAACTTCCCCCAGTTCGATGCCGAATACCCTCAAATTGATGTGCAATTCGAGTACGACAGGTTCAGGAATTACTGTGCAGCTCATGGTCGGCGGTACAAGAATTATCATGCTGCTTTCCGTAACTGGCTCTCAGGGCCCTATCCCAAGAAGCCCCGGGCGGAGCGGAAAGTTGCCTATAAGATGTGTGTGGAATGTGGGGGCACACTGGAGTTAAGGAACCCCATAGCAATTAACCCGGAATGCCCTGTCTGTAGCCAGAAAGATGAGCCGGTTGTTTTATACGATATCATGACTGCATTCCAAATCATAAAGGACAGCTAATGAGAAACGTACTATTTGAGGTGGCGGTAGAACGTCAGAAACAAGATGAAAAATGGGGGGAGCAGAATCATCCTCCTGCAGATTGGTTAATGATTCTTGGGGAAGAAGTTGGGGAAGCAAATAGAGCTGCTCTTGAAGCACGATTTGAGGTACCCGATAGTGATATTACATACTACCGGGATGAACTTATACAAGTTGCTGCAGTAGCGGTTGCTGCCATTGAAAGTTTAGATCGAAATGAGTTAAAGGAGATGATTTATGGGAAATAACAGCAAGTCTAAAATCATTAAATATCATTGCATTCATTGTGGTGCTCAATTGGAAACCCACTTACCAACTAAAAACGAGCTAGGCCGGAAGAAATACTGGGATACGATGGTTATATGTGGAGACTGTGGAGGTCTTTTCTTCCGTGCTGTATGGGCCGATGGAAGAGTGAATGTTTATACCATCATAACCATTGAGAAAGCAAAATCAAAAGGAGGCAAATAATGGCTCAAGTTGATGACAACGGATATTGGATTGATCGCCGGGGGAAGAAGACTCCCCCGGAGCATATTGATCCGGTAGTAAAGCACCGTGACCGGACGGTGGAAATGTGTATGAAGGAGGCCAAAGCCCTCCAGGAGAAAATGCTCAGGGTCAAGAAGTCGATATTCGCCCGGATTCAGAAGCATGTTGACTATGTTGAGCACCGTACCGGAGTCCACAATACCGGTAAGGGAAATCTATCATTAACCGGTTTCAGTGGCGACATGCAGGTTGAATACCGAATAAATGATAAGATCACGCTTGATGAGCGCCTGCAGTCAGCTAAAACCCTAATTGACGAATTACTGGAGACCTGGTCTGATGGAGCGAACCGCAACCTGGTCGCTGTTGTAAACCATGCTTTCGACGTAGATAAATCAGGACGGGTCAACACCCATGCCATTCTCAAACTACGCTCGGTGAAGATCAGGAATAAGAAATGGGAAAAGGCTATGATCCTGATCGCTGATTCGATTACTGTCAATGGTTCCCGCCAGTATCTGCATTTCAAGGTCCGTAATAAGAGTGACATATTCGAGTCCATCAATCTGAATTTTTCCTCCCTCTAAATGCCAGTGGCCACCACAAAGGATAAGCAGTACCCGTTATTCCAGGAATTAGAAGGTCCTGGAGTACGTGGCGGTATCGAATGTCCCGTTTGTGGTGGCCCTACCTTTGTTGCACAGACAATCAATTATGCCAATTTCATTAAACGGTATCGCACCTGCCGGGACGATGATTGTCTACACACCTTCACTACATCTGAAACAATAGATAAGAAATAATGGGCTTCTGGAAAGACCTGGAACGGCTCGATAAAGAAGCTGAACAGATTTTGTTGAGCGCCGCCAACAACGCAGCCACCAGGGATTTTGTAACCTCAGTGGTTGACAGCCTGCTCAGCCTCCTGGATGATTATACCCTGGAGGAATTGAAGGATATTGACCTGGACCAGCAGGTGTCCGATATCCTTAAGTCCCACGGTCATTATCTGACCAAGGAGCTGGCCGATGAACTGACAGAGAAAATCCAACTGGCGATATCCAGTTCACTAAAATTTTACCAAAAGCGGGGCGTGGAAACTGGGGGTGTGCAGGATGAGATCAAGCGGAGTAAAGAGGCTGCTGTTCTGTCCCAGTCTGTTAGCCAATCCCTGGCGAACAGCTCCTCCGAACTTCGCAGAGGTACTGTGGAAACACTCCAGCGGGCAGTCCTGGCCGGGGAGGTCAACCGCTCCGATCTGCGGGCTACCCTTACTAACCTGGCCGGGATAACCAAGACTGCTGCTGACGTTGAGTCCCAGGCCATTGTGGGGGCCTATAATCAGCTCTCCCGCAATGTTATCCGAAATAAGGCCGGACTTAAGCATGGTCTGTATTATGGCCACCTGCAGCGAAATAGCCGGGGATTTTGCCGGATTCATATTATGAAGGTCTATACCCTGGATCAGATCAGGGCAATGGACAATGGAATGCTCAACCCGGTTATCGTTCACCGGGGCGGATATCGTTGTATCCATACCTGGGTGTGGGTTGATCCGGAGTGGGACGACGATCTGAAAGAAGTATCCGGGGGGAAGATTCGGAAAGTTTATACCGATAAGAAGAAAAAAAGATTTGTCAAAGTCTATGCCAATGATGCTCAGGCCGAACGCCTGGTGCGCCAGTATGAGTTGAACCGCCAGGGATTTGTTATGATCCGGGATGCCGTTGACAACGATTCGGGATTTACTGCAGTCCATATGTCCTGGTACCAGGCTTGGACCCATTCTAAAAAGCAGGTTAGAAAAACCTTTAAAGATGAATTTAATACCGGGGAACTGATGGCTGAACTGGGTTATGAGTCCCTGTTTACCAGGAATGTCCAGAACCTGAAAGGCGGACCGGTGGATATGATCATGAACGGGGTACCAGTGGAGATTAAGATTCCCCAGTCATTCAACCCCCGGCGGTTTGAGAAGATATTTTTACGAGGGATTACCCAGTCGGAAACGGTGTTAATCCACCAGACACAGGAAATGATGGACGTTGCCTGGGGAAAAGCAGTATACAAAATCCGGCAGCACTTGGTGGCCAAGCCGGAAACCCAGGCTCTGATCCTGCAAAGTTTTGATAAATTGACCCTGATAGATTTGAGGAAATACAATGGATAAAAGATCATTATACGAAGTTTTTCTAGAGGAGTTGGCCGAAGAAACCGAAGAACGGGAGTTCACCTACGAGGAACGCCTGATGGCCTACGCCTATTTCCAGGCCCATGCGGAGATGAAGCAAATAACCCTAACGGAACTGAAAGCCCTGCAGAAGAAACTGGATTTGATGGAAGGAGATATAGAAAAACTAAGGGTGTAATGACACAAGAATGTTGATATCTTTTCTACCCAATCCCCTTAGAACTCTTTTTTAATTCTGGAAAACATCCGACCATTCTTGCCATTATAACAATAAGATATAAGTACGATTGGAAACATATAAAATCGCAAAACTCAGGTTCCTCAAGTGCTTTTCCAACGGAATAGCCGATACTACCGTTATTTAGATGTACTAAATTGAACTCAGATCCTATGGGGTCCCCGTGTGTTAGTGAGTTGAAAGTAGATAAAACTTGTTTGGTTGTTTCTACATCAACTTCCTTATTCATCGAAGCTAACATAATTCCTAAACTTGGACGCTCTTGATATTTCCAACCAGATTGCCATAATGATACCTTCTCAGGTTGCTCACTCAGATATGAGATGATAGCCGCTCGCTCAATGAGGGGGCGCATCAAGACAGCAGCAGCAAATAAATATCCCTGACGAACTAATTCACGAATACTTAGTGCTAAATTGATTCCTTGCGGTATTACCTGACAAGCTGCTTTTTGAAGCTCAGTTAACTCATTCTTATGAGTATATCGAGCAATTTCGGAATTTGATTCTAGACATGATACTATTACTTTATCGAAATGAAAGACAGATTCTCTTCCTAAATATGGTTCATTATTTGGAGAGTAGACTGTGGGATTCTGTTTTGTATCCTTCATACCATTGTACCTAATAAGTATTAATTCTTTAAAACTTCCGCAGCCGTCCTAGCAGCTATATCAACAAACAATTCTCTTATACTCATTGCAGCGGCCTTTCCAATTTCTGTTAATTTTTTATTTACTTTTATAGCGGCCACTTCTGTCTTTGGAGTTTCTATTATTATTGCATCAATGCTATCTGTCAAGAACTCTTTATCAGGCTTTGAAATATCTAATAAATCTATTTTTTCTTTTGCTGCTTCAATTTTCTGTTCAGTCCAGGGATACTGATTACCACAATTATAGCAAAATCTTGGAGCTCGGTGTAAATGAATAACTGTTGGAGGACCATAGGGAGTAGGAGTAAAACGTCTACCTCGGATTATATATTTACAGTATGAGCAATATCTTAATCCTTTTGCACCACATTTCTGACAGTAGTTATCAGCTTTCTCCTTTTCAATTGTAGTGGAGTCTGTAATAATATGGCCATTTTCACAAATTATTGCCTGGTGATGTCTTCCTGTCATAGATGAATTTAAAAAACATATATTTATTCCAATGTTAAAAATTATTCACTATTATTTCCTTATAGTCCATATCCCCTCGCATTCTGTTAATCCCTTTCTGCCTGACCACTGGGACAATCTGATAATCACCAAATAACTCCCTGGCTGCAGGGCAATCATCCAAGGTAAGTAACCACCGGCCTTTTACTCCTGCCAAGACTTCCTGAAGTTGGGAGTGGTCAAAATCCAGTTTGTAATTGTAACCGTTGATATATGGGGGATCACAGAAGAAAAACACATCGGGACCATCATACATTGATATTAATTCATCATAGGGCTTGTTCTCAATGTAGACCTTATCCAATCGCTGACTGATTACCCGGATTTGTCTGAGGATTGTTTCATGTGATGTTTGCGGAGTTGATTTGCTTCTGGCCCAGTGCTGCCCCATCGAACCAAAGCTACGTTTTATCAAATGTAGAAACCTGGCTGCCCTTTGAATATCAGTGTATCCTGGATTTGATTTAACCTGGTCAAATAGCTCTCGTGAAGGGATCAATAATTCAAAATCTTTCTGCAGCTCCTCCGGATGAAACTTGGCTACCCGGAATAAATTGACCAGGTCGCTGTTGATATCGTTATATACTTCCAGCTTGGCCCAGCGTTTTTTATAGAACATAACCCAGGCTGCCCCGCCAAAAGGTTCGACATATCCAGTTATGTCAGTAGGGATAAGTTCGGCGATCTGCCGACGTAATTGTTTTTTGCCACCTACCCAGGAAATCAGACTATCACAATGTGCTTTCATAACGCCTCCTAATCGGCTTCATATTCGTTTGTGAGGCTCCAGGTTAGGGGTAATTTCCCCCGTTCTTGTGAACGCTGGAGCGGACTATTTATGGTCATCCCACGGCAATGGGGTGGTTGGGGAGGCGTTATCTCCTTGACCCGCTCCTGCTCTTTATGGAGCAGGTCAATTCAAATTTTTATCTATTCGTCTTTTTAAAAAATTGGTGATGCTGGCCGCTTCACCATTGGTCAATCCCACAAACTCCCGGACCACATGATTTTTACCAGCTCCCAGGACATTGTGGAAGCTGGCCAGGTCCAGGATATCAGGATCGGTCTGGCCATCAAAATAACCCACATGGGCTTCGGGAATCCCCCGGCTGTACTTGATCTCAGTCTGCAGAGCTCCCAACATTGCTCCGGACATGAACAGGGTCACTTCCTCATTGGTATAGCCCCGATCCTGGAGGCGGCGGCGCTTATGCTGGTTGGTATAAGTTTTCCGGTATCCCTTGTTTAAAAATTCCCCGCGGGCTGTTCTGGCCAGGATAAAATAATGGACCTGGGAAGCAACCAGGGCCATATCCCGTTCAGTGACAATCTTGTCCACCAGGTCACCATCCAGTAATTCCCGGAGGGACTTTGACAGGGTGATGGTTGCGGAGATCTCTTTCATTAACCTATATCGATCAGGTTTCCGGGTTGTTTACCGGGGAGAGTATCGTCTTCATCCTTCGGCTCAGGGGCATTATATTTCTTCCGGAGGTGGGATTTAGACTGATCAAGACCCATTTCCTGCAGGGTCTTGGAAACGGTCACTTCATTATTCAGGTTGTCAGCCTTTTTCACCGGGGTAAAGAATACCAGTTGGCCAACATTGGTAAAATTGTAATCCACTATCACATCCACCAGTTCCTGCATAACCAGGTCAAGACGGTAAGCGTCATTGGCGGCTACATCTATGCTGATGCCGTTAGCCGTTACAGCCGTGCCATAGGTCCCATGCTGGCCGGTGCTGGAGGTGATCGACTGGGACAGGATGGCATCTGATATCTCCCGGTTACAGGCATCCTTGAATTTGTCGAATGCCTCAACGGATGATGACCGGTTTACCTCCGGGAATTCAATGCTGGTATCCTCGGAAATGACTGCCGAAGCATCCGACCCCATATCATGGACGCCATTCTCAAGGACTTTTATATCCTTTTCAGATGCTCCAGACTCATACTTACCGATCCGCATGGGCATCCCGTAAACCTCATTAAAAGCAGCCCAGTCCTCAAAATCAAAATATTTATAGATCGAATACCGCATGGCTGCCAGGCCAACACCCTGAGAAACAAAGTTGATATCCGAATAGGCCGGAAAATCCTCATGGGTCAATAATAGAATTTTACCCGCAGGATATTTTACCAGCGGTTCTTTACCCACATACAGGCTGGTATACTTGTCATCCTTATTGATTTTCTTGGCATGGATAAAATCATTCGGGAGTACATTATAGTCCACCGGTACAAACAGCATTTTACCTTCGTACTGGATTGCCCCCCAGACCAGTTCAATGGCCCTTACACCGTAATAATTTGCCTGGAGCAGGCTTCCCGAAAGCAACCGGTATTTTAACTCTTTCAATACGTGCTCCACGGCTTCCCGGGCAAATGCAGCAGCATCGTTTTCCTCAACAGCAATCAGGCCTGGTTTATCGGTCGTGGCAGCAGCGATCCGGCGCTGGAGGTCGCCACCCAGATGGCCGTCGATCCGGCGAAACCGATCCATAATATTGTAGAGGTTTGAAGGATGTCCCCCCAGGGCATTCCGCATGGCCGTTTTAAATTGCTGTGGTGTTACATCCCCAATCTTGGCAAAGGGATTACGCATTTTAGGGGCGGTAATCACTTTAACCAGTTTCTGAGTGGGAGCCGTTGATTTCTTTTTTCTTTTTGATTTAGCCATGACTATCCTTTAACGTCTGGAGGAGCGGTCGTACCGGCGTTTGCCGATTGATTTATAACCATGTTTTTTGCGGGCAACAACTTTAAGCCGGACCTCATCGATCATACCAGATAAGGCATCAGGTCCATCATCGTTTGCTGCGTCTGGATATCCCAGTAATTGATCCTTAAGAACCTGCAAATCTTTGTTTAGTTTTTCAGGCCATAGTAGGTATCCATTTTCCATCAAGGGTTCGAGCCCTTCGATTCGAGCTTCTTTTTTCAGGACATTATTTTTTGGCTTAATTGGCAGGGGGAATCCAAACACTTTTGCTGCATCCTGAAAATCACGCTTACTGACATGAGTGTACTGTCCAAAGTTGTTTTCGATGAAAAATTTTATTAATCCCAGGGGACCATATTTTTTATACAAGACATATGTAGCCCGGACCATTGCTGCCAGGCTAGCTCTGCGAACCCACCCATCCACAACATAGTAATACAGGCCATCGCCAGCTCCAACTACAATCGCTTTAAAGTCAGATGTTTTTGCTTTCCCCAGAGATTGATCGATCCAGCTTGCCCATACCAGGTCCTTGGGTAATTCTTTATAGGTGGGGAACCATTCCGGTTTAAACAAGATTCCCACCTCAACCGGATTCTGCTGCATTTCCCCTTCAAATGTACCAGTACCTAAATCCTTCGCCAGTTTATCCAGCTCCTTGAGGGTCATTTTCTCTGGCCACAGAGCGTACCGTTTACCCTTATATCTGATCCAGGAGGGGAAAACATGGGCGGTAATAGTGTTTCTGACACGCTTGATTTGATTAACCAGGCTATCGATGTTATTGCGTTTCAGATATGCACCAACCGGTAATGTCTTGGATTGGCAAATCTCTTCCAGGGCATGGTTTAGAGCTGAGGTCTTGAGTCGGTTATTCCCCACCCATATGATCGGGCCTGCAGCTTTATCCATTGCCAGGAATAGTTCTCCCTTGATCCAGTCCACCTTTTCCCGTCCGATCCTGATATTCCGGTCAGACCGGCGATTACCGAAGTCATCCACCTCGGCATAGTCCGGACGGTACTGCATGAAGAGAGAACCCACAACCGGGGTTCCATATGATAGGGGTTCCAGTTTTACAAAATGTGTAAGACCGGTGGCTTTAGAAGTGATCTTGATCCGGACTTCCTTATCATCACGCCTCATGAACTTGACATCAAAGTCTGATTTTACCCGGGCATTGAATTCCAGTTCTGAAAGCAAATAGGCGATATCATTTTGGGCCAGCTCCAGCTTTTCCGATACTTTCAGCATATAATGTTTCATGCCATATAGTAAAAATCGCAGCTTCTGAATCCGGAGAATTACCGTTTTTCCATGTTCACGTGGACCTGGTACAATAAATAAATGCCGTCGAACAAATTCCGTCATAGCAATCAGCATATGGTGGAACCTGGCAAATGGCAGGTCAACGTAATGTGGTGTATAAAGTTTAGCGAAACTGAAAAATGATACCTTCCCCTGACTGTAGCGCTCCTGGAGGGATGGATCATCTATATCGCTGAATGGGGTGACATCCTGGCTGAGGCGATCCTGGAACTCCTCAAGTTGTTTTTGAATGTCCTTTAGACTGGGATTAGTGACCTTCATGCGACCGAATACCCTTTAATTTGGGACTTTTGCAGATTTAAAGGCGATTTGAAGCGATTTAAACATAGTTCTAGGACTAGTCTGAGTACGTTTTTGCCAGGTCCTGGAGGAATAGCATCATGAACTCAGCTACAGTGGCATGTATTTCAGGTTTCCGGACTTTCAAAAAACTGGAGAACATATCCATTGCTGTGATGGCGTGAGAAACGAAAACAATCTGTGGGTTGAGCCTGCTAACCAATGACATGAGTTTTGTGATCGCATCGATCTCTTTATTGTTCATTGGCCGGTTTTCTTCCCGGGCTTTTTTCTGAGTCTCGTTTATATGCCAGCGTAGGTTATTGGCCAGCTCCAGGGATGATAACTCTTTACTCAGAGCACCCCGGTTCCATCCTTCCTTATCGATCCAGCGGTATAGAGTAGATTTGCTAACGTCGGTGAGGTTAAGAATTTCATCAACGGTCTTTCGTTGATAGCAGTACAGATATTCGCATAGTTCCTTTTGGAACGACTCAGTAGCCATGATTTCTCCAGGTTTACCAGGTCAAAGTTCCACCCAACTACCCCAATATATTTTTAGATATACGCTATATCTAAAAGAATTGACCGCACATGCGTAGGAATTTCCGACCAGATCATTATGGATTACTGCACTCAAAGCAACGTTACCGAACGATACGGGACGGCCCGTATTGCCCAGCTAACCGGGGATAAAACCGGAACTACTATCGATGAAACAAAGCTGGCTGGGTTTATTGCCGACGTTAGCGTTGTCTTTGACGGGTACGTGGGCAAACAATGCGACCTACCCTTTGATGCTGATAAAATCCCTGGGGTTCTGCGGAAGCTGGCTATTGAGGAAGTCTTTTTTGAATTAAAGAAAAGCTCCATCTCCGGATCGAATGCCGTATCTGAGTCCCTGCAGAAAATCCACGAAAACACCATGAAGATTCTGCGGGAGATTGCCCGTGGGGAATTTACCCTGGGGATCATTGATGAGGATTCCGGGGAACGGGTGGCCAAGCCTCGGCCAACGGTTGCGTTCCGCTCAAACCGTCGATTGTTTGGTCGGGATGCTGGATATCAGCAAACATACCCGGAGGCTGAATGACCGAATCCATTAAGACCCTGGGCGATCACCTGGTGACCTATTTCAAATCTGTTAAGGATGAAGGAAACAACTATCCGGCCACGATTGCCAAATATGCCTCGGAGTTATTCAACATCCAGGAGAATGACGAAGTCGGCCTGGCCCTGCCTGCCTTACTGATTAAGACCAGGTCCGGGAAACTGGCTGATAAGGAAGGTCGCCACCAGGTGGACCTGATCTGTCTGGATGTCAACGAAGCTGGCCAGGTTGCCCAGAAAGAAACGGTTGAAAAACTGGTGGACTGGGTGATTGATCAGATTCCTACTAATTATTTTATCGATGATAATCCCCGAAGATACTATTTCACCGGTGAGCTGGATTATAACCTGCCCATGATCAAGGAAAAAGACCAGGCCCCCACCGTGGTTGGAACTGTAACAGTAATTCTAAAGGAACAATTATGAAAGATGGCAAGATTGGCGTTCTATACATTTATGATGAGATAAGCCCCTGGGGTGTTACCGCTCAGAGTTTTGCCACTGCCCTACAGGATGCTCTGAATGATGGAGCTGAGAAGATCGAAGTTTATATCAACTCCCCCGGTGGAGATGTTTTCGATGCCATTGCCATTTATAACAGCCTTAAGGAGCTGGACAATCTGGAAATCATAATCATGGGTATGGCTGCCAGTGCCGCCAGTTTCATCGCAATGGCTTCTGATAATGTCAGAATTATGAGCAATGCCCGAATCATGATCCATAATCCCTGGACCTGGGCTGCCGGGGATGCTGATTATTTAAGGAAGGTTGAAGAACACCTCCAGGAGCTACAGGATGAGATCATCGGTATTTACCAGGATAAGACTGACCAGTCCAAAGAACAGATCCAAGAATGGATGAATGAGGAGGAATGGTTTAAAGCTGACAAGGCGGTTGAATATGGCTTTGCCGATGAAGTGGTTAAACCTGGCAAGCTCCGGAACCTGGTGCGGGGAATATTCAACATTTTTAATCGGGCAGATTTTTCTTTTGATAAACCAAAAAAGGAAACCGAAATGGACGAAATCAAACTAAAACTCATTTCTTTATTTGGGCTGGCTGCCATGACGGTTGCCAATTCAGTTGAAGATATTATGTCAGCGATCAATAAAAAATGGGCGAAGGCTCAGGAAAAGATCACTGAATTAACCACCGCCAAGGAAGACTTGGAAACCAAACTCCAGAACGCCCTGGATGAAGCGAAGAAATTCGTGGATGAAAAAATTACTGCCGTCCTGGATGATGCCGTTTCCGAGGAACGGATTACCGAAGCGGAACGGGCGGTATGGGAACCCCAATTGCGGGAGAACTTTGAGGAGACCATAAAGCTCCTGGAACAGAAACAGAAAGGCAAGCTCGGTGATGGAATTGAACCTCCGGAACCGGTGAAGAGTGAGGGGGAAACCCTGACAACTCAGGCTGCCAACCTAATTCGCAATCAAATGAAGGGAGCGAAATAATAATGGATTTACTTCAATTATCAAGTGGAGAACTGGCAACAGTTGCTGTCAAGGCAATGTACTCTAAATCTCCCCTATTGCCGTTAGTACAATTCTATCCAATGGTCGGCAATGCCGATTATGTCCGCAAGGTAGCCTCAGCCACTGGTGGTCAGTATCGTTCCTTGAACGATCCTTACCCCGATAATAAGGTCGATCCGGCTTTTGCGAATCCAACCTTGACGATATTTGGTGATAAGGTGCAGGTCGATCAGGCTCATGAAAGACGAGGTCGGGATATTGCCAGTGTTCGGGCTGCGGAACTTATCCGGTTTTCAATGAACTTGGGTAAAAATTTCAACTACCAATTCATCAACGGTGATCCGGGGGTGGATGCAAAACAGATCACTGGTGTTAAAACCATGATCACCGATCAAATCGTACCGGGTGTACCAACCAACGGCTTGACTGTACTATTGGGTAATTCAGATGCGGCCAAGACATCGCAACAGCAGTTCCTGGAACTGATCGATGATCTGATTGCAATGCTCAATGGGGCCGATGCATTGGTGATGGATTTTAAAACCATTTCCCGTATGGGTTCGATTGCTCGAGATTTATGTGAGACTCGTGTTAATGAGTTCGGTGTGCCAATCAAATACTACAACAATGTAGCATTGCTAGATGCCGGTAAAGATGCCGCTGGCACAAAAACAATCACCCACACCGAGACCTATGGGGCCAATACAGCGACAACTTCTATTTACGGTGCCAAGTTTGGTGAGGAAACTGATCTCACAGTTGCCACTAATGTGGGTGTGGAGGCCAAGGACCTTGACCTGGTCGGAAGCCACTACGTCCACCAAGTAGAAATGGATATCGCAACAGCTCTGCTGGATAACGACGCCATCGGTGTCCTCCCGGGTATTGAAATAGCAACATCTGCTTAGTACCTGCTGTCATGGGAAGAGCTGCCCTGGTTAAACTGGCTACAATCGGGGCAGCCGTTCTCCTGACGTTTGTATTTCATTAATAACCTAAAGAGGATATCATGGCAGAAAAAACCTATACAGTTTCAACCCCTAATCCAAAGTTCAACGGCATTCGTGCCGGTGTCCTGTTTACCGATGGCAAGGGCCAGGCTACCGAGCAGCAAGCCAACCACCTGGTCGGCAATTTCGGGTATTCCTGCGCTGCCTTAGATGGTAGTAAACCGGAACCCAAAGTGGATAAGCGCCCGTCCGATCCGGAACAGGTGATCCAGGATATTATCAATACGATTCCGGAACTGGGCCCCGAAGACTTCACCGGTAAGGGATTGCCTAATGTGGGTGCCCTGGAAGATCGGCTTGAATATGGCATCTCGGGAGCTGAGCGGGATACTGCTTTTGCCAAGTACCAGGAAGCTCAGGGTCCGGATCAGGAACCACCTGTTGCGGATCAGGGAACCGGAGAACAGGACAAATAGGGCCTGTAACAACATTTTTTTACTAACTGAAACCAAGAGGTCATTATGGGCGAAGATTATCGCTTGAAAGGTCCATTGAGCATCAATTTCTATGATGGGACACCTGTAACTCCGGTACTCCTTCACAATATCCCCGTGGACGTTGTTGAGGTGTTGCCGTTCAAGGTTGAACCTCAAGTAGATGAATTACGCTCAGGGGCCAAGGAAATCACCCACCACAAGGTAACTGCCGAAATTCCGTTGGACTCCTACAATCCTTCTGACTTGGGCGATCTGAACACGACAGAATGTGTTGAGGTTACTTTACTGAGCAAAAACAAAGTTGTTACTCTGGACAAGGCCACCACCTGCGTGAAAGCAATGTCCGTGTATACAAGTTTGGAGGGTCCGGAACCCAAGATTCACATCGATGCAGTCGTTGTGACAACGGATGGGGATTGGACCGCTGCTCTGCCAGTTACTGACGTGGCTTAATCCGGAGTAATCCACCATGAGTAATAAGGCTATGATCAGTCCCGGTGGACGGCGCTGTCTGGTGCCAGAACACCAGGTAGACGGATTGAAAGGACAAGGTTTTAAATTGGCTGAGGAAGCCAAGGAAACCAAGTCCAGCAAATCACCCACCACCAAATCAGCCAAGGAATGATGCCGGAAACCGTATCAAATCCTAACTGGTTAGCTGTTGTAACCGTCATATTGGGGATCATCAATATTCTGGTGATCCCCAGTGTTCGTATGGTTTGGAAGTATAACATAGCCACCCGGAAAAAGATTGATGATTTTAAGCTCGAAGTGGCCAAGGACTATTTAACAAAGGTCGATATCAACAAACGCTTTGACAAAATCGACGAGAGTTTAAACAAAATCTGGAATAAACTGGAAAAAATCAAGAGGTAGTAAGCATGGATTTTTTACCATTAATAATTGACAACGGGGAAAACATCATGGCCATTATTGGTACCGCTACCACTGCCTTGGGGATAACAGTGCCGTTATTAAAACCTACAACCACCAAGAAGGTGGGAGTGGCAATCGGTTCTATCGCTAAATCAGCCCTGGGCCAGAAACGCAAGGAACAGACCAGGCGAATGGCCTCTACCGCTGAGCAGCTCTGTGAGGGTATTCTGGAGGGGATGGAATAGTGCCACGTTTCAGCTCAAAATCAAATAAGCTGCTGGCAACAGTTCACCCTGATTTACACAGAATATTTTATGAAGTTGTAAAGGGGTTCGATTGCACGATTCTTGAAGGCGGACGGACCCCGGAACGTCAGGCTGAGTTAGTCGCCCAGGGTAAATCCAAAACCAAGCACAGCAAGCATATTGATGGATTAGCCATTGATGTTGCCCCTTATCCCATTGACTGGAAGGACCGGGAAAGATTTCATTATTTTGGAGGTTATGTGTTAGGGGTGGCCAGTCGTATGGGGATTAAGCTCCGTTGGGGTGGTGACTGGGATATGGACACCCAGGTAAAAAATAACAATTTTGATGATCTGGTACACTTTGAATTGGTTTAACCTGAAAGGAGTAACGCATGCCAGATGCTAGCAAAGTTCATGTATATGATGATGGGTCATTAAAGAACTCATTTAATGTCGATGGTAGTGGGAATTGGTCTGGTCAAATATCAGGCGTTACCGCTGGTGCCAGCGATATAACCGCTAAGGCCGAGGATGCCGCTGGTAATATTTCCTCCCAAACCTTGAAAAAGGTTTATACTGGGAGCACAACCCTTCCGTCATGCGATCTATTGGATGATTCAGGGGAGAGTAGCACTGATAACATCACTAATGATAACACCCCGCAGGTAAAGGTCAATCTGACCCTTGAAAATGAAAATGCTGCAATGGGTGTTAATGTTGCTGAAGCATCAGTAGCAGCGCTACGCCTGCAACATAGTGATGATGGTGGGACGACCTGGAATACAATTGAGGAAAATACCAATCCAAGTTATGCAGCTCCTGCTAATTTCAATTTCACCCATCAAATAACTGCTGGATTGGCCGATGGTGACCACAAGTTCCGGGCTGCCTGGCAGGATGCTATGGGCAACTGGTCTGCCTATGGTAATGAATTAACTGTCACTATCGATACCACCGCACCGAGTGCTCCGACTGTATCTGAACCGGTATCCGGTCAGGTCTACGTTGGGACAGCCATCGACGTTTCCGGAACCGCTTCATAGTAGTAGGGAAAGTGTATGGGTACCGGGGATTACCTCCGGTACCCTACATCAATTAAACTGTGCCATTAATAACAATTGATCTTGGAACTGTCGGAGAACAATCTGGTGATACAATTCGGGTAGCATTTACCAGGTGTAATAGTGCCATTACCGAATTGAACTCCCATGAGGCCGATACTGCCAATCCTCACAGTGTGGATAAAGCTGATGTTGGCCTTGGTTCTGTGGAAAATTATGGTATTGCTACCCAGGCCGAGGCTGAGACAGGGTCTAGTAATGTAAAATATATGACTCCCCTCCGGGTTGCTCAGGCATTGGCATTGTTGGATTTTCTTGATTTGAGTGAGACAGCTCTCCAAGAGGTGTCGGGTCCTGTGAGTTTCGAGGATGATGTTGATGTTTTAGGTACATTATCGAAATCTGCAGGTTCATTTAGAATACCCCACCCTGATCCGGATAAATCAGATAAAGAGCTATTTCATAGTTTTGTTGAATCCCCGACAGCAGGTGATAATATATACAGGTGGCAGGTAGAAGTTATTAATGGCCAGGTTGCGATAGAGTTGCCTTCCTACTACCAACATCTCAATGAAACCGATATGGTGTGGGTCAATCCGGTTAATCACTTTGGCCGGGCATTTGGTAATGTCAACCAAGAACAGACCCACCTATTGATAAAAGCAGATTCCGATGGTTTATATAATGTCCTGCTGATTGGTACTCGTAAAGATAAGATTGCTAAAAAAGCATGGAAGGGTACTGAGCGTGAGGCTACCAAAAAGAGTTGAGGATTTTACCCGTGGCCATTGCGATCATTTAATCTGGATTATTGACCAAAGCCACCGATTACTATTCAACGAAATGATCCCTATTAAGGGTTATTATGTAGTTGGTTCTTACTGCTTCAATGTGGATCAGCCCGATGATCTTGACCTGGTTATTGTAATTCCTGAATCCTTCCAGAATATAAACCGAATCACCGGAGAAGGCTACTGGCTCGTTAATGGGTTTGCCAGGGTATCGGCAGAACTCAGCCAGTGCGAAGGTTTCAAGATCAATATCCATGTTACCAATAATTTTTCATCAAAAAACCAAGTTGAGAAATCAGGATTCAAGATTCCTTATTATAACCTGGTGGCAATGAAGTTGTGGGGTAAATCGCCTGGCGATATCATCCCTTACCATTTCCATTATAACAGAAAAGAACGGGGCTGGATGGCCTTTAATCGTGACAAACGGACAAGAGTAAATGGACACCTCAGTTGTAAAAATATATAAGCAGTTAGGGGCCAGTCCGAATCCCGCCACCGATACTCTGCTCGGTAGCGATAACACCTTTGAAAGTGGGGCCTGGTCAGTAAATACCAGTGGCTGGAGTGAAGGGCGCTATACCATTTATGCCGTGGGATACGATCTGGCTGGCAACCAGAGCAGTTTGTCATCAAAAGGAATTGGAGTATTGCCTAATCCAATGAAGGTATCTGGTTTAGTTGATTGGCAGATAGGTGAAATGAATACAACTCAGATAGGGATATTCAGCTCATGATAACAGGTGATATAATTACTG
This sequence comes from uncultured bacterium, assembly GCA_964410945.1. Taxonomy (GTDB): domain Bacteria; phylum Fidelibacterota; class Marinisomatia; order Marinisomatales; family TCS56; genus CAYPJE01. The sequence continues at coordinate 45,722 of CAYPJE010000014.1, forward strand.
TGAAATACTATTTAATGACGGGGAGTAAACCGGACACTGAAGTTGATACCTATATCGGGTATTCAGAGGTCCACCCCGATTCATCCCTGGCCCATAGTGCAATAGTGACGCTGCCGGCAGGAACCCACAATCTTTATGCCATAGCTATTGATCGATTAGGGAATGTAAGTCGTAACAGCCGCCCGGTTCAGTTTGAGGTTCAAGCATGAAAAATATTCAGATTACAGTCTCTGAACTATTAATCAGTTTTGCCAGTTACGAATACCGGTTTTCCGCTGGTGAAGTTGTACTGTGGTTTAATATACGGAATCCGTATTTCTATCAATGCAGTCTTACTTCCCTACAGTATCAAAGCCAGACTGGGGAATGGTTGGATGCCAACTTATCCAGCAACCAGATTGAAACCGATATCAACAGTATTTCCCTAACAGGTAAGCCACGTCAGATTGGTATTGTGTGGGATGCTGCCAGCGATTTCAGAATAATGAAAGCCTGGTCAGATGTGGCCGTTCGTGCTCAGTTTAATGATCGACCGAATGGAACCGGTACCCCCACTAACCTGGTGGAGTTCTCTGTTGATGTAGATTTCACGGTAAAGGCGGAACCCCAAGTCATACGTCCACGAGATAATGATCCCTATTTGTTATTCAATTTCGTCAACCCGCTGGCGATCAGGCCCTGTAAGATGCACTTTACTCTCCGGATCGATAAGGTATCAACATTTGATAGTGAAGATTTGATGGAGTTTGATACTGCTGAAGATCAAACCAATTGGACCGTTGATGGTGGTTCTTATCCGGAGGAAGGTATCGATGGCCAAACCGAATTCAACATAATCTATGATGATCCAAGCATACTAGCCAATTTCTCAGAGGGTCCATTATACTTTGAGCTAATAACAAAATTAGACCAGTTCTATCCCGTAATTACCGAACCTGCAATGGGTCAGGTATATCAGGGAACCCAGGTTGATATTGAAGGAACAATAAGCATAGTACAGTGAGGTAAATAATGCCAGAAACACAAGAATTAAGAAAAGAATACACAATTGATGGCCATGAGGTCTATCAAGAAAAATTGAGTATAGGTGGAGCACTGGCCACTAAGCGTTTGCTTAATAAGGTTGGTTTCAAAAAAGGTCTGGATTTCTATGATGCTGTGGACCTGCTGGAAAAGAAAAATAAGCTGAATGAATTTATCCTGATCATACTAAAAGGAGATCTCCCCAAAAAACCAGTGACCGAATGGCCAGCAGAAATCGGATTAGCGATAATCAGTGATTTTTTTTTATTCAACGATGTGTTGATCAAAGCGTTGCTGATCTCCTGGAACAAAGAAAACGACTCCCCAAGCGAAAACGAAAAAAGTCCCAGTTAGAGGAGTTACTCGATGATGGCCCTGCAGATGATATCGAAACGCTGGAACGCCTGGTATATATCCTGGCTGCAGGCCAAGCATTAAACAGGAAAACAGTGGAAGCTATGGACCAACTGGAAGCATTTGAATGGTTATTTATATATACCCCGGAACCGCCCAAACGCCGGAGATAATCAGTGGATAATAACCAATTGGCCATAGCCATTAAACTAAAATTAAAGGAGGCTGAAAAGGGTTTAAAAGAACTCCAGCGGGATTTTGACCAGTTCGCTGATCAGGCTGGTCATGATATTGATCGGACCGATAAAAAGGCCAAGAAATTAACCGGATCGATTGTTAAATGGGGAGCTGGTGTACTTAGTCTATATCTTGGCTTCCAGATGCTATCAGGGGGGATTCAGGATACCGTCAGAGTTGGGGAATCATTTGCTGCCACGATGAGCAAAGTTCAAGCCGTATCCGGAGCGACCCGGGAGGAATGGCTGCAGCTAGAACAGGATGCCCTGCGCCTGGGTTCATCCACCAGGTATACAGCCACTGAGGTTGGCCAGCTCCAGATCGAATATTCAAAACTTGGTTTCTCAGCTCAAGAAATCCTGAAAGTTGCGGAAGGTACCCTATACCTGGCATCGGCCACCGGTGAAGACCTGGCCACGTCTGCTTCCGTTGCCGGTGGTGTTTTAAGAGCATACAACTACGAAGCTGACCAGACTAACCGTGTTACCGATGTTATGGCTAAGCTGTTTTCCAGCTCAGCTCAAGACCTGCAGAAATTTAAGGTTGGTATGTCCCAATCGGGTACGGTCAGTCAACAGGCTGGTCTAGCGATTGAAGATACCTCGGCACTCCTGGGAGTGCTCTCAGATCGGAACGTTCGGGCCGAAACAACTGGAACTGGGGTCCGGAACATTTTACTTATGCTCAATGAGGAAGGTAGCAAGTTAAATACGGTCCTGGGTGGTAGCGTTTCCAGTTATGATGAGCTGATCGAACGGCTTGGCCTGGCAGCAGAAAACGAGCAGGTTTTTGAGGAAGCCATGAAAGCTGTAGGCCGGGAAAATGCCGTTGTATTCTCTACCCTGGTTGAGAATATCGATGCGGTTGATTTACTCCGGACGGGACTCCAGCAGGCCGACGGCTCAGCAAAGAGTATGGCCAAAACAATGGAGGACAATTTAAGAGGTGCCATGACCGAAATGAAATCGGCCACCGAGGGACTTCAAATCCAATTCTTTAAGACCTTTGATAAGCAGCTAACTGCCGGTATTCGGAAGATAACAGAATTCACTCAGCTCACCACCGAGTGGATCAAACAACCAATGGCTGAACAGTTAGAGCAGGAACGAATCAAGCTCAATGGCCTGGTGATGGCCATAACTACCACCAACACTAACCAGGAGCTGCGCAACCAACTGATCCAGGACCTGCAGGATAAATATCCGGACTTCCTGGAGAACCTGAACACAGAAGCACTCACCAATGAAGACCTGGCAGATCGACTACGGGATGTGAATGAGCAGATGATTCAGAATACCTTGCTAAAAGGTAAAGAAAATGAACTAGCTACTATAAGAAAAGCAGAAGCCGACTCTCTGGATGAATTGATTATTCTGAAACAGAAATTTGGGGAAACCATTGCCGGGGATGAATCCAGTTATAATCTGGAAATTGATAAGACCAGGGAGCTTACTGAGCAATATCAGGACATGAGATATGAGCTGGAAAATTATGCCCGGGAGAAATACGGTAGTGTAGTATGGGCAAGAGATGAAGTTGCTGCTCTAGAAAAAGCCTACTGGGATGTAATAATTGCAGAGCGGGAGTACCAGGAAGCCCATTCAGTTACCGGGGAAAAACTGGAAGAAATTATCGCTGTTAAAAAGGAACTGGGCCTCCTTACAAATGAGGAAGCTGCCCAGTATCTTTCCATTGAAGAATTAATGGCCAAGATGACCGATGAGCAAAAGGAACATGCTCAGTCATTACTGGATAGTTTCCAGGGAGTACCATATAGTATTGAACACACTGAAAACCAGGTAAGACAATACTATTTAACAACTATTGAGGCCAAGGACGGAACTGATGATCTGACCGATTCGCTGATTAATCAGATGGAGTATATGAAAGAGTATACATCGATCACCGATTATATGAATAGTGTCCAGAAGGTCGGCTATGCCCAGGCCATCAAGTATAACCAGGCCAAGCTGGCAGCAGTCGAAAAGGCCATCGAGTCAGGAACCCTGGAAAATGAGGAATTGCAGAAGGCTGAAAAACTCCGTGACGCACTGATGCTCAAAGATATCCAGCTCAATGATCAGGCGGCTGCTGATAAGAAAAAGACAATTGAAACCATCAATACCCTGGATAGCAAATCATTGGCCACTAAGTTGGAGAAATTGAATACTGAGGAGGAAGCATTACTGACCCATCTGGATTCATTAAATATATCCAATGAGGAATATGCTAGACGTGATCTGGAGATCAGAAAATTCTATGCTGATGAGCGGGTTCGCCTGGAGGCCGAAACAGTCCAGAAGGAATTAGACCAAAAAGAAATGAAAGCTCAACGGGAATATGAGCTAGGTTTAATGTCCGGAATTCAATACCTGCAGTTTCTCCATGAAAAAGATCAGGCACATCAGAAAATGCTTGCTGATGGTCTGATCTCAGAAGAAAAATATGATGAGCTGAAAAACGAGATCGGACAGCAATCCCTCCAGGTGGCCATGAAGCGATTTGACCGCCTTAGAATGGGCTTTAAAGAATTTTTAAAGGGTGAAGCCCAGGACTTTTTAACTGCTCAGCAAATTAAGTTATTTGGAAAACTGGCTGAGATCATGGCCCAGGGGGGAGCTACCCTGGGATCATCCCTGGTTGTATCCCTCCCTCTATATGGATTGGGTATTGCAGCTCTTGAAATTGCCAAAGGGAAAATTGCTCAGCTCTATACAGGGGTCCGGGACTTTGAAGGTGGTTGGGCAATGACTGGTGAAGAGGGTCCAGAGTTAATGTGGCTACCCCCAGGGACCGATGTTTATTCCCACCCTGAGACACAGCGCATGTTAGGGGAATCTGCGGTATTTAATCGGGTCCATAATACCAATGTGGCCAATCAGGAATCGATTGCCAATATGAAAATACAGCAAGATAATGACGAGGTAGTTGATCGCCTGGAAAGCGTTGAGAATGCAGTCCGATCAATTAAGTTTCCCTCTGCTAAAGATATTGCCAGAGCCACGGCCAATCATAACAGGGGTAGGATGAACTGATGGTCCCCAATATCCTACATAATGGACAGGATATCACCAGGTATGTATTAGAGGATGATTTCCCGGATTACCTGGAGGAATCATTTAAGGGGACTGGATATTTTGATGTACAACTGGCTTCGGTAACATTTAAGATATTGACTAGTGTTACTGGGATATCGCTTATTAGAAAAGATCGGATAACATTTACTGAACCTGGCTCCGGAGTAATCATACTTAATGGATATATTGATAGCATTGAAGATGAGCTATCAGAGACCCCATCGATAACTGTATTTCCCCTGGCTTTGCTTCTTAAGGATACGATTGTTGGGGAATTGATTAACACGGACGATGATGAAGAAGAAATATATGAGTATGATACCGGTATGGCCATTAATGTCCGGGATAATATTTCAGCTATCCTGAAACAGGTAAATTCAAAGGAAAATACATCTTTTAAGGTTACGTCCACCAGTTGTCCCGATCCGGTCGATATGGGCGAAAAAAAGCGGTTTTTTGGGAATATTCTCAAGAGCTTCGAGCAAGGTGGCTTTCTGTTTGGCATCATCCAGCTAATATTCAGTTTTTTAGATGGTATCGATATCCGGAAGAAATCAGATGCCTATTATATTATACAGAGGGACGCAGGCTTTTTTAAGAAGACCTGGATCGAAAAGGGAGATTGGCTGAATATTAAAATTTTGGGTACTAAAATAAAAGTCCCCGGATCGGATATCAAACTAACTACCCTGGGAGCTGAGTATAAAGTATATAGATGTGTAAACGGTGGTCTAGAATATGTGACTACCCATGACTGGGCTCCCCTGCCTCCATTTGCAGAGGCTGTACCAGTCAGCATGAAATCCCTGTATGGTGATAAGCACACAAGCAATACCACTCAAAATGTCACATCAGGTAAGGTTAAGTCGTTCCTATATGAAACCAAGTACAATTCTTATCCAGAAATCATTGCCGGATTTGACCTGGATGGTGAGAACAGCTATTTCCTGGCCACTGCTAAGAAAAAGTGGAATACATCAAAACATACCCTGGTTTTATCGTTTGAAACGCCCTTTGATTTTAAATACTGGTGTACTTACCGGGATGCTGCTGCCTGGGAGATAATCAGGGAGTTGGCCATAGTTACTGATCGATGGTTATATGTGGATGAAAATGGTTTAGTCTATCTGTTGCCACGATCAAGTAGTATCGGGGATGTGACGGTACCAGCGAGAAATATTGAAGAGTTAAACCGGAAGCGTCATAAAGAGATTGAATATGATCTCAATTTGACCAGGTACGAAGAAAATGACGGGCAGGTTTATTCATATGGAATACGTCTCAGGAAAAATGAATTAGAGGCAATCCGGAAAGTCTACCGGGAGCGGTTCCAGGGGGAACGGGTTGAAGATACAATAAAAATCATTAAATCGTCACAATCGATTGGATTAATGAAAAATATAATAATCGATGGTGAGGACCATGGATTGATTATAAGTAAAGGTCGTTCATTGCTTGAGTCAGGAATCGAAGTGAAGGCGGAGAGCTATGTATAAAGGAGTAGGTCCACCAGCCCTGGTTTGGGGAAACACAGTTCTTGAGCTTCCACAGCCAACAAAAACCAGTGATGATGAGTACAAACCAGAGACAGTGTATCATAAGAATATTCTAAAGGAGATTATCCCTGGGGAACAGCAGTGGAGATACGATAATAAATATGAATTCGCTAAGCTGCCACAAAATACCTTGGATACTCTGTTGGCTATCAACAACAGAACATCTGTTGTCAAATGGATTCCTCATATTGATTTTCCAACAATCAGGTATGATGTGATAATCGAGGTGGTTCCTAAGAATGTGAAGGGGTTAATTCATGTGGACACGGCCACGATCACAGTTAAGGGAGTATTCCCCATTTATAAGAAACCAACAATTGATAATATGATCACTGGAGTTATACCCACCCGAATCGGATTTATTAAAGGAGAAGACCAATGATTGGAAGGTTTAGTTTTGGACTACTGGGTACCAGTCTGCAGGAAGCACTGGCTGGTTTGGAAGTTAAAATTAAGGATGAGCGTACTGAACAGTTTATCGCTAGTACTAACCCAGTAGCTGAGCAATTAAAGATTATTGATAATCATGATGGGGCCTACTATGTAGATGGCTGGACGATGAGCATATTTTCTGTCTATGTTGGATCGGATGAAGTCCCCCAGGAGGAACTTCAATACCAGGTACCAAATAATGATCAGGTCTTGACGCACATTGAAGATGCAGACAGTCACCGTGTGATTGATGATGAGAGCGTGGCAGCCGATAAACTATGGTCAGCAGATAAAATCAATACTGAGCTTGGGGGTAAATCTGATAGTAACCATGCCCACGATTATTCTCCTTCAGATCATAATCACAATGAGGATTATTCAGATATCAATCACGACCATTCTGGAGTATATGCCACAGCAGATCATACCCATTCAGATGATGTAGCAAGCCTCAATCCTTTGTCTGCCCATCTTGCCCTGTCAGAGGAAAACGTGGGAAAAATTTATCATTATGATGCCGGAAGGACTGCTCAGGTTGGAACATCAGGTATATATGCTGTCGTTAAAACTGGTGGGGCTGGTGATGTTGTAAGGCTTACCCTAGCCGAATCTACCTGGGATTATAGCGCTGGAGGCACCTAGAAGCTCATTTAATTGCCATTGAATGGCTGATTAAACCCGGTTTAAATTGCGATTAAGGCAGGCCCTATGACAGATTGGCATCATGGGGCGAAACAAAGTTGGTGTAAAAAAGTCTCATTTCAAATGCGCAATCATAATAAATTATTTTTATTTCACGAAAAAATTTTTAACCTTTTCTGCCACCGACAGTCTAATCGGGCGTAAATGAATGAGAAGCGACCATGAAATCATTAAAGCCTTTCAAAATGGAAACCAGTCTGCGTTTGATGAACTCGTGCGTCGCTACCTGCCCCAGGTTTACCAGTTTTTCGCTGCTTTTACAAAAGATGAGATGGAAGCCGATGACCTGGCGCAGGAAGTTTTTCTCAAATTGTATAAAAGCCTGGGCAAATTCCGTTTTGAAGCTGAATTCAGTACCTATCTGTATCGAATCAATGTCAATCAGGCCAACAGCTATTTTCGCCGCAATCGCTGGAGAAATCTACTGCACCTGGATGAGGTGCCTGAGGTTGAGACGCCCCATGTTGATGCCAATCGCGATTTCGATACCGAACAGCTGTGGACCGAGATTGGAAAGCTGCCGAAGCGTCAGCGGATGATAATGATGTTACGCGTCGGACAGAAAATGCCCTACAGTGATATTGCCGGAATTTTGGATATGTCGGTTAACTCGGCCAAGGTGAATTATCACCATGCCGTAAATAATCTGAAACAGAAATTGGGACAAAATTGATATGAATTTTGATACTCGATTAACAGAAATGAAACTTCCGAATCGACAACTTCCGGACAGTGGCGATTTCATCGAGCGATTTCATTCGCGCCGCAATGACTGGCAGAACAGACGACAGACTTTACGCTCGGCACTTATTGCCGGCGTGATGGTTCTGGCAATAGGAATCATGAGTCAGTTCCAGATCCAGTCAACCAATCAGCATTTGGCCCACCTGGATGCGACCTATTTATCACCTGGCGATTTGATAGAGACCGAGCAATTTATCAGCGAGGCCGTCTATTATTTGATTTCCAATTCAGATGATGTCTGGAGTACGGTGGCCTTTTTGGATGAAATTGAATATGGAATTACCATGGGAAATGAGGCTATACAATGAAAAAAATGATAATAATACTGTTGATTCTGCAAATAGGCAGTCTTTTTGCCCAGCCTGGTAATCGCCGCACACGGATGGGGAACCAGGGGCCAGGTGTCAACCGCACCCCTGGAATGGTAAATCAGATGCCCAGAACCAATCGTATGGAATCATTGATGATCTGGCGCATGACCGAAGAGTTACAGCTTACGCCGGAGCAATCCCAGCAGCTATTTCCGGTAATGCAGAAATACCGCGATGAAATCGATGCCATCGATAAACTTCGTACGGAAAAAGGGCAGGCTATATTCAGCCGGGCAATCCGCGATGTTGAAATTAGTGAAGAGGAATTTGCCAGTTTCCTGGAAGAAAAGAGAGCTTTTGATGTTCAAAAGATCGAATTGCGAACCGCGTACATTAAGAGTCTGGAGAGTATCCTGACCATTGAGCAACGGGTCAGATTACTTTATTTCGATGAGAAATTTAAAGCAGAACTCCAGCGCAATATAAAACAGCGCTGGGATGCAGTACAGTATAAATAAAGCGACTGAATAATCCGCCTGAAGGTTTGAAAGTCCAATTAATAATGTAAATAAGGAGTAACGATGAGAAAGTTATCAATCCTAATAATGATCTTCGCGTTGTTTATAACCTGGGGATGCGAAGATTCCGGCCAGGATGTGGTTAATATTGAGACCCAACTGTTGCGGTTGATCGATTCCGACGAAACCCTGAGTCTGGATGGTCTGGACGATGGTGAAGCAGTGGAAGGTGATTACGAATCAGGACTGGATCAACCGGGGAATTACAAGGTACTTGGCGATACCCTCGATCCTGAAAGCGGGCTGCGCGTCCGTGTGGGACGGATGATCACCGGTGTGGACCGGACGGTTGAATTTTCCGATACCGAAGCCGACACCATCTATGGTACGGTTACCAGAACAGTATCCGGTTATTACCTGATATCATACCTTGACACCACACTTTCGGAACGGCAGGTATGGGAAAAACCGTTTACCAGCGATTTTCAACGCAAGGTACGGTTCATAGCCAATGATACCCCCGATGATACGACCGACAATGATTACAAAATCAATGCTGTCTCGATTGGTATTGGAGTAACGGGATCAAAAGTCGATATTGTCAAACTTGATATTTTTGACGCTGACAATTCCGTCTTGCTTTACAGCTTCGAAGGTGACCTTCTGAATCAGTTTATCGACCGTGAGTCGTTATCGACCTTTGATGCCTGGAACGAATTGCGAGTTGAAGTGACAGTAACCAACCTGGGCCCGGAATTCGATCATAACAGTGGTGAAGCGGTCATGCTGCACTACGGTCTCAATCGTATCTCAAAGGGCCGGCGGACGTTGAATGACATGGGAGAAGATCCCGATGTTACTGCTCTGGATAATGTTTTCACCGGTTATTGGTTTACACATGGCCCCGGCTTGAATGGAGCCATGCAGCGTCATCGTCAACGCAATTTCCGCAGCTTTGTGGATGTGGTTGATCTGGCATCGATTTTTACGGAGGATGAAGCCGTCCATTCCGTCAACTGGGCTATTCCATACACAATTGTATATAACAACTAGTAGCGTATACTATCCTGCTATCCTGAAAAGCGCCACCATGCCCCGGTGGCGCTTTTTTCTTAATAAAATTGCATAAAAATGCTTTCCCCGGTATATCCGGACACCAGTAACTTTGGCTCCTGTTTTTAACACTATAGAATAGTCTAGATAAAAATATTTAAGCTTATTAAATAAGGTTACGAGGTCCGCGATGTACGAAATAGTCGAAGCACGCTTTCTGGCCCAGGACATTAAATTATTCAAGATTCTAGCCCCCCCGATTGCCAAGAAAAGAAAAGCAGGTCAATTTGTAATTCTCCGTGTCTCCGAAACCGGTGAACGGATTCCATTGACCATCGCAGATTCCGATCCGGATAAGGGTACGGTTACGATTATTGTCCAGGGAATAGGCAAAACAACAAAAGAATTGAATACCAAAGAAACCGGTGACATGATTACTGATGTTGCCGGGCCGCTGGGTAAACCATCCCATATCGAAAAATTCGGTACAGCCGTAAGTATTGGCGGTGGTGTGGGAACGGCAATCGCCTATCCAACTGCGGTGGCCCTGAAACAGGCCGGCAATCATGTTATTACCATTAATGGTGCCCGCTCCAGGGGTATGGTCATCCTGGAAGACGAAATGAAGGCGGTCAGTGATGAAGCATATATCACCACCGATGATGGCAGTTATGGCGTTCATGGTTTTGTGACTACCCAGCTTCAGCAGCTGATCGATTCCGGTAAAAAGATCGATTTTGTACTGGCTATTGGTCCGATCCCCATGATGCGGGCCGTAGCTGAGGTAACCCGTCCCCATGGAATTGAAACAGTGGTCAGCTTGAATCCGATCATGGTTGACGGCACCGGTATGTGCGGTGGCTGCCGCGTTCAGGTGGGCGGTGAAGTAAAATTCGCCTGCGTTGATGGACCCGAATTCGACGCCCATGAGGTTGACTTCACTAACCTGGTCAATCGTAATCGCGTCTATCATCAACATGAGCAGAAGTCCCTGGAGGCTTACCAGCATCGCTGCCGGCTGGCGGCCCAGGCTGACGCATTACAATCCGCTTCCGTTTAACCCCTTAATGAATTTGAGATAATTATGGCTGAATTCCTTCCGATTAAAGAACGGACTAAGATTTCCCGGCAGGAGATGCCGGAACAGGCACCCCTGGAACGGGCGCATAATTTTGAAGAGGTCAATCTGGGCCTGACCCCGGAACAGGCCGTGCTGGATGCCCAGCGCTGTCTGCAATGCAAGAAACCGACCTGCATGGTGGGCTGCCCGGTGGAAGTAAAAATAATCGACTTTCTGGAACTGGTTGTACAGGAAGATTTCCTGGGAGCCGCCCGCAAGATCAAGGAAGATAATGTACTGCCGGCGATCTGTGGTCGGGTCTGTCCCCAGGAAACCCAGTGCGAAGTGGAATGTAAAATCGCCAAGAATTTCGGTGCTGTGTCAATCGGTCGTCTGGAACGTTTCGTCGCCGATTATGAAATGGCCCAGGGCGTGGAACCGGAAATACCGCAGGTTGAGAAGCTGGGCAAGAAAATTGCCATTGTCGGCAGTGGACCGGCCGGACTCAGTTGTGCCGGCGATCTGATCAACATGGGTTACGATGTAACCGTTTTCGAAGCCCTGCACGAATTGGGCGGAGTGCTGGTCTATGGTATTCCCGAATTCCGGTTACCGAAGGAGATCGTCCGCAAGGAAGTCAACAACCTGCGCAAGATGGGTGTGGAATTCAAAACAAATATGGTTATCGGAGCCACTTACACCATCGATGAACTGATGCAGGAAGAAAGCTACAGCGCCGTATTTGTGGCGGTGGGAGCCGGACTGCCCTGGTTCATGAATATCCCCGGTGAAAAACTGGCCGGTGTCTATTCCGCCAATGAATTCCTGACCCGCGTCAACCTGATGAAGGCCTACAAATTTCCTGATTACGATTCACCGATCCTGGACTGCTATGATAAAAACGTTGCTGTTTTCGGTGGCGGAAATGTGGCCATGGATGCGGTGCGTACGGCCCTGCGGCTGGGTGCCAAATCGGCCACTATCTATTACCGCCGTTCCGAAGCGGAAATGCCGGCCCGGGAAGAGGAGATTCATCATGCCAAGGATGAGGGCGTTGAATTCGAGATGCTTACCACCCCGATCGAGCTGCTGGGCGATGAGAACGAACGCCTGCACTCGATGAAATGCATCCGCATGGAACTGGGTGAACCGGATGCTTCCGGCCGCCGTCGTCCCGTGCCGATCGAAGATTCCGAATATATTGTGCCGGTTGACATTGCCGTCGTTTCCATCGGCAATGGTTCCAATCCGTTGATCAGCCAGACCACCCCGGAGATCGATACCAATAAGTGGGGTAACATCGTAGCTGATGATGATACCATGAAAACCTCCAAGGAAGGTGTATTCGCCGGTGGTGATATCGTTACTGGTGGTGCCACCGTGATCCTGGCCATGGGCGCCGGACGCAAAGCGGCCCGCGGGATTCATGAGTACCTGACTGAGGGCAGCTGGTAAGACCGGGCATTAGTCATTTAAAAAGCCACTCATTTGAGTGGCTTTTTTGTCAATGGTCAGTAGTCAACGGTCAAAAGATGGCGTCATGCTGAGCTTGTCGAAGTATGATTGCCACTTGATATATATTATATAAGACTCACCATTCGACAGGCTCAGGGTGACATGGCACCGGGATTTACCTAATTATTCAAACCGTTGGCTACCTGTATTCAGTATTTTTAACCCACGACTGAAATCGTAGACTCATTGATCAGAATACAATCGACGGATTTATCTGTGAAATAATTAATCCTGTCTTTTATGTTTTGCTTTCTTTTTGATTAAGGAGCGAACTCCAATACCAAAAGTCATAAAACCATATTTAGAATTCACACCATAGTAATTTATTTCAGGGTAAATCCAACTTTCCTTATGTGGAATTTGAATACCAAAACTTAAAGTCGATGTTAAATTTTTATCTGTTAGGTCAGAGGTATCATAATGGTATAAACTGATATATGGATGTATACTGCCCAGTTCTTTACTGATTGTCAGACCGTATTTGTAATATGGTTGGGATAGTATCATTTTACTTTGTAGACCAACAAACCTAATTGAATGAAGGTTGATACTTGCATTAAAATACTTAAATGATCGTGGATTCAGTTGATGGCGTACAATGGTTTCAATCTCGTATGGAAAGAAGTAACGAAGGCCACCTTCAAAACGCCAGGGGAAACCCCTGAAATACCCCATGTTTATAGTAAATGGCATTTCCTTATCAAATCGTAATTGATCGTCAACATACCATGCCAGGTTATCGATTCCAGCGGTAGTGACCGCCTGCTTGTTTTCCAGTGTGCAGCCTGTGTAATAGTTTGGTGTCATACAATTGCTGATTATCAGTACAGTTATGACCAGAATAATATTCTTTCCAATTACTAAGTAATTCATTATTAAAAGTAGTCATTCGATTATTATGGTTCAATCAAATTAGAGCTATGGAAGATAATTAAAAAAGGGTCATGGTGAGCTTGCCTGCCGGATCGTAACGAAGTGAAGACTGGTCGAAGCATTATGAATAAGGACACCCTTCGACAAGCTCAGGGTGACAGGTGTTAGAAATACATCATTCTTTTATATTGAGAATCATTTGCAAATAATTGGGAACCAGCGTAACCTGGGGAAATATAAATCATCAAAAGAGTAGCGACTTAACTAAGGAGTGCTGATATGTTAACGATTGCCGTTTTAAAAGATACTGCTCCCGGTGAGAAACGTGTTGCCCTGGTGCCCGAAAGCGTGAAGCGTCTTTCAAAGCTGGGTGCCAGAGTACTGCTGCAGGAAGGAGCCGGTGAGGTGGCTGGCTTTACCCGCAGGCAGTACGAGGAAGCTGGTGCCAGCATCGTAGCAGATTATGGCCGGTTGCTGAAAGAGGGGCAAATCTTTCTAAAGGCTCAGCTGGTCTGCCTGACCGATGAGGAAACCCTTAAGTTGATTGATCCATTGCCAAAAGGATCAACTATTATCGGTTTCATGAATCCCTTCAAATATATCCACAATATTGAAAAGCTGGCCTCCAAAGGGGTAACCAGTCTTGCCATGGAACTGGTGCCACGCATCAGCCGGGCTCAGCGTATGGACGCCCTCAGCGCCATGAGTTCAGCTGCCGGTTACAAGGCCGTGGTTATGGCCGCCGCTTCACTGAACAAATTTTATCCCCTGATGATGACCGCCGCAGGAACAATCTCCCCGGCCAAGGTACTGGTTATCGGTGCCGGTGTGGCCGGGCTACAGGCCATCGCCACCGCCAAGCGTCTGGGAGCCAAGGTATTTGCTTTCGATACCCGTCCGGTGGTGCAGGAGCAGGTGGAAAGCCTGGGCGCCAGTTTTGTATCCCTGGAAACCAGTGAAGAAGCGGAAACGGCCGGTGGATATGCTGCCGAACAATCGGAAGATTTCTACCGCCACGAGCAGGCGATAATTGCCGAGCATCTGGTTGACACAGATGTGGTAATCACCACGGCGCAGATTTTTGGTAAACGGGCGCCGTTGCTGATCACGGAAGAGATGGTCCAGTCCATGCGCTCCGGATCGGTGATCGTCGATCTGGCTGCCGAAGCGGGAGGTAATTGCGAATTGACGGTTACCGGCAAAACCGTGGAACGCTACGGAATTGCCATTCATGGTGAGACCGACCTGCCGGCTTCATTATCATATCATGCCAGTGAAATGTACAGCCGCAATGTAACCGCCCTGCTGCAGGAAATGATCAAAGATGGTGAACTGGTGATTGATGTGGATGATGACGTCATCGGCGGTACATTGCTTACCCATAATGGCAAAATCATGAACAAACATGTCCAGGATCTGCTGGACCGGGAAGAGGAGGAGAAATGAACGCCGACCTGTTAATCCAGATTTATGTCTTTGTGCTGGCGGTGTTCGTTGGCTTTGAAGTAATTACCAAAGTTCCGCCGACCCTGCACACTCCGTTGATGTCCGGTTCCAATGCTATTTCCGGAATCACAATTGTAGGCGCTCTGATCGCCGCCGGTTTTACCGATCTGCGGATCGAAACATTCTGGGGCGACCTGAATGTAAGTGCCGTACTGGGATTTCTGGCAATTATCTTTGCCACTATCAACGTGGTTGGAGGCTTCATGGTCACCAACCGCATGCTGAAAATGTTTAAGCGGAAGTAGGGGGATGATATGTTTGTACAATCTGTGATTATCCCCGTGGCTTACCTGCTTTCGGCTGTTTTATTTATTCTGGGATTGAAGCAGCTTTCCCATCCAAAAACAGCGCCCCGCGGTAACCAGACCGCAGCAGTGGGTATGCTGATCGCCATCGTGGCAACATTGGTCTACAAAGATGTAATTGATTACACCCTGATCA
Source organism: uncultured bacterium (assembly GCA_964410945.1). GTDB lineage: Bacteria > Fidelibacterota > Marinisomatia > Marinisomatales > TCS56 > CAYPJE01. The sequence continues at coordinate 61,124 of CAYPJE010000014.1, forward strand.
TCGCCGGTATTATCATTGGTGGGGCCATCGGGGCTTATGCCGCCAAGAAGGTTGAGATGACCGCCATGCCCCAGATGGTGGCGATTTTCAATGGCTTCGGTGGTGGTGCTTCGGTCCTGGTTGCTACCGCTGAATTCTACCGTTTGCTGACTGCCACCGGTGCCATCTCTGGTTTCACCATGGCAACAATCGGTCTAAGTGTGATTATCGGTGGAATAACATTCACCGGCAGTATTGTGGCTTTTGCCAAACTCCAGGGTATTATGCGTGGTGCGCCGATTTTGTTTAAGGGGCAACAGGTGTTGAATAGCATTCTGTTATTGGCTGGATTAACGTTTATGGTCCTGGCAGTAATGGCTGGAGTGGAAGCCGGTGTTTATGTACTGGCCATTATTGCGGTCGCTTTGTTCCTGGGATACATGTTTGTGATCCCGATTGGCGGGGCCGACATGCCGGTTGTGATTTCACTGCTGAACTCATTTTCCGGAATTGCAGCCGCCGCTACCGGTTTCGTTCTGTCCAATAATGCCTTGATCATCAGCGGATCGCTGGTTGGTGCCAGTGGTATTATTTTAACTGATATCATGTGCAAGGGAATGAATCGTACGATCTGGAATGTCCTCTTTGCCGGTTTCGGTGGGGACGACCTGGCACCGGGTGAAGGTGGCCAGGCTGCAGCTGCCAAACCGGTTAAATCTTATGAAGCTGAGGATACGGTTGTGATTTTTGAAAATGCCTCCCAGGTGATTGTAGTACCGGGTTATGGGATGGCGGTGGCCCAGGCTCAGCATGCTGTCCATGAGCTGGAAAAAGTGCTGGAGAAAAAAGGCGTGCAGGTCAAATATGCCGTACATCCGGTGGCCGGACGTATGCCGGGCCATATGAATGTCTTATTGGCCGAAGCCAATGTACCTTATGACAATCTATACGATCTGGATCAGATTAATCCCGAGTTTGAGGAAACCGAGGTAGCGCTGGTGATTGGCGCCAACGATGTTGTCAATCCCGCCGCCCGTCATGACAAGGCCAGTCCGATCTATGGCATGCCGATCCTGGATGTAGATCGTGCCCAGACTGTTTTCGTGCTTAAACGCAGCATGAATCCCGGTTTTGCCGGTATCGAGAATGAACTGTTCTATAATGACAATACGATTATGCTGTTTGGTGACGCCAAGGATACGGTTTCGAAGTTGGTCGCAGAATTAAAATAATGATCTTGAATTGTTAACCTAATAATATAAGGGGGACTTTTAAAGTCCCCTTTTTTTGTATATCTTGCACGGCGCCTGTTTTCTTTTGTAGTATTGCTGTCAACTAATTGCCACATTATAGAAGGACAGTAATGAACGATCTATTTCCCCCTATTGAGCCCTACAAAGAATACAAGCTGAAAGTTTCAGATCTGCATACGATTTATATACAAGAGGCTGGTAATCCCAAGGGCAAGCCGGTGATTTTCCTGCATGGCGGGCCCGGTGGTGGAGTGGAACCGATCTACCGCCAGTATTTCGATCCGGAAAAATGGCGAATGATTCTTTTTGATCAGCGAGGTTGCGGACGCAGTACACCGTTTGCCGAACTTCATGAGAATACAACCTGGGACCTGGTTGAAGACATTGAACAGATCAGGCGCCATTCCCGGGTTAATAAATGGACCGTTTTCGGTGGCAGTTGGGGCAGCACTTTAGCCCTGGCTTATAGCCAGACCTACCCAAAGCACTGCAGTGCTCTGATTCTAAGAGGGATTTTTCTCCTGCGTAAATCTGAATTGAAATGGTTTTACCAGGATGGTGCCAGCCATATCTATCCCGATGCCTGGGAAAAATATCTTGAACCGATCCCGGAAGATGAACGGGATAATCTACTGCAGGCTTATCACACACGCCTGACCAGCCACGATGCGAATGTCCGTCTGGAGGCCGCCCGTGCCTGGAGCATTTGGGAAGGCAGCACCTCCAAGTTATTCCAGGATACGACAGCACTGGAACGCTTTGGGGCTAACAAATTCGCCGAGGCATTTGCCCGGATCGAGTGTCATTATTTCATTAATGGTGGCTTCCTTGATTCGGAGGATCAGCTGCTGGAGAATGTAGATAAAATCAGGGAAATACCAGCCGTTATTGTCCAGGGCCGCTATGATGTGGTATGCCCGGCCACCACCGCCTGGGAATTACACCGGGCCTGGCCGGAAGCCGATTTCCATATCATTCCCGATGCGGGCCATTCCATGACCGAACCGGGCATCAGGTCGATGCTGATCGATTATACCAATCAGTTTTCTGCTTTATAAAAGACCGTTAGAATTTCAGATAGATCGCGAAGATATAGGGCTGGAAGTGAATACCGAATCGCAGCCAGTCCGATACTGAATAAATGAAACCCAGGTCGTAGTGGACCGGGCTGACGGTAGGTTTATTTGGTTTACTTGTATCCAGAGTCCCTTCAAAGTCGAATATATCCTCACCACGGTTCCACCATTCCACAAACCATGGATCGTAGAAGACCTCGTAATTCATGATCAGGTTCTTCCTCACATCAATTGCCCCACCGTAATAAATACGGTAATTGAATTCATCTTCATTAGCCAGCTTTCCGATACTGGCTCCCAGGGTATGGTTGATGCGGCCGGAATTTCCCCGACGTGTATGTGAGAAAGAATATGCCATGAACGCCTCACCGTAGATCTGGCGTTCGGGATCTTCAATATCCACCCAGTCATTGGTCAGTTCACCACTTTCATCATCATATCGAATAACTTCGTCTGGCATACTTAAGGTGCTACCGGAGCGTTCATATCCACCAAAATAGGTCGTAATGAATTGACCCGTCGGTTGCCAAATCCAGTTATCATCGTAAACACCCCGCTCAGCTTGGTAGGTTTCTTCTGTCCATTCGTAATGATCAGATAAATAACGGGTATGGAAATGAGCACCGATGGCGAAAGCATGTTCTTTTTCAAAGGAACCGGCTTTGAATAACTGTATTTTGGGACGGAGATTGAAATTACCGAAAAAATATTCCCACCAGGAGGAAGTGATCTGGAAGCGTTCGGAAATACCGAATCCCCACGATAATCCGCTTACATAGAGGACTCCTTGTTCCAGGGTGTAGCCGGTTGGATCATAAAAAATATCGATTTGCTGTTCCTGTCCATGGGTGAAGCGCCGGGTGGTACCCAAAAAGGAATCCAGCGGTTTGTCAGGACCGGAATCGATCCTGGTAATTTCAGATTTACTGAAATTGATCGTACCCAATTGTGACAGGATTTTCAGGCTGGAATCATCCTCCTGGATTATGGTACCTTTGATTCTGTCACCCGATTTCAGGTAAATAGTGACAACTTCAGATTTCAACTGGTTGTAATCAATATCGACCAGCCCGAAGGCTGTTTTTACTGTAATTATATTTCCGGTGGAATCAACCGCTGTTATCCGGCCCACGATCTGTTCTCCGGACTTGAGCTGGAATATGCGGTCACCCTGGGCAGACAGTAATGTTATAAATAATAGAATGATAATTGATTTCTTCATGATTGCCACATCCTCAGTATGGCGCATATTACACAATAAAATCCACATGACCAACCATGTGAATGCCGTAGTAAAGTGCTATTCGAATCAGTGGGTTACAATCACCGGGACGGTACCGTCTTCCACAACCTTCTTGGCTGTTGAACCGTAGAACAATCGGCTGATGCCTTTATTGCCATAGGCTCCCAAAACAACGGCGCTGGGCATCCGCTTCTTGGCTTCATCAAGGATCACCTGGCTGGGTTTACCGGCATTGATGATCGATTCGGCCGCAATGCCATGATTGGACAGGTATTTCAGAGCTTTCGAATGCAAATCAGCATGTTCTTTTTTATCGCCGGCGGAAACCAGGAAAAAATTCATATGTCCGAATATGTCCCGGTCTTCGTATAAATCCACAAATTCACGCAGACCGCGAGCCGCTTCCTTGGAATTATCCAGGGCCACAACAACATTCTTCGGGAATTCGATATTCTGGGGAATAGCGGCCACCGGGCAGGAAGCATATTTCAAGATTCGTGTGACGGTCTCACCCGGTTCTGAGGTGGTCTCGAAATGGAAAAATGTTTTTATCCCGATGTAAATCAAGTCGGCGAAATTGGCTTCCTTAATGATTTCCTCAAACGGTACCCCTTCATGTGAACAAACCTCATAATTGACCTGGTGTTCTTCGCAGATGGAACGAAATTCACTGATAAAGCCGGCCATTTTTTTCTTGGCATCCTTAATCTTGGCCTCTTCGGCCTTGTGGGCGTAATAACTGGCGCCGGCAGCAGCACCAGCCTCGGACCTTTCGATTCCCGGCAGATCGATTACCCCAACCCCTACGATTGTAGCCCCGGTCATTTTTGCACGCATACAACCGATTCTTATTGCGGTTTTCGAATACTCAGATCCATCTATTCCAACAACGACTCTGCGAACCATTTCAACTCCTTAATACCCATTAATCATATAAAAATACTGGCACTATTTTACCAATATTCTACTTTGCGAACATCAAAAACCGAATCGAGAATAATTTGTAACAATCTGAATTGATTTATCTCCAAAGAATCATAGATTACTGAAAAGAGATATAGCTTCAAATGATAAAGATATATACAGCGACCTTGTGTCCCTACTGCCAATTGGCAAAACGATTCCTTAAATCCAAAGGGCAGGACTTCGAAGAAGTCAACCTGCAGAAGGCTGGTATGGACCGTGATGAACTGGAACGGTTAACCGGTGGCCGCACAGTACCGCAGATTGTCATTGACGGGAAATCGATTGGTGGGTACGATGAGCTTATTGCCAGATCACAAAATGGGGAGTTGCCATTTTAACTATTTCAGGACGGTGATTTTTTCAACCACCATTTTATTTTTCCCTTCAACAACGATAAAATACAAACCCGATGCCACCGGCATGCCCCGGTTGTCGCGTCCGTTCCAGGAAATCAGATCGTTGTGTATTCCATAGTTCATCGGCCCGGAATACAGGTTGGCTGTCCGACGGCCCGATAAGTCATATACATAGGCCGAAATGTTTTGCTGCTTTTTGGCGATCAGCTCAACGCTAAGTTGCTCATTTATCAAGAGTGGGTTGGGATAGGTAATATTAATATCAAAATCATCCGGGAATTCGACCGGACCAATGACACCATCCTGCAGGGTAAGCTGAAAATCCCAATCATTTGAGGTATCGTCCTGGCTGATAATAATAACATATACAGATTGTGCCGCCGGTACATTGATGACCGATCCGGACTGTACCGTGATCGAATTGTCAAATTCATAAGCAACGGTATGCATTTCAAGATCGCTGGATGGTCCGTCCATGTTTGCCAGTGAAACCATAACCGGACTGTAGCAGTCAATCTGGTAATACTGGGAGCCATAGACGTCCAACTGTGAGTTGGTTACCGACTTATTATCACCAGGAGAAAACGGGATCACACTTTCGATCTCCGGCCCGGTAACCGGGTAATAATCAGCTTCTTCGTAACTGTAGATTCCCGCTTCGGCAGAGGATGACATGATCAGGTTGGCGATGGCCATTTTATTCAGGGCGTCGGAAAAAGATGAACCAACCTCATCCAGGGCTTCATCAATGATCAGTCGGCTGTAATCATCGTCATAGCTGTCGTGCTCGATACTGTAATCAAATATTGATTTTATTACAGGGAGTCCACCCAGGTGTTCTTCGATATATTTGAAGTAGATAAAGGATCCGTAAGCGTGAACGGTATTCAGAGTCAGCGATTCGTAGGGACTGTCAAACCAGTTGGGCATATACTGGTAACAGTCATTCACATCATCAAATACTACCTCTTCCATCAAGACCGCCGTAGCCTCCAGTAGCCAGATTTCTTCCCAGCCATCGTAGCCGTACTGAATAGCATGAAAAAATTCGTGAGCCGCCGTCACCTGGATATTCTCCAGTTCGGTATTGGGAAAGCCGGTATAATTATTGCGCATGACGATATAGCTGGACCAGGCATTGATTTCAGTTGCTTGCGAGAAGGGATTATCCTGAACCCAGGCGTCTGCATAAGTGATAGCATAATATCCCGACTGCATATTTTCCAGGTAAATATCATAGTTATTTGATCCGCCGTTATTGGAATCGCCTGGTGGACGGGTGAACCCAAGTTCGGTTATTTCCTTATCGGCCGTTTGCTGGAATGCTTCCGCCACCTGTTCCACATAGTCGGGAATTCCATCGGAATCACTGTCGGTATTGTCCACCGCATCGGTACCGCTGGTGCTGTAGTGAATCCTGAATATTCCCTGGTCAATATAATAATCCAGCACCGGTCGCGTATAGACTACGTATTTTCCGGAAAAATCGAAACCGAGATTCATGAGCAGCTGTTTTTGCTCGATTGGCAATTCATGACCGTTGACCGCAATCTCCAGCAGCGCTTCGTGTAAATAGACCGGTTCGGTTTCACCGGTCAGAGCGGATGCAACCTGGTTTGCTGCGGTGACAGCGGAGATTTTGTTCGCTTCAGCGCCCAGACCGTTCAGCATGAATCCGGAAAGGATCAGCGCTATTAATTTATTCCTCAGGTTCATCTGTGTCATAGTGGGGCGGATGTGATTTTTCTATCTGGCGATATTTCCGCTTACGTAGATAAAACCGGATGAACAGGGCCATCAGGACCAGACCCAGGACATAGTAAATCGCAAAGTAGATTGAAGTATCAGTCATTGAACAAAGGTTTTATATATTTATCGAATAGATAGGTTCCCAATATAAGACCCAGGCCGGTGCTGAATTCCCAGCGCAGTCCGTCACTGTTATCCTGTGAGATCACTCCGGCCACGGTCAACGACGCACCGGTTAGATAAAGGGCTGTTTTGACTTTACCATAAGTTGATCCTGGCCCGCTGGTCGCCAGGGATGCCGCCAGGGGCGGTGCCGGTTCCAGCTCCTCTTTCTCAATCTTCAATTCAGCTAATACATCTTCCAGGGGGAAGCGCAGGGATACCATCAGTTCGGGCGGATTTTCAGCGACATATAATTCGAAAGATTCAACTGTATCAGCCAACTCGAACATCAGTTGCACCGATTCCCCCACCTTTTCAAAATCGAATTTCCTGAATGGCTCAATCATGCTGACCTGTTCCAGGGCGACCGAATCGACTGTGGCATTCAGCAGGGTCAGATAAAAAGTGTTCTGCTGACGTATCCAGCCGGATGCGTCGCGGATATTAAAGGATTTATTGGTCTTTATCTGGAGATAGGCACCGTTTTTCTTTGATTCGATGGTCAGTCCTGTGATTTTGACCTGACCATGGAGGGCAACCCCCATACAAATCAGGAGCATAACCAGTATTCTGAATGGATTCGCGTAGTGCATAAGCTATTTAACCTGAGTAAAACTAAGGAAGTTTCTTCGAGTAATGCACTTAATTATTGTTGAAAGGACAAACAATATCCGCGATAATTTTTATTATTTGTAAGACCTGTAAGGGCAGGCTAATTTTCCCTTCTGAAAAGAGACCGATTTTATGACACCAAAAAGATATTTTCTGCTGATTGTTTTCGCAATTCTTCCAATCACTCTGTTAGCCCAGGATGATCGTTCCATACAGGGTGCGGTGGGGGCGGTTACCATTGATGGCAAAGTCTGGAACCAGGTAGCCCTGCGGCCGGTTGTGCCGATCTGGAAATTTGGTGTCGCCCTGGACCTGGTATTCTATATTGACGGGGAAGGTAATATCCGCAAGGATAACTGGGATTTCTCCAGCGGCCAGGCCATCAAGAATACCCTGATCGATAAGATATACTATATCCGTTACGGCAAACCAGACGATCCACTGTATTTAAAGATCGGCGCCCTGGATTATGTCGATCTGGGTTACGGTATCCTGGTAAATGGCTATACCAATACCACCGATTATCCCCAGATCCGGCGGGTGGGACTTGATATGTCGGTAAAAACCAAGGCCGTCCGGCTGGAGGGCTTCGTCAACGATTTCAAAGAGAATGCCAGCCTGTTCGGGGCACGGGGTGTAACCCGAAAATTCTCCGGCCTGCCAATTGGCATTTCGGTTGTTGTAGACAGAAACCAGTATTTAGGCCTGAAAGACCGTGATGATGATGGCCTGCCTGATGCCGTTGATGATTTTCCCAACAATGATGAATGGAAGATCGACACGGATGGTGACGGTCTCGCTGACAGTGACCCACTGGATACTGATCGCGACGGTGACGGTTATGTTGATGTCGATGATATTAATGCGATCCATAGCTGGTGGGATGAACTGGGAGAGAATGTCGGTTTTGATTTCAGCAATCAATCATATTATGATTCTATCCCCGATGGTGATATCCTGCTCCGCGAACCGCTATTGGATATTCATGAAGATTCGAACCCAATTGCTGCCGTTGCCATAGATATTGGTTACCCCATCTTGACGGATGGAAAATTCAAACTGTCCATCTATGCCCAGATGGCCAAGATGCTGGGGGAGACCATCGATCCTGAGCATCCGGACCAGCTGGTACCGCTGGGCAGTGGTCTGATCCCCTTGGGTCTGTCAGCCGGATTCGGACCGTTGCGACTGAATATGGAATACCGGATGATCCCCGGGGACGGCCGGTTCGATTTTAATTACTGGAACCGCAGCTATGATCTGGAACGGGTTGCAGTTGTTGTTGGTGACAGTTCGGTTTACATTCGGACAAAAGAGCAATCCCTGGGCCAGTTCGGCCCACAGAACGGTGTATTTGGCCAGCTGACGGTTGCGGCTGGAAACCTGCTGTCTATTGGTGCCCGCTACCAGAATCTGAAGGGTTCCCAATGGGATGAGGACCAGAACGCCTTCATTACCGATTATAATCAGAGCCTGCTGGGACAGGTCCGACTGACCAAATCGATCAGTAAATTATCCCGGGCGGAATTGTTTTACGAGCAGCGCAACGTCGATAATCCATTCAAATTTGAGTTGACCGAAAGCACAATAATGGGTTATGTGCTGGGAATGGATATGGGCGGCGGAATGACCTTGCTCTACCGTTTTACCAGAACTTTTAAAGACACCAATGGCGATGGTGTAATCAAGGGCAAGGATGAAACAGCCAACTTCATTACCTTTGAAACCGCTTTCGCATTCTAACGTTGATTAACAGATGAATTCAAAACAGATCAGACAAAATTTTATCAATTTTTTCAAAGAGAAACAGCACCGCTTTGTCCGCAGTGCCCCGGTGGTCCCGATCGATGATCCGACCCTCTTATTCACCAATGCCGGGATGAATCAGTTCAAGCCGATTTTTCTTGGCCAGGAAACCCGGGGTTACACCCGGGCGGTGAACAGCCAGAAATGCATCCGGGTCAGCGGAAAGCATAATGATCTGGAAGAGGTCGGGGTGGATACCTTCCATCACACCTTTTTTGAGATGCTGGGCAATTGGTCGTTTGGCGATTATTACAAAGCGGAAGCAATCGAATGGGCCTGGGAACTCTTTACTGAGGTTTGGAAACTGGATAAGAATCGTCTCTGGGCCACAGTCTTTGAAACCGATGATGAAGCCTTTGAGTTATGGACTAAAGTCACTGATATTGATCCGGGCCGGGTT
>CAYPJE010000015.1:0-64832 GCA_964410945.1 uncultured bacterium
CTGGATCTTATCTTCATCGACACAAACAACCAATTCACCGCCATCGGTAAAGATTATGATGTTCATTTCCGCTTCACAGGCAGCAATGGCAACACGACGGGATAAATCAGGAAATATTCCCAGCCGTAATAAATTCTTTTTTAAATATCCACTTTGCTGTCCCGCAATATTGTAATCACCCCCTTTAACATTATATCTGAATGTTATGGACGTTTGATCAGACTTAATATCTTCAAAAATATGTCGGGCGCGATAACGGGAAATTTCATCTTTATGCAAATCTTGCTCAAGTTTCCTCAACATACATTTGATTATATCGCCTTTCGTCAGGATTCCGACTATGTGCTGAGAATCACGACTAATTACCGGGAATCTGCCATAACCACTTTGTTCAAATCTGCCGATCGCATACCGCACAGATTCATCCTCATAAAGCGTTTCAATTGTAGCGGTCATATTTGCACCAACCATTTTATCGTCACAGGATTCGAGGAGACATTTTATAAGATTTTCAACACTGACAATTCCTACCAAAGATTCATTTTCAACGACTGGAAGTCCGGAAATACGTTTTTCTTTCAATAGTACGCGTACTTCACTCATCATAGTATTTGGTGTAACTACAAATGGATCTTTAGTCATAGCATCACCAATTTTCAATTCGTAACCCAATTCCTGGATTATCAGATCTGTACTGTTATTCTCCACGTTCGGAGCAACCCTTTAATCCTGATTTGTATAACCTGCCACATGCCTCAAACATCGGCAAATCAGTGCTAATAAGAATTATTCCTCGCTCATTAGCCAATTCCACAATGTCCATACCTGGTATTTTTCCCCGCACAAAACAGATTGCTTTAATATCAGCCGCTTCAGAAGTATAGATCACTTGTGGTGCGGTTAATCCGGTTAAAAGCACTGTACTATCTGCTTTTATAAAGGATAAAACGTCACTCATGAGATCGCAACCACAGGCTAACTTGATATCCTCACTATTAGCGCCTTTTGCTGTTAGCAATTCACCATTAATGATTTCAACTAATCGTTGTATTTTCACATTTTCTCCAATTCGTTAACCGGTAATTTCAAGATCACACCGTAAACATCGTTTCGCTTCTGCAACTGCCTGTGCTTCCGTAAAGCCCAGTTCAACCTCTTTAAAATTCATTTCACGATCTGATACCGGCCGCAAGGGAATCTCTGGTTTCTTGAGTTGCTCGATTTCATCAACTGTTAACTCGGTAGCTTTTATCCGTTCCGCCGGCCGTGTAACATTGTACTCACGATCCAGTTTTTCACCTTTTAAATATTTTCCGATCATTTCAGCAGCCAGTTTACCGTGTCCGATTGCCTCGGCGACGGTATTAGGACTCGTCACAACATCTCCTCCGGCAAAAATCCCGGCGATCCCCGTTTCAAGGGTTTCACGGTTTACTTCCAAGGTATTCCAACCTGATATCTGAAAATTATTTTCTTCAGGAATAAAAGATAGGTCGGGTTCGGTACTGATGGCCATTATAACGGTATCAGCTTCAATTGTGAATTCCGATCCTTCAACCGGAACAGGGTGGCGGCGGCCGCTGGCATCCACATCACCAAGTTGCATGTTAATACATTCCACAGATTCAACCTTTCCATTGGAAGACAAGATACGTACCGGGTTTGTGAGGTATTGTATTTCGATACCTTCTACTATAGCACCATCAATTTCAGTTGGTATGGCCGGCATTTCCGGTTTGGTTCGACGATATATTATTTTAACATTTTTACCCAGACGGTTAATTACACGGGCAGCATCGATAGCTGAATTTCCACCGCCCACTACTATTACCTTTTCACCTATTTCAACCTTCTGGCCAGTATTGAAAGATCGCAGGAATTCAACAGCATTTTGCACCCCAAACGCTTCCTCGCCCGTGATACCCATACGCAGCGATTTGTGTGCACCGGCCCCGATATAAATCGCGTCATAATCCTCCTGGAGTTGATTAAGGCTGATATCTTTTCCAACCGTAACACCATACTTGATATCGACCCCTGTCTGGCAGACATTTTCAATTTCAAAGTCCAGGACATTACGGGGTAATCTGAATTCCGGTATTCCCAGTCTCAACATTCCACCTGCAACCTGCTGGCTTTCAAAGACAGTCACCGAGTAGCCTTCAAGGGCAAGGTAATAACCACAGGTTAAACCACCGGGGCCTGCACCTATTACCGCTATTTTCTCATCACGCTGCAGTTTTGGTTTCTCCATAACGAATAATTGGTGTTCATATTCATAGTCTGCCAAAAACCGTTTCAACAACCGGATTGCGATTGGATCACTGCCATCTCCTGCTTTACAGTTAAGTTCACAGGGATTTGTACAGACTCGACCGCAGATCAATGGGAAGGGATTTTCCTTGCGCACCATTTTGATCGCGTCCTCGAAATTCCCTTGTGCGATCAATCCAATGTAGCAGGGAACATCCTGGGATATTGGGCAGGTATACTGGCAGGCCGACGAAATAATATGCTGACATGCCAACGCTGAACAGCGCTTATATTTAATGTGTTCTATATATTCATTTCGGAAATTCTGGAGTGTTGACAGCACTGGTTTCGGTAATGTCTGACCCAGTCCGCATTGTGAGGCATTTATGGTTGCTTCACATAAATCTTCCAGCAGTTCCAGATCTTCTTCCTGGCCTTGTCCTCTGGTAATTCGATTGATTATTTCCAATAGTGCAATAGAACCTTCGCGGCAGGAGACACATTTACCACACGATTCATCTTTGGTAAATTCAAGGAAATACTTAGCCATATCCACGGTACATGAATTTTCATCAAGAACAACCATACCTCCGGAACCCATGATCGATCCCGCTGTTTGGAGTTGTTCGTAATCCACCGGAATATCCAGCATTGAACCGGGGATAAATCCTCCCGATGGACCACCAGTTTGTACCGCTTTGAATTGTTTGTTTCCTGGAATGCCGCCACCTATTTTGTAAATGATTTCCCGCAGTGTTATTCCCATTGGGATTTCGACCAGGCCGGCATTATTGATATTGCCTGCCAGTGAAAAAACCTTGGTACCCTTACTTGTATCAGTTCCAATCGACGCAAACCAATCTGCTCCCCAGTTGATTATTACCGGAATGTTGGCCCATGTTTCGACATTATTAATATTGGTTGGCCTGCCATACAAACCACTCTGAGCAGGGTAAGGTGGACGTTGACGGGGTTCCGGGGGACGACTCTCGATTGATGCCATCAATGCTGTCTCTTCACCGCAAACAAAGGCGCCAGCCCCCCGGAATATTTCGATATCAAAAACAAATCCGGTTCCAAAGATATCATTTCCAAGCAGACCATATTGATAGGCATCCCGCAATGCTTTTGTAAGGCGTTTAATTGCCAGCGGATATTCAATTCTTACATAGATATATCCTTTCTGAGCACCAATGGCAAAAGCGCCGATGGTCATGCCCTCCAAAATCGAATGGGGATCGGCCTCAAGTATACTCCGGTCCATGAATGCTCCCGGGTCGCCTTCATCGGCATTACAGATAATATATTTTGTTTTTGACGGAGTTTGCCGACATAATTCCCATTTTCTGCCGGTTGGAAATCCGGCCCCGCCGCGACCTCGTAATCCGGCCTTCTTCACTTCATTGATAACCTCCTGGGGGGACAGACCAGTTAAAACCTTGGCCAGCGCTTGATAGCCATCATTTGCTATATATTCATCAATGTTATCAGGATCTATTAAGCCACGATTCCTTAATGCTATTAATCGCTGTCCTTTAAAAAAGGGAATGTCACGCAGTTTCGGAATTGGTAAAGCATCTCCCGGAGGGATATACATCAGCGCCTGCACTGGTCGTCCTTTTAGAAAATGTTCTTCTACCAGCTCAGCTATATTCTCTTCTTTTAGATATTGATAAAAGATTCCATCCGGCTGCACAATCAGAATTGGACCCCGCACACACAGACCACTGGCACCGGTTGGTACAACCTGAATATCATCGGTTATATCTCGATTTTTCAGCTCCGCTTCCAGAACATCTTTAATTTTTAAGGCACCATTGGAGATACAATTTGTGCAAGTGCAAATCATTACATTAGTTCGGTATGCCATCATTTACCTCTATAGTAACCGCTCACTACCTGTTGCCAGGGCATATTCGGTAAGTATATCCCCCTCGATAACATGTGCTTTCAGGATTTCCAGTGCTTTCTCCGGTGTGATATCCACATATTTGACCGGTGGTTCATCCTGCAGCTCTACTGTTATCATTGGTTCCTGGCTGCACAGACCCGCACAACTGGAAATTGTTATTAGCACATCCTTCAAATCCTGTTGCTCTGCTTCGTCAATTAATGCTTTCATAACTGCTCGGGCACCAGCTGCAATTCCACAAGTCCCCATATGTACAATAATCCGGGCTCGGCTTGTACCCTCACGCAGATGTATTGTTTTTTTGATTTTTTCACTGATTACCTTTAAATCAGCTGGTTTTATTTTTGGCATCTATTATCTCTCTTAAGCATGTTTCCTTAAAATATCAGCTACCATGGATTGCTTAACAAAACCAAAGATATCATCGTTTGCTGTAATTACCGGTGATTGCCCACAACAACCCAGACAGTTCACTACCTCAAGACTGTATTTCATATCCTGGGTAGTTTCACCAACTTGGATACTTAATTTATTCTGGATCGAATCCAATATTCTTTTACCGCCCTTGACATAGCAGGCGGTACCAAGACAAGCTTTTAGAATCACTTTCCCACGCGGTGTAAGGCTGAACGCATTGTAGAATGTGGCCAGCCGGTATACGACACTAAGGGGGTAATTCAATTCCCGGGCAATATACTTGATTACTTCCGGATGCAGGTATCCAAATTCGTCATTTACATCGGCCAAAACCGGCAACAAGCCGTCACCGCTGTCCTGATAATCTGCAATTATCCTGGCCAGTCGCACCTGATCGTTTTGGGCAATCTCAATTGTTTCTTCTCCCGGATCGACATAAATGACCCTCTTTACCGGGCATTGTTCAGCACAGATTCCACAACCAGTACATTTTTCCTCATCGACAAATCGGGCCCTACGTTTTAGTTTTACATTAAAATTACCCGGTTCACCGCTGATATGATCAATATCAGCCAGAGTGATCAACTCTATATCCTTATGCCTGCCAATCTCCACCAGTCGCGGTGCCATGGTACACATGGCACAATCGTTGGTAGGGAAAGTCTTATCCAATTGTGCCATTACACCGCCAATTGAAGGTTCCCTGTCAACCAGATAGACCTTGATACCTGATTCTGCCAGGTCGAGGGCAGCCTGCATGCCGCCAATTCCACCACCCAGTACCAGGGCAGCTCCAATGCTGTTTTTATCATCGACAGATTTCATCATTCATTTACCTCCTGATCGGAGTTAATCTGAAGAGTCCGTTCCCTGACTGCATTGAAATAAATAGCCAGTGGTCGGTAAATCATGTGGCTTAGTTTCCCAAATGGCACCTCAATCAAAAGCAAGGGAGCAGCGATTGCCAGATGAATCGCATAGGTGAAATGAACAGCAAAGGAAAATCCCAGATATCGTAAGATATGCAGGACAATTCCTGATACAGCGGTGAGCATGATCAACACCGGTAGTGTCCAATCACCGGGGTCAGATATACGATGTACTTCAGCCCGTTTCCTGAGACGACCGATGATTATATCTCCGGATGCTATCAGCAGGGCAACTGTGGCTAAGTAACCCAGCCATCTCTGCGGATGATAAATGGGGTAGATATTGTCAGTTTGGAACCAATCCAGGAAGAATATCAGAATAACAGCCATCAGAAGGCAGCCAAATACTAATAATCCATGCACGAGCCAGCGCCAGTTTGATTCACATTCCTTGAATCTTTTCTGAGTTATGGCATGGATTAATAAAGTCTTTGCTTCGATAAGGTACAATTTTGCGGGAATTCTCACCGGCGTTCCTTTTACCATTGTAAACCAGTACATTCGAAAAGCATTGATCAACAGAATGAAAACAGGAAACAAAAAAATAAAAACGGTGAACGTTCCAATTAGCCCGAACATATGCTGCATGAATTCCTCAGCCATGATTTCGGTGATGTATTCAGTAGAGATCATGTCTTCATATTCTAACCCAACTGTTTCGATATGATAATAGCCTACCAGGAACAATACCAAAAGACCTACCAGGAACATGGATCCCATTTTCCAGGCTCTTGACTGGCAGATCCGTTGGGATAGGCCGGTCCAATCATAGTGGGCCGTAAGATAGCGTCGGAGAGTCATCATTCCTTCTCCGGGATTGGTTTGCCGGGGACAGGCAATAGAACAGTCACCACAGTAATAACACAACCAGGGCTCAAGACTGGTTAATAAATGTTGTTTTAATCCAAATAGGATATACCGAATTGTGCGCCGCGGAAATGGACCTGTTTTAGAATTCAAATTACATGTCAGTGTACAACTCCCACACTGGAAACAGGCTTGGGAATCAAATAAACCAAACCTGCGGATCTCCGCTAGCAGGGAAGGATCATTTTGAACATTCATTGAATTACCTATAGCATTTGAACACCCTCCGATTTTGGACATCATTCATTGTAGAATTCCTTTCATATTACTAATTCAAAAACTGTTTTGTAAGGTGTGAAATTGCAGCGCAATTATGCTTGGTTAGTTGGTTCAATCCGTAAAAATGCGATTGAGAACACCGAAGGAAAAACGTGGTTGGAGGGTATGTATCCCAGTTTGGATTAATAGCCGAATCTATGATTATGGTAATGTTATTCATGTATCATTCAAATTTGGATCAAATGAAAACTTACCTTTGATTTCTGACTGATATTGTTACTGGTTTAATGAGCAACTGTAATAACATTTTGTTTATGATAAAATAAGAGTAACCCTCAGGTTCATCTATTATACCATTTAAGTGTTATAACAATTACTTAACTTTACAATATATTAGACTACCAAACAAGAAAATAGGATCGTTTTATCCTGTTTAAACAGTTCGAATTCTTTATTTAATGACCAGCTCAATAAACCATTTTTCAATCACTAATTATTTCCTTGCATAGTATATTTACGATCGTGTAACATGTATACGAATCAAGTAATAAATAACGAATATCGTAAAGTAGTAAATATAGTGTCTCCTGAATTATCAAACTCACCTAAATATATTCAACTGGTAACGACATCCAAAGATCTGTTCGTGCGTTATGGGATCAAACGCGTTACCATTGAGGAAATCTGTAAAACTTCCAAAGTAAGCAAGATGACCTTTTACAAATTCTTCCGGAATAAGGATGATCTGGTCATGAAGATAATGAATGACATGATGGATGAGGGACAGGGTACCTTTGACCGGATAATGGCCAGCGACCTGCCGTTCCATGAGAAAATGGTACAGTTCATAAAACTTAAAACGGATTACGCCAATCAGATTAGTATGGAATTCTATCAGGATTTCATCAATTATTCTCCCGAGGTACATAAATATGTGATTGAACGTTCACAAAAGAGCATCGGTATCATGATGGCTGCCTTCAATGAAGCCCAACAGAAAGGTGAAATCCGTTCCGATCTTGATTTGAACTTTCTGTCATTTCTGCTGGGTAAAATCCAGGATATGGCCGAGGACTTATCGGAGATGTTTGATGACACGGAAGAATTCGCCCGGCAATTCATGAATTTCTTTATGTATGGAATTATTGGTCGCAAGCCAATGGAATAATTATATGGTTGGATTTTTAAAATATCTTGTATTCATTCCTGTACTGCTGTCTGCCCAATCAGATTTGAAGGGCGAGGCTACCCTAACCGGCATCCAGGCCTGGTCCGATAGCTACAGATCACAATCACAAGTCGGTATCCGCTATATCCCTACCTGGAGCTACCGGCACTTTGGAAATTCGGGCAATCTGGCCGACCTGGAAATTGCCGGAAAAATAAACACCAGCTGGAACTCGGAAGCTGGAACTGATGAAATTCTGACTGATTTCTACCGCTTCTGGCTGCGATATTCAACCGAGCGTTTCGAAGCACGGCTGGGATTGCAAAAAATTACTTTTGGCCCGGCCAAACTTTTCCGGCCCCTGCAGTGGTTTGATACTATCGATCCCCGTGATCCGCAACAGTTGACAAAAGGTGTGAATGCTGTAAGAATTCGCAGTACCTATGATGACAATGCAGAATTAATACTCTGGAGTACTGTTAATAAAAAAATAGTGGAGTCACATTTCGATGAGTATTCTGATTGTTTGGACCCCGGGTATGGTGGACGACTGAGTCTTCCATCTATATATGGTAGTGAAATTTCCTTTACAGTTCATCATCAAGATATGACGCTTGAAGGTAATAATTTACCAACCAGACTGGGACTTGATTATTATATTGAGTATGGTCCGGCACTGTGGATTGAATTGATGAAAGGCTGGGTAGAAAATTCATATAAAGGTATTGAGTTAACCCTGGGATCAGATTACACATTTGGCGTTGGGAATGGAATAACAATTACATCCGAGTATTCTTGGGTGGAATACCGTAATGCAAGAACGACTATTGATGAATCCGGCAATATTTGGGAACAGTATAATTACAAATATAATTTGTATGGGCTAATGGCAAATTATCCGCTTAATATGACAGACATGCTATCAATCATCGGCATTTATTATCCTGAGGAAGAAATTACCTACCATTATTTCAACTGGCAGCGGGCCTGGGACAACTGGTTGTTGCAGGCGGGGGCATTTTTGTTGACGGGCGCCGATTCTTTTTCACTTGGTTCCACCATGAACGCAATTGGAACGAAAGGATTTCAAATCAACCTGATTTTCAACCACTAAAAATTTTTAACAGAGGAAGAACAATGAACAACTCAGCCTTAATTACAATCTCTGATCTGGTAAAAACCTTTCCCATGGGCAAAAGGAAATTCACCGCTCTGAACGCGATTAACCTCCAGTTCAATAGCGGGGAATTTGCCGGAATCGTGGGGCCAAGTGGATCGGGAAAAACGACGCTGCTGAATATTATCGGATCACTGGATGTGCCAAGTAAAGGAGAGACAGTTGTACTGGGACAGTCAATCAGCAATCTGTCCACCAAACAGTCTGCAAACCTGCGCAATAAACACATGGGATTCATTTTCCAGACCTATAACCTGTTGCCGGTCTATACTGTATTCGAGAATGTGGAGTTGCCCCTGTTACTATTGAAAATGCCGGCCGCTGAGCGCAAAAAGCTGGTAATGCAGTCCCTGGAGTGGGTGGGTTTGACTGATAAGGTCAAATCCCGACCGGCCCAGCTTTCCGGTGGTGAATGCCAGCGGGTATCGATTGCCCGTGCCATGGTCAAGGAACCGAAGATCGTTCTGGCTGACGAGCCCACTGCCAACCTGGATGCCAAAAATTCACATAATATTCTTAAAACGATGGAAAAGCTGAATTCCGACTTGGGAACAACCTTTATCTTCGCCACTCACGATGATAAAGTAATCCAATATCTGCAGCGCAAGATTAGTCTGGAAGACGGCCAGGTGGTGAGTGATGAAGTCGTTAAAGGCTAAGGCTGAGGTTAAGGTATAAGATGAAGAGAATGGGATAATGAGCTACAGTGATTTCCCCGAAATGCCAGTCTGGCAGTTGGCTTTCGATCAATTATTGAAGATTTATCCAGTAACTAAAGCTTTCCCGGCGGATGAATGCTTTGGGCTGATTTCTGATATTCGACGGTCAGCTAACTCCATTACTCATAATATCGCTGAAGGTTTTGGCCGTTTTGAGTCGAAAGATAAGTCCAGATTCTACAAGATATCCCGTGGTACTGGATATGAGCTAATGAGTCAGATTCTGGCTGGTGAAGCTTCATCATATCTTCCGGAGATGGAGAAATCTGGACTTGAAAATTCCATCAGAGAAGTCATTAGTGAATTGAACGTTATTATCAAAACCCTGGAATCTCAGCCTAAGCCTTAACCTGAACCTCAATGGAATAAATATTATAACGGATTTAAAATTGCGAGGACCAAAATGTTAGCATTAAAATTAGCATATCGCAACCTCATGGGCGCCAAGCTGCGTACCTGGCTGAACATGATTGTACTGTCAATGGCCTTCCTGGTAATTATCTGGAATAAGGGCATCCTGAACGGTTGGGATCAGCAGGCCCGTCGTGACACTATCGAATGGGAAATCGGTGGTGGTGTCTACTGGCATGAGAATTATGATCCCTACGATCCTTTCACAATCGAGGAAAGCCATGGAGTATTGTCAAATGCCACACGGAATGCAATTGACCAGGGAAAACTGACACCAATCCTGATTTCCCAAGCCTCCATTTACCCTGAGGGTCGCCTCCAGTCGGTATTGTTGCGTGGAATCGATCCTAACCAGAAAATCATTGCCCTCCCAACGGTGAATCTGGCTGGTGAGACGAGTGAATTGCCGGCCATGATCGGACAAAGAGCCGCAAAAACCTTCAATCTTAAAGTTGGTGACTATGTGATGGTTCGCTGGCGGGATGTCAACGGTACATTTGATGCTAAGGAAGCACAGATTGTGCATATCTTCAAGACCAATGTGCCGCCTATTGATATGGGAATGTTATGGGTGCCAATCGACCGGTTGCAGGATATGATGCAAATGGAGAACGAAGCCACCATCCTGGTAACCAGCCAGGAAACAGGAGCGATCGGCTCAATAACCAGCTGGGTATTCAAGGATCAATATTTCCTGCTGACCGAGATCCGTGAAATGATCGAGATGAAACAAATAGGTGGTCGGGTAATGTTCCTGATTCTGATGTCATTGGCCATGCTGGCAATTTTTGATACCCAGGTGCTGTCCATTTTCCGTCGCCAGAAAGAGATTGGAACCCACATCGCATTGGGAATGACCCAGCGACAGGTGGTTGCACTGTTCACGATTGAAGGTGCCATGCACGCCGTGCTGGCAGCGATATTGGCAGCCATCTATGGAATCCCGTTACTTTACCTGCAGGCTCTGCATGGTTGGTCGATGCCGGAAGGAACTGACAGTTTCGGAATGACGATTGCCGAAACAGTCTATCCGATCTATTCACTAAGCCTGGTACTGGGTACGACGATTATCGTCCTGGTAACCACCACTGTGGTCAGTTACCTGCCATCACGAAGGATTTCTAAAATGAATCCCACTGATGCAATCAGGGGGAAAATCCAATGATCAGATTCATAATAAATGGCTTGATACGCGACCATCATCGTAGCCTGTTCCCAATCATTATCGTGACTATTGGGGTCTGGATCACTGTTTTCATGCAGGCTTATATGACGGGAATTCTAAGCGATATGATCGATACAACGGCTAGATTTTCTACCGGCCATGTTCAAATCATGTCCAAGGCCTATGCCGACAACAGGGACCAGAATCCCAATGACCTGGCCCTGATTGGTGTGGATGCAATCATAGCCGAGATGGAGGATGAATACCCCGAAATGACGTGGGTGAAGCGTACCAATTTCGGTGGGCTGCTGGATATTCCCGATGAAACGGGAGAGACCCGTTCACAATCACCTGTTATTGGATTTGGTTTTGATTTGCTTTCACCAGGCAGTACCGAGATACATACTATGAATATAGCAAGTTCACTGGTCCGGGGCCGGATGCCGGAACAGTCCAATGAAATCCTGATCAGCGATCTGCTGGCTGAACGTCTGGAGGTGGAGTTAGGTGAACCGGCAACCCTGTTGACATCCACCATGTATGGTGCCATGGTAATGCATAATTTCAAGGTAGTTGGAACGATCAGGTTCGGGATCATGGCCATGGACCGGGGAGCGATTGTGGCTGATATAGGGGATGTTCAAACAGCATTGGATATGGAGGATGCAGCTGCCGGAATCTTAGGTTTCTTCCCCAATCGTATCTACAATAATGAAAAAGCGCTGACAGTGGTTAACAAGTTCAATCAGCGCTACACCAATGAAAATGATGAATTTGCCCCGGTTATGGATAAATTAGTGGAACTGAGTGATCTGGGAGGTTACCTTGAAATGGTCGATGGTTTCTCGGCAATTCTGGTATTTATTTTCGTTTTTATCATGTCAATCGTTCTCTGGAATGCCGGTTTGCTGGGTGGTTTGCGGCGCTATGGCGAAGTTGGTGTGCGGCTGGCAATCGGAGAACAGAAAGGTCATATTTACCGTTCATTGATTTATGAGTCGGTTTTCGTTGGGATTGTCGGTTCGATAATCGGCACTATGCTGGGACTGGGATGTGCCTATTGGCTGCAGGTTGTCGGGCTGGATATCAGTGCCTTTATGCAGAATTCCAGTATGATGATACCCAGCATTTTCAGAGCGGAGATCACTGAGGAGACATACTACATCGGATTTTTCCCCGGTTTGATTGCCACCGTTCTTGGCACCATGCTCTCAGGGATCGGGATCTACCAACGCCAGACGGCTCAGCTGTTCAAGGAACTGGAAGTATGAATATGAGGATAGTTGAAATGAAAAACTTTATGGTTATCGCCTTTTTTCTGATCCCCGCACTGGGATTTGGACAAACACCCACTGGTGAAGAAATACTGCAACGCGTGGATGATAATATTATTTCCGGGAATCGTGCCATTATCTCAACTATGATCGTTCATGGGAAACGTACCACCCGGACGATACAATCCAAAAGCTGGATTCAGGGCACCAATGAATCTTTTTCCGAATACCTGGCCCCGGCCCGTGAGAAAGGCACCAAGATGCTGAAACTGAAGGACCAGCTATGGATGTACTCGCCCCAGTCGGATCGGATCATCCGGATTGCCGGTCACATGCTGAGGCAGTCGATGATGGGTTCGGATCTATCCTATGAGGATATGATGGAAGATCGCAGTCTGCTGGAAACCTATACAGCAGAAGTGCTGGGATCAGAAATTGTGGATGAGCGGGATTGTTGGGTCCTGCAGTTATCCTCGAAAGTCGACGATGTGGCCTATGATTCACAAAAAATCTGGATCGATATGGAACGGATGCTGGGTCTGAAACAAGATCTGATAGGAAAAAGCGGTAAACTGTTGAAAACAATCACAGTTGAAGAAGTATTCCTGGTGGAGGGACGCTGGTACCCGAAACACATGGTATTCAAGGATGCCCTTTCCAAGGGTTCAGGTACCGAATTCATCATTGACAAAATTGAATTCGATGTGGAAATACCCGATTTTCTTTTTACCAAGGCTGCCCTCAGGAAATAGAATATACTGTTATAGATCAGGGGTTGGTTTTCTGATCCCTGATCTTTCCTCTTATGCGGGTGATGTGGCTTTTATATATTTCGATATCGGGATCATCCATCCGCATGGCCCGTTCGTAGGCTGAATTATAGCTGTCCAATGCCGGTTCATACTGTCCGTCAGTTTCATAAGCTTCCCCACGACTATCGTAGACATTGGCTGAGTAGGGATTGAGTTCAACGTTATAATCAAATATTTTGATTGCCTCTTCGAAATTGCCCAAATCCAGATTGCGGTACCCAACGATATTTAAAATATCTTCCGGTGGCAGTAGAGTATACCCCAGTTCTTCTGATACAAGGCTAAAATGGCTATTTATTTCTTCCAGGGTGGAATTCATCAGGCGGTGGGGGAAACGCCAGTTTGTATAAAGGCTTTTTATACCATAGTAGACCCCGGGATGAAAGGTGGTCTCGTGGCATTCATAATTCAACAGGTGGGCGCTCCAGTTCAATTCAGCAGGTGCCTTTGTTTTCAGCTTTTTAATTAGCAACTCGGCGGCTTCTTTTAAATAGTATTCACTTTCGGCATAAGCCAAAAAAAGATGTGAATTTCCATGACTGGTATTTTCCAGCAGACTGTCAATTTGATTCAGCAGGGACCTGTTATCATGCTCCAGCCAGGGACTGATCGACAGATAGGCATTAAAGCAAGCACCTGGCGATAGTATGGTATTCAATACACATAATCCTCCCATCGAATGGCCAACCAGAATCCGAAACGGATCAGTCCGGTAATTCTGTTCGATATATCCGGTAACTTCTTCGGAAATGAATTTCTTAAACCGTTTGGAATAACCGGTCGGCTCGGTTCCGAAATCAATATCCTGGTCAATACTTTGGATTCCCACAACTATCATCTTCGGGATTTGAACTGAATTAGATAAAAAATCTACGATTCCCGAAATATGTTTAAAGTGATTCTTGCCGTCCAGTAGATAGACCACCGGATAGGTTGATTTTCTGAATTCATAATCCTTGGGAGTATAAATATATAACAGGCGGCTTTCATCCAATGCCGCGGAATGGATCCGGTGTATTTCACCTACCTCTATTGTATCGTATCGGCGACTACAGGAAGACAGTAAAATACCAGTAAGTAAGATAAGGCCGATGAAAATGCCTGAAGAAATTGAATATCTGATTACTGATTTCATGGTTTAATCGTCAGATAATTCCATACATCGCTGCAGGTGACGCTCAAATACGAGCAAGTTGGGATCATTTGTTTCCTGCCCCTTTTTTATGGCAATTTCAAAATTATTTTGGGCTAATTCAAATTGATTCATTTTCATGTATACTTCCCCGAGACTGTCATAAACATTAGGCGATTCCGGGTATAATTCCATATTGTATTTAAAAACAGAGATCGCTCTGGAAAAATATCCCTTCTCCAGTAACGCATATCCGATATCGTTCACAGCTTCTTCCGGTGGTATGATTTTATAACCATATTTCTCGGACAGGGTGTTGAAGTGTCGTTCAATAGCCTGAACTCCACCAACGATATCACGGGCCGGGAATTTCCAGGTTGGATAGATTGTGCTGATTCCCGCTGACAATGCCGGAGGAATCACTGTTCCATGGTCGGCATTTTTAATTATTTTTACTTCAAGATTGAGGTTGTAGGTATAAACCCGCTGGATAAACTGTTCATACTTTCTCAGGGGTGAGAGCAGACTGCTTTCGGAATCCCCAAAAGCCAGGAACAGATCGGTTTTATTTTCAAGTCTGGTTCCCTTGGGAGGTCGGTAGCCAATAATATAATTGTCATCATAATTGAATCCGGGACTGATTACCAGATATGATTTAAATAATTCCGGTTTTGTTTGCAGGACATAGAGTGAAAACAAACCACCCAGTGAATGACCAAACAGAATGCGGTAAGGGGCTGCCTTAAAATTTTCTTCAATTGCCGGGATCAATTCGATCTCCAGAAAATTTATAAACCGGTCAGCGCCACCGGCAGTTGGTTCATTATCAATTTCAGTCGGTGTAAAATCCCTGGTGCGGTCGGTGTTACGAAGCCCAACTACTATCATTGGCGGTAGAATACCCAGATCTTCCTGGTATTCGATATAGCTGGTAATATAGTTAAAATAGGCATCCCCATCCAGCAGGTATAAAACCGGATAAAGTGCATCTTCATCATTATAAGAATCAGGAAGATGCACCAGAAGAACCCGCTTTTCGTTCAAAATATCAGACTGAATCCCCATGTAATCGCCAATACTTATCTGTCCCATCAGCGATGCGATCAGGACAATGTAAAGTATTGCGGATTGTCTTAATGCAGATTTCATGGAATTATTGAGATTCTATTACCTGAATGAGAAGGATGTTATTTTTACCTGAGCAATGATTTAATCTATTTTCACAACTGTTAAATTGAAATTGAAAATCGATAAAAGGCAAGATATTAGGGTAAAAGTAGTTTTTGGCACTTTTTCAGGTCGGGTTGATATTAATTTCCAGGTCAACAGAAAGAGTATTCATGAAAATTTACATAAGTGCGGATATTGAAGGTGTTTGCGGCTCCACTGTCTGGCCAGAAGCGGAACGGGATAAGCAACCATATATTGAATTTCAGAATCAAATGACGGCTGAGGTAAAAGCGGCCTGTGAAGGTGCCCTGGCCGCCGGAGCGAAAGAAATTGTAGTCAAGGATGCCCATGCTACCGGCAGGAATATAATTGCCGGTGAATTACCCCGGGCTGTTAAACTGATCCGGGGCTGAAGTGGCCATCCCTACTCAATGGTCCAGGAACTGGATGAATCATTTGACGCTTTACTGTATGTTGGGTATCATGCCCGGTCCGGTTCGGATGGCAATCCCCTGTCCCATACCATGAGTTCATCTACAATAGATTATATCCGGATTAACGGTGTCGAGGCATCAGAATTTCTGCTTCATTCGCATATTGCGGCGGCACTCAAGATCCCGGTGGTCTTTCTATCGGGTGACGAGGCAATCTGCCGGGAAGCGGACTCTTTGATAGAAGGTATAAAGACAACTGCGGTGAAAAAAGGGATTGGTAATTCCACCTTGAATATTCAACCGGAATTGGCGGTAGAACAGATAAAAACAACCGTGGAAGAGGCGTTGAAAGCCGATTTTTCTGGCTGTCTGTTGCCCGTACCTGACAACTATGAAATGGATATCAGGTTCAGGAGCCATATCAAGGCCTACAAGGCATCGTTTTTTCCAGGTGCGGTGAAATTAGACCAGCTGACAGTCCGTGTTACAAGCGACCGTTTTTTTGATACTTTGTGTTTTCGTTCGTTTGTGGTTTAAAAATCACTGTCAGATAGTTTCTATTTCGGGCATTATTTTCAACATGATATTAATATCTTCCGCCATGTTACGGTCCTTTTCCCAGGGAGCAATCTTATTTCTGATCAATTCCAGCACCGGTAAGAGTGCTTCAGCTGGTTTCAATGGTTTTAGGAATTCCAACGCCTGAGCTGCTGAAAGCAATTCGATTGCCAGTACTTTTTTAACATTATCCACGACTTCGAGGGTATGGCGAGCAGCGATTGTTCCCATGCTGACATGATCCTCCTTGTTAGCCGATGTGGGGATTGAATCGATACTGGCGGGATGGCAGAGAACTTTATTCTCCGATACCAGGGAGGCGGCAGTGACCTGGGATAGCATGAATCCGGAATTCAGACCTCCATCAGCTACCAGAAAAGCCGGTAATTCCGACAGGGCCGGATTAACCAGACGTTCGATACGGCGCTCTGATATGCTGGCCAGTTCGGCTACTGCAATTTTCAGGAAATCCATCAGAAAGGCCACCGATTGACCATGAAAATTACCACCAGACACCAATTCTTCATCCTCTGCGAATACCATTGGATTGTCAGTAGCTGAATTCATCTCGACAGTCAGCATGTTCTCCACATAATTAATTGTATCTCGGACCGGCCCGTGAACCTGCGGAATGCATCGCAGGGTGTAGCTGTCCTGGACTTTGCCACAATCGCGGTGTGATTCCATTATTTCACTGTTTTTTAATAAACGACGCAGGTTAGCAGCGCAGGCTTCCTGGCCGGCATAGGGACGTTCCTGGTGAATCCGTTTATCAAAGGCAACAGCCGTGCCTTTCAGGGCTTCCAGGGAAAGTGCCCCGGCCACATCGGCCAGTTTTACCAGGTTTTTGGATGTATGAAGTGCCTTGGCACCTACGGCTGTCATTACCTGGGTTCCGTTGATCAGTGCCAGGCCTTCTTTGGCACGCAGGGTGCAGGGTTCCAGGCCGGCTCGATGCAGAACTTCTGTACCGCTTCCTTTATGTCCATCATAGATGGCTTGCCCTTCACCAATCAGAACCAAAGCCAGGTGGGCCAATGGGGCCAGGTCACCGCTGGCACCAACCGATCCCTTTTCAGGGATCAGCGGATAGATATTTTTATTGATACAATTAACTAATAAATCGAGAACTTCATTTGAGATGCCGGAACGGCCTTTGGCTAGAACATTGGCCCTCAATACCATGATCATCCGCGCAATATCTTCAGGAAAAAAATTGCCTAGACCAGCCGAATGAGAACGGATCAGGTTGTATTGCAATTCTTCCACTTGATGGGGAGCAATCACAACGTCGGCGAATTGACCGAATCCAGTGGTAACTCCATAGACAACTTTATTCTCGGCTATAATTTTATCGACCAGGTCGCGACTATCCTGGACAGCTCTCCTGGCAGCGGGGGTTAATTCAACAAGCGCTTCGCTGTTGGAAATTTGAATTAATTTTTCCAGCGTCAGGCTGGAACCATCTAATTGAGTTTTTTCCATTTTACCCGGTCATATAGTTTATTTCGATCAAGTAAGTCTTCTAGTTAATCGAATTTACAATTAATAAATATTTCTGCTAATAAAATGATAGCAGGGTAACTGATGTGGAATATCCGGTTGAAAGAATCAGAACCAGTTTAAATCATCTAACTCCGGGATGCTTTTCTTCATTTCCAGATGAATATCTTCCAGCCCCTCGACAGTTTCTTCAAGTTCTTCGGCCATGTCTTCTA
Source organism: uncultured bacterium (assembly GCA_964410945.1). Taxonomy (GTDB): domain Bacteria; phylum Fidelibacterota; class Marinisomatia; order Marinisomatales; family TCS56; genus CAYPJE01. The sequence goes on from CAYPJE010000015.1 coordinate 18,336, forward strand.
TTTTATCACCCATCCGGTCGACTCTTTTCTCGTATCGCTGTTCCAAGTCATCTTCCCAGTCGTCATCATCATCGAAGATTGAACCAAGGGCACCGACAACGGCTTTGACGGCCATACTGCCGGCTGCGGCACCGATTCTGGCACCCATTATCCCGATATCCCGGGCTTGATGTTTAAGCTCATAGGCCAGTTCATGATATTGGCGCGTCAAAACACGTTGATCCTCAGTCAGGGTAATATGTTGATTGTTGATGAATAATTCGGCCTTACTGTTGATTTCCACAATATCGCTGTAATTGTGTTTTTCAGAAATCAGTATTGATCCGTGTTCCCAATCCAAATCAATATCATCCAGACAACTGTTGTCACCATAGAAATCATGGGCACTGGAAAGACTGAAGAATACAGCGAAAATGGCGAAAAATCTCCATATTGATAACATCTCATTTCCTTTCTTGATAATTAGTCATGGAAGTACTCATTCTGGTTAGTTGATTGATTTAATGGGTTGAATGGAAGGCGGTGAAATATATTCGGTGTAGATTAGAAAAGCCATATTACTGCTGAATAATTCATAACTCTCAGGATTATCAATTGAAGCGATTGTTGACGATTCGGCAAATGTAATTTCGTTTTTTTGGGGGTAAATATTTTCACAGGTAATCAGATCATGTCGAACATTAAGCATAAAAATGTCGTACCTAATCGGATTTTCCACTGGCAGGACTGACTGCTGGCGATTAATTATTTCCAGTTCATTACGGTCGAGTGATTTGTTGTGATTCCGGCCGGGTGCCAGAGTGCTGCCGATAATAATTACCAGCACCAGCAGTTTGGTTTGACTCATCGAAACACTCCCATAATTTGTTAAGACTGTTATGATAGTGGAAAAGTTGTCCTGAGCCAGGGATTTATTTTTGAGCCGGCAAAAGAAAAATAAGTTAATCATTGGGAAAGGTCAGGATTTACGGCTGGCACAGCCAGGAAAGATTATAACAATAGCTGTAATTGGGGTAAACCGAATAAAACTATTGATTCATAATGCTTGTTCAGCAAATATTGATGAATTAATTTCCCATGCTATTTTTGAACTGAAAGACGATGTTTGATCAGCTATCCGACCGATTTGATACGGTTTTACGAAATTTACGCGGTTTAGGAAAAATCACGGACGCCAACATTCAGCAGACGGTACGGGAAATCCGACGAGTTCTTCTGGAAGCGGATGTGAATTTTAAAATTGCCCGGGATTTTGTTGAACGGGTTAAAGCCAGAGCTACTGGTGTTAAAGTCATCAAATCGATTAAGCCCGGTGAACAGTTTATCAAGATTATCCGTGATGAACTGATTCAACTGATGGGTGAAAAACCGGTTCCTGTTGATGTGTCAGGAAAACCGGCTGTGGTCTTGTTGGCTGGTTTACAGGGTTGTGGTAAAACAACAACGGCAGCCAAATTAGCGCGCTTTTTGAGACAACAAGCGAAAAAACCACTATTGGTTGCGGCTGATGTCTATCGGCCGGCAGCAATTGATCAGTTACAGGTGCTTGGACGACAGATAGACATTCCGGTTTTTACTAAAGCCAATTCTGAGGTTGTTAATCTTTGCCAGGCAGGAATTGAGCATGCCAGGCAGGAAAACAATGATGTTGTTATCATCGATACCGCCGGACGGTTACATATCGATGAAGACATGATGAACGAAATTTCTGCTATTGCCGCAGCGGTCAATCCGGTGGAGACATTATTTGTTGCCGATGGCATGACAGGGCAAGATGCTGTAAATTCAGCTCAGGCTTTTGACCAGCGACTGGAATTGACCGGGACGATCCTGACCAAACTGGATGGTGACGCCCGGGGAGGTGCCGCAGTATCAATTACTGCTGTTACCGGCAAACCGGTTAAATTTGTTGGGACCTCAGAGAAAATGAGTGGTCTCGAGGTATTTGATCCCGGACGCCTGGTAGACCGCATACTGGGATTTGGTGATGTCGTATCCCTGGTAGAAAAAGCGCAGGAAGCTTTTGACGAACAGCAGGCTGAAAAGCTGCAGAAAAAGATTTTTGAAAATAAATTCGATCTGGATGATTTTCGGGATCAATTGCGCCAACTGCGCAAGATGGGCTCGATGAGTCAAATCCTTGGCTTAATGCCGGGGATGAACCGGAAATTAATGAAGAATTTCCAGATTGATGATCGACAATTATTCTGGACGGAAGCGATTATTAATTCCATGACGCCGGAAGAACGTAGTAATCCACAGATCCTGAATGGCAGCAGGCGTCAAAGAATTGCCCGTGGTTCGGGTAGATCAGTTCAAGAAATAAATCAGTTATTAAAGCAGTTTACGCAGATGCAGAAAATGATGAAGAAGATGGGTAAGACCGGATTCTCAAATCAAATGGCTATGGGTAATCTGGCAGGACTAAAATAAGGAGTTTTTTAGTTTGGCAACGAAAATTAGGTTAAAGCGGATTGGACGCCGGAATCGGCCTTTTTACCGTGTTATCGTTATCGATGAACGGAAACGTCGTGATGGCGCCGCCATTGAAGAATTGGGTTGGTACAATCCGATTGACCGAAGTGATTCATATAAACTTGATGAAGAACGTATTTTCCACTGGCTGGGATTAGGTGCCCAGGCATCGGATACGGTACATAATTTATTCCAGAAAGCAGGAATTGCTTTCAAATGGCACCTGATGAAGCAGGGTCTGGATGAAAAAGCGGTCGAAAAAGAATTGCAGAAATGGCAGATGAAACAAGCTGAAAAGGCCAAAAAGGCTGAAGCAGCTAAACCAGCACCAAAATCTGAAAAGGTCGAACCAGTCGAAGAGGTTGAGCCGGAAGTCACAGAAGAAACAGCTGCCAAAGCAGCACCCGAAGTGGAAGTCGCTGCTGAAGAGCAAGTAAATGAACCGGAACCCGAGACGGCCGCTCAGGAAGAACAGGCTGAAGAGCCTAAGCCAGAAAAGACTGAAGAGACCAAAGAGACTTCTGATCAAACTGCGGAAGGGGATTCTGCAGCTGAAGAAGATGAATCAAAACCCTCGGCCGAAGAACCGGCCAAAGAGGAGCAGTAGACGGGGGAGGGATAGCCACAATTCAGTTGGTATAATGCCAGCTTTGTCGTGGAGATACTCCTGTCACTGAATAGTAGATGGCGTTACAGTATCCAAGTAACTAAGCAAAGGAGACTATGATGCAGGAGTTTATCGAAAGTGTGGTTAAGTACTTGGTTGATAAACCAGATGAAGTCAAGGTTAATTCCGTCGAGACCGAGCAAAGGATCATCTACGAATTAGTAGTTGGAACGGGAGATTACGGAAAGGTGATTGGTAAAAACGGGCGCAATATTTCTGCTCTGCGAACCCTGGTTTTTGCCATAAATGCCAAACAGGGTGGGAAACGTGCCCGTTTGGATGTCATTGATCAGTAGAAAATGGAACGCTTGTTTGCAATCGCGAAAATTACCCAGGCCACCGGCCTGGATGGCGAAGTCCGCTTAAGGTCATTGTCACGATATTTCGATGACTATATGGACAACCATCCCCTGTTTCTCGGTTTTTCAGAAGATCTGGCCCGGGAAATCAGGCTTGATCGCCATATCCGCGGCGGTAAACGGCAACGCTTTCATTTCAGTGGAATAGATACCAGGGAAGATGCTGAAGCATTGATCGGACAGATCGTTTTCGTGAATGTTCCCGAAGACGATTTTATTAATCTTTCCTCTGATAGTTTGATTGATTATGATGTGATTACCAGTACAGGTGAACATATTGGTGTGTTAGTTGATATTCTGATGCTGCCAGCTAACGATGTCTATGTCATCGAGAGCGGGAACCGGGAAATATTAATTCCGGTCATTCCTGAAATCGTTGATGGAATAGATGATGAGGAAGGTAGTATTGTAATAACACCCATGGATGGTTTACTCGATTGAAATCACAAATAGGAATAATTACACCTACACCAGACGTAATTAACACAGTCATCCGCGATTCAATTCTGCGGCAGGCTGTCGAAAAGGAGATTGTAGCCTTTCACGTTGTAAATCTACGTGATTTCGCTACCGGTAATTACCGCCAGATTGATGATACCCCCTTTGGCGGTGGCAGTGGTATGGTTCTGATGGCGGAACCATTATCAAAAGCTATTGAACATTTGTATCAGGAGATGGGTGGACCGGAAGGTTGTGAAGTGGTTTATCCGTCACCACAGGGTCGCTCCTGGACTCATAATGCTGCCGTTGAGTTGAGTGAACGATCCAAGCTAATTCTTATTTGCGGCCACTACAAGGGCATTGATGAACGTGTCATTGAGAAATTTGTGACACGGGAATACTCGATTGGTGACTATGTAGTATCCAGCGGTGAACTGGCAGCCATGATTATGGTTGACAGTGTCGTCCGTTTGATTCCCGGTGTGTTGAACACATATGAATCGGCCATGACCGATTCATTCGCCGGAGAATTGCTGGATGCCCCTCACTATACCCGTCCGCGGGTTGTTGATGGAAGTGAGGTTCCCGATATCCTGCTGAGCGGTCATCATCGCCAGATTGAAGAATGGCGTCAGAATATCCGGGAGGAAAGAACCCGCCGGCGACGTCCCGATCTGTGGCAAAAATATCTTAATAAGCGAGACAACGGAGATTTGTCGAAATGAATAAAATAGATCAATTTACCGAAGATCAACTTCGGAAAGATATACCAGACTTCGGTCCTGGTGATACATTAGATGTAAATGTGCGTGTTATCGAAGGTGGTAAGGAACGTACCCAGACCTACCGTGGCATCGTAATCGGACGGCGCGGAGGTAGCGGTATCAGTGCCACTTTTACTGTCCGTAAGATTTCAGGTGGTGTTGGTGTAGAAAGAATATTTCCCCTGCATTCACCGATGCTGAAAAGCGTTCAGGTCGTACGGCGCGGTAGAGTCAGACGCGCCAAATTGAATTACCTGCGTAAACTGACTGGTAGCCGGGCTACCCGCATTGCCGAAAAGCGCTAAATCCAAATTGATGAGAACAAACCCCTGCCGTTCCTTGACTGTAGGGGTTTTTTTCTAATATGAATCGTACCACCAAATCCGTGCTTGCCGTAACTTGTGGCTCCCACCTGTCGGTCCATTCCCTGATGCTGGTGCTGCCAAGTATTTTGTTGGTTATGCAATCAGAGTTCAATGTCGGACTGGGCACATTGGGAATGGTCGTAGCCGCCAGTTCATTTGCTTTTGGAGCCGGTGCCCTTCCAGCCGGATTGCTTGAGTCGCGTGTCGGTGGTCGAAAGCTATTGTTGATCTACCAATTTGGTACGGTTGCTTCGGTATTTTTGATTGTTCTATCCCAGTCGCTGGCCCTGTTTACCACCGGTGTTGTAATGTTGGGAGCATTTTCCAGCCTATATCATCCCGCCGGCCTGACCCTGATTTCACGCAGGGTATCTAACCTCAGCAAATCACTTGGCATCCATGGAGTTGCCGGGACATCCGGTCTGGCACTGGGTCCGATTATTGCCGCCAGCTTCACCGAATTGGTTTCATGGCGGATGGCCTATGGTGTACTGGCCGTGTTCAATTTGTTGCTGGCATTTGCCACCTTGGTCCTTATTCCCAGCCGGAAATCAAACCCCGAAATCGAAAAGGATGCGCAAAATACAACCAGTACCAATCGACCGGCCTTGATTAACTATTATATGATTATTGTACTGGTCGGCTTGGCTTTTACCGGATTTACTACCTATATGCCGGCATATTTCACCAACACCACTGTAAATCTGTCGGCAAAATTATCTGATACCCTCAGAGGTGGGTTATTTACTACAATCGTGTTGCTGGGCGGTGTTGTCGGCCAATTGATCGGTGGCATCCTGGGAGACCGCTTCCAGCGTACCCGATTGATGATGGTGATACTGATTTTGAATATTCCTTTATTGCTTCTGATTGGGTATACAACTGAACTGCTACTGGTGATTATTGCGGTAATTTTCGGTATTGTGCATTTTTCGCATCAGCCGGTCGGGAATGCCCTGATTGCCAATTTTACCCACAGCCATTCCCGGGGTATCGGTTATGGAATTAATTTTTTCCTTAGTTTCGGGATTGGATCGATAGCAGCTGCGGTTGGTGGCTTTATCGCCGAACATTATGGTCTGAACCTTGTATTCCCGGTTATGGGGATTATCATGTTGCCAGCGGTATTTATTGCCTATCGATTGGTAAAGCTGGTCGATCTGAACAAGAAAAAATAATTTATCATCTCTCTATCGAGATGTTTTTACTCTGATTGTTGCTTAATTTCTTGGGATATTGCATGGATTTGTATCAAGTTTCCGGGTAAAAATGTCTACAAACCAACTTAAAGAACTACCGGCTGTAAATGAGATCATCCAGGAAATTGATTCTGGTATACGGCTTCCACATTCCTATCTGTTGAAACTGGCCCAGGGCCAATTGGATTATTACCGTCAAAAAGCGCTAATTAATGAACTGGAAATGAAGCGGGCGGAGATTAAGGAAAGAATCGTGGCTTATATTAAGACCTTTCACCAACCTTCCCTGAAAAATGTCATCAACGGGACCGGGGTAACTTTACATACAGGTTTAGGAAGAGCACCCTTTAGCAGACAGCTGTTGGAGTCTGTTTTTGACAGGCTTGAAGGCTACGTGAACCTTGAGTTTGATCTTGAGTCCGGAGAACGGGGCGAAAGGCTGGATCATATCCGCCAGCTGCTCAGCGCTTTAACCGGAGCCGATGATTGTCTGGCCGTAAATAATAACGCGGCGGCAGTCTTATTATCGTTGAATACACTGGCTGAAAATAGAGAAGTTATTATATCACGGGGGCAGCTGGTCGAAATCGGCGGATCTTTCCGTATCCCTGAAATCATTGGAAAGAGTAATTGCATAATGCGTGAAGTGGGTACAACCAATCGGACCCATCGCAGGGATTACGAGGAAGCGATAACGGGAGATACCGCTGTTTTACTGTGGGCACATACCAGTAATTACCGGGTTGAAGGATTTACTGCCGAAGTCGACCTGCCGGAACTGGTTGAATTAGGCCGGAAATACGATTTACCGGTTATAGCCGATCTGGGCAGCGGTGCACTGTTTGATATTCGCCAGTTTGGGCTTCCGGAAGAAACCATGGTTGCTGACATCATCAATGCCGGTGTTGATATAGTGACGTTCTCAGGGGATAAATTACTTGGGGGACCACAGTCCGGACTGATTGCGGGATCAGATGAATTAATCAACCGGATCCAGTCAAATCCAATTTACCGAGCCGTCCGGTTGGATAAGACGGTATTAGCTCTACTGGAGGAAACCCTGCGCAGTTATTCCGCTGAACCGGTCAGCGAAAACAATCTTACCTGGGCGATGCTTTCTGCCAAGCCAGAGGACCTGGAATCCCGTGCTAAACGAATAATTATAGAATTGGGCCAGGGAAAAGTGGAGAGCCTGGGGTTGGCAGCTGTCCCATCTACTGTCGAAGCAGGCAGCGGTTCTTTGCCGGTCAGCCAGATTCCAAGTTATGCCCTGCGGTTCCGGCCAGCCGGCCAGAGTGTCAATGCCTTAGCCCGCCGGTTGCGCACTGCCAGTGATCCGGTGGTCGGATATATTAAAGATGATTTCCTGTATATCGATCTGCGAACCGTTCTCACTACCCAGGATGATCGATTGATGAAGACGATCCAGAATATTTGACATGTCACAGTTTGTAATCGGTACGGCCGGTCATATTGACCATGGGAAAACGGCCCTGGTGAAGGCCCTGACGGGAACCGACACTGACCGGTTGGAAGAAGAAATTATTCGGGGGATGACGATCGACCTGGGCTTTGCATTTCTCAATGATAATATTACTATAATTGATGTTCCGGGCCATGAGAAATTTATCCGCAATATGGTAGCCGGGGTCTCCACCATCCACCTGGCCCTGCTGGTGGTCGCCGCCGATGATGGAATAATGCCCCAGACGATCGAGCACATCAATATTCTGAAATTACTTGGTATCCCGCGCGGCGTGGTAGCCTTGACCAAATGTGATACGATTGATGATAATGACTGGCTCGATCTGGTAGAAGCCGAGATCGAGGATTTAACGGCCGGGTCATTTCTCGAATCTGCCCCGGTGATCAGAACATCAGCAATCAACAATGCCGGAATAGATGAGTTGAAGGCGATTCTGGCAGAAGAAGCAGGAAGTGCAATCAATACGGTCGACCGCGGGTTTTTCCGCCATCAGGTTGACCGGGTATTTATTAAAAAGGGTTTTGGAGCCGTTGTAACCGGCACTGTGATTTCAGGGGCGGTAAGTACCGGTGATGATGTTGAGATATTACCGGGTGGTGGCAGAACCAAAGTGCGCAGTCTTCAAAGCCATGGAACGGAAACCAGCACTCTTGGTATGGGGAGTCGGGCAGCGATAAACCTGCCCAATGTTGATTCTGACAAACTTAAGCGTGGCAGCGAGGTTGTTACTCCCGGAAAACTGCAACCTACTACTGAATTGATTGCCCACCTTTCATTATTGGGTGGCACGCGCTGGCAAATCAAACATAATCAGCGTGTCCATCTGCATTTGGGTACGGCTGAATTACTGGCCAGGATATCCCTGGTTAGCGGCCGTAAATTATTACCGGGACAGGAAGCAAATGTGATTATCCACTGTGAGGAGCCATTGGTAGCTGCGGTCGAGGATCGTTTTGTGATCCGGTCCTACTCACCGATGGAAACAATCGGGGGTGGGGTAGTTCTGGATGCTCACCCGGAGTTGAAAGGACGAGCCCTGCGGGTTTGGACCAAAGACCTGGCTGTGGATCTTCACGAGCGCTTTATGCAGTATGTCAATCAGGATTGGCGTCGGCCATTGACGCCTAGTCAGTGGAGCAGCCGTTTTGCCCTGTCGGAATCACAATTGGATTTATGTATATCCGACAATGAATTACTGACTGACCGGGATTCTGGTGTCATTTATAATTCGGATTGTCTGGTAATGGGTAAAAAACTGGTTGTTGATTATCTGACGGAATTCCATCGGAAAAATCCTTATCGGAAAAATCTCAGCAGACAGGCCCTGATTTCCGAGCTGCAACTGTCCCCTGTCTGGTTTGGGATTCTGGCCCGGTACCTGGTCGAGGAAAGTACGCTGGTGGGGGACCGGGGTGGTTACGCCCTGGCAAGACATTCAGTTGAATTGTCGGAATCCGATCAAATAGCAGCCGATAAAATTGAAAATGTTCTGAAATCTGCCGGACTGGTACCACCGACACTGACAGAATTACCAGGCCTGGCAGGGACTACTCCGAATAAGGTTCTGGAACTGCTCTACGTCCTCAAGGATAACGATACTGTAATCGAAATTCAACCGGGCTTCTGGCTGCACACCGATTGGTTGAAGGAATTAAAAGCGCGCCTGAAAGTACATTTTGCCCAGCAGAAGGAGTTATCGGTTGTGGTTTTTAAAGAAATTACCGGTACTACCCGGAAGACAGCTATTCCCTTATTAGAATATTGCGATGCTACACAAATTACCTTTAGACTTGGAGATGTTCGTGAGGCTGGAAAAGCTCTGGTATGAGTAAATCAACTAAAGAAACCATGACGCCATTAATGCGTCAGTACCTGGATGTGAAAAGCAAACATGTCGATACGGTAGTATTATTCAGGATGGGCGATTTCTACGAAACATTCAACGAAGACGCCCAAATCGCTTCACAGGTACTGGGCATTGTTTTAACCAAGCGGTCGAATGGTGCGGCCGCCGAGGTTCCCTTGGCTGGTTTCCCCCATCACGCCCTCGATAACTACCTGCATAAACTGGTTACCGCCGGTCATCGGGTGGCCATCTGTGAACAGGTTGAAGATCCCAAGCTGGCCAAGGGAATCGTGAAACGGGAAGTAATCGAAGTTGTTACTCCGGGAACAATTACCTCCGATAAAGCCCTGGAGCGTAACTCTAACCGGTTTATTGCCGCCTTATTTTTCCAAAAAGATGCTTCCGGTTATGCTATCCTGGATCAGTCAACCGGTGAATTTTATCTGGGTGAAACCAGTGTCCGGCGTCTGACTGAGTGCCTGCGAAAATACAATCCTCAGGAAGTATTGATCGGTGAGAAGGTGACCTATTCGAATTCGCGCTGGTACCGGGACCACAAACCATTCATTACCAAAACTGAGGACTGGATATTCAATTACGACCAGGGTTACCGGGCCCTGACTGAGCATTTCAATGTTACCTCCCTAAAAGGTTATGGTTGCGAGGATATGCCGCTGGCTGTGGCAGCCGGGGGGGCTTTATTCTACCATCTGCGAAATGACTTGAATGCCAATCTTGATCATATTTTAAGTATCCGGGCCGACAGTGACGTGGATGTAATGGGCCTGGATGGTTTTACGATCCGGAATCTGGAAGTATTTAATTCACTGGCGACACAGGGTACCCATGGAACCCTGATCGATACCATCGATATCACAATCACGGCCGGTGGCGGTCGGTTGTTGAGGAACTGGCTGAATCGTCCCTTGACGAATGTAGCCAGACTGAATAACCGGCTGGATACGGTAGAAGGTTTTACCGGGAGCCGGAGTGCATTGGACGAAATCAGACAGTTACTGCGGCAGGTATCCGACCTGGAACGAATCGTTGGGCGAATCAGCAGCAGAAAAGCCGGGCCGCGTGATCTGGCATCGGTGGCTCAAAGTATGATGCTTATCCCGGATATCATCAAAATCCTGGATAGCACTACAACACCTGCCCATTCCAATCTGGGGGGGCAATTCAAGCTTTTAGACGAACTGGTCGATAAAATCGGTTCCACGATTATTGAAGAACCACCGGCATTACTGAAACGCGGGAATTATATCAGGAATGGGGTGAATACCGAGCTAGATGAATTACGGGCTCTGGCACATGGTGGAAAAGAATGGATTGCAGCCCTGCAGGCCAGTGAGCGGGAGAAAACAGGTATAAGTACCCTGAAAATCGGGTACAATAAAGTATTCGGTTATTATCTGGAAGTTACCAAAGTACACCAGGACAAGGTTCCGGATGACTATATAAGAAAACAGACCCTGGTCAATTCCGAGCGCTATATAACTCCTGAACTGAAGGAGTATGAAGAAAAAATATTAACCGCGGAAGAAAAAATCGAAGTTCTTGAAGCAGAAATATTCAATGGTCTGTGCGATTATATTATGCTCCAGGCCGATCAGATTCAGGGAAATTCACGTCTTTTTGCCCGGTTGGATCTGCTGGCAGCCTTTGCCCGGCTGGCACTGGATAATAATTACCACCGTCCGGTTCTGGTCGATGAACCGGTCCTGGAGTTGAAGGAAAGCCGTCACCCGGTGGTGGAGAAACTGTTGCCGGCGACCGAAAGATTCATTCCCAATGATACTGATCTGGATGCCCTGGAAAAACAGATTCTGCTGATAACCGGACCCAATATGGCCGGTAAATCAACCTACCTGCGCCAGGTGGGCCTGCTGGTACTGATGGCTCAGATAGGCTCATTTATTCCAGCTGATTCGGCAACGATCGGAATGGTGGATAAATTATTTACCCGGGTTGGCGCCAGTGATAACCTGGCCGGCGGTGAAAGCACTTTTCTGGTTGAAATGAACGAAGCGGCCAATATTTTAAACAATGCCACGGCCAGAAGTCTGATCATTCTAGATGAAATTGGACGGGGAACGGCAACTTTTGACGGATTGTCCCTGGCCTGGGCCATAACCGAATATATCCACTCCACACCGGAGATTGCTGCCCGGACCCTGTTTGCGACTCACTATCATGAATTGACTGAGCTGGAACATACTCTCAATCGTCTTGAAAACTGGCATGCGGCAGTGGAGGAATTTGGGGCGAAAATCGTATTTTTACGCAAAATTCTTCCCGGGCCAGGTGATAAAAGTTATGGTATACATGTGGCCCAGATGGCGGGGCTCCCTGATACCGTGTTACACCGGGCTGCTGATATATTGAGCCATCATCTGGAACAGAATCTGACAAATGAAGGAACTAAAATGCCAGTTCCGGCGTCTCAGCAGATATCGATATTTACCGAACAGGAAAGTGCCTTGAAAAAGGAATTAGCGGATTTGGATATAGATAATATTACCCCCCTGGACGCTTTGCAGGCCCTGGACAGGATCAAGAAAAAACATGGTTTTTAGATCAATCCCTATCTGGTTGATTGTATTTCTGGTGACAGTACTGCCAGCGGAATCAGTCTGGGTAAATTATGGCTGGCAGGCATTTCGGAATGTATCGGATGCCGGGATGTTATCGCTGGGTGGGGTGCAACCGGTACTTAACAGCAATATAGCCCAACTTGGTAATCCGGCCCTGACCATACAGCAGGAGCGTCATTTACTTACCTACTCACATCAGAGTCGTTTAGCCGGATTGATTGTCGGCGACCTGGTTGCAGCTACAATCACCACCTTCGGAGACCGTCCGTTTGGGTTGATTCTACTCAATGAAAGTGTGAATCGCATTCCAGATACACGAGAATTATTACTTGATTGGGGTAGTGATGGAATCCCGGGAACCGGTGATACAGGTGAGGGTAATGGTGTACTGGATGATGGTGAACGTCTGGATGGTGATAACCTGCGATATTTCAAGCAGCGCCAGACAGGTATTCATATTGCATCCGGTTGGGAACTGGAAAATATTAATGTGGGAATCGGTATCAAAATCCTGAATCATGCAATTAGTGATTATCAAGGCTACGGTGTCGGATTCGATGTTGGATTCGCTTCTGATCTGTGGGACGGAGCCACCGCCAACCTGACATTGACCGACGCCACCACATCCTGGCTGGTGTGGGACTCCGGAACTGTTGAACGGACACAGCCCTCTCTGCAAACCGGTATAAGTCAGAATCTGGTTTTAAAATCCATACCGGTACAACTGAGAATTCTGGCCAGTACGAACCTGGAGGAATATACTGTCTCGGATGGCAGTGATTTGAATTTTGGGAATACATCACTGGCGTTTGGTGGTGGTATTCAATTGACTTATAATGATCGGACATCCTTGCGCTTTGGACGTAATTATCTTGGGCAAACTGCGGCCGGAATCGGTTTTTCATGGCCCCATATCAATCTGGATTATTCCTTTCAACCAAAGAACTCAGCTAATGATTTGGGCGCTAGTCATTATATTACATTCAGTTTAAGATCGAGCTGGTTGGGTAAAATACTTAAAGGCTTGGAATTGACCGGATAAATCTTAGATAAATCAATCAGTTATATTGTAGAATATTTTTATTGCGTGTAAATTCCCTGGCTAAATTACGGATAATTTAATGATAATCAGCATGACAGGTTATGGACGCGGTAATTCAAATTCACCTCATGGCCGCGTATCTATAGAAATTAAAGTGGTAAATGCACGCTTTCTTGATTTAAAGATCCGGGGTGTGGAGCTTGCCCCTGAACTGGAGGCCAAGGTACGTGATAAAATACGCCAACGCCTGCAGCGAGGTACTGTCAATGTCTATGTTGCTCTGGAAGATTCGGCTGGTTTGGCGTCCACCGCGGTTTTTAACAAAGAACGGTTCGAGGCACTTGATAGAATTATTGCCGGGATTCAGCGGGAGTACGGCCGTCACATTGATCTCAATGAAATCATTACCAGTAATGATCTTTTCATTGAAGATGGTTCCAGTAACATCGAGTCCAAACCGGTCCTGAAAGCGCTTGAGTCCGCCCTCCAGCAGGTGGAAAAAATGCGCCGGATGGAAGGAAAGTCTCTGGCTGGTGATATGCATGAAAGAATTGCCTCTCTCCAATCCTCGCTGGAGCAGATTGAAATAGAGAGTAAAAACTCCGCCGATGACCGCAAGGTGGCACTGACTGAACGGCTCCAGGTTCTGGCCGGAGATCTGAAACTCGACGAGAATCGCATTTATCAGGAAATAGTAATACTGGCTGACCGTTATGATTTATCAGAGGAGCTGGTGCGCTGCGGAAGCCATCTGGCTCAATTCAATAATTTGATGGATGTGGATGAACCGGTGGGGAAACGGTTGAATTTCCTGCTGCAGGAAATCGGTCGTGAAATTAATACCGTTGGCTCAAAGTCCAATCTGACAACTGTGATAAATCTGATCGTAAATATGAAAGATCAGGTCGAACAATTACGTGAACAGGTTCAAAATATACTGTGATTAATTTTTTTGCCATATCCGCTCCCTCAGGGGCCGGTAAAACTACACTATGCCGGGAATTACAGCGCCGGAAACCGGAGGTTGAATTCTCATTGTCATGTACTACCCGGCCGAAACGGTCAATTGAAAAGGATGGAATAGATTATAATTTCATCAGCCCCGCGGCTTTTGATTCCATGGCAGCGGCCGAAATGTTCGCTGAATATGAAGAAGTCCACGGGTATTACTATGGGACACCGAAGAAGTTGCTGGCTGATACAATTACTGCCAGCCGGCAGATGTTGTTTGAAGTTGATGTGAAGGGGGCGATGGCGATTAAGGACTTGTACCCGGAACAGACGATCACGGTTTTTATTTTACCACCCGATGTCAATATGCTGAAGGAGCGTCTTAAAAAGCGGGGAACCGATTCCGAAGAGCGGATTAAAAAGAGGCTTGAACGCCTTGATATTGAATTAAGTTATAAAGAAAGATTTGATCACCATATTATCAATGATAATGTGGATCGTGCAGTGCAAGAGTTGATAGAAATTGTATACAATAAAGGATTAGAATAGGAGTAATCATGTCAGTAGAACCTATCTCAATACGCCAGATGGAAAAACAGACCAGCGATGTTTATGAAGCCGTTGTAGTAATGTTTCAGCGGGCGCGTCAGATTTCCCAGCATCGGGCAGCCGAAAGAGCACTCTATGAAATGGAGGAAATGGTCGGTGATGGTATGGATATGGATATGGAAATGGAACAGGAAGAAGAAACCATCGGTTATCAGGAAAAAGAAAAACCAGCCACCATTGCAATTGGTGAATTTATGGAAGGTCAATTAGCCTGGCATTCCGCAGAATCCGAGGATATTGGCTGATATTTCATGGATTCGGAAGCAGCAAATCTGTCTGGAAAATACCTGCGTCAGACCCGGGAATTATTCGGGGACGAATTATACCAAAAGGATTCATCGAAAGAACCAATAGAATCCCAGCCTGATGGTGACCTGGAGCAGTATTATCAGGAAATCCGAGAATGCCAGAAATGTTCACTGGGCGAGCAACGGACTAACTTTGTGTTTGGTGTTGGAGATCCCTCTGCCAGACTGGTTTGCGTTGGGGAGGCCCCCGGAGCCGATGAAGACGCCCAGGGATATCCTTTCGTTGGCCGGGCCGGGAAATTACTGGACAAGATTCTGGCAGCTATCGACAAAAGCCGTGAAAAAGATGTTTTTATCTGTAATGTTCTTAAATGCCGCCCACCCGGTAACCGTGATCCATTGGCTGAAGAAGTTGAATTGTGTGAACCATACCTGATTCATCAGCTTGAGTTGATAAAACCCAAATTGATCGTAGCTCTCGGGCGGGTAGCTGCCCGGACCCTGCTCAAGCTGGAAGCAAATGTGGCTCTGAAAGATTTGCGTAATAAACTACATGATTATCATGGGACACCATTGGTGGTAACCTACCATCCGGCGGCCCTCCTGCGCAGTGACCGGTTTAAACGTCCGACCTGGGAAGATTTCAAATGGATTCGCAGTATCCTGGAAAGTGACAGCTGATTATGGCCAAGAAGAATGATACCGATCTACATCTGAACGTTCAGCCCAGTTCGCAGGAGGCTGAACAGGCTGTTCTGGGGGCTATGCTTTCCAGTAAGGAAGCAGTGAGCAAGGTGCTGCAATGGTTGGAAGAGGATCATTTCTACAAAGAGAGCCATCGGCAGATATATGAATCTATGGTTACACTGTTTAATGATGGTGAACCTATCGATACGATCTCGGTGCTTGACCAGTTGAAAAAGAATAAACAGTTGGAAGCAGTTGGTGGTGCCTATTATATCACCGGTCTGGTTGAAAGTGTGCCGACTGTAGCCAACGTGGAACGCTATGCAAAAATTGTGCTGGAGAAAGCGTTGCTGCGCCGGTTGATTCTGATTTCTCATGATATAACCCAGGAGGCCTATGACGACAGCCGTGAGGTCGATGAAATCCTGGATCAGGCCGAGCAGTCGATCTTCAATATTTCCCAGAAGCGGTTACGTGGTGGTTTTCAGCAGATTGAACCGATTTTACACGAAACCTTCGAACGGCTGGATAAAATCCATGCTATGCCCGGATCAGTCACGGGAGTACCAACCGGTTTGATTGATCTGGATGAAATCACCAGCGGATTTCAGCCTGGTGAATTGATTATTGTAGCCGGCCGCCCGGGTATGGGTAAAACATCGCTGGCCCTGACAATGGCCCGGAATGCAGCTGTGGAATATAAAACACCAGTCGGAATATTCAGCCTGGAGATGGCTAATCACCAGCTGGCCCTCCGTTTGCTGACGGCTGAGGCAAAGGTTGACAGCCATCTGGTTCGGACCGGTAAGTTGCCCAAGAAACAGTGGCGCAATTTGAGTATTGCTGTCGGCAACCTGGCCGAGGCACCGATCATGCTGGATGACACGCCGGGTATTGGTGTCCTTGAATTGCGTGCCAAGGCTCGCAGACTGCTGGCTGAGAAAAAAGTGGGAATGGTCATGGTTGATTATCTCCAGCTGATGTCTGGTCCACGTGGTGTGGAGAGCCGCCAGCAGGAGATATCGGTTATTTCACGTTCGATGAAAGCATTAGCCAAAGAATTGGATGTACCGGTTATCGCACTGTCGCAGTTATCCAGGCAGGTTGAAAATCGTGCCGATCATATGCCCCAGTTATCCGATTTACGTGAAAGTGGCGCAATCGAGCAGGATGCCGACCTGGTAATTTTCCTTTACCGGCCATTTATCTACAGCCAGGAAGAAGAGGACCGGGGGAAAGCAAAAATCATTGTGGCCAAGCAGCGTAACGGCCCCACCGGAATCGTGGATGTGGCCTTTGTCGATCGGTATGCCCGCTTTGAGAATCTGGCCGCCTTTGCGGAAATGGAGACCGAAGTACCGTTCTGATGCAGAATCCGCTTACACGTCTGGCACCCCAACTGGTTGGTGAATACCCGCGGCCCTTTTTGGACCTGTTCGATCATCTCAATATTCCTTCCAACGATGACCGTGACGAGATCAGGGATAGACTTTGGCAGGCTTATTATTTCAGCGATCATTATCATGCCGACCAAAAGCGGAAATCGGGTAAACCTTATTTCGAACACTGCCTGGCAGTGGCCAATATCCTGGCTTCCTGGAATATGGATAGCAATACTGTCATGGGTGGACTCCTCCATGATACGGTGGAGGATACCGAGGCTACTTTAGTAGAAATTGAGGAAAAATTCGGCGATGACGTGGCCCATCTGGTGGATGGTGTAACCAAGTTGGGTGATATAAAATTTACCAGCCGTAAGGCCCGGCAGACTGGGAATATCATGAAAATGCTGTTGTCGGTCGCCAAAGATCTGCGGGTTATCATCATCAAATTCGCCGATCGTTTGCATAATATGGAAACGATCCGGTATCTATCGCCGGTCAAGCAACGACGGATTGCGATTGAAACCCGTGAGGTTTATGCGCCCCTGGCCCATCGGTTAGGGATGGCTGCTGTCAAATGGCAGTTGGACGATATGGTTTTTAACACCCTGAATCCGAAGGTCTATCAGGAGATTGACGATAACCTGAAATCAACCTATAAAGAGCGCACCCGCTATATCAATGAATTTTCGAAGCCGATCAATACGGAATTGACCAAACACGGTATCAATGCCAAAATCTATGGACGACCGAAATCCCATTCATCGATCTATAAGAAAATGATCAATCGCGGGAAGGAATTTGAGGAAATATTCGATATTATCGCCATCCGGATTGTGGTGGACACGACAGACCAGTGCTATCTGACTATGGGTATTGTTCATCAGATGTTTCCACCGATTCCGGAACGTTTCAAGGATTTTGTTGCCAGCCCGAAAATGAATGCTTACCAATCGATTCATACTACCGTTGTTGGACCCCGGGGACGCAAAGTGGAAATCCAGATTCGCACCCACCAGATGGAACAGACCGCTGAAATCGGTGTGGCGGCTCACTGGCGTTATAAAGAAGGCGGGAATTACCAGGCTGAGATTGATTCCCATATGAAATGGTTGCGGGAATTGATCGGTATTCTACAGGGAGAATCTTCCGATCCCAGTGAATTCATGCATCTGCTGAAAATCGACTTGTTCAATGATGTAATATTTGTGCTTACTCCGGCCGGTGATCTTATTCAATTGCCAGCGGGTTCGACTCCGATAGATTTTGCATTTCAGGTCCATACGGAAGTCGGGCTGCATTGCATGGGGGCCAAGGTTAACAAGAAAATTGCTCCGTTGAACACCAAGCTCAAGAATGGCGATACAGTAGAAATTATCACCAGCCAAAATCAAACTCCGCACTATGGCTGGCTCCGGTTTGCGATTACCTCCAAAGCGCGTAATAACATCAATAAATTTCTGAAGCAGATTCGATTCTCCGAATCGGTATCGCTGGGGAATGAGTTAGTCGATAAAACGCTGCGGCGACTGAAGCGGAAAGATTTGAATAAAGAGATATTAGAATCGTACCAGAAACTTGGTTACAAGACCAGGGATAATCTACTGGCCGCCATTGGTGATGGTTCGATTACAATGCGGGATATTTTGAAAAAACTATATCCCAGCGAAGAAAGTGAAATGCCACAGGAAGCGGATAAGGAAGAAAGTGACAGCCGCTTTCTGCAGATGGCCCGGGGAACTGCCAAGGGAGTCAAGTTGCAGGGGATATCGAATATTATGGTATCCTTTGGAAAATGCTGCAACCCGATTCCCGGTGACGATCTGGTCGGCTTTGTTACCCGTGGACGGGGTATTACCCTCCATCGGGCGGATTGCGCCAGCCTGCCGTTACTGGAAGATGATTCGGATCGTATCATCCCGGTGGAATGGGACGTGGGAAAGAACGAGACATTCAGTGTCAGGGTAAAAGTTGTTTCCCAGGATCGATCGGGTGTATTGAAAGAGATATCGGAAGCCATTTCAGCCGAAGATATTAATATTTCCAGTGTTGATTTGAGGACTCGGGACCAAGTTGTCACAGCCTATTTTGTCGTTCAGGTTCGCGATTTACGTCAACTGGAACGGCTCAAAACTAAGATTACAAAAATATCAGGTATTGATTACATAGAAAGGACGGTAAGAGATTGAAAGCACTTACTTACACAAAGAAAGAAATTGCCAAAAGGGTTGCTGAACGCCTGGGCGAAACAGTTGATGGCACTTCCAAATTTGTTGATGAATCGTTCAAGGTAATGAAAGATATGCTCTGCGAAGATGAACAGCGCATTCGCATCGAAATCAGGAATTTTGGCGTTTTTGAAGTAAAACCAACTAAAGCCAAACCTCGGGCACGTAATCCTCGTACCAATGAAGAGGTTTATGTACCGGCTCATAAAAAGACCCACTTTAAACCGGGCAAATTGATCAAGAGCCATTTAAGCAAACCGTTACAGTAATTTAATCAGATGGGGCGTATTCTGGGGATTGATCATGGCGATAGTCGTGTCGGGCTGGCCATATCAGATCCACTGCACATGATTGCCTCGCCGTATCGGACTGTCCCAGCCAGTCCGCGCAATCAATTGATTGCAACACTCAAAGAGATTATCAGCGATCAGGATATAATTGAAATTGTGGTCGGTTTGCCGCTGGGTATGAGAAACAGGCAAACCGACCGTACTATTATTGTCCGGGAATTTGCGGAAGACATGAAAGAACTGAACCTGCCGATTCATTTGGAAGATGAACGGTTAAGTTCGGTTTCAGCTGTTAAATCCCTGGTGAAGCAGGGTGTGAAAACAGGCCATTCCAAGGGATTGGTCGATCAAACCGCCGCCGCAATTATTCTCCAGCAATATCTGGATCGAAAACAACTGCATGTCGATTCTTAACCGCCCGTCCTGGCAACTGGCTATTCTCTCGGGCCTGCTGATCGGTCTGGCCTATCCACCACTACCACTGGGTTTCCTGGTCTGGTTTGGGTTCATCCCGCTGATCCATATTCTGCTGACTGCCCGGCCTGGTGCAGCATTCAAACTGGGATATCTGGCTGGATCAACCGCAAACCTGGTATCACTATACTGGATCGGATTCAACTCCGGTGCCAGCTGGATTATAGTATTCGCCTCCATGGTCGGAGCCATTCTTTATCTGGCATTCTACTGGGCTGTTTTTGCCTGGGCGCTGGCTCTAATTAACCGACATTTGAAAATTGGTTTATTATGCTGGCCATTATTATGGGTTGCGATGGAATATCTCCGCAGTTTCGGAGCGATGGGTTTCCCCTGGATTAACCTGGCTGTGACCCAGGCCGGTTACCTGCCTCTGGTGCAGATGGCTGAAATAACCGGTTCATACGGGATAGCTTTCTGGATTATTCTGCTGAATGTCATGTTGTATCTGGCGGTTCGTAATCCGGTTAACCGTCGATCCTATTTACTTTTTTCCGGTGTATTGTTAATCACGGTCCATTTGACCGGAGCCTGGCGGATTCATATGCATGGCAAGATAAATCCGGCCCGGGAAATCAAACTGGCACTGGTTCAGCCCAATATCAATCCCAACGATAAATGGGAAAGTTCAAAACGAGCTCAGGTATTTGAAACCATGGATTCGACTCTGGTGGAAGCGCTGGCCTTGAAGCCCCAGTTGGTAATCTGGCCTGAGTCGGCTGTGCCGGCCTATCTGCGCATCAACAATTTCCGGCGCAAGAAAATTCTCAGCCGCCTGGCTCCAGCTGGTATTCCATTATTAACGGGAACAGTTGACCGCTACTATGTCGATGGAGAAAAACTGGTGTATAATGGATCGCTGCTGATCCGGCCCGATGATTCCCTGACGGTATATCATAAAATTCAATTAGTACCGTTTGCCGAATATATTCCATTGTCATGGAAATTTCCCGTACTGAAAAAATTAAATTTTGGTCAGGGAAACTTTACGCATGGCGAGCGGTATACTGTCTTTGAGGTTGACTCAGTCAAATTTTCCAATCTGATTTGCTATGAATCAAGTTTTCCGCAATTGGTCAGGCAGTTTGTCAGACGGGGTGCCCGATTGATAACAATTGAGACTAACGATGCCTGGGTGGGTGAGACCTCCGGGCCTTACCAGCATTATGCTTCTGCCGTACTGCGGGCCGTCGAAAACCGTGTCCCGATAGCTCGCAGTGCCAATACCGGGATCACTGGGTTTATCCTTCCGACAGGTGAAACTATAAAAAAAATTGACTTGAAACAGCAGGGGATCATCCTGGCCAATCTGCCGGTCTATAACGAGGTAAGCTTCTACGCTCGTTATGGCGATGTATTTTCCGCCATGTGTATATTGCTAACGATTCTACTAGTGGGATTCGAATGGTACAGAAAAAAAATATTATCATAATTGGATTAATTGTTTTTACTATTCTTTCTGGTCAGACGAATGTTAAACAGGAAGGATTTTCTATCTCACCGGTCATCAAATCGTTACTGATCCCCGGAACAGGCGAATTCAGTATTGGTAATGCAAAACGGGGACGGATATTATTATCGACTGAAATCGCACTGTTGGCCAGTGCTGTGGGTACATCAACCCTGGCAAGGTACGAACAATCGGCCTCGCAGGCCTATGCCGCTGCAACAGCCGGAGTTGAAACTGAAGGAAAAACCAATCAATTCTGGGTGGACATCGGTAATTATAATTCACGGGATGCCCATAACGCAGAACACCTGTACTGGCGTGAATATGAAGCCCTTTATTCAACCGATCCAGAGTGGAACTGGCAGTGGGAAAAAACTTCGCAACGCGATAAGTATGAAGATATGCGGCTGTTGTCGGAGCGCTTGAAGCTGGCCAGCAATTTCATCATTGGCGGAATAGTTATCAACCATATTATATCTGCCATTGATACCCAGTATTTACTGAAAACAGCCGGAATCGCTGATATTTCCTATCAACCATCCATCGATCCACAGGTGGGTTCGGTCAGGCATAGTTTCTCGATTTATTTTTAGTATCCCATGAAAGTCAACATTTTGGTCCGGTTATGGTTTTACCTGACTTTGGCCATTTCAGTATTAATGGTGCCCAGCCCGGCAGTCTGGACCGGATACCTGGCAGTTGCCGCTGTGCTGCTGTATCTAAACCGCGGAAATGCAGCCCAACTCGGTCGGCGTTTAAAACCCTATCTGTTTTTTTTACCGGTAATGATAATATTATATACCGGATTCTCACTTTTATTAACCGCGGACAACCTTGTGACTATCGTAAATCAGGGACTGTTTGCGTTTATCAAACTTGTTCTGATGATCACAATTATGAATATATATTTTCTCCGATCCTCGGATGGTGAAATTCTATGCGCGTTACGCAGCTTATGGAGAAAGACCGGACTATCCTGGCGCTTCATGGAAGATTTGTTTTTGTACCTGGAGCTTACCCTGCGTTTTTTTCCAACCTTCCAGCACGATTGGGAACAGTTGCGGGAATCACGGCAGGCCCTGGGATTAAACCACAGTGGAAAACGGTTGGGAACGATTAAGCAAGCTGCTACCGATTTACCATCATTGCTCCTGAGAAATTTATCCCGGGCTGATGAAATTGCCCATAGTGTTGTCATGCGTGGTTATGGTCAGACAATCCCGCGCGGTGTTGCCCACCCGGTTGTTTATACTATCGTAGATCTGTTGCTGTTTTTAACCATTGCAATTATCTTCTACCTGTTGAATTTTCATGTCACGGTTTAAGCTTACCCTCCAGTACGACGGTTCCGAGTATTATGGCTGGCAATTACAGCGCGACCAGCCCACAATCCAGGGGAAATTGGAGCAGGCCCTGTCAGTTTTGAATAATGGTGAACGGGTGGTTGTGGCAGGTGCCGGCAGAACTGATACCGGGGTCCATGCCAGGGGACAGGTCGCCCATTTTGATCTCGATTCCAGATTAACCGCCCTGGAACTGGTCCGGGCTTTAAATGGTAATTTACCCCCGGACATCAGGATCAATACCTGTGAGATTGCTGACCAGGATTTCCATGCCCGGTTTTCCGCTCGGCGGCGTAAATACATCTATTATTGCCGAACTGATGATGAAATAATCGGACGCCGTTATTTCTGGAATGTAGATCAGCCTGACATAAGCCTGTTAACTGAATGCGCTGGTAATCTGGCCGGGAAGCGGGATTTCTCTTCATTCAGTAAAGTAAATCAGGAGATCGATAATTATCATTGTGAAATATATGAATCTGTATGGAATCAGACCGGTGCCATATTAACTTATGAAGTTATAGCCAATCGGTTTTTACATCATATGGTACGGTATTTGGTTGGGACAATGATGGCGGTTGGTCAGGGTAAATTGGGAATTGCGGTATTTAAGGAATTACTTGCCATGCCCCGGGATGATGCAAAAATTTTCAGGGCCCCGGCCGGCGGGCTGGTATTAGAAGAGGTATTATATTGAAAAAGATATCGTCCAGCGGATTATACTTGTTAATAGCGGTATTCGTTGCTGCACCTCATTTGTATTCTCAGGCCGGGATTGAAACATCCCGCCGCAATGCCATTACCAATGCCATTGAAAAAGTGAGCCCGGCAGTAGCCAGTATCAGTGTTGTCCAGATCAAGGAAGTTGCTTCACCTGTTTTCCGGGATCCGGTCTGGCAGTATTTTTTCCCTAATGAAGTTTTTGAGCAAAAAGTGGAAGGCTGGGGTTCGGGTGTTGTAATCAGTCCCGATGGCTATGTAATGACCAATAATCATGTTGTAAAAAATGCATCTGAAATTATGGTAACATTGCCTGGAGGTACCCAGTATGAAGCTGAAATTATCGGTACCGATCCGATCTCTGATCTGGCATTGTTAAAACTCGAGGGAAGGAATTTTCCCTATGCCCGCATGGCCGATTCGGACCAGTTGATTATCGGCGAGTGGGTAATAGCGTTGGGTAATCCGTTTGGATTATTCGATTTGACCAAACAGCCCACTGCCTCAATTGGAATAATCAGTGCCCTGCACATCGACTTTGGTGAAGTACGCGGTGAACAGGTCTATCAGGATATGATTCAGACTGATGCGGCTATCAATGTTGGGAACAGCGGTGGCCCCCTGGTGAACAGTAACGGTGAAGTAATGGGAATTAACACATTGATTTATACGGGTGACCAATTCACGCAGGGATCGGTGGGGATTGGTTTTGCGATTCCCATTAATCGGGCCCGGCGGATTGCGGAAGAACTGAAAAATACCGGCCGGGTCGATCGCAGTTTTTCCACCGGACTGGAAATCCAGACCCTCGATGCCCGGATGGCCCATTATCTCAGTATTCCATTCAATCAGGGAGTTATCGTAACCTCGGTTGATTCCGGCAGTGCCGCCGATGATGCGGGACTGAAAGTAGGGGATGTAATCCGTGTTCTGAATGGTTATTCGGTGACAAAAACCGAAGATATTTTCCAGATTTTCAAAGATAGTGAATTACGTGCCGGCGATAAAGTAAAAATGACGGTCTATCGCGATGGTGATGAATTATCGATTTCTTTCCGTCTGAGAAAGGCTTGAGCATGCCCGCCCGCGAAGGATATTCAATTTTAGTAATTATTACGGTCATTCTTATGGTAGTGATTGCACTTATGATCGCCGTACCGTCACCATTAGTGGTTATTCTCCTGGTACTGTCAGGTAGTATGCTGCTGTTTTCCCTGTATTTCTTCCGTGATCCCCGGCGGGAAGTAGAAAGAAATGATAAAAAGATCCTTTCGCCCGCTGATGGAAAGGTAGTTCGCATTATCGAGGTGAATGATCCCGAAATCGGGTCAGAGGTTCGGTTGATCTCAATTTTTCTCTCAGTGTTTAATGTCCATGCCAACCGGATGCCGGTAACAGGAAAATTTGGGATGGTACAGTATAAAAAAGGTAAATTCCTGGCGGCGTTTGACCATAATGCCTCGGATGTTAATGAACAAACGGATATATTAATACATTCCGAACACGGGAAATTGCGGGTTAAGCAGATTGCCGGAATTCTGGCGCGCCGGATATTATGTTATGCCAGGCAAGACGCCGAAATGGGACAGGGTGACCGTCTGGGATTCATCAGATTCGGATCCCGGACCGATCTGATTGTCCCGCAAAACGTCAAGATAAATGTTAAAGTCGGACAGAAAGTGACCGGTAACCAGACGGTTATGGGAGAATTTGAATGAAAAACAAGCGGTTAAAACGGCGACCAATTCCTAAGAGTTTTATCCCGAATATTTTTACAATGATCAATATGTTCCTGGGATTTACGGCCATTATTTTCCTTCTGAACGGGCACCAGATCTGGGCCTGTTGGCTGATCCTGTGGGCCATGGGTTTCGATGCCATCGATGGAAAAACCGCACGTAAACTTGGCATATCAAATCAATTCGGGACTGAATTCGATTCATTCGCCGATACCGTCTCATTTGGTGTATTTCCCTCCTTACTGGTATATACGTTGTATGGTCATGGTCTGCCACCGCTGGTGGGAGAATTCATCAGTTTTTTTCCCCTGCTATTTGGAACAATCAGGTTGGCCCGGTTCAACCTTCTCCAGTCAAACCCAAAGCCATATTATACCGGGTTGACTACACCACTCAGTACGGTAATGATCGTCAGTTATGTATTATTCAGCTATTATTTAAACGGCCGGTTCGGTGATCCGCGGATTGCGTTACCAATGACTGTGGCACTTAGTTTTCTCATGATCAGCCGGGTGCGATTTGCCAAATTCCCTGCCTTTACGCTGAAAATGGGACGCTCCAACAACCTGCGTCTGATGGGTGTGGCAATTCTGATGGTTTCCATTCTGATCTGGAGAGGCCTGATCCTGTTTCCCTTATTTGCCATGTACCTGTCATGGAGTATCCTCAATTGGATTCTCGACCACGACCGGTTAGAGGACGAAGTAATACTAGGGGCGAACGGCGATGAATAAAAGATCGATAGCCATTATCTTTTTAACCCTGTTTTTCGGTGCCATGTTAGGTACCCTGGTAGGCCATGTACTCGGCCTGGTCTTGCCTGAGGGTGTCGTGCGGAATTTCTTCCTGTTTGATTTCATTGATTTCAATCTGGCCGGTGTGCTGGGTAATGATACGGGTGTTATTACCCTGAATCTTATTATGTTTTCGATCAGTTTTGGATTGACGTTGAATTTCAATGTTGCCAGCGTGATAGGGCTGGCGACCGCCTATTATTTTCTGCGTTATTTCCGCTAGTAATAACAATTCAGATCTGATATAATTGTTGCTATATCCTGTGGTTTTTCGGCGATGTAGTCGGCCCCGGCAGCTTCCAATTCTGTAACACTCCGGAAACCCCATTTTACCCCGATTGTCAGCATGCCGGCGCGTTGACCGGTAAAAATATCAATATCAGAATCACCACAGAAAATGAAATTTTCAGGGGCGATTTTCAATTGCCGGGTTATTTCAATCGCTTGAGCTGGATCGGGTTTATTGGGGAAACCAGGCCGGGCTCCGATAAGCGGATTGAAATCCCAGCCATTTAGGAAGTGTGACACAAATTCTTCAGCAAATAATTGTGGTTTGTTGGAAAGAATTGAGAAATGCAGGTCCCACTCTGCAAGTTTAGTCAATGTTGTATTAATACCCGGGTAGGGACCACCATGTTTGCGCCATAGTAATGAATATTGATGCCGCATTGACTGCAGGGTTTGATCGATTTGCTGTGGATTTATCATCTCCCTGGGCAGAGCCCTTTTTACCAGCACCTCTATACCGGCTCCCACAAATTGTTTATACGCTTCTGTTGGGTGGGTGGGAAGATTCTGCAATAATAGTACCTGATTCATAGCCTCCGCAATACCACTTAACGAATCGATCAGGGTACCGTCCAGGTCAAATATTATCGCCTTTATCCTGTTGTCCATGGCTTGCATTATCAATCATATTTTATGGGCTAATCTAATGAAGTTAGTGTAAATTTCAGTTGATTAGTAAAAAATATTTGGAGAGATAATCCATGCCGAATTATGATATCGTCTTAGCTGGAATGCCCGGTGGTTGGGAACTTATCTTAATATTCCTGGTGGTTTTAATTCTTTTTGGTGCCAAGCGGTTGCCGGAACTGGCCCGCGGGCTCGGACAGAGTATCCGTGAATTCAAGGGTGCTGTCGATGGCGTTCAGAAAGAAATCAAGGATGCCACCGACCTGGAAGATAAAAAAGAAAACAAAGAAGAGTAAGACCTACATTAACTTATCGATTGGAATCTGAATCGATTTAATTATCAGCATTCATATAGTCGCCCGTGATGGGGTAGCTTGGAATTATATTCGATTGCAGTATATGGTGTGAAACAATTATTTGATATTATCGTAATAATCACAGCCCATTAAATTGATTAATCAAATATTTCAAACCAGACTGGATAATATTAATTAAGTGTGAAAGAAGCGGGGAAAACCGCTTAGTTAAATAGAACTGATGATTAGATTTGCCAACCCGGAATTACTGCTGTTATTGATTGTCATACCGGTTATCTGGTGGTGGTTTATACATTCCGGTAGCCATCGGGAAGGTACATTCAGAATATCATCGGCTGAACTGTTCAGACAGCATTTCAGGCGTCGGGGAGTATTCAAAGCACGTTTACTGAGATTGCTGCAATTGGTTGTGATCGGCCTGATAATAATTGCTTTGGCTCGTCCGCGGATCGTTGATCGTTTAAGTGATACCAAAGTCGATGTAGTGGATATTGTGCTGGTACTTGATATCAGCAGCAGCATGCTGGCCCAGGACTTTCAGCCCAACCGGTTGGAAGCAGTAAAGACCACCGCTCTGGATTTTATCGCTAACCGTCCGGCCGACCGGATCGGAATTCTGGTGTTTGCCAAGGAAACCTTTGTCCAGTGCCCGCTGACCGTTGATAAAGATGTATTAAGTTCGCTGGTGAATGAAATTACCGTGGCCGAAAAATCCTATGACGGCACAGCCATCGGAATGGCGATAGCCAATGCCACCAACCGTTTGCGGAACAGTCCCGCCGCCGGCAAGGTGATGATCCTGTTGTCAGATGGAAGTAATAACTCCGGAGAGCTTGATCCCCTGACGGCAGCCGAGCTGGCTAATCAATTCGGGATAAAAATTTATACGGTTGGCGCCGGGCGGCAGGGTACGGCACCTTATCCTGTAACCGATCCGATATTTGGGAACCGTGTTATGCAGGTCGAGGTCGATATGGATGAACCTACCCTGCGCGAAATTGCCCGTATGACCGGTGGCCGGTATTTCAGGGCTGAGAATGAAGCCACGCTGGTGGAAGTCTACCAGCAGATAGACCAACTGGAACGGACGGAAATCAGAGTCCGGGAATATACCGAATACCATGAATTATTCGGTTGGGTATTGATCCCTGCTCTATTGTTGGGTCTGGCCTATGAATCAACTGATCGATTGTTCTTCAGGAAACGGACATGATCGATTTCAGGTATCCCGCAGCATTGTACCTGTATTTGCCGATTCTTATTCTCTGGCTTGGCTGGTATTGGCGTTACCGGAATCGGAAGTCAGTTTTCCAAAATATATCTCCTGCGTTGGAAGCAAACCTGTTTAACCGTCTCTCCGTTTCAAATCGGATTTGGAAGCGGCGTCTTGGTTCAATTGGACTGATTATTCTGGTCTTTGCGGCTTCCGG
Source organism: uncultured bacterium (assembly GCA_964410945.1). Classification (GTDB taxonomy): domain Bacteria; phylum Fidelibacterota; class Marinisomatia; order Marinisomatales; family TCS56; genus CAYPJE01. The sequence goes on from CAYPJE010000015.1 coordinate 47,154, forward strand.
TCCCCAGATTGGCAAACATCTTAAACCTGTGGAGCGCAAGGGTGTCGATCTGGTCTTTGCCCTGGATGTTTCCAGCAGTATGGAGGCAGAAGATGTGAAACCAAGCCGGCTGGCCAAGGCCAAATTTGAAATCTCCCAGATGATAAGAGAATTGGCCGGTGACCGGGTTGGGCTGATTGTATTTGCCGGTACCAGCAACTTATATTTGCCGCTGACCAGTGATTACGAAGCGGCGCAACTCTTTCTTGATGCCGTTGATACTAAGATGATTCCCACTCAGGGAACCGATTTAAGCACAGCTTTGAACACGGCTTTGAGTGCCTTTCCCGATGAAACGGAAAAATACCGTGTACTGGTGCTGATCAGTGATGGGGAAGACCACCAGGGGGAAGCGATTAAAGTGGCCGAAGGGGCAGCTAAGTCGGGAATTATCGTCCATACGATCGGTGTAGGAACAGTAACTGGTTCCCTGATTCCAATTGATAATGGTGAGGGAAAACGCAGTGAATACAAACGCGACCTGCAAGGGCATCTGATAACATCCAGTTTGAATGAAAGAATTCTGGAGGACATTGCTCAGGCCGGTGATGGCAAGTATATGCGATTTGATAATCGCTATGCCAATTACCAGTTGTTGCTGGCTGAGATCAACAGTATGGAGAAGCGAACGATCAAGACCCACGAGTATGCCCAGTTTGAGGATCGGTATCAATTGTTCTCTTTCTTTGCATTGCTATTCTTCCTGGCGGCTTTTCTGATGCCCACCCGGCGGAAAAGCGATGAAACCTGGCGAGGTAGAATTGTCTAGACTATCAGTTATATTTCTCCTGGTAGCAGGGCTGGTCTCCAATCTGCTGGCCGTCGATCAGGGAAACCGCTATTTCTGGCATAAGGACTATCCCAATGCCCGCCAGTATTACGAGAATATTTTGGCTAAATCACCTGACAATCATTCGGCGCAATATGGACTGGGTGCTACCGCATTTCAACAGCAGGAATATGAACAGGCCCGCAAGGCCTTTGAACAGGCCCTGAATACAGCTGATCCGGAGTTGAAAGCGAAAGCTTTTTACAATATGGGGAATACGCTCTACCAGCAGCAACGCTACGAGGAGAGCCTGGCCTTTTACCGCAAAGCCCTTGAGCTGGATCCTTCTGATTTGGATACTAAATACAACTATGAGCTGCTTCGCCAGACGATGGAACAACAACAGGAGCAGAACCAGGATCAGAAGAACCAGGATAAGCAGGACAAGAATCAGGATAAGCAGGACAAGAATCAGGATAAGGATCAGCAGGAGCAACAGCAATCAGATAATCAACAAGATAAATCGGATCAATCACAGGAGCCGCAGTCCCAGCAGGATCAAAATAATCAGGAACAACAGCAGGAGCAGCAAAACCAGGAAAAGGCTGAGGATGAGGGTGAGGCGAAGGAAGAACAGGAACAGCAGGCTCAACCACAACCAGTGAATGAAGAACAGAAGGCCGAGGAAAAGGAAAATGCTGAGGCTGTCCTGAATGCCATGAAAAATGATGAGAAAATTTATATGAAACGCCAGATGGCAAAAACCAAATCCAAAAAACTTGAGAAGGATTGGTAAATTATTTCCATCGGGGATTGTAATTTTATGGGTATGAAGCGCCTGAATTGGATAAACCGGCAAAACGTAATTATGGTAATGATTTTATTAGTGCCGGCCTTTGCATTTTCCGTCCAGGTGACCGCAACTGTTGACGCCAATCGTCTGGCACCAAATGAAACCTTTATCTTGCGGGTCGAAGCTCAGGATGCCAAAGGCTTCCCTGAACCGGATATAACGCCGTTACAGGAATCGTTCACTGTGATCAGCGGTCCGGCCCAGCAGACCAATTACCAGTGGATCAACGGTAAACAAGCCAGTTCCAAAAGTTTGACCTGGACTTTATTGCCAAATGGATCCGGTAATATTACCATTCCGGCTCTCAGCGTGAAGATTGACCGGAAGATATTGAAAACCAAGCCAATCAATATTGTCGTTGGCAGGGAATCTGCCAGTAGTTCCGATAGTGAATCAAACGATGAAGTATTTATTATTGCCGAATTGGACAAAGATAATATTTATTTGGGTGAGCAGGTTATTATAACCTATAAATTATATACCCGGGTCAATCTGCGAGGATTGGAGTATATCGAGCAGCCAAAGCTGGTTGGATTCTGGGTGGAGGACCTTTATTCACCATCCCAGCCCCAATTCCGGGAGGTGAGTGTTGAAGGTGTTAGCTATCAGGTGGCAACATTGTATAAAGCCGCTCTGTTCCCTACCAGGAGTGGTGAAATTAACCTGGCACCGATGATAATCCGGGCGCAGATTGAGGTACGTCGTTCCCAGCGCAGCCGCCGCTCAATGTTTGATGATTTCTTTGCCGATCCCTTCGCGGTTCAAACAGTCCAAAGGGTTGTCAGAACCACCCCTAAAACATTGAATGTTCTTCCATACCCGTCTGGAAAGCCAGCCGATTTTGCTGGCGCGGTAGGTGTATTTACCCTTGCTTCCGCAGTCGATCAGGAGGTGGTTAATGTTAATGAAGCGATCACCTTAACTTTAAAACTCAGCGGTACCGGGAATCTGAATCTATTTGACTTGCCCGAGCTTGAATTTCCTAACGACCTGGAAGTATTTCCTCCTACTACCGATTTCGAAAAGGAACCCTTCCGCGATGATATTTCCGGAACAAAGACCAAAGCGTACATCCTGATTCCACGTCAACCGGGGGAATTTATGCTGCCGGCCACTGAATTGTCCTATTTTGATCCCGGAAAGAAGCAATGGCAGAAGACAATTACGAAGCCAATTATTTTGGAGGTACTTAGCAGTGAAACTGCAGTTGCCGGTTCAGCAAATCTGACTAAGGAAGAAGTCGCCTTGCTAGGCAAGGACATCCGCTATTTCAAGACTGATCTGCCGGAGTGGAATTACAACAGCAACAGGATCGATGTAATAAAAATAATAATATTATATTTACTGGCCATCGCCGGTTTCAGCGGCCCGGAACTGGTTCGCCAATTCAATACCAGTAGTCAAAATAATTTTGCCCGTAAGCGCAGCAGGAAGGCCTTGCGGATGGCATTGAAGAATCTTGGCCAGCCTGTTGATGACATTGCCGCCAGCGCAACCCAGATAATCTATCAGTATATGCAGTCTAAATTGAACCTGACCAATGCCAATCTGGATCCAATCCTGCTGGAGGGCTATCTGGAAAATAAAATTGCTGAAGACACCATAACTGAATTAGTAAAAATTCTGCATCGCTGCGATGCCGATCGGTTTGCTCCAGGTGTTGATAGCTCCGGTTCGGATATCATCACCAGTGTTCGCAGGATACTTGAGAAAGTGGATACGGAATTGCGATGAGTTCAATAAAGGTGTTATTGGTATTGACAGCATTGGCAGTCAGCGGCTGGTCGCAGATCCTTCCTGACAGTCTCTGGCAACAGGCCAATCGGGCGGTTGCAGCAGAAGATTACCAGCAAGCGATCAGTAAATATGAATCCATTCTGGCCCAGGGCTTTGAGCATGAAAATCTATATTTTAATCTTGGAAATTCTTATTACCGGCAAGATGAACTGGGTCTGGCGATCTGGGCTTATGAGAAAGGTCTGCAATTCACACCAAGGCAGGAGGACCTGGTCTATAACCTGGCGGTAGCCAAAACGCAGATTGTAGATCGGATTGATGTTCCGGAGGGCCTGTTCTTCCTGGAATTGTATTCAGCCTTTAAAAATTCTTACACTGTTGCGAATCTTTTAGTTTTTGGAGCAATTGCCTTATTCATAGCTGCCGGCCTGTTCCTGTCAAGCCGATTACTGGCGGTAAATAATAGAATTTTCAAATATGGATTTTCTACCGCTATTGTTATGGCGGTCCTGTTTCATCTGGTCGCACTGGATAAATACTGGGAGCTGTCTGACAAGCAGGAAGGCGTCATCATTCCGGAGATCACCGAGGCTCATTCCACGCCTTCAGGTCTGGGGAAGGTGATTTTCAAGGTTCACGAGGGTCTCAAGGTGGAAATCACCCAAAACCAGGATGACTGGCTGGAAATTATCCTTCTGGATGGTAAAAAAGGTTGGGTATATTCCGGGGCTGTCAGAATATTATGAGAAGTTCAATACTGATTTTAACCGTGCTGGTAACAGCACTGATTGCCCAGCATCAGGACTATGATGAATCTTTCGATACATCCAATCTGAAAGAGCCCCAGCCAAGCTGGCCGATTGTGATCAATTCAGTACTGGCCGATTCGACTGTACTGGAGGGGATAATCAATGGTCCGGGTAACAATAACCAGCGGGATGGATATCGCGTGCAGGTGTTGACTACCAAAGAGGCGGAAAAGGCCGAAGAACTCAGCCAACGGTTATCAAGTATCCTGACTGATTCGGTGTATGTGACATTTGAAGTGCCGAATTATAAGGTCCGGGTGGGGAATTTTAACAGCCGCAGCGCAGCAGAGGAATTGCAGGAAGAGATCCAGCAACTGGGCTATCGTTCGGCCTGGATTATCCGAACCAGGATAGAACCTGAACTACAGAATCAGTAACTACCGGAATAAATCAGATTATTCCGTAATAAGATTATATCGCAATTTATTATTATGCCATTCTTCAATTCCACCTTACCTACATTAGGTTGATGCGAGTAGGGCAATATGATTAACTTTATTCTTATCTGAAAGGTGAAATATGTCTGGACACAGTAAATGGTCTACTATAAAACGGAAAAAAGAAGCTACCGACCAGAAGCGCGGTAAAATTTTCACCAAACTAATCAAAGAAATTATGATTGCTGCCAAGCAGGGTGGCAGCGACGAAGAAGCTAATCCACGCTTGCGCCAGGCCATATCGGCTGCCAAGGCGGCCAACATGCCCCAGGACAATATTAAAAGAGCCATCCAGAAAGGTACCGGGGAGTTGCCCGGACAAACTTTTGAGGAATCCACCTATGAAGGTTATGGGCCTGGTGGTGTCGCCATAATGATGGATGTAATGACCGATAATAAAAATCGGACGGTGGCGGAAATCCGGCATCTGATTACCAAATACGGTGGAAATCTGGGGGAAAACGGCAGCGTGGCCTGGATGTTTGACCGCAAGGGTATTATTGCCGTTGAACGCGGTGATGTCGATGAGGATACCCTTTTTGAAGCAGCTCTCGAGGCAGGTGCCGAAGATTTCAACAGCGACGAGGATGATGCATATATTGTCACCACCGAACCGACGGCCCTGGTCAGTGTACGTGAAGCCCTGGAAGAGCAAGAATATACAATTGCCGCTTCCGATCTGGAGATGATACCAAAAAACACCCAGAAAGTCGAAGGCGCGGCTGCTGAAAAATTAATGACCCTGATGGAGTTGTTGGAAGACCATGATGACATTAAAAATGTGTTTTCCAATTTTGATATTGACGAAGACCTGATTTCCGGGGAATAGGGCAGGTGCGGGTCATTGGTTTAGACCCGGGTTTGGGAACAACCGGCTATGGAATCCTGGATTGGACAGCCGGCCAGATAACTGTTGTAGATTTTGGTGTTATAAGGCCACCAGCCAAAAAAGCCTTATCAGTACGCTTGAACACATTGTTTACTGAAATAATGACGCTGTTAAAAAAATATAATCCCGACCAATTGGCAGTTGAAGATACCTTTTATGGTAAGAATGTTAAAACAGCGTTGTTGTTAGGCCAGGCCCGGGGCGTATTATTATTAGCCGGTGAGCAACAAAAGCTCAGTTGCGCTGATTATTCCCCCCGGAAGATCAAGCAATCGGCTGTGGGGAACGGGGCAGCCACCAAGGAGCAGGTGCAGTTCATGATCAAGTCGATTCTGAAACTGCGTGAATTACCTGAGCCGATAGATGCTTCCGATGCTCTGGCGGTGGCATTGTGTCATATCAACCAATTAAGCTGGCAGAAAAAATGATCGATTCAATTTCCGGAAAATTAGCATCCAAGTTACCCCCGTTTGCGATTATAGATGTGGGTGGAATGAGATTCAGGATTAATATCAGTATTCCCACATTTCAGAAATTACCTGACACAGGCCAATCGATTGAATTGCTGACCTATCTGCACGTCAGAGAAGATATTCTTGATTTATACGGTTTTTCAGAAATCGAGGAACGAGACCTGTTTTTGCTGCTGATTGGGATATCGGGGATCGGTCCTCGCTCGGCCCAGTCAATCCTGTCCGGGACAAACCCGGCCGAGTTTAAGAACCGTATTGTTGCCGGGGATGTCAAATCCTTGACCGTTATTCCCGGAATCGGAGCCAAAACGGCTAAACGCATAATAGTTGAGTTAAAAGAAAAATTTATGGATCAGGATGATGAGAATCTGGATTTTCTGTCTGCTGATCAATCAAGCCATATGAATGATGCCCTGATGGCTTTGATGTCCCTGGGGTATAAACGAAATCAATGTCAGAAGGTGCTCAAGGAACTGGAGCAGGAGGGACAACTCTCCGGTGGACTGGAGACGGTAATCAAACTGGCATTGAAAAAAATGTAGAGGTGTGCAATGAAAATTGCTGATCGCATTGCTCGACTGGGAACTGAAACAGCCTTTGCTGTTTCCGGACAGGCAGCCGCCTGGGCTGCAAAAGGTAATAGGGTATATCCATTTCATCTTGGGGATATGAATCTGCCGACACCAGCCAACATCGTGGAGGCTGCTGGCCGGGCAATCAGGGATGGTAAAACCGGATATTGCCCTGCGGATGGTATCCTGCCGTTACGCGAGGTGCTTGCCGATGATGTCGGAAGCCGCCGCGGGGTCGAATACGGCCCGCAAAATGTTGCCGTTCAACCAGGTGGAAAACCGGTGATTGGGAAATTCATCGCTGCCGTTATGAATCGTGGGGATGAGGTTCTCTATCCAAATCCCGGGTATCCCATTTATGAATCACAGATTGAATATCATGGTGGTATTGCCATTCCTTACAGCTATGTTGAAACCGCGACCGGCTTTGCCATCGACCTGGAAAAACTGGAGGGTTCAATCACTCCCCGTACCAGGATTCTGATCTATAATAATTACCAGAATCCAATCAGCGCCTCCTCCTCACCGGAGGAAATGGCTGCTTTGGCCGCCCTGGCGGTGAAACATGATTTAATGGTCCTGGCCGATGATGCTTACTATGAAATTCGGTACGGCGGTGATCCGCGCTCGATCGTATCGTACCCCGGAATGAGGGAGCGAACGGTGGTGCTATATACTTTTTCAAAAAAATATGCCATGACCGGATGGCGTCTGGGAGCGGCGATCGGTCCGGAAGAAATCATTAAGATTATTGCCAAACTGAATGTTAATGCCGAATCCTGTTCGAATCATTTCATCCAGTGGGCGATGATTGAAGCATTGACCGGTGATAAATCGGGGCCGGAAAAAATCCTGGCGATACTTAAGGAGAGAAGAGATGCAGCGGTGAGTGGGTTGAATGCCATTGATGGTATCAACATTCCAATCCCCAACAGCACCTTCTATCTGTTCCCCAATGTGACCAAAATTATGGAGCGCAAGGGATTAACGGATGTAAATGAACTGATGAATGCCGCACTGCATGAAACCGGTGTGTCTTTCTGCACCAGAAATCATTTTGGGCGTCCGGCCGATGACGAATCGGAATATTTCATTCGCTTGGCATACTCTGGTATTGATGTTCAGGATATTAATGCCGGACTTGAGGCACTTAAGGAATACTTCGAAATTTAAATAATTACCGTTGGTTTCCCCACCAACGATTGCATTTTCAGAGGATTTTATGGTAAAAACCGCACTCTATGATCGGCATGTTGCCTTAAATGCTAAAATGGTACCGTTCGCCGGATATGAAATGCCGGTTCAGTACTCCGGGATTGTCAATGAGCACCAGGCTGTTCGTAACAAGGCCGGATTATTCGATGTGAGCCATATGGGAGAATTTATTGTCAGCGGTGAAACAGCTGAAGATTTTCTCAATCTGGTTACGGTAAACGATGTAGGGGTTATCAAACCGGGGCAGGCCCAGTATTCGGCCATGTGCTACGAAGATGGCGGTATCATAGATGATTTGCTAATCTACCGGTTCGATGATCATTTCATGGTTGTGGTTAATGCCTCCAATATTGAGAAAGATTACCAATGGCTAAGCGAACATCTGATCGCTGGAACGAACCTGAATGACCGTAGCTCGGAAATTAGTTTGATTGCACTTCAGGGTCCCCGGTCAAGGTCAATTCTGCAACAGATCTGCGCTGATGATCTTTCCCGGATTGGTTTCTATACTTTCATTACCAGTCAGATTGACGGACGTACCCTGACAATCGCCCGAACCGGATATACCGGTGAGCTGGGATTTGAGATCTATGGAAGCAACGCTGACATTCCGGTCATTTGGGATATGATAATGTCGGTGGGTGAAAATGAAGGTATTGAGCCGGTGGGGCTTGGCGCCCGCGACACGTTGCGATTGGAAATGAAGTATTGTCTATACGGGAATGATATTGACCGGACGACGAACCCGATCGAGGCCGGTCTGAGCTGGATAGTTAAAACCGATAAAAAGGATTTTATCGGTAAAGCCCGGATCCTGGAAGGGAAAGCCAATATTAACCGTCGTTTGGTTTGCCTGGAGATGCTTGAAAGAGCAGTCCCAAGACCTGGCTATAAGGTGTTTGCCGATGATCAGGAAATAGGAACCATAACCAGCGGAACCCAATCACCTTCACTGGGAAAGGGTATCGCACTGGCTTATCTGAATAAGGGATTTACAAAATCAGGGACCGAGATTTCCGTTGAAATCAGGGGTAATCATAAAGCGGCTGTTGTTGTTAAACCTCCTTTTTATAAGGATGGATCAATACAAAGCTGATTAAAGGTTATACTGGCGTATAACTCGATATATTTTTATAATTTCCATACTATTATTCCACTGATGCGGATGAATTTGATATGAGCTCAACCATACTTATTACCGGAGGGGCCGGTTTCATCGGTTCCCATTTGTCCGAACGATTGCTGCAAAGTAATCGGCGGGTGGTCTGCGTGGACAATCTGAATGATTTCTATTCGCCGCAGATAAAACGTCTCAATCTTAAGGAACTGGAACATTACAAACGCTATCAGTTCATTGAAGGCGATATTCGTAATGAAGAATTCATCCGGAAACTGTTCCAGGAGCACGAATTTGGTTCAGTGATACATTTGGCGGCTATGGCCGGAGTCAGGCCATCGATTGATCACCCGATGGTATATACTGACAATAATATTAACGGTACCCAGATTCTTCTGGAGGCGTCTGTACGTAATAAAGTGCGGCATCTTGTATTTGCATCATCTTCTTCAGTATATGGTAATAATGAAAAAACGCCATTTTCGGAAGACGATCGGGTTGATTTTCAGGTATCCCCCTACGGAGCCACCAAGAAAATGGGTGAATTATTATGTTATACCTATAACCATCTCTACCAGTTACCAGTTACCTGCTTGCGGTTCTTTACCGTCTACGGACCTCGCCAGCGGCCGGAAATGGCAATCCATAAATTTGTCCGGATGATTTTCAACCAGGAGCCAATACCTTACTTTGGTGATGGTGAGACAGCCCGTGATTACACTTATATTAACGATATTGTCAGTGGTATCGTATCGGCCCTGGATCAACCCAATGATTTCATCGTTTATAATCTGGGTAATTCAGATCCAATTAAGCTTTCGGAACTGGTCGAAACGATCAGTGAATTATGCGAGATACCGGCCATTCTGGATCAGCAACCCCTGCCAGCCGGTGATGTTAATCAGACCTTTGCCAATATTGAACGGGCTCGAATGCGGCTGGGATATGAACCGCAGACCGATATTAAAACCGGTTTAAAACATTTTATCGACTGGTATCGCCTGGTTCGAAACAAACACGGTAAATTGTATAAATGAAAGATAAACGTTTAGAAATATCAGGCTTGCTGACAATAACGGTTTCTTTGTTCATTCTGGCGAGCTTGATTGGATTTGATGCCAGCGAAGAGCCGGTGATTTCACCGAATGTGGCTATATCAAACCCGATGGGAATCCTGGGTGTTTATGTTAGTTATTTCTTAATTAAACTGTTTATTGGATACTCGGCATATGCATTCCCGTTTCTGGGCCTGCTATGGGGCTGGTGGCAATTCAGCAAGCTAGAATTAAAACCGCTGGTCAGGTTCAGTATTCATTTCCTGTTTTTTATTTTACTGACTTCCATCACCTTTGGCCTGGCAATTCAGATTCGCAGTCCCCAGTACCCTGATTTTATTTATTCCGGTCTGTCAGGTGGTATCGTCGCGGTTACCCTGGTTGATTTTCTGGGTATTGTTGGAACGGGATTTATCGTCATCCTGGGATATCTGATTATTATCCGCAGCTACTTGAACTGGAATTTTTACACACCCATTCAGAGCTTGAATGATCGTTTTCGTAACTGGCAGGATCGCCGGCAGGAAGCAAAGACAGCCCAGGATGTAGAGGAAGAGAAGCGGCGTCATACCCAGGAGTTGCTGAACAAGATCGATCGTCAGCGCAGCCTGGAAGAGCAGGCCTTGGCTGATGACCTGGTTGAAGAGGCACTTGAAGACGAAAGCTATGAGACCGGTGAAGATATAGCTGTTGAAATTATTGAAGAAGAGGTAGAACCGGTCGGGGCTGAAACTGATTCAGATTACCGGTCCCAACTGGATATTCTCATGCCGCCACCAGGGGATGATGTTCCTGATATCCTGGCACCTCCGGAACCTACTGAAGCGACCAGAATCAAGCCTGATGCAATAATGCCTGAAGATGAAAATATAACCGTCGATCAGGAAATTGTTGAAGATGAAGTCAGCCTGGATCGGATGAAGGAAAGGAAGCGGCCGAAGCGCAAGTACCAGTTGCCTTCCTCCAATTTACTGGCGACGCCGGAAGGTACAGCCGAGGGACAGACCAAGGAGGAATTACTGGATCGCGCTAATTTCCTGGTTGAGTCGCTGAAAACCTTTGGTGTCCAGGGTAAAGTTGTAAATGTATCTCCGGGCCCCGTAATCACCCTGTTTGAAGTTGAACCGGCTGAAGGTGTTCGCATCAGTAAGTTTACCGCACTGGCCGATGACCTGGCCCGGGTGATGGAAGCCAGCCGGGTACGTGTTATTGCCCCGATTCCAGGGAAGTCATCGGTTGGGATCGAGATCCCGAATCGGAATCCGGCGGTAGTATATTTTAAATCGGTAATCAATTCTGAGAAATTCGCCAGTGCCGAATCATTGCTGACCCTGGCAGTGGGAAAAACAACCTCCGGTGAAATTGCCACCATGAATCTGGCTAAGATGCCCCATATGCTGATTGCCGGAACAACGGGGTCGGGTAAATCGGTATGCCTGAATACGATTATCTGCAGTATTCTTTACCAGGCTACTCCCGATCAGGTAAAATTTGTAATTATCGATCCTAAAAAAGTAGAAATGACTATGTATCGGGCACTGGAGGGATACCATCTCCTGGATATGGCCGATATTGATGAGCCGATAGTCACTTCAACTGATAATTCAGTGCTGGCATTACGGGCTGTCGAAGCTGAGATGACCAGGCGCTATGACCGACTGGCCGATAAAATTGTTCGTAATATCGATGAATTCAACCGGAAGGCCGTCGAGGCCGATGAACCGATTATGCCCTATATTATCGTTGTCGTCGATGAGCTGGCCGACCTGATGCTGATGAGTGCCAAAGATGTGGAAGCACCGATTGCCCGCCTGGCCCAGCTGGCACGGGCTGTTGGTATTCATCTGGTGATAGCCACCCAGCGTCCCTCGGTGGATGTTATCACTGGAGTTATTAAAGCGAATTTCCCTTCACGAATCGCCTTCCAGGTGGCATCAAAAATAGATTCCCGTACGATTCTTGACACGATCGGTGCCGAGAAACTGATCGGCCGTGGCGATATGTTATACCTTGGGACCGGTTCCGGTGAATTGGTACGTTTACATAATGCCTTCATCACACTGGATGAAATCGAAGCATTGATGGAACATGTCAAACAGCAGCCGAAAGCTGGTGAAATGGTATTGCCAAGTATCAGGGAAGTATCAGCCTTTGAGGACGATTTCAATGGTGGCAGCCGGGACGATTTATTCGACGATGCTGTCCGCCTGGTAGTAACCCACCAGCAGGGTTCGATTTCCTTATTGCAGCGTCGCCTGAAAGTAGGCTATTCCCGCGCTGCCCGTTTAATCGATGAAATGGAACAGGCTGCAATTGTTGGACCCTTTACCGGCAGTAAAGCCCGTGAAGTCTTAGTGGATGAAACTTATCTGGATGGATTATTTACCTAGAACCGCCATCCGGTGGTTCATTACGATCTCATTTTTATTTTCCGGTTTGTTCGCTCAGAATTTGCCTGCGTTGGAGCGAACCCGTGAAGCATTGTATCAGAATAATGGGAAACTGATCGAACTGGAGATCGTTCATCAGCAGTATAACCAGGATTGGATTGAAACAGCTACCATGGATATTGTAGGCCCTGGCCAGTACCTGCTGGATATGAAAGATCAATTGGTTAAAGTATCACAGACCTCCATTTACACCTGGAACAAGGCTACCGATCAGGTTTTGATAGATTTAATTGCTGAGGATGATATCACTATCTGGGATATCCTGACCGGCGATTTCCAACAATTGGGAATACTTGAAGAAATACAAACTGCGGATAATATCAAAATTAAATTTGACTATCCAGCCCTTGGATTGACAGGAACTTTGACTGTCGATACTGCCACCAGTCTGCCACGTAATATTACATTGTCTTACGGTGCCAACGATACAATTCTACTCAATATTATAAAAATTGAGGATTTGGGAGTCGACTCACAGTTCAATACCACAGAATTTATCGATAAGGAAATAATCGATCTCCGTGAATAAATACCTGAAACTTGGACTTGCCATAATAATCAGTCTTGCCGGTTTGTATATCGCATTTCGGAATGTCCAGCTAAACCAACTGGTGGAATCGGTAAAACAAGTCAATGGCTGGTATATTTTGTTAGCAATGCTGCTGATGGTGTTCACCGTTGTTCTGCGTGCCTGGCGCTGGCAGTTCATTTTAAGTCCCATAAAGATGATAGGTGTACATCCCTTATTCGCATCCACGATGATTGGCTACTTCGGAAACAGTGTTTTGCCATTTCGACTGGGTGAACTGTTGCGGGCTTACAGTCTATCACGTTCCAAAAATATTGCTACTTCCACCGCTTTCGGGACCATTATTCTGGAGCGCGTCCTGGACATGCTTGGTCTACTGGGAGTAACGCTGTTGTTTTTCACCGTTTATCCTTTCCCGGGCTGGTTAAAAGCCAGTGGACTGATTGCCGCAGCCCTGACCTTATTTCTGATTATTTTCCTGGTTGGGCTGGGAATTGCGGAAAATAAAATTAAGGATCGGATCTACGGCTGGAAGATATTCGATTCAACCTACGGTGAGAGAATACTGGCTCTCATAGATAATCTGGTCTCCGGTCTAATAGCCTTGAAATCTACTCATCATTTTTTTGCCGTCACACTTTTGACTGTTTCTATGTGGGTTGCCTATTATATCCAAACCTATTTGGTGGTCCTTTCTGTGGATGTGGAGGTGACCTGGATTGCCGTGGGCGTTTGTCTGATTGCTACCACACTGGTTATTACCGTACCCTCTGCACCGGGCTATATCGGCACTTATCATGCGACAGCTGTTCTGGTGATGGTGGAGCTGTTTAACGTCCCCTTGGTTGACGCCCAGGCTTTTGCTGTGCTGGTACATGCCATTGGCTTTCTGCCATTTGCTGTAATCGGCTTCATGTATTTCCTGAGGAGTTCGGTCCAGATAAAGGATATTCAATCAAAATCGATCGAGATAACAGGTAATGGGTAAAAAGTACGATATGATATTTCTTGACCGGGACGGAACATTGAATCCTGATCCTGGATATATCAATTCCATTGATCAATTCAGCTTATATGACTTTACCCTACCCGCCCTTAAGCAGTTGAGTGACAATGGAGCACGGTTTTGCATTGTAACAAATCAGTCTGGTGTTGCCCGCGGAATAATTGATCCGATTGAACTGGAAAGAATACATCAGTTTGTTCGGGCAGAATTCGCACGTAACGGCATTGAACTTGTGGAAATTTATTTTTGTCCCGATCATCCTGATTGTCCGACCGAGTTTCGCAAACCGGGCAGCGGCATGTTTCTGCAGGCGGCCAGGGAGCATGGACTGGATCTATCGCATTGCCTGATGGTTGGTGACACTGGAAAGGATATCATCGCCGGTAATAAATTAGGCATGGATACAATGCTGGTTCTAACCGGCGAAGGGCAAAAAACATTGGGTGATTTACCAGATTCAATTAAACCAACCTTTATTGCTGCGGATCTATTGGACGGAGCAGAACAACTGGTAGCTGAATAATGAAAAAAATACTTGTACTGATGGGTGGCAGTTCACCGGAACGGGAAGTGTCTCTCAATTCCGGAGAAGCGGTATATCAGGCCCTCGATCAATCAGGGCATCGGGTCGATAAGCTTGTTTTTGAGAATGACCTTCAGCGCCATATTGACAGATTGAAAGATTGTGACCTGGTTTTCAATGCCCTCCATGGTGGACAGGGCGAGAACGGGGTCATTCAAGGTTTTCTGGAAAGCATAGGCATACCGTATACCGGCTCAGGGGTGTTATCATCCGCTCTCTGCATGGATAAGCATCTTAGTAAACTGCTGATACGGAATGCCGGTCACCTGACGGCCGATTGGAAGATTATAGAAACTGGTGGTGATTATGCTATCCCGGTATGGACTGAATTCCCCATGGTGGTCAAGCCTAATGACTTAGGTAGCACCATCGGATTGAAAATAGTACAGGCTGAGGTTGAATTGAAACCGGCTGTGGATGAAGCTGCCCGTCTGGCTGACCTGGTAATGCTGGAAAAATATATTGCCGGGCGTGAGTTGACAGTAACTGTGCTTGGAGACCAGGTTCTGCCAGTGGTGGAGATTGTACCGTCCCATGGTATCTATGATTACGAGTGCAAATATACGGCGGGCCTGAGTAATTATGAATATCCGGCTAAAATTGAACCTGAAACGGCCAAAAAGCTTCAGGCTGATGCGGCACAGATTTTCAGGGTTCTGCAATGCCAGCATTATTGCCGGATTGATTACCGTTTTGATGCTGATGGAGAATTCTGGTTTCTGGAGGCCAATACACTGCCGGGAATGACGTCAACCAGCCTGGTACCCAAAGCGGCTCAGGCGGCCGGACTGTCTTTCCCCGAATTAATTGAAAGAATAATTCAATTGGCTGTTAATGGCTGAAACAGCAAATACAGAACACTGGGTTGCGGTTTATACCAAAGCCCGCCACGAAAAAGTGGTCCTGGAGCAATTGACCAAGAAGAATATAACGGCCTACTTGCCGTTGATTCGTGTGAAACGGCGCTGGAGTGATCGAACCAAATGGGTTGATGTGCCGTTGTTTAACAGCTATGTGTTTGCCAGAATTGAACTCAAAAACCAAATATATGTATTGCAGACTACAGGTGTTCATCATCTGGTGCGTTTTGACCAGGATATCGCTACAATACCTGAAGAGCAAATTGCTGCTATCCGCATGATGCTGGAAGGTGGCTATCATCCGGAATCGACGGATTATTTTACAGTTGGCGATGAAGCCGAAATAATTGCCGGTCCGATGCGTGGTGTCAAGGGAATCGTAAGTCAGATATCCGGGGAAGAAAAATTTATCTTAAAAATAGATGCCATTAAACATGCCATTTCCGTCCATGTTGAACGAGGCTTCTTGAAAGCAGTATGAAGTAATGCCAATCAAATTTTATAATACATTGACGCGTAGTAAGGAAGAATTCAAACCGATCCAGCCAGGCCTGGTCAAACTGTATACCTGTGGACCAACGGTATACAATACTGCTCATATTGGAAATTTCCGTACCTTCATGTTTGAGGATTTACTGAAACGTTACCTGGTCTTCAAGGGCTTCCAGGTCACCCATGTGATGAATCTGACCGACGTTGATGATAAAACCATCAAGAAAGCCACTGAAAGCGGTATTCCGATTAAGGAGTTAACGGAAGGCTATATTGATATTTTCATGGATGACTTAAAAACCCTGAGAATAATTCCGGCCGATCACTTTCCCCGGGCCACCGAGCATATCCCGGAAATGATAGCTCTTATTGAAGATTTACTGGAGCGCAAGCACGCCTATCAGGCGTCCGATGGTTCAATCTTTTTTGCAATTGATTCTTACCCGGAATATGGCCGCTTGGCCCATCTGAACCTGTCGGAACAGCGATCGACAATTCGGGTAGAGGATGATGAATATTCCAAGGATAATCCCCAGGATTTTACCCTGTGGAAAGCATGGAAAACCTCTGAAGGGGATGTGGCTTGGGATTCACCCTGGGGTAAAGGTCGTCCCGGTTGGCATATCGAATGTTCAGCCATGTCGATGAAATATCTGGGTGAACATTTTGATATCCACTGTGGCGGAGTCGATAATTTATTTCCCCATCATGAGAACGAAATTGCTCAATCGGTTTGTGGCACCGGTCATGAATTTGTCAATTACTGGCTCCACAGCGAACACCTGTTGCTTGGTGAAGAGAAAATGAGTAAGTCACTGGGGAATTTCTATTCCATCGGAGAGCTCCTTGAAAAGGGCTACACACCACAAAGCCTGCGCTATGTATTATTGACAACCCATTACCGCTCCAAATTGAAATTCACACTTGAAAAACAACATGAAGCCCAGAGTGCCATCAACAGAATTCAGGATCTATATGATCGGTTGAATAAACTGGAAGCCGGTCCGGTTGGTACGGCCGTCGAGCCGCTTAAGGAATTACTTGAATTTGAAACCGTACTGGACAACGACCTGGATATGGCTGGCGCCCTCGGTGTATTTTTCAGCTGGATCAGGAAAACCAACAGTAACTTTGATCAGGTGGCAAAGTCTGATTTTGAAATTGCCCAAGGGCTGAATTTCATCGAACAGGTAAATTCAATCCTGGATGTTCTAGTCTCAAAAATAGATGTACCGGATGAAATTTCCGCGTTAGTGCAGCAGAGGGCAGGGGCACGCCGACAAAAGAACTGGGTCGAAGCCGATGAATTGCGTGATAAGATTCAATCACTGGGTTGGACTATCGAAGATACCGCGGATGGGACAAAACTGACTCCGATCAACTGATTGTTGACTGATTTTCACAGCGTAAATCGCTGGAATTACCATTTAAATAAAAATATAAATTTTTTACAAAAGTTATTTGTGATTTGAATTTTTCAACTTAATTTTTGAGGCTTTACTGTGCGCCGAAAACAGGCGTTTCTCGCTTTTTTCCAGACCGACTAAGTAGGTCGATGGGTACCGACAATGCCACCGTAGCTCAGCTGGTAGAGCGACTGATTTGTAATCAGTTGGTCGGGGGTTCGAGTCCCTTCGGTGGCTCTGTCGGGATTTATAAGAGCCGGCAGCAGTAAGGTAAATAGATAATTCACAATTTTGGCAATAGCTAGGGGAGATGGCCGAGCGGTCAATGGCAGCAGACTGTAAATCTGCCGGCGTACGCCTACGGAGGTTCGAATCCTTCTCTCCCCAC
>CAYPJE010000016.1:0-59929 GCA_964410945.1 uncultured bacterium
CCCCGCCTATCCGAGCCTAAACAAAATTAGTATTATTTATCCGTCTGAATCGGCCTACCACCAACGAAGACCTGCTTAACAAGCGTCTTACCTCGAGGATCGGTCTCAAAAACAATCAGGTCAGCCGTTTTCCCGGACCGAATCATTCCCTTGCCGGTCAACCGCCATTGCTGTGATGGTTCAAGTGTAATTTGATGGATTTTTTGAGCATCTAATTCCTCCGGTGAATAGTTATCACCGATTTCCCGGGTATTAATAATCGGTTTATCGGTATACTTGGCCAATTCCTTTGCCAATGTCACTTCATTCGCGACCAATATTCCATCATAGTTCCCGACTTGTTCCAGCAGAGCCAGCCTGGTAGTCGAACCCGATATTGGGGAGCTGATTTTTGCTACCATAATCCAATTTCCAGGATAATTCGATTCCTCTAATGCAGTATCCAGCTGGACGCGCAGGTCTTTTGATTGCCAAGGTACAGCATAAATCAGGGTAGTATAGCCCCGTTTAAGTAACTGCCGGGATTCTGATATTATCGCCGAAATCGGTTTATTCTCAGTATCCATCACGCCAATAAAGCCCGGTGCAACAAAAAGATTATCACCGCTGACTGTATCCTTTGCCGCGAATATATTCAGGTCACCAAGATCGACTATTCGTCCTCGACCGTTATAAAAATTAACAGCGAGATCAGCCCGGAAACCCGGATTTCCAGTCCCGTCCACAACAGTAATATCCTGGTAAACCAGATCGTACATGTCGCGATCATTCACCGGTAACTGATCATACCGGTCCGGATCACCCAAAGAATAACGGCCGGTTGCAATCGCTTCAAAAGCAGCCAGATAGGCAATAAAATTGGTTTTCTGCAGAAATGTATCCGCTTCACCGAACCAGCCGGCTGATTCTATCAGTACCGTGCTGATCCCCCAGCTCTGCATTGAATCACCAAAGGCCCGCGGCATGTAATCGGCATCGTATTTGGCAATGTGTCCCTCCATAAAAGGATTTAATACATCCATAATTACAGTCATCAGTTGTTTGGCGCGTATCAGGGTGGGATTACTGTCATTACGCATATTAATCGGAGGAGCCATCAGGGCCAGGGCAACCAGTTTATCAGTTTTACCAACCGTCTCGCGGGTACTCATGTCATGGAGGTTAAAACCAAACCGGGGCTGATATTTTTCTTTGGCCTGGAATAGGATTTGTCCTTCAGGGGTCTGAAGATCGCGGGCATCGCGGTTAATATCGATACCCTGGGCATTCCGACGGTTAAATCGTTGGGCTCCATCGGGATTTAACATTGGAATCGCTAGAATTGTCGTATTTTCAAGGATCTGTTCTACCGATGGGTCATCTGGATTGGCACACAGGTAATTGAATACATCAAACAGGGCCGCCGTGGCTGTCGGTTCATCTCCGTGCATCTGGCTCCAGAGCAGTATTCTTGTTTCCCCGGAACCCAGCTGCATCAGATTAATCGGTCGTCCTTCCACGGATGTACCAAGCTGTTCATAGATAAACTGATCCGGGTAGTTTTTCTCCAGTAGTAGCAGCATCGAATCCACATCTGAATAGCGTAGTTCCTTCAATGGATCTTGGTACACTCTGGCCGCCGGGAAAGCCGCTTCCAGTTCACTGCTGCGCTGTTTCCAGTACCAGGATGGATGGTCCGAAGCATAACGCTCCACAATGTCATATCCGGTCAGATTACCGATATAATCGTTATCAAGAACCTCCATTACAACCGGATCACTTTCATTCCCCATGCGATCGACGGCAGTGATTCGGACTTCATTTAAAAGGTCCAGTGCTTTAAGAACATTGATTGAATCCGGCGCGGCTAAATCAGCATCCGAGATATACCGCAATTTTGTAAGCGGAAGTTTATATGTCCGGTCGGCCTGATTCAGAATTGTGTAATCCCAACGGTTTCCATGTTTATAATAGAGAACCCACCGGAAAACATCTTCCGGTCGCTGATGTGTCCAGGTAACGATGGTACTGTCTTTCGCCAGGCTCAATGAAATCTCAGGAGCGGCCGGATCTGATTTATCCAACCAGGGAGATGATGGAACCAGGGCCGGTTTACGGTAAGGTCCCTTTACTAATCCGGAGGCCAGAGCCTGATTGCTTACCAGCGCATGATAGCTGAAATGGATGTTTCCGGGGCTGGCTGGCAGAAATCCCTTGGTAACCATCACCTGATTAATGGTTTCACCGGCACCCTCTGCCCCACGGCGGTTACTGTTCAAGCCTGGCCAGATATGACGATTCTGTGGATTCTCATTTTGCCACCAATTCAGCAGAACCGGGTAACTCTGGGGAACCTGGCTGATAGGCCAGTACAATTGCGGAGACCAGTAGTCCAGCCAGCCTTCACGCAGCCACAGGCGGGCATCGGCATACAGTTGGTCATATTGGTCAAAGCCACGAATCGATTCGGGATAATTGGGCCGCCAGATTCCAAAAGGACTAAGTCCGAATTTGACCCGGGGATCGGCGGCTTTTATTTCCTTATACAGGCGTTCCACGAACTGATCAACACTGGCCCGGCGCCAATCACTTTGGCTCAATTTACCACCGCCCTGCTGGTATTCGGTCCAGCTTTCATCATCGGGGAAATCACCATCATGGTAAGATGGATAAGGATAGAAATAATCATCGAAATGAATCGCATCAACCTCATAACGCTCAATAATATCCAGCACCACTGCTATCGAATGCTCCTGGGTTCCTGGTTTGGCGGGGTCGAGCCACCAGTATCCTGAGCTTAGGTTCAAAGCTAAATCAGGACGCCGTTTAACGAGCGAGTGTTCCGAAACCGGCCCGCCAGCCACATGATGAGCCCGGTAGGGATTCAACCAGGCATGCAGCTCTAAACCTCGTTTATGGGATTCATCAATCCAGAATTCCAGGGGATCGTAATAGGGGTCCGGAGGTTGTCCCTGCAAACCGGTTAGAAAATATGACCAGGGTTCCAGGTCACTGGCATACAGGGCGTCGCACTGGGGACGTACCTGAAAAACCACAGCATTAAAATTCAATTCCAGCAGTCGATCCAGGATGGCAACGGCTTCAGCCTGCTGCTGTTCGCTGGTTAAACCAGGTTTGCTGGGCCAGTTGATATTGGCAACTGTTGCCACCCAGGCGGCCCGGAACTCCCGTTCGGCATATGGTTCGACTGGGGGCTCATAAACACTGGTTTTCGTAGATGCGCAACCGTTGAACAACATCATTCCCATTAATAGTAGAACGGTTAACGTGGTTGATTTAATCATAACCTTCCCCGGTTGAAGTTTTCCAATTTTTACATCAATGCTTTGGATCATAGAAATTTATTTCATCAATATCATCTTATTGACAGCAGAATAGGAGCCGGAAGTAATCCGGTAGAAATACACTCCCGAACTGTATTGCGCCGCTCTCCAGGAAACACTATGTAAACCAGCCGGCATAATTTGATTCACCAGCGTTTCTACCGTACGTCCGGTTATATCACAAACATGTATTTCCACAAGTCCGGAGGCCGGTAATTCATAGGTGATATTAGTAACCGGATTGAAGGGATTGGGAAAATTATCGTGCAGAATCAACTGGTCTGAGAGCTGATTCACAGATTCTTCCCAATCAAACCCCAGATATTCAGCCACCTTTAAAGGGCTCTCATTATTCAACAGATCCAGGGCGGCAACGGCATAGGAATACTGGTAGTTGGTGAAATCGGTGTACTCAGTATCTTCACTAGGAACAATGGCTGCAATATTGGCCGGATCATTAGTATTGATCGGAGTATCCATCGATCGATAAATAATATATCCGGTCGGCAGATCACCGTCGGATGCGGTCCGGGATGGTTGCCAGGTAACCATACATTCGGAACCATTGAAAGAAGCATAAACACTATCGGGCGGTTCCGGAGGGATACTATCCTTCCAAAGCATTGGTGGTGTCAAAGCCGGGTACTGGTACAGGTCATTATTGAGCGAATCAAGAAATCCTTTGGGATTGTTAAGAACACCACTCCATATCCTGAAAAATACCGATCCCTCACAACCATCCGTTGTCCGATTCAAGCGGATTTGTCGTGGTAATTCTTCCGCTGTCCAATTGTGATAGCTGGTCATTCGGTAGGGCGCATGTCCAACATAAAGGTGCCGGTTATGCGTCGATATTGAATCGGCCCACCAGGGCATCAAAGCACCGTAATCCTGCCCACCCCCGAAAGGCCAGTACAATTGGGGAGTAATATAATCTACCTTTCCGGCCTGTAACCAGGCAATCGGGTCGCAATAGATGGCCGAATAAGAACTCAAACCGACAATACCAGTGGGCAATCCACTCTTCCAGATACCAAATGGGGATACTCCGAATTTCACCCATGGTTTCACTGCCTGGATGCTGTCGTAAATACTGGCAACCATCAAATTAATATTATCGCGGCGCCAGTCATTGATATCGGAAAAACCGCGCGCCTCGGCGGTGAATGTGGCCGCATCCTCATCGTTTATCCCATCATAGGGATAGAAATAATCATCCATATGGATACCATCGACATCGTAGCGGTTAACCACATCCATGTAAACTTTAAGTACATATTCCCGGACCGCAGCTTTCCCCGGATCAAGAATGGTAGTGGTGCCGGTGGTTTCCCTGGTCAAGTTTTCACTGTTAAGAAATAAGGTATTGGCATACATGATCCCCAATTCGAAATCAGCAGAACTGGAACGGCCGGAAGTAATCGATAATACCCATTCCGGATGCTGATGATAAACATGGCTGGAATGCAGATTACTGGGATTTATTTCGCTGATCACGCGGTAGGGATTAAACCAGGCGTGTAATTCTATCCCGCGGGCATGAGCTTCGGCAATAAAGTATTCCAATGGATCGTAATAAGGATCAGGCACCTTTCCCGATACACCGGTCAGATAATGCGACCAAGGCTCGTAATTTGAATCGTACAGAGCATCACAAGCCGGTCTGACCTGAAAAACAACGGCATTAAATCCATTTTGCTGAAGAGAGTTCAGCATACTAGTTATTTCATTTTTTTGGGCAGTAACGGAAGTTTTCGAACGTGGGAAATCAAGATTCTGGACCGTAGCCACCCAGGCTGCACGAAATTCATGTTTGGGGGCAATGGATCCTGTTGCCATTTGAATCAACAAAACAAAAATTATCAGTAACCGGACCTGGCGTTCCATTGTCACTCCAATCTTTTTAAAAATTATTCGGTCGTATTTAGTAGTAGAAGCTCGGTAAAATTTATCCTGATATACTTGCTATAACAAACGCTGTTTACCCACCGTTGGATTCACTGTTGGACCAGGGGCACGTCTTTCAATAGATACGGAAGCAATTCAAAGCACGGCTGCTATTCCGAATACTGGCTCAGGCAAGTATTTCCTTTAAAACCGTGCTAACTTCACGTAAACGAAAGGGCTTATTCAGGATTTTCATATCCGGATTCAACTCATATTTCTTATAGAATCCCTGGCTGGCATAGCCGCTTGTGAACAGGAATTTTGTTGCCGGATTAATTGCCATGATTTTCTGATATAATTCCTGCCCCCCCATCTCCGGCATGATTATATCAGATATTACCAAATCAAATTGTTCAGTGTTTTGCTTATAGAGATCATAGGCTTCCCGGCCGTTGAAAGTAACCTGTACCCGGTACCCAAGCTGGGTCAGCATCATTCGCAATACTTCCGCCAATTCCTCTTCATCTTCGGCCAACAAGATTTTCCCACTTCCCCGTTCGACCTCACTTAAAGGTATATCTTCTTCATGCTCTTCGGGAGTTGCTTCAGAGACCGGGAAGAAAATCTCGAAGGTTGTCCCTTTACCAACTTCACTGGTACAATAGATATTACCGGCCTGCTGCTTTACCAATCCATAGGCCATGGATAGGCCAAGACCTGATCCTGCCCCAACTTCACGGGTGGTGAAAAATGGTTCATAAATCTTATCCAGATGCTGGGGATCAATTCCCTGGCCGGTGTCAGTTACAGTCAATCTGATATATTCACCGGCCACCAGCTCCGGCCATTTCTGCTGGTTTTCCTGTTTGACTGAAATATTTTCCGTTTTAACCAGCAGCGCACCCCCATCGGGCATGGCATTGATAGAATTTATGCAAAGATTCATCATGATCTGATCGATAGCGGTCCGGTCACCATTTATATTGTTGATATCATCTGCTAATTCCAGAGTCAATTTTATCCGCTCCTCGATTACACGCTCGAGCATAATGGACAAATCTTCGATGGCCTTGTTAATATCCATCGGCACCGGATTCATCTGCTGCTGCCGGCTGTAGGCCAGCATCTGTTTCACCAGATCGGCCGCCTTCTGGCTTTTATCAATGACTATATCAGCATAATGACGGCCCGGATGATCTTTGGGAATATTCAGCAGAAGCATATCGACTGCCCCAAAAATTGATCCCAGGATATTATTAAAATCATGGGCGATGCCACCGGTCAGCCTGGTAATGGACTCCAGTTTCTGGGCGTGCCGGAGTTGTTCTTCCAGTCTGATACGTTCGGTAATATTAGTTGCCACTCCGATCACTGAAGTAACCTGTCCGCTATCATCAACGGTCGGATTAAAAAAGACATCGAAAATCACATCCTGTACTTCCACTACCACGTTGACGGTTTCGCCCTGCAGCGCATTATTTATTGATTCAACGACGGGGGGGAAATCCTTATAGAATTCCTGGGCCGATAATCCCACTACCTGACCCGGCTTCAGACCAAGGACTTTCAGAGTCTTTCCTTCCGAGAGTAAAAATTTCCCTTTGGCATCCAATATGAAGATGATTGCATCGGAATTAGTGACGACCGAGCGAAATTTCTCTTCACTCCGGCGCAGATCCTCATTGACCCGTTTTCGATCATCGATATCACGACCTACACCGATAATCTCAATCACTTCACCAACCTCATTCAGAATTGCAGTGTCCTGCCAGGCCAGCCATTTCCATCCCTTTTTCGTCATGGCCCTCTGTTCCATATAGGCGGTATGGGGCGGTTTGTATAAAGCTTCCATTGCTTTGGCAGTTGATTCTTTATCATCATCATGAACCAAAGGCATAAAGCGCTTTCCAAGCAGTTCCTGTTCGGATTTTCCAAAAACATCGCAATAGGAAGGACTGACAAACAGAAACCGACCGTCGATATCCACCTTAACGACCAGATCGGTCTGATTCTCAATCATCAATCGGTAATTTTCTTCACTGGTACGTAATGCTTTTTCTATCATGCGCCGATCGGTAATATCAACAGCGACCGTCATAATACAATCCAGGTTATCAGGAAACTTGATCGGGATTTTAGTTGTCTGAAACCAGCGCCGTCGACCATCATCGAAAATATATTCCTCCTCGGGGATATATTTATGTTTTCCGGAAGTAATTATTTCATTCTCCGCTGAACGGAAGGCTTGGATTCTATCGTCAGTATCCAACCATCTGCGTGAAATGGATATATCGGTTTTACCGATCATTTCCGAGGGCGACATATTATGCATCTCGGCCATATTTTTATTGACCAGTAAATATGTACCCTCTTTATCTTTCACATATATACTATTCGGCGTATTATCTATGATCTGCCGCAGGAATATCTCACTTTTCTGCAAGGCATCTTCAGCCGCTTCACGGTTATTTATTTCCTGTACCAAACTCTGGTATACTCCGGCATTTTTCAAAGCAGTGGAAGCATAAACGGCAAAGGTTTCCAGTAAAGTCAGATCGTCTTGAGTAAATGAATCTCCAATCCGGGATAAGCAAATCGCTCCAATCTCCTTTCCCTCTACTATCAGTGGTGATACCAATACACGTTCATCGGAGTTTACCGGAGTTCCATTGATATGATGGGCATAGGATTGACTGTAGGGATCATTAAATATTTTACTCTGACCGGTAAGAATCGCCTGGCCGGTCAGGGAATTCTCCACATCCAGAACATCGGCCAATATTTCCTCTTCATAACCATCTTCTATTGCGACAGCGGGAATCAGTTTGCGGCCGTCCTCACTCAGATTATATATTGCCGAACCGTGGGCATTGAGAAGATCGTGTGCCTGTTTGGCAATATCACTTAAAACATTTTCCAGTTGAATGTTGCTGGAAAGCTGCCTGGCAATTTCAAGTAGTTTACCTTGCATGGCAAATTGATCGGGTTGGGTATTGTTAGTGCTGTTCTTATCTGTGGAAGCCATAATAGTAATTTGTTTCCCTAAATCAACTGAATACTCAGATTATCATGGTACCGATCCTGCAACAAATCCTATACCACCAAAGAAATTTAAAAGAAATTCAGTTATATATGTACTATTTCAATAGAACCATCTTCCTGGCCGCAGTGTGTTTTCCAGCTTTAATTACGTACAGGTACATCCCGGCACTTACCAGGTTGCCGTGATCATTACGGCCATTCCATTTGATGGATTTGAAGCCAGCTTCCTGTCGTTCACTAACCAGAACAACAACCTGGCGACCGGTAATATCATAAACAGACAATTCAACCATCGCATCCTCCGGCAGATCATAATTGATCGTTGTAACCGGATTAAACGGATTGGGATAATTTTGATAAAGGGCAAATTGTTCTGGTACGGCAATCACATCAATTTCCTGCCGGCCCTGGGAGATTATCAAATTATCGCGATCGATAAAAGTGTAGTTAATCCCGATCTGATAATTATTCCTGGTTCGGGCAGCATGACTGAAGATCAACTGCTCCAAATCTATTTCACCCAATTCCCCGAATTCATTGATCAACTGACCACCGTCTTCATTTTGCTTGACCAGGGACAGTAATTGATCATTAGTTCCGGAGGAAGCAGTAACTACTGTCAACGTGGGATCGTATTCAATAATTACTTGACCGGCAACTGCTTCGGTTAATATCGGGCAGGTGATGGTGCGACCATTCACAACCAGCTCCGGTTCATTCCCAATGAAGCTGTTCTGTTGCTTCGCAATAGGCTCTGGCTGGGCGTGGGTCCAGTTCCACATATAAACCAGAGTCATCAGTTCATCATACCCGAACTGACCATCGGACTCCACAATAATATTGGGCAGGTTACCGGTACGGGGACAGAGGTCATTGGCACGAATATGGGACTCATCACTACTGTACCACAGATCGCCGAAGGTTGTGAAATCCTGGTAATTCACCATCCCATCGAAATTATAATCGGCCGGCAGTCCCGTGTATAATTCAACGTTCTGCACAGCAGATACATCAACAGACGAGCCAGTCGAATCCTGCAGTCCGTCTACAATATTTATTCTGACAACATCATTAAACGGATACGTGTTTTCCGGTCGGATTACCGCCCGTCGACTCGATTCAATATCCAGAAAATAGGGGAAGTCACCATAGTGTTCACTGGATAACGTGCAATAAACACCTAGATTACCAATATCCACCGGCTGTGAGAATTCGAGAATGATTTCGTTTCGGGGTAGAATAAAATTTCCAGTATTTGGATAAATATCTGCTACCGTTGATTCGTGCGTAGTTGATTGGCTATAGTAATACGCCCCAATATCCATCCGCGATCCATCGGGATCCTGATCATCGGGATCATTTTCCCAGGTTGCGCCATCGCCATCCAGGTCGGGGTGACCGGCATCGATACAAGGTGAATCGAAGCCCAGGTAATAATCACTGGTGAAGATGGGATCTTCATCGATAATGCCATCCAGCAGGTTAAGTTGGTTATTATTCACTATGATATAATTGCTGCCACCACGAATATTGGAATATTCGGCAGTGAATGTACCTGTTGAAATAGTACTCAAATAAATTTCCTCATAACCGGGATTCCAAACCAGTGAATTAGTCATTGTCGCACTGGAACCAGTAACTCCAAAACCCCAGGCATTTGAATTGGCCGTATTTTTTACAATGCTACAATTAGAAACAGCGAGATCGGAGTATAAAACCCAAAAACCGCCACCATAGTCAGCGGAATTGTCAAACAGGACAACATTCGTGATTTGAGCATTGACACTATTCATGTAAATGCCGCCACCATAATTTGAAACATGATTATCCCGGACAATTAAGTCCCGTAACTCTACAGTGGAATTCTGGATATTAAGCCCACCGCCATAATCTGTATTTCCGGACATTACTGTGAGACCGCGCAGAACTGCGTACTGCTCGCCACTGGTAATGGTAACTACCGAACCATTTTGATTCCCGTTTAGGATGGTCTGCTCAATAATGGACTTGTCTCCGGTAGTATAATAATCTGATGAAATGATAATATTCTTGCCCAGGTAATTTATATTCTCATAGTAAGTACCAAGCCGGACCTGAATCCGATCACCATGGCCGGATACATCGATGGCCTGTTGAATTGTGGCAAACGGGTTATCATAGCTGCCATCACCGGTATAGTCGTTGCCATTGGTGGCTACATAGATATTATCGTCGACAGTAATATCGCCCGGTGCCCGCAGCAGGTAGAAATCCCAGCTGCCATCACCGATTGAATTGGTAAAACCACCCATGATGTAGTCGCCATTTTCCGCCAGACAGATATCCCGGGCTGCATCATATCCGGACCCACCGTAGTATTTTTCCCAGATATGACCGCCATAGGGATCGATCTTGAAAAGCCAGGCATCATACTCGATCAAATCCCGTGACAGACTGTAACCGCCAATCACATAATTTCCATCAATATCCTCAATGATCCCAAAACTACGGTCGTTGGCCGGCCCACCATACTGATTGCTCCAGATTTCGTTTCCGTTGGCGTCAACTTTAATAACCCAACAATCGTATTGCTGATCCCAATCATTGTATACCCAGCTGGCAACGATATAATCCCCACTGCTGGTTTCAGTAACTCGAAAATATTGCTGCGATTGCTCATCTCCGTATGTATTTACCCAATCCACATCACCACCGGCATCGGTCTTGACGAGGTATAAATCACTATCTCCATTTTCCGACCACGAATTCGATGATCCTGCTAACAAATATCCACCATCACTGGTGATAATCGATGAGTGACAGATTTCCTCATTATCACCACCGTAGGTTTGATCCCACACTAGATTTCCGTATTGATCGGTTCTCAACAACCAGTAATCTGAAGAACCATTATTTAAAGAATGGGTAATCCCTTGGATAATCAGCCCGCCGTCAAAATTCTCATGGATGGAATAACCTCGATCGTCCCCATCACCACCGTAGGTCTGCATCCATAATTCATTACCAGCGCTATCAATTCGAACGACCCAGACATCAAAGCCTTGCGTGCCAAAGGAATTGGAAAAACCACACAATAAGAAATCACCATTACTGGCTTGTTGTACATCGTAAATATAATCTGATGAATCACCACCATAGAACATATCCCAGGCAACATTGCCGTTTTCATCAAATTTTACCAGACAGCCATTGTAACCGTTGCTGCTGTTGGCAGTACTGATTCCGGCAACAACAAAACCACCATCACGGGAGGTAGTAACAGCCATCCCTAAGTCACTATCATTGCCATAATGCGACTGCCATACCGGATCATCATAATCTCTTGTTTCATGATGGAAATAATAGGCCCCCATATCCAGGCGTGATCCATCCGGGTCCTGGTCGTCGGGATCATTCTCCCATGATGTACCATCCCCATCCAGGTCAGGATGGCCCGAATCGATGCAGGGGGAAGTGGCGCTGAGTTCATAGGAATCCCCGTTGGGCTGGGTGAATTGCGGGTCATCGAAGATATTCCCGCCGCCATCAGTGTAGTATTGGTTCAGATTGCTGCTGACAATTTCTGTATCACCATCAAAAAGAGAGTGACTAAATGTTGTTGTCCCCCAGACACCGTTGTACTGGTCCAGGTAAATCTGTGATGGTGTATTTCCCCAGATAATGGTGTTAATAATATTCATATCACCGCCACCACCGTTGGTTAAACCAGCTCCCATAGTACCCTGATTAGCCAGTATCGTGCTGTTCACAATATCGACTTGTGCCCCACCAAAGACCGCAACACCAGTACCAAGTCCACCCCCATCAATATCAAAAGCATTATTGTGCCAGATAAGGCACCTCTCAACAACACCGGATGAATTCCCTCCAAAATGAATTCCGGCTATATAAGTATCAGCGTAATTGTCAAATATTTCCACATTGGTCAGGTGAACATAGGAATTTTGTCCCCATATATTTACAGCTGTCTTACGGTTGGATTGATTATTGGAAATTTGGCAATTCGTAATATATGCCTCAATCCCAGAATTATCATCGGATGACCAGATATCAATTCCTGCATTCACTTCGGAAGTGTTATTCTCTATCTGTGAATCACTAATATAAATATGATAATTAGCATCCTGATCGGGATTGTAGGCCTGGAAAGCACCGGCCCAGCCATTTGGTGCATCATTATTACCAATATGACTGGCATAAACATTAGCATTGCTTTCCTGAATGTGAACACCACCACTGCTCCCCCAGCTGGTATTGGATTGAATATTGCACATACTGATTTCAACTTCAGGACAGCGATAAGCATATATCCCCCCGCCCAGGGTATCCGCAACATTGCTATGTAGGTAACATTCGTTTATCCGCAGACGGCTGTTGGTGGCATTGATTCCACCACCGGTATAACTCAGGCCGTTGGTGATGGTCAACCCTTCAAGATGAATCCAATCATCGAAAACATTACTGATCTCAATGACCGCCCCGGTCTGGCTGCCATCGATTATTGTCTGGTCGCGATGCTGGTGGTCATAGTTTTCCAGGAACTGCGATCCCAGGATAATGTTCTTGCTATTGATTGTCAGGTTCTCATAATAGGTCCCGTCCATCACAATTACAGTATCGTAATTACTTGCTGCATCGATGGCATGCTGGATAGTAGCGAAGGGATTGGAGTAACTGCCATCTCCGCTGGCATCATCACCCCAATTTGAAACATAGAATTTCGTGCGGTCCCGGGGCGGGATGTTATTCCACCAGACCCAGTGGATAGTTGTGTCGCCTTCGGACGGAAGTGTTATTTCACGGTTATCGACAGTCTCCCACATCACTTCACCACTGTTGGATTGATCGTGATAGACAAATTTGTATTCCTGGGTACCAAAATGACTTTCAGGTACCAGAACGAGACCAGAATAAAAATTGCTCCCGTCATATTCCGAACCATAGATACCGTTGATATGTGATGATTCAGGAAGTAATTCAACTGTATTACTCCAATCCATGGTTTCACCAATCGTTCCACGCACACCCAACAAATCATTCCCGGAATCAAAAACGCCATTTTCAATCGCTGATTGCATATTCACGCGTAGATATACATAGATTGATTCCGTATTGGTGGCATTAAATGGCATAACACCTGGAGCAACATCCGACCACCCCCTGACATAGGCTAAATCCAGAGTCGTGTCCGAACCTGTGAATGCGGTTAAATCAAGGGACCAATCGTCCCCTGCTTCCCAACCATGCCATTCATTGGGCAAATGGGCCAGTGAACTGGGACTGGTACAATACTTATAGTGAATAACTTGGTCAGCAGCAATAGCACTGTCAACATTAACGGTACATTCCCAGTAGTCTCCCCCCATATTATTTAAAAACACCTGGGAAGATGTAGTCCATCCTCCCATGATATCCAGATTTCCACGGATTTGTACGGTACTGTTTTCAGACAAGGTGTCCGGCACCGCACAGGTATTGGCCCGGAAAGTTACCTTGATTCCACTATCCCGTCGATATTCCTTGATGGAATAGCTGTAGAAATCAGCCAGATACATTTTATTGCCATCTAGGCTAAAGGCCCCCTCCCGTACGCATCGGACATATTCCGGAGCAATAACTCCATAAATGGTTGTGTCTCCTTCACTGGCGAACCGAAAACTGGTTGAATCGACAATATTGAATTTGTCCTGCGGATCAAAGGCCCACATTTTTTCATCCTGGCCTTCACAGCCAATTATCCATAAATCACTGGTAGGATCAAGAAGTACCGTACCATGAGCCGTAGCTTCTTTGGCAACAGTATCAATAAATGTAAAGGTGCCATCGGGACCATCTGCGCTATAATAATGTAAGACACCACGATCATCGCCATACATACCAATATATATATTAGAGCCGTTTGGCGTTACTGCATGTCCACGAGAAATACTTGGGACAACAGTAGGAAAACTATAGTATAAAGTGAGATCATCAGGGTCTAGTATATACATTTCACCACCCCAGAGACTTAGGGCATAGATAAATCCACTCGCATCCACAGCCAATCCCTGAAGAGGTTGAGCTTCTTCAGGAGATTCCCATTTTGCCATTACTGCATAAGTCTGGTAATCGATTTTATATACGGCTTCTCTATCCATGACAATCATATTGCCGTCATAAGATCGCTCGATACCACGGTGTCCCTCGGTTAATGTATCCTGTGAGCCATCGCCAAAATCAAGGAAACGGATCGTGTCTATAGATCCACTGTACGGATCCCAAATCCAGATCGGTCTATTCCAAATTTCAGTAGTATCATTTCCATTTATCTCGTACCATAAGTCAGGATAGCGTTCCAAGTCTGAAAGC
Source organism: uncultured bacterium (assembly GCA_964410945.1). GTDB lineage: Bacteria > Fidelibacterota > Marinisomatia > Marinisomatales > TCS56 > CAYPJE01. Next base: position 14,601 of record CAYPJE010000016.1, read on the forward strand.
CCATCGGTATTTTCCAATCGGCGGGAATAATACGAACCAGCCCAAACCCGGCCATCGGGATCAACACCAACCGCATAAGGATTTTTAAAGCCGGGTAAATTCACATCAGCTGATCCATTATTGGTCGAGGTTGAATAACCGTTGATTACGACCCGGTTGAATTGCCATTGCTCAGCCAAGCCCGAAGAAAAAAGGAGAAATATAATAACCACTATAAATCTATTCCGATACATACACCGCTCCTCCCCGGGTCTGGAAGATCGGGATATCGTTCAGATCCTGGTTGGTAATCCGGCAACCGGGTCCAAATGATAAATAGGTATCACCTGCTTGCCAGGCGGTAAATACCAGTTCCACCACATCCCCTGACCCGCTGATCCCGGCCGGTGATCCATTAGCCAGACCGATATCCACAGTAATCTTTCCTGGTTCCATTTCTACAAAATACAGCAGCGTAGCATTATTGCTGGCCAACAACTCTGTTTCGTTCTCAAGAACATGATAACTGCTGAGTTCCAGCCTGTTGTGATCAAAATGAATTTCGGCATGCAGTCCCATGACATCATGGATTTCTTCAAACCTGACGGTAATTGAAAAACTGTCATTGGCCTTGGTATCGATCTCTACCGGATTTAAAACCAGGGCCGGACCGATGACCGGATAGAAGGGATTGTTCCATTCCGGCTCTTCAATCAGCTCACAGGCAAATGAGAGCAGCAGGATCAATCCCAAACCGAGAAGGCTGATTAGTCTTTTCATATTAATCCAATATTATCTCAAACAGGTTGATGGTCCAGATCGTGCCTAAAGCAGACATATACTGGAGCAGGTATTGTTCATGGTTCTTCATATCATCAAAACGGGTCTGAACATTGTACATATCAGATTCAATCAGATTCAGGTCACGTTGGTTATTATATTGGTCCAAGGCCACGGAATAGGCCTGGTAACGGTCGTCATAGACCAGATACTCCAGGTAAGTCAGGTAGCCAACCCCGGCAGTGGCCGACAATAAGACCAGACCCCGCAACCAACGCCCATGGAGAAATTGCCCTGAACCGGGAATAACTGCAGATGTCAATAAAGGTGGAATCTTCGAGCGCTTTTTAAGAAATACGCGAATTTCCTGCGCTTCACCATTTTTCAGCCGAACCGTTTCTTTATACGGCCGGTAACCCGGTTTTTTTACCTTGATATTGTATTTCTTCGCCACACCGTCGTATTTCAAATTGTGCAGTAAACCGATATAATCCTGGTTGACGAATACTTTACTGTCCGTGGGATATCCACTGAAACTCAGGGTTTCTCCCAGTTCGGATAATCTGATATTCAATTTTTCATTGTTTTTCTTGAAGGTATAGGTCTGCAGATGAGGTTTGAACCCGGTCTTCTCAACCGCAAACTGATATTGAAACCCCTGCCGCAGATTATCCAGTTTGAGGGGTGAAGTACCAATATATTCACCATTGACCGTTACCATCGCCTTCGACGGCCTGGTTTCAACCTTCACATTGGTCAGGTCATAATTCTTCCTGATCAGAGACTTGATTTCATCTTCCAGCTTCCACCCGATCTCTGAATCCACCCGGCTGGCCGGGCCATTAAAATGTTTGGATGATACGATCTTCAGGCTGGAAGTGTTGAATACAGAAAGGTTGAAATGATATTTCCCCCGATTGATACTGATTTCCCCGGAAATTATCAGCTGGGCGTTGAGCAGACGCCCCAATTCCCCCAGACAATTAGCATTATTGCATCCATCCAGATTAAAATTATTCTGCTCCAGACTACTTCTTAAATCACGACCATAAATTAAAATACAGCCCAGATCCTTCTCCAGTCCATCGGCTATGACGGCGCCGATCAGATTATAATCACTGAGTAATTCACCGCCTTCGATTTCAGTCAGGACAACATTGATATCGGTGGCCAGAGATTGGGCTGGAATAACATTCAACGGACCGGCAATAATAAGAACTAAAAGTAGATTGTAAACGACCCTGCTCATAATGGTGAAAGGAAATGCTCTCATCAACTAGTTATCCCTGCTTTGATTAGCCGTAATTCTAATGTCCCTCTCATATCGGCTGATACGTTATTAATCTAATATTTTTAAATAAATAAAACCAGTGGTTATAATCAGGGTGGTTCGTATTAATTTCCTGGTTGTTATAAAGTAATTACCGTGTCATGATAACAGAATTGAGACAAAGCTTAATTAGAATAATCACTCGGCTGACTCTGGCAGCCAGTATTACAGTAATCATATCTCCAGATCTATTATCCGGTCAGGATACGCTTTCGGTATTCCCGTCAGAATTTATATTTGAATTTTATCTGGATGATTCAATAAATCTGACGATCGATACAGTGTTAACCATCGTCGGTGGTGGAAACGATTCAACCCTGCAATGGGATTATACTTTAAACCCACCCTTAACTTTCATAAAAGAAAATTATGCTGACTGGACCCAAGCTGATAACCAGGACCACATTGCCCCGGGTATAGCAATCACCAGAAAAGATATTCAATCATTTTTCAATCCGATTCTTGAATCCGGTTACAATGATCCTTATCACTATCCGGCCCAATCGCCGGTCGGGACATACTGGGCATTTAAAAACAATCCCATCGATACCAGTCAGGTTGATAACTGGGAGCCGTTCATCGAGGCCGTTAACCACGATCCACAGGGAGCGATCGGAAAATATGGGCTGCTGTATTTACCCGCTTTCGAAGCCTATCTGGATTTTTCCCTGCTCAGTTTTTCCGGCAGCAATACCGGTGGTGGCTTTGCTTATACCCGTGACCGTATTCCAGCTAGCTGGTTGACAGTTACCAGAGACAGCAGCAGGCTGGACCAGCCGATTGAGTATCTGCAACTCCACCTCGATGCAACCGGCCTCGACGCCGGCCAATATGAGAGTGCAATCCTGATTACCCCTGTTGATACGATTCTTCCTGAGATTCAGGTACCAATCAAACTTAATTTGATTGAATCAGTACGGATTGATCAGACAGTAGTAGTTAAAGAAAGTTTTCAACTATTCCCCAATTATCCCAATCCATTTAATCCGGTTACCACTATTTCCTATTACTTACCCGAAAATGAATATATTTCGATCAGGATCTTCGATATGCTGGGTAAACCGGTCGTATCACTGGTTGAAAAGCAACAGTCGGCCGGTTTCCATGAAGTTCAGTGGGATTCCAGAAACTTTTTCGGACAGCCGGTCGGGTCCGGGGTTTACCTTGTTCAAATCAGGGGTGTGAACAGTATCCGGTCCGGCAAAATGATTTTACTGAAGTAATAACTGCCGGCAGGTCAGATTCCTAGTTGATAATTGTTTTATAATCCATTTCTGTTGAGCCCGCCGGTATGATCCTGAAACTGACCGATCCCAATGTTTTTCCATCATCGGTTTTCAGATCCACTTTCCACTTACCAAGATTCAGTTTTGTTTTAAATGTATAGCCCCGGTACCCCCCTTCGCGTCCCCCAAGAATTGGATACGGAATAATGTCTGTACGTACCCAGTCGTTCCCAATCTTCCGGTACCAGTGATGGGCGACCTGTTTGGTTAGCCGCGTTGGAGCAAAAATGGAAGTGAAGCAGAATACCGAATCACCGGCGCTGAATTCAAAATTACGTTCACTGCTTTTATTTAATTTATACCAGGCCGGTTTCCTGATCTGGCAACGATAAGTATCATCTTTTTTTACCACGGATCGATAAATACTGATCTGTTTGGTTGATAAAGGCACTGGCGGAATAATATTGGCCGCATATAATATGAAAAACAGCAGGTACATTCCCGCTATCGGTATCATCCGCTGAATTTGATGGCCCAATAGTTTTACCAGGCCATAACTCACAGCCAGAGACAGGATAATCGTCACAACAAATACCCAGCCGTTCATATGTTTCAGTACCACCGGAACCAGAAACGTAAAATACAGAAAGTAGCAGATACTGAGCATTATAAAGACCAGCCGTCCGCGTTTGAAGCGGGCTTCGAAAAATTCGTTGGCCACCAGCAAACCGACAATCACTCCGGTAAAAAGCAGGGCATTTATTGAAGCGGCACTCTTGAAATAATAAACGGTAAACGGACTCAGGATTCCACCAAACAGGAACTGAATCCCAGCCGGCATCAGATGCTCGTATTTGAATTTCACGCCCCGGTTGATCAGAACCAGCAGCACGCTGGTAATAATCAGATAAAAACCAATTATGGCCAGATCGAGGGGATTATCGATCCGCTTCAGGGTCAATGAATCCCAAGTCCAGCCACCGATAAATCCGGCTGCCGGCAGGAATGGTTTGACCATCTCATGCCTGGACCTGAATTGGGCAATAATCTTTTCCATCTATCAGGTATTTATTATCAGATTTTCCAACGCGGAAATTTAACCATCCGGGGCCAGAGGAGGTCTAATCGAATTGAAAAAATATTTCTCTACGGTCAATGTTGCAGTTTTAACTAATCAGTGTAAATTTGAATAAGCCAAATTTGAGGGAGTTATGGAAACAAACCCGCTGTTAATCAAGCAAATCCTGCTAATTATGGCAATCGGAATAATTGCCCTGGCCATCTATCCGATCTACCGCCTGATTAAGCAATTACCCCCCGGGCCACTGCGAAGCAAGTGGTATATGCTCACCGGATTAATCATCGTATTTATCATCGGATATACAAATTATACTATCGTATTCTGGAGTAACTATAATTCCATTTTTGATACGATTGTGCCGGTGGTATTCTTCTGCGGAGCGATATTTGTCCTTTCAGTTACTTTCCTTTCATTACAGACGGCTATCGATGTCCGCCGAATCTCAAGCCTTGAGCATGAAATAATCACCGATCCGTTGATGGGAATCCACAACCGCCGCTATTTTGACCGGCGTCTGTACGAGGAGGTCGGGCGAGCTAACCGTTACAACCTGCCATTTTCAATGCTAATGATCGACATCGATCATTTCAAGCAGGTCAATGACACCTATGGACACCAGATTGGTGATGTAGTTCTGATCGGATTTGCCAAATTATTACAGGCCATTGTCCGTGAAATGGATGTCCTCTGCCGTTTCGGGGGTGAGGAAATTGCAATCATAACACCGCAAACAAGCATTTCATCGGCTGCCGGTTTAGCTAATCGTATTCGGAAATCTCTCAAAAAAACCGTTCTGGTACCGGCCCAGGATTACAACCTGGAAAAGGATTTATATATTACCGTAAGCATCGGGATTGCCGGAATCGATGACGAGGCAAAAGATAAAGAAACAATCCTGAAACGGGCGGACGAGGCTCTATATCAGGCCAAAGAAGGCGGCCGAAACCGCACGGTTGTCTACTCCCCCAATCCGGTAGAATGATCAGCAATTACCCCCCCCGATCTGTTAAATAACCGGTAAGATTGAAAAACAATAAGGCCACCCATGTTAATCAATCAATACTGGTGAACAGTCCGGGGATTCATAAAATCCAATAAACACAGCCATAAAGAACACAGAGAACATGGCTATGATAGCCGGGAAAGCCACGATTAGAATTATTGCCAGACTCAAACAATTTCCATAGTAAAAATATCTGATTTGCAGTTTACCCAGATATAGCCTACCTTGCACGAACCTATTAGGAAGGAGATAATCATGTTTATTGTTCTGCTTCTGGTTACCTTTTTAATTGCCCTGCTGGTTTCGGCCATCGCCGTAAGGATATTCAAAGCGCCAGTCTCAAAAATCCTTGAACGTATTATCAAGGAAGATATCAGCGAAGTCTGGGTAAAATACATGACCTTTGCAATCTATGTGGTGGGAATATCAGGTGGTGTGCGGGTCTGGGATCTGGAAAAGTATATTTCTCCCCGGGGAGAAGCGGGTGAAATTCTAATACTCAATACCAATCGCTGGATACTTGAGGTATATCGAACTTCAATCAGCTCGTTACAAAGTATTGCCTGGATGCTACTGGTTTTCTTCATCTTTGCACTCATCGCTTTTGTAATTGTCCGCGGCCGGGAAGTGAAGCAATCGGCAACTTGATTTTGTACCCCATTAATGCCTGTTTTTCAATTTTGTAGGCAAAGTAGAATTTTTATGTAAATTACGCTAGCGTTTATTGGTAAGAAATACGAACCGTGGATTACTGCTGGCAAAACCAGTGGAGATTTAACCGATTCGGTTAATAAGGGGCCTTAACTTATACTTTACTCCATTGATCCGCACATCATGAGAGAGAGTGGGACATGACAAGTAAAAGCTTCGGATCCAAGTCCTATTGGAGCTGGTCTGCAAAGTTTCGAAGATATGCATTAATAATTGGATTTACCTGGACTTTTGCGGTCAGCCTGTCATTTCTATGGAATTATTACGCTGATAAAACCAGAACTTTTCATGAAATTCACGAAGTAGCCAGAGCACAATTTGAACGTGATGTACTATACCGGCGCTGGAACGCCAGCCATGGCGGTGTTTATGTACCGAGTACCGGAACAACCCATCCCAACCAGTACCTGACAGAGGTAGAAGAAAGGGATATCTTAAGTCCGTCGGGCCAGCAATTGACATTGATGAATCCGGCTTATATGACGCGCCAGGTGCATGAGCTTGGTAAAATGACCGAAGGAGTCTATGGACATATAACCAGCCTGAATCCCATACGCCCGGAAAATGCTCCCGATGACTGGGAAATACAGGCCCTGGAATCTTTTGAGCAGGGTGCAACAGAGATTGCAGCGGTGGAAACCATCGCTGGAGGATCATTCTATCGGTTCATGCGGCCCCTTGTTACCGAAGAAGGTTGCCTGAAATGCCATGCTCAACAGGGCTACCAACTGGGCGATATCCGTGGTGGAATAAGCGTTTCCGTTCCGATGGCACATTACATAGCAACAATGTACAATTCGCTGCTCACAATGGGCATAAGCCATGGTATTCTGTGGCTGTTGGCAATAATCGCCCTTACTTTCAGTGTACATCATCTCCGGCGACAGGTAGTAAAGCGCGATGAACTGGATCAGATCATTCAAAGCAATGAGATTAATTTTCGAACTTTCTTCAATGCCGTAGATAATTTTCATTTTATTCTGGATGACCAGGGCAAGATCAGAGAAGTCAACCAGACAGTTACTAACCGTCTGGGATACACCGAAGCGGAGTTGACCGGCCAGCCCGTATTAATGGTGCATCCCGAAGACCGGCGGGAAGAAGCAGGACAGATAATAGCATCTATGCTGAAAGGAGAACGTAAATCCTGTCCCATCCCGTTGATCACAAAGGATGGTAAGCAAATTCCGGTTGAGACCTACGTAAGCCTGGGAGAGTGGTATGGGGAACCAGCGATCTTTGGTGTCAGCAAAGATATATCAGATCTGAAACAATCGGAGGAAAAATTCGCCAAGGCCTTTCATGTCAATCCGGCAATAGCCGGCCTAAGTGATATGGAAACTGGTGAATATATTGAAGTAAATAAAACATTTTATGATAAACTGGGGTTTTCTCCTGAGGAAGTAATTGGTAAAAAGGCAGCCGAAGTGGTGAAACTCGATCCTCGATTCAGGGAAACAGTAATAAAGAAGCTACAAAAGGATAATAAAGTAACTAATGTAGAAACCATTATATATACGAAAAATGGTGCCCCTTTGAATTTCCTGCTGTCAGCTGAAATAGTCGAAATCGGAAACAAAAAATATAATTATACAACCGGTGTTGATATAACGGATCTTCGCAAGGCAGAGAAAGCTCAAAAGGAAAGCGAAGAACGATTGGAATTGTTTTTTGCTCAATCCCTGGATGGGTTTTTCTTCATGATGCTGGATGAACCGGTGGAATGGAATGATAATATCGATAAGGAAAAAGCACTCGATTATATCTTTGCCCACCAGCGGATAACCAAGGTGAACGATGCCATGCTGGCACAATACAAGGCCACCAGGAACCAGTTTATTAACCTGACCCCCAATGATTTCTTCGAACATGATCTGGAAGCGGGGAAAAAAGTCTGGCGAGAATTCTTCGATGCCGGACGCATACATATCGATACAAAGGAAAAACGATTTGACGGATCGGATATGATTGTGGAAGGTGACTATATCTGTCTCTATGACCGGGAAAATCGCATAACCGGTCATTTTGGAATTCAGCGCGATGTCACGGAACGGCGTCGAAAAGACAATGAACTGAAGAAGAAACAATACTATCTGGAAAAGGCTCAGGATATTGGCAATATTGGCACTTGGGAAATGAATATCGCGGACAGGACTTCCATCTGGACTGATGAAGTATTCAGGATATTCGAACAACCGGTTACAAAAAAAACAACTTACGACCAGTTTATCAGTTATGTACATCCTGACGACTGTGATTATGTAAATGAAAAATGGCAAGCTGCTCTAGACGGTGATTCGTATGACATCGAACACCGTATAATAGTTAAAGATAAGGTCAAATGGGTCCGGGAAAAGGCCGATATTGAATATGATGGCAATGGAACCGCGATACGGGCAATTGGCGTTACCCAGGATATATCGCACTACAAGGACGTTGAACAGGAACTGGCCAAACTGGGAATTGCATTGTATCAAAGCCCCGCTTCGGTTGTAATCACCGATTTAAGCGGAAATATAGAATATGTTAATCCGAAATTCGAACAGCTGACCGGATATTCCAAGGATGAGGTAATCGGTAAAAATCCCCGGGTATTAAAATCAGGTGAATCACCACCGGATTTCTATAAGGAACTTTGGGATACAATCACTTCCGGGAAGGAATGGCGTGGTGAATTTCATAATATTAAGAAGAATGGTGAATTCTACTGGGAATTGGCCTCGATTTCTCCCATAATCAACCATAAAGGAGAAATAGTAAATTTCGTAGCCGTCAAGGAAGATATTACTGAGCGGCGGCGACTAGAAGATCAACAACGACATGCCAACCGACTGGAAGCAATTACAAAGCTGACCGGTGGAATTGCCCATGATTTCAATAACATCCTTGGTTCAATCATCGGGTCAGCCGATATGCTGGATATGCAGACCCCTGAAAACAGTCCGCAGCATCAATTTACCAAAATTATAGTGGACAAGAGCCAGCAGGCGGCAAATCTGGTCAGTCAAATGCTGGCCTACAGCAGACAGCAGATGCTGCAACCGATTCCATTGGAATTAAATGATGTTATTGATGATCTCACGGATCAAATTAAAAAAATAATCGGTGGGAAAATCAATCTTGAATTGAAATTAACCGAAGATTTGATGCCGATTAAAGCTGATAAAAAAGCAATTGACCAGATTATTATCAACCTATGTGACAATGCTGTGTCTGCAATTGACGGTGGCGGCAGTATCACCTTAACCACCCGGAATATTGAGCCAGCGGATGAATTAAAGGACCGTTTCAAAAATCTGGACGATGGCCGATATGTTTTGCTGAGTGTGACCGATACAGGTGCCGGGATCAATCCTGAGCACATGGATAAGATATATGATCCTTTCTTCACCACCAGGGATGTAGGCGAAGGATCTGGTTTAGGATTATCAATGGTGCATGGATTAGTTAAACAACATCATGGACATATCCGCTGTGATAGTGAACCTGGCAATGGAACTACTTTCGAATTATTATTCCCGGCAAGCAACTCGATTGGATAAAATAGAGCCGGATTATTCCTGAAACAGGTACTTATTTATTGCTATACGTGAGGGCGTAAATCCCTGAAATAAAAATAATCAAACCGGTTAGAACAATTGCGATGGGCCGGATGGTAAAAGGCTCTGCCGCGATAGCTGCTATTGGTTCGATTAAACCAAGTTCGATGGAGTCGATGCTGCGTTCGTTTTGAATCAATTATCCTACACAGCCCGAGTCAACCCAATTTGACACCCATATAATAAGTAATCTGAATAAATCAATACCCTGTCGTTATAGACTGTGGGTAGGAATACATATCAGGTTTTCCATCCATATCGGCAATGACCCGGTAATAGTATTCAATATTGGAAACGGCATTGTAATCGCTGTAATTATTAGCATCGGCATTTAGCCGGGCAATTTCAATGAAATCGGTATCAGCGCTTTTCCGCTCTATTGCAAGGGCGGTATTTTCTGTTGTCCGGTTTCGCCAGGAAAGGACAACCACATCGTCTTGGATAGCCAGTGATAAATCAGTCGGGCTTTCCGGATATGTATAAATCAGGATATCTTTCACTTCCGGCCAGGTACGGGTATCCCGTTCATAGATACCAAACCAGCCACCATCATCCCAGACCTGAAAAGCAATCCCATTTCTAATTGCTTCCTCAACATAAGTAAAATAATGTAACATCCGGGAGTTATAATCACAATCGTGGATCGCTCCGAATTCACCGATCATGACTGGAATGTTATTTAAAAATGACCAGTTGGCGGCTTTCTGAAAGGTGGCCGCAACTACATCCCGGTCAGTCCGGGTCCCCCAGGTACCGTTTCCTTCTCCGGCAAAATTCCAGGGATCGTAGGAATGGTAATAACCCATCAGGTAATCATCCTCAGGAATCGCCGCCGCTATCAGATGGTCCAGATTACTGTAATCATTCCCGGAATAGACCACAATCCGGTGGGGATTATTTACTCGAATTATCTCCAGGATACTGGCATTTAAACTATCGACCTGTTCTACCGATAGCCCGAATGGTTCATTGATCATTTCAAAAAACAATTTATATGATTTATCTTTAAACCGTTCTGAAATCTGTTCCCAGATTCGTTCGTAGCGCATTACATTTGTCGGGCTGAAATCTTGTTTAAGCCAGTCTTCATGGTGCCCGTTAATGATAATGAACAGATCCCTTTCGAGCCCCCAATCGACAATTTGTTCAATACGATTCATCCAGTTAATATCAACGGTGAAGGGCAGAAGGGATGCCGTATGTTTGTCCCAACGGACCGGAATCCGGATACAGGAAAAACCAGCGGTTTTATAATCATCAAAATAATATTCCTGCAACGGACCGTTATTCCAGTCGCCCTCCAACGGTGGTTCTAGTGTGTTACCTATATTAATACCACGTTGTATCTGTCCGATAGCCGCCTGTGGTGTAATTGGATCAGTGGTATCGGATTCAGCTTCATACTTCTCGTTGGTACAGGATAACACGACCAGACTGAAAATCATTATAATGATCTGTTCTATTTTCATTATCTAGTATTTATCAGATAATCACAACTAGTTGCAGAATATGACTGGCCGTCTAATCAGTCGCCTTGCGATATACACGCACATAATCCACTTCCATGGTCTGGGGAAATACGGATGTGCTGTCGGGATTGCCGGGCCAGTTCCCACCAACAGCCACATTCAGCAGCAGATGAAAACGCTGATCAAAAGGCGCCGGGTATTCAGCCGCCGGTGTAAACCAGCTATCTTGCGTCTGATAATGCTGATCATCTACATACCAGCGGAACTCTGTTGTATCCCACTCCACAGCAAATGTATGAAACTGGCTGTCAAATGTACTGGTATAGATTGTATAACTATCACCGGATTTGGAATTATTGGGCCACTGATTTCCATAATGCAGTGTGCCGTGTACCGTACTTGGATCATGACCAATCAATTCCATGATATCAATCTCACCGCTCAAGGGCCAACCACCATATACCCAATCGGTTGGCAGCATCCAGATTGCCGGCCACAATCCTTGGCCAACCGGTAGTTTGGCTCTGATTTCGAATCGGCCGTACAGCCAGTCACCGCGGTATCTGGTACGCAGACGTGCCGAAGTATAGCTTCTGGTTCCATCGTCATCTGTATATTCTTCCTCCCGGGCAATAATTTTTAAAACACCATCATTCACCAGGGAGTTTTCACTCCGATCGGTATAATACTGTAATTCATTATTACCACCGCCCCAGCCATTGACTTCGTGTTCCCACAACATCGGATTAATGATATCACCAGCAAATTCATCACTCCAGATCAATTCCCAGCCGACCGGGTCGTCAATCCGATCCTGATCCTGTTCATCACCGGTCACCTCTGTACATCCTCCTGGCAGAATAACGACCTGCAGGATAATAATGAGCTTGCAGACCAGATTTAAAAATGCTTTTTTGTTCTCTATCATGACATCCTAACTAATCTTTCTTCAAGATAGTAAATCCTATCCGATATTACAATTGTCTCTAGCGAACCAATGATATTTTACGGTTGATTGTCTGTCCGCCAACGGTGATACGTACAAAATAAGTTCCCGAACTCACCAGCTTACTGCTATCGGCGGTGCCGTACCAGGTTAATTCATTCAAACCATTTGGCAAAATTCCATCATACAGGGTTGTGACTTTCAAACCCTGCAGGTTGAAAATTTCAGCGGTAATTCTCTGACTACGGTTTAAAACAATCGGTATGGCGGTAGCTGAATTGAAGGGATTCGGATAATTGTTACCCAGAAAAATATCATTTGAAATTTTAATGTAGGTGGAATCGTTTACCAGATCGAAACGCATTGATTTCAAGTTAAAACCACCCCGTTCGAATATTATTTTCAGCTGGTGAGTACCAGACGGCAGTTCGATCGGGCCGGCTGAAATTGTACTCCACTTATGATAATCCCCAGTATTGGGAACCTTGATTCCGGATATTAGTGGAGTATCATCGAGTTTAAAGGCAATCTGTCCATAATCGCTTGGGGCAGCGGTCTCCAGGGTAATCTGATATGTTCCGCCCCGCTGGATATCAACGGTGTAATTGATCCATTCCCGGTCTGCGATCCAACCAATATTAAAATTACCTGATTTATCATCAACTCTTTCCAGATCTACTCCGTCACTGCGGGCAGTGTAACCAAGATTCCAGGGCTCATCACGGTCCCAGTGGGTCTTTTCATATTCGGTATCTGAATAGGCCAGGCCATTTAAACCCATATCGTAATTCTGGACCGGAAGATCGCCGGGAAGGATATTTACAGCATAAGGTAGAACACTGCCGACTGGTTCGGTGATAGCATGCAATACATCAGGATGCAGTTCACATTTATCCAAGGCCAGGTTCGCTGCCATTTCCATCAGGCTGGCATAGGCTGTAGCTGCCGCTGGCATTTCGGCCTCACCTCTCCAGTAATCCAGTAAATCCTGGTACCCGGGGTTGATATTTGCCGACAGGGGACTGGTAATAGTGGATAATTTCTTATGCGTCCACCAGTTCCAGCCGATGCCATATTGTTCTAACAGATCAATCGTGGTTTGCGCCCAGTGATTGGAATTCTCACCAAATTCACCAACCCACAATGGCACCTGGTAGGTTTGACTTAAATTTAGGTATTGCTGGATGGAGTTTTTATCGGTGGCACTCCAGTATTTATGAAAGGCATAAACCATATTGCTGTCAAATGGTGGTGACAATAAATAAAAATCCGTTGCATACCAATTGCCCTCAATAAAGATGATATGGTTCTGATCCACTTCCCTGATCGCCTGAGTTATCCTCAGATATAATGACCTTAAATCGATATTGGAGTATTCGCCGTACAATACCGGTTCATTTAACAGATCATATCCACCAATCCAAGGTTCATCGACATAATGCTCAGCAACCTTGCGCCATATTGCAACCGTCAGATCCTGATAAAATGAGTTACTCCAGAGTTCAGCCTGGCCCTGGCTGTCACTGATATTACCATCATTTTGACCACCCGGGGCACAATGCAGGTCCAGGATCAGGTACAATTCATTACGTCCACACCAGGCTAACAGAGTATCCAGCAACTGAAAGCCCTCCTCCTTGAATTCAGTGGGTAAATCAAGCGAGGTAAGCAATTGATAGTGAAAAGGAATACGAATGGAATTAAATCCCCATTCGGCGATCAGTTCTATATCTTCCTCGGCGACATAATTTTGCTCATACAGCTCATAGAATTCGGCCGTCAGTTCTTCACCGATCATTTCGGTGATCATTGTTTTAATTGAAGTTGGCGAACCATAACCGGGGATATCCAGCATATAACCCTCCGGTACCAGCCACCCCCCCAGACCTAAACCGCGGAAAAGTACTTCATTGCCACTGCTGTCAACTATCGTCTGGCCCTGTGTCCGCAGGAAACCAGCTCCCGATGCGGATGCCAGCAGCACCAGCAGAATAGCAATAATTAATATTATTCTGGTTTTCCCGGGCATGGATACCGGATAGTTTATTTCATTAATAATATCTTTTGGGTAGCAATTAGATCCGAACCGGAATATTGCACCAGATAAAGCCCTGTACTGACTTCCCGGCCAAGATCATCGAAACCATCCCAGCTAATACTGTGTCGGCCGGCTGGAAAACTCTGGTTTGCTAATTGCTTTATCAGCATGCCACGTAAATTGTAAATACGGACTACCAGAGCTTGATCGACCACCAAATTGAATCCAAGTTTAACCCTGTTATTAAACGGGTTGGGATAGGGGGATATCAATTCCAGCCGCTGTGGTAAATATCCACCATCCTCAACGGCGGTAATTGGTCCCCCATCATAGCCTGTATCTACATTATCAGTAAGGCACAGAACCATATATCCATCAACAAATACTACATTTTGAGGTATGAAATCACAGTTATTGCCCCAGAAGGTATGGGTTGCTTTCTGCCAGCGGCTCTGATCCCATGTGTCGAATTCATCCACCCATTCCAGCATGAACATATTATCGGTGCCGACGCTGTCCGGATGATAGGAATAGTATTTTACCCAGTCATAATAGGCGTAGGCCGGCAGCACGGTATCGGACCAGACACCGGCCCAATCGGCATTGTCCGGAGGCCAGATATTCATCATTATTTTCTGGTCCTCATTAATTTCGGAAATATGTGTACCAACTTGAATATGAGCCATTTCATCATCGATATACCAGGCAATATAACCGGGTGTCCAGATGATAGAGTAGACATGAAAAGCATCGTGGGGTACAAAAGTGATATTTTTACGGTAAACATGGTTGACCTGTCCCGGACTGATAACATTGAATTGTACTTCGTTGGAGTAACGTCCCATTACTTCAATGTCAATTTCATTCCAGTATCCCGCAACATCGTGATAGGTAAAGAATGACGACAACAGGCCACTGCCAGGCGCCGATTTCATCCGTACCTCAAATTTACCGTAAGTGTAGGAAGCAGCAGTACGCAATTCACCTCCCTTATAGTCTTTGCCCGTCAAGAGTACGGTTAAAGCAATCGGTATCAGTAATCGGTTAAGATATCTCATCAGCCTTACTCCTCAAGTATACTTCCATAATCTAACCGGTAATCGGTGGTCAGAATCGGGAAATCGGGTACCATAATGGGATAGGGAACGTTCTTTTGAGTAACGAACATATCGACCCGCGACAGCTCAATCTGTTCGAATTGATCAATATTTATTTTAATCTGACTGGAATAGATTGTTTGCAGGCTGTCGATATAGGGATTCAACCGGGTTTCAACTACCTGCAGGAAATTATCATCGAAACTGTCTTTCAATGTCCACATATCCAGGACCTGTTCCCGCTTAAAAAGAGCAAGATTGTGGTCCTGCCATAAGGCTTCATTCTGCCGGACTGCAAAGACCTGGTCGTAATCACGGCTGTAGGCATCCTGGTTAATAAAATGGTCACGGATCAGATCGACAATCGCCAGCTTGAACTGTTCAGCGAATTCACCGCGTCCCATCTTGCGTTTCCGGTAAACCAGTGGATGGGACTGTAACAGGCTTTTGAATTCTGCTACCGTCCAGGCCCGGCCATCCAGGGTAAACAGAACCTGATTGCTGAATGCGGGAGGTAATTCTGATAATTCATCGACTTCCAGGTTTACTTCCTGATCGGATTTCCAGAGTGCCTGATTCATGGCCGTCTCTTTATCTTCCCTGGGACGCAGGTATCGATCACCCGCCCACTTGGTAAGTTCCCGGAAAGTGGATTCATTGAATACGACCTCTTTACCGCGCATTAAATCGCCAACATATGATTCGTAGGTCCGATCAGCCTGCTGCAGTTGCTCCCGTTCCACCAGGTCTTCCCAGCGTTGCCTGGTATCGGTTTCTGTCATTGTAATCCGTTCTTTCCAACCCAACACTTTCATAAACAGGACCTGACCATTGTCCAATGCCTGCGGCGGGATGATCGTCCCACGGGCAACAACAGTATCGAACAGAGCCGCATAAAGGACAGGGTCGGTTCCATCCTTCCAGTCTACCTGGCGGGTGGCCAGTGTGTCAGCCTTGGACAGCATAAAATACATTTCATCAAAATCCATTGACTGTTTCAGGCTATCCCAGACCAGATAAGCCAGATTGGTATCCGGCAGAGTGAAATATGCTACGTCATAAGTCAACCCGGTTAATCTGAGTTTTTCAGCAAGTTCGAGTGTATCAAGTTTTACTGTTCGGAAGGCCATATCATAATAATGCCACTGACGCATGGCCTGCTCACGCCGGCCCTGAATGAAAGCCGTGAAAAACTGGTTATCCATCAGATCGTTTTCCTCACCTGCTTCAAGGGCCAGTAATTTCTCGGCAATCAGGGAATTCAATATAATTTTTTTGTGCAGATTATTGTCTCTCCGGCAATAATCCGGCCGGGGTACATACTCGGCCCGGCGCTGGAAATCTTCGACTGTTATGATCCGGTCACCAATCAGGGCTAGAATTTTATCCGTTGAGATATCCGGCTGTACTTCCCTTGAACAGCCGATGAAAATAATTCCAACCAGACTGAAAATGATGAATCTCAATTGCCTGATACCATTTACAGATCCTTTATTGTTATGCCAATTATCCATGGTCCAATTTAATCACTGAAATCCATTGCGCCTGCGAAACCCGCCGATCCACATAAGACTAGCTTACCTGCGGCAAGCGCTTATTGCTTGGATCAGAAATTGAATCCGATCGTATAGGCATGGGTATTTCCCAGGATACCAATCGATCGGTAGGCATAATCGATACTGATTGAGTTATTGCCAAGCATTGTCAGCTTCATGCCACCACCCCAGGTAATTCCATATTCCGATTTCTCCATAAACAGGGCCTTATAACCTCCCCGCAGGAAAAACGAGCCCCGGCCGGGAATAATCAGTTCATATTCGGCACCGGTGTTGATTGATTCGGAATTATTATTGGGATGGAGGGCATCGGCCGCCAGGGTTAATCGGTGGAATCTGCCAACCAGTGGCTTAACTGCAACACCAATCCGGAATATCAGGGGCAACTCCCATTCATTCAACCGAAACTGGCCCGGCACCCACTCGTAATTACCTGACTCATCTGGCTCTATATCGATATAATTCAAAATATCCATACCGCTGTATTTAAGCCGTGAACCGTAGTTGGATATACTCATCCCTATTTTCAATCCATCGGCTTTATCTCCAGAAATACTGAAAAAATGGGTATTGACAATGACACCAAGATCCAGGGCGAAGGCACTGGCCTTCAGATGCCAGATCTGTGAGGAAATATATTTTGCACTGGCTCCGAAAGAAAACCATGAAACGAGTCGTCTGGCATAGGAAAGAGTGGCACTCATGTCATTGGCCGAATACATTTCTCCGGTACCTTCCTGGGCTTCCAGGGTAGTAACTTTCATATCACCATAATTATAATAAGTCATCGTACCAGCAAACGTACCGATATTGGGAACGGCAACTGCGGCACCGGCAAACATGGCATTGATATCAACAACCCAGGGCTGGTATGCAAACATGGCTTCATTGCCCCGGATGTGAGCCAATCCAGCCGGATTCCAATAGGCTGACGACAAATCATTGGCGACACTCACATAGGCATCACCCATGGCATTTCCGGCGCTGCCCACACCAATCTCCAGAAAATTCGCTGCCGTCGTGCCAACACGATACGGTTCCTGCCCCGTTACCAGACCGGCAATAAACAGGCAGTATAATAAAGAGCTTCGAATAATTTTACAGCTTTTCATCATTTATCCATTATTTAATCACGGCAAATTTGCCAGTGGTTTCAAAACCCGTTTCTTCCGATTTCACATGGAAGATATACATCCCGGCTGCAATTTCCAGTCCCTCGCGTGTGAGCATATCCCAGTGGACAATACCCCGATCCGGGGTAGCCGAATCATAGATATCATAATTCAGCGGATCTATGCTGTGGGCATCGACTGGTGGTTCCACATAATTAACAAAGATTTCATCAACCAGTACACCACTGATCGTAAATATCTTGATTGTACTATGGGCCGGTACATTCGTAAACATTAACCGCCGACTCTGGTTTAAAAACCGATTTCCGACAATCATAGCCGGTTCCATCAGATTAGTGGCAATATAGGGATTCGGGACAACCATGATATCCTTCATCTTTTTCTTCAACGCTTCGGTATCAAGCGAATCGCTGCTATGAACAGTAAACCTGATTGAATCAGTCTCATAGAAGGGTCGATTGAAGGTAACCTGATACACATCACCCGTCTGTGGTAAACTGGCGGTGGTGGACTGGCTGAAATCAAGAACAAACACCGTCCCGGCCCACCGGCCGTTATCACCGGGGGCACCAACCAGTATCCGGTCGTTTTCTATCTCAAAAGTACCATTGAGAACACCGCTGGTATCGGGCATATCCTGGACGATAACATCCATTACCAGAGGATTACCGTTGGTATCGGCAAGAGACTGGTTCAATACCAGGAACGGCACAGTCTGGTTAGTCAGGATTTCATTATAATCCAACCGAATATTGAATTCATCACGAATACTACTCGTGCTTGAAATGACTCCCGTGTAAGTGGTATCGCCGCCCGGCCAATAGATCAGGTAATCCCAGGCCAGGTAAGCGGATTCACTGATCGACGGTACAATCCGCATTTCATTCGGAGTGTCACTGTCTACGATCCAGCCCGAATTGGCAAAATCATATCCCGGATTTTCATATTCCTGCTCAATCTCCAGTTGGATACCGTCAAATACATCGGAAACAATGGTTTTATTTGGATTCAATACCCAGTATCCCAGGGAATCGCGATTAAGCAGGTTGGTTCCGACATAACTATCCGGTGACTCATGATAAACTATGGCCGAATCGGTCAGATCAGTGACTTTATACCCATTATTGACATAGGTTATTCCCAGGGGATAATTATATAATTCATCCAGGGTATCCACATCAAAGGTAACAGCATAGGTATGATCCGCTTTGAGGCCGCCTTTTGCCAGAATCACCGGGGTAACAATGCCGCTTCCCAAGGTCTGCGATTCCTCCAAATCGAGTTGCGCCGGCTGGTAGCCTGCCGCTTCCGTACGTGGTGTTACCATGGCCACATTTTTGCCAAGAGCTATAACTTCACGTCCGGAATCGTCTTTTTCAATAACCACATTATTCTCTGAAGGTGTAATTCCCGGTCCTACATCCGGAGCACCGTAATCATAGGCGACCAGGGCGTAATAATAGGTTCTTCCATTCTGCACATCGGTATCGATATAGTGGTGTGACAAACCGGTTTCAGTCCCTAGATAGTAAGCCACACCATTGATCAATCCAAAATCCGTAAAACCCTGGACTTCATCCTGCAGGTCACACTGGAAGATGGGCTTGCTGTAGGTGGGCGTTCCATACCCGTCGGTAATTACTTTCGGGTCGAGCATCCATTTATCTGTGGCCCGGTAAATTTTATAACCTTCGAAATCATTAATATTGCCGACAAACGGATCGCGGGTTCTGGTGTCGGAAAGGTTATCCCAAGTCAAAATCACCTTGCCATCAGCCGGTGTTGCTGTCAATGTCGGCATCAATGGTGGTTGGGCAAACCGGTAATCCTTCTCATAAATCACCTGAACAATCCGCTTCAACTGGTAGAGGGCCGGGGCGCTGTGATCCTCAGATTCCAACCCCGAAAGCGGATCATAAGAATGCAGCTCGGCCATTGATATACGCTCGGTCCGTCCCTGATAAAGTGGAAATGTCCCCGAGGCGAAGGTTTCGATCAGGTTGGAAATATTCCCAATGTATTCCTCCAGCGAATCATCGGCAGTCAGGTTCCACATGGCCTGGTCGTTTTTAAACCATAGTGTTTGCGTAGATTGGGCATGGCTGGGTACGGGAAACAAACGGAATGAAGTCAGTCCCACCATATCAGATTCGGAAACATCAGTCTCATTAAAATCCGGTTCGCAGCCGATTCCTTCGACATAATCAGGCCGGTGGTTACATTCACCCTCATCAGGACCATAATAATTTAGTTCACCGGGACCTACACCGTCTAATCCCAGATCGTCACCGGCAAATTCGCTGACCTGGTAGATTCCATCGTTGTTGGCGTCGTCGCCATCTTCCCAATCACCATCCTCGTCGGCGTCCCAATGACCAATCAGGTCTTCCTGACTCAGTTTATAAAAATCCAGGTAGGCCTGCAAATAAATGAGATAGGGATTTGCCAGCGGATCGTCATAAAACATTTCAGCGTCATTGTCGCGCAATTCATCCAGCAGGCCATCCTCATCATTATCGATTCCGTCATAACCCAGCCCCGGACTCTCCAGGTAGGCAAAACCCATCGTTCCCGTGGGCCGTCCTCCTAAACCAACTCCATTTTTATCCCAGGAATAGGCCAGGTCAAGGATACGGTCAAAATAGCCCAGTTCATCACTTCCATCATCACCAATGGCATTGTCAACCCAGTATCCAAAAGCAACCTCGGTGATATCATAGTCGGAAATATTGGCGATAGTATATTCCCAGAAGATCGCATCCTGGGCCTGGGGATTGTTCCACTGGAAGCCCCTGGTTTCCACCCGGATACCGATACCACCCCAGGGTTTACCGTACTGCTTGGTTACATTCGAACGCTGATCACCGATCTTCACATTGGGACGCGGGTAATACTTTACCCGGTCTTCAGGTCCCAGGTATTCCTGGTCCTGGGCATCATTTACTACGAAATAGGTTTCTTCGTCAGCATAGATCACACCGCGGCCAAAGCGGCCATCCCATTCGCCGGGCCACTTGGTGGAATATCCGGTTGACGGCCATCCCAGCGTGGGCCAGGATTGCGGTTTGCGGCTCATGGCCGGATTCAAATTAGCGGTGATATCATCATTAAAATAGCCGAATACCGGATATAAACCCCATTCTACCGTTCCGGTTGGATCCTTATCCATTTCCTCCCGATAGCTGGTCTGTAAATAGTACAGCGTGTGTAAATCGTTGGCCTGGGAAATAATCTGGGCCGGATTTGTTACCGGAATCGTATCAATTGTAGTGTCGTTATGGTCATCGCGGATATACACCTTGGCCCCAATCAACAGCCCGATACCATCAAGCATTTTCACACCTTCGGTGTTATTGGGCCATAATGATACATTGGGATCGGGCCAATCGGATAATTCGGTTGTGTTACGGAAAAACAGAAATACATTATTGCCTTCCATTTTGCCACTGCGCTCCGCTGCCGGATCGGCAGCCGGATCATCTGGTCCGGCATAGGGTTTCCCCTGTCCCTGGAGAATACCGGCAGAGGCAGTAATAATCAGGCAAAGAACCGTGAATTGAATTATGGTACGTTTCATCATTTCCTCAAATCTAAAAATCGAAAACAAGACCCAGTTTTACCTGACGCGGCGCGTTGTACATCGATGGATCCTGATAGGTATCTTCAAATGGTATCAGTTCATTATGATGCAAATTAACATCTGATTCCTCAATAATGGCCGTATACGGCCGGCCTGTCTCACTGTTAACGGTATTCGCATTAAGGCGGTCAAACAGGTTATAGACGGACAGCTCGAGCTTGGCTTCATAATCCCTGAATAAATGTATCTTGTAATAAGCGCTGAGGTCAGCCTGATATGTAATTGGTTTATAGTCATTGTTGGGATACAAATTCACCAGAGCCAGGCGATTTTCCAGATAAGGTGTGAAAGTATATGGTGTTCCCGAATTGTAATAACCGGTTAATGACACACCATAATTATCGGTATTATATCCAACAGTGACATTCAACGTATGCCGTTGATCCCAACTCATTGGAATAAACCGATTGACCGGGTCCATACTGTCTCCGGCCCGATCAAAAGTCTGCCAGGGCGTATCGGCATTCCCGCGGGTGTATTGAAGGGTATAATTCAGATTGCTGGAAAAATGACCTCTTCGATAGTCAAGTTTTACTTCCAGCCCACGGGCATTTCCATAATCTTTATTAGTAAACAGACCATAGATTACATTATTATAAGAAGTAACAGCCTTGATGCTCAACAGGTCGTAAATATCACGATAATACAGCGATATCTCGACCCCTGCATCACGTGTCAACTCCTGCCACAAGCCAATCTCGTAAGTAACAGTTTTCTGTGACTTCAACTGTGGATTACCCATCAGTGTCGAATAATTATCGGTGCCAAGCAGAAATGACCGATTCTGGAACATGGCAAACATCGGGGGGACCTGAAAGAAATGTCCATAGCTGAAATGCAGGATCGCGGTATTCCCCAGCTGATAGGCTAATCCAAAGCGGGGACTGATCTGGATTTTTTTGTCCGCCGGCAGATATTTTGATTTCAAAGAATCGGGCTGATTAAGATTATTCGCCGGATTATGCGGATTGCTGGGGTAAGTTACATTGGGATCAAAATTATCATACCGTAGACCAAGGTTAATAACGAATTCATCAAATTCCATTTTATCCTGGATATAGGCAGAATATTCCAGCGGTTCAACCTGGTAAATATCCGAATAAACGGTTGAGTCGGGAAGAATTTCCGGAGTGTAGCCGAAAATCGCTGTAACCAGGTCTGTATAAGCATAGTCACGGTATTTATCCAGGATATCGGTATCACTATTCTCCAGATAATGCTGGGTATAATTAATACCGGTTTTAATTCCGTGGCGGGCATTGATCTGCCAGGTCAGATCAAATTTGGCACTATAATCCTCCATCCAGCGGTTATTGTAATGTTTCTCCTGTCCACCAGTAAAAAAGCCTGACGATCCGTTGTTATACAAGAACAGATCGTGGATGAGCCCCACATTAAAATCATCAGTCCCGAATTCAGTCCAGTCGGTGCTCCAGTCCGATGAATCAGCAATCAGATAACTACCATTGTAATTATCCATGTAGGACAACTTAAGTTCATAAAACAGTGTATTGGACAACATATGGTTGGCCGTAACTGACAGAAAATCCGTTTCGCGATAATTGGCCCCTATCCCGTCGGGATTAAATTTGAAGGAATGATTGTAACCGTGCCAGACATCATCATTTCTGGTATACAGCATGGAAATTTTCAGACTTCCGGTAAGGCGCAGACTGAGTTTACCCAGATAAGATTTATTTACACTACGATTCATCGGTACATATGAACTATCACCGGTAGCAGTCGAGAACCAATCATCCTCATCACCTTCAAAAGAGGAAAAATCCCAGACATTATAGAGACGCACACCATTCAGATGATTTTTATTATCCTGATATCGATAATTGAAAAAGAAATTCAGTTTTTCCTTAATAATTGGTCCACCAAATTGAAACTTATAATCACGATTCCTGTTATGGTCTTGCCCAAATAAACCACCACCACCTAAACCAGGGAATATGTTATCATGGGCACTATAATAATTGGCCATTCCGCCTGAGACCGAACCTTCAAACTGGTTGCCGCCGTCTTTTGTAACCATATTGACCACACCACTCATGGCCTGGCCATATTCGGCATTGAAAGTACCGGTAATGACTTCCAGGTCTTCAATCGCCTCGGTTTCGATATCAACAGCTGAGTAGCGCCCGTCAAAAGATTCATCGACCTGGATACCGTCGATCATATAGGATACTTCCGTATCACGACCACCACGCACATGCCCGGCCACTACACCGGCCTGCATGGATATAATTGCACCAACATTTTCAACCGGTAATAATTCGATCTCTTCCGATGAAATATTTTTTGTTGTACCAGTCTGGTCCTTTTTTTGGGAAATCCGGCTGACTTCCACCGTAACGGTTTGACCTTCCAGAACAGTTGGATTCAAATCTGCATTTACCCAGATAGTACGATTGACGGAAACACGTACATTCTCGACAATCATTTGGTCGTAACCAATCACATTGACCTGTAGATTATAGGTGCCCGGAGGTAAATTGATGATATAGTAATTACCATTCTCATCAGTTGCCGCCCCGTAATAGGTATCCATTACAATGATATTGGCCCCCGGCAGGGGATTCTTGGTATCCGCATCAATTACCCGTCCGGATATTTTGCCGGTGGTCTGGCCTGGAAGATTGGTAGCCAGAATTATCATGACACTAATGATGAACCACATTTTAGTTTGTCGGTGCTTGCTGTAATGCATTGTAATCGTACTTATATTATGAATTAATTGCCAGTATATACTTATTAAAGGGAAGAGCTGAAAAACCAGCTCTTCCCTCTTTTATTTCAGTATTGTGGCGATAACCTTTATTTAATCAATACCATTTTCTTGGTATCGACAAATCCATCTGCTTTCAACCGATAGAAATATACACCTGAAGGAACATTACGAGCGTTCCACACAATCGAATACTTACCAGCGGGCTGATAATTATTGACCAGATGTGCAATTTCAGCACCCAGCAGGTTATATATTTTTACATCGACTTCACTGGCTGTTCCCAGGGTATAATCAATGTTCGTCACCGGGTTGAAGGGGTTCGGATAATTTTGTGACAATTGGAATTCATTGGCCACAAACGGGCTGTCATCGGATTCATCGATGCCGACCGTATGGGTTGTATCACCAATCCAGGTATAGATCCACTGACTGGGTGATTGCCAGCCAAGATCCGTGTCGTACGGCGATATTCCAAGATTCCCACCGGCGCAATCACCGGGGCAATCGCTGTCATGGAAATAGAGTTCCAACGGAATTTTCATACCACGGGTCGGCGTGAACCGGGCATCCTCGCCCTTGGCTGCCAGCTGATCCAACGAGACCTTGGTTTCAATCACATAATCAGCAGCACCAAGAGATTCGAAGTGATAATTGGCCGAATCCGGATCATAAATCATGGTATTGGTCGGATTATCCAGCTGCAAAACCTCTTCGGTCATGTAGATCTTGTAATCAGGATTGGCACCCCGGGCGTATCCGCCATGGGCAGCTCCGCGCTGATCATAAAGTCCGAAGAAGAAATCAAACCCATCCTGATCCCACCAGTTGCCGGCAGTATCAAAATAGTAGATATCATCAACTACATCTACGGCAACGTATAGATAATCAGCATCAAACGCCATGTAAACAGTGGCGGTAAGATCATTATCATCGGTGAAGCCGCCGATTACGGTGTAATCAGTGGATGGTGCTATCACAAACGGCATAATATCACTGGAATACCATTCGCTCAAGTCACCATCGGCAACAAAATTAGCTGGCGGATTCAGTGAAGCGGTGGCAATCCCTTTTGCCAGGTTAGCGGCTGCCGTTGAAGTGGAAGCAAAACATTCGGAAACGTTGGCCGCATTGTCGGTGCAGGTCATGGCATAGTACATATCCACATTGGTGTCTTCCAGCGGATAATACAACCAGTGAACCGCTGACAAAAGTCCTTCGCCAATGCCGGCGGAAACAACTTCTACATCAGCTGCTTCCAGATCAGTTATTGGATTGGGACTGGAATACAGGGTGTAGGTTTCACCTTCCTCATCGGGTACATCGACCCAGGAGACGATATTAAAATAATCGGTATTCGAGGCAACCAGCATCCCAGTGGGACAATCTGGCGGATCCTGGTCAACCAGACCATTATTCAGCAGAACGACATCATCGAATCCATAGGTTGCCGCGATGCCATCGTTCAGCCATTTACTCACAACCAGAACAGCGTTGACCGAATCGGTTCCGGCGGGCATGATATGCTTGGTGGTGAAATACTTCCAGTCGCTTGTAACACCAATCATGTAGTCTTCCCACTCGCCCAGTTTGCTACCGGCGCTAAAGGCCTCCAGCTTCAAAGCGGCGAATGAGGTATCCGGTGCATTGTCGGCCACATCTTTGATGTAGGCTCCGACTTCCCATTCCTCGCCACCCTGGGCACCTGCAACACCCTGGAATGCAACGGCATAGGCGTTACCGATATCGGCACCCATTTCAAGCCAGTAATCACCGCTGTTGGCTCCACCGGATTGGGTAACGATATGGGATTGGGCACCCCAACCATCCCAGGAGGCCTGCCAGACACCCCAGCCGATTGGCAGGTTGTTATCATCTGGATCGCCGCCATCTTCGAAACCGGGACTGTTGGCCAGTTTATTCTTGGAGCCGGTCAATATCATCTGGTCAAATACAATCTGACCTTCGGAAAAATCCCGGTCACCGGCACCGCTGATCGAAAATTCAAAGGTCCAGCCTTTGATTTTGTCCTTATCCAGGGTACTGTTACCGGTAATTCCGGCCCAACCGGTCAGGTTGAAACCTTCACCGCCCCAGTAATCACCGGCTTCGATCGGCATCTTGATTTCATTCCAACCGGGATCACTGTCCAACACATAGTGGAAGGAATAGTAGTATTCCGCTTCTTCGTTGGTATAGGTTGTATCACCGTTTGGTGAATCACTCACATCCTGGAGACACATTCGTAGACTTACCCGGTCTGCCAGTGACTGTGGAACAGAATTATAATACTTGATCGAGATCGAATCATAGGCTGAAAAATCGTAGGTTGAACCTGAATCAGGATGCCAGTGTTCGAACTTGCTGTAGCCACCCCACGATTCGGCGTTATGTACCGAATAATCAATTTGAAGTGCCCCCGAACCCGAGGTCACCGGGCTGGTAACGTAGGTCAGTTCAATCCAGCCGGTATCGGCATTGGCAGCACCACTGATCTGGTAGTGTCCACCGGAACTGGTAGTATCATCCGCTACAACATTTTCATACCAGGCCCAGTAATTGGTGTCGGCCGGAGTGGACTCAAAATCATCGAGCATATATTGTCCGCTGGCAACACCACAGGCTAAAGCCAGGATTAGAAATGTTAACAGTTGGTTTTTCATTTTAACTCCCTTTGCTTGTTTATGGGATTATCACGATTTAATTAAAAGAATATTGCCCAAAGAATAAGAACCGTCAGCACAAGTATAACCGAAAAGGCAATATTCAATTTATTCCATCTTGGATTCCTCACATCCATTTTTTGAATGAACGGGCTGCTGAGCTGGTCAGCCGTTGCAAGTGTTAAACCAGCCAGTTTCTTGGGATCTGGCAGGTTGGTATAAAAACTGACACCGATTAATATCATTGCTGACACAATGAATAGAAACACGGCAAAATGAAGGAAATTCATTTCCGCGTACCAGGAGAAAGCACCCAGTGAGAATGAACTGGTTTTACTAACAATCTCCAGCACCAGTCGTAAGGCCCCCAGAACAGCACCGGTAACCAACGCTGAAATGGCACCCTTACCATTGACGCGCTTCCAGAAAATTCCAAAGATGAATACTGCCGCAATCGGAGGACTGATATAAGCCTGCACACTCTGAAGGTAAACGAATAATTGGGAACTGATACTGCGAATCAATGGTACCCATAGAATCCCGAGGATCACCAGCACAGTTGTGGTCAGTCGTCCCACCAGAACCAGCTCCCGCTCACTGGCCTGGGGTTTGTAATATTTATAGAAATCCATTGTGAACAGGGTCGAGCTGCTGTTAAAGCAGCTGGCCAGGGATGACATCAGAGCTGCCAGCAGGCTGGCAATTACCATACCCTTGATCCCAACGGGCAGCAAACTGCTGGAAACCAGTCGCGGATAGGCTTCATCACCCTGAATATCGGGAAACATTGCCAGGGCAATCATTCCCGGGAGGACCAGGATAAATACCGGTAAGATTTTTAAAAAACCGGCGAAAATGGCCCCACTTCGGGCGTGATTTATATTTTTTGCGCTCAGTACACGCTGGACGATAAACTGATCGGTACACCAGTACCAGATACCCAGGATCGGAGCTCCGAATATTATTCCGGTCCAAGGGAAATCCGGGTGGGAAGCGGATTTGAACATCGAAAAGAAATCGGCTGGGAGCTTGGCCTGGAGACCGGAAAAACCACCAACCTCATTCAGCCCCAAAACAGTCAGCAGAACAGCTCCTCCAATCAATACAACGGTCTGGATCAATTCCGTATATATCACGGCACTCAAACCACCGGCTATAGTATATAGCCCGGTGATAATAACCAGAATAATAGCCGATGTGATCATGTCCCAACCCAGAATTGTGTGCAATAATAATCCACCCGCCAAAAGGGTAACAGAAATTTTAGTTATTACATAGGCCACAATAGATACTGAGGTAAGGTACATCCGGCTGGATCGGTTATAGCGCCGCTCCAGGAATTCGGGCATGGTGAAAACACCGGATTTAAGGTAGAACGGTACAAAAACCCAGCCCAGAAACAGAACAATGAAGGCCGCCAGCCATTCGAAATGCCCCACTGCCAGGCCGCTGCTGGCTCCCGAACCTGCTAATCCAATAAAATGTTCACTGGATATATTCGAGGCGAACAGAGAAGCGCCGATTGCAATCCAACCGACATTACGACCGGCCAGGAAATACTCGGTGCTCGATCTTCCGCGACGAGCAAAATAAATTCCTATCCCCATCACAATCAGGAAGTATAGAAAGATTACAACTCCGTCAATCCCGGAAATGCTTGTGAACATATTCGCCATTACCCTCATTTACGAAACAAAAACACTTGTGCGCTTACCATGTAACAAAAACTCTGCCAGGTATCCAATATTTCTGATTGTCAGCCGGTTATTCAACTTGTGACCAATGATATTTAAATACTAATGCAGTAATTTACCGAGGGGTGTATTATGTTAATTATCACAACCGGCATATCCACCCGTTACATTGATATTCAGAGAACAGGCCTCTTTTAAAAAATACAACTAATCGGATAACCCGATCGATTATTATTATTATTATAAGCTAAATTATTAAATTAATAATGATCAGGGATCTGATATCATTTCAGACCCAACTCCCGGCACATACGATGGAAATTGGGTGGCGCCAGCCCAAGTTTTTTAGCCGCTTCTGCATCGGTGCCGGAATTCTGGCGGACATAGATGAAATATTCGCGCCGGAAATCAGCCTCCACTTCCTTGAGTGGTTTGATTTCATTGGGCATGGTTTTCAATGCGACCTGGTTAACATCGGTCTTCTGTTCGACCAAACCAAGGGCACTCTGGACATCTGCTTCAGTAATTTTGCTACCCGAGGTCAGAACCAGTCGATGCATAACATTCTTCAATTGACGAATATTACCCGGCCAAGGGAAACTAACCAGGATTTTTTCCGCATTGGAGGCTAATTGCGGCGGAATACGCCCCAGATCATTACTATAATATTTAATGAAATGATCGACCACCAAAGTAATATCTGCGGGGTGATTTCTAAGTGCTGGTGTCCGTATCTGCAAAATATTGAGTCGGTAAAACAAGTCTTCACGAAAGTGCTTGGTCTGCATCATCTCATCCAGATCGCGGTTAGTAGCACATATAACCCGGATATCCACCCGGTATTTTTTCTTTCGCCCGATTTTATCAACTTCACCATTCTCAAGAACGCGTAGCAGTTTGGCCTGAGCTTCCAATGGAAGTTCGGATATTTCATCTAAAAATATTGTTCCGCCATCAGCCTGTTCAAACAGTCCGGCTTTCTCCTGTGAAGCACCGGTGAACGAACCTTTGACAAATCCGAATAATTCACTTTCTACCAATTCCTTGGGGATTGCGGCACAATTCACGGTGACAAAATTCTCGTATTTCCGGGGACTGCGATAGTGAATATTAGTCGCGATCAACTCCTTCCCCGTTCCCGAATCACCGGTAATCATTACATTGGCATTTGATTGGGCATACTGGTCGATTTGTATATGCACCTCCTGCATGGCCTCTGACTGACCCAGTAAGGGCCGTTTATTCAGAATAGTACGTATATTGCGGTCCAGTTTGAACTGTGACTGATTCTTCTCAATTTCCAGCTGCCGCTTCTGATAGGCATTCATGATGCTCAAGATAAAATCGGTTGGCTGGTAAATATATTCTTCAATATCGGACGGATATTTTGTACCATACCAGTAGGCGCCACTGTCCAGCAGCTGGTTGGCAAAATATAGGTCGGACTGGTTAATCGTCATTTTTGTTATAACAATCACCTGCAGAGTCGGTTCAATCCGCCGGATTGCCTTGATCAGCTTTTCTCCATACAGACCACCGGCAATCTGGAAATCCATGATTACCACATCTATATCCTGGTTTTTTTCCGACAGGAAGTCCAGGGCATCCTGGCCATTGGACACAACCCGGACTATATTGATGTTTTTACTGAAAGGGACGATTGTATTGGTAATGCGGCGCACATCGAATTCTTCATCCTCGATTACCAGCAGATTTATCTTATAGTCCTGCATTCTTACCAGCCTTAATTATTAATTGTAATGACGAAGCGGGCTCCACCGTCAGGTAAATTCTCAACATCCAATTTCCAACCACAACGCTTACAGTTTTCAAATGCGATATAGCAGCCATAACCGGAATTATGCCCCTCTTCCTTCGAAGTAGTATGCTCAAGAAATAATTTTTTGCATCCCTTGGAGGAAAGATCCAATAAGTCACCACGAATACCCTTACCATTATCGGCAATCCTTATTATACTCTGCCGGGCTGCCGTATTATATTCTGATGTTATCGATATTACTATCGATCGGTCACTGTTATGGTCCAGCGCATTCTGGATCAGGGGTTCCAGAATTCCCCAGATTACATATTCATTGATTGGTACTTTAGGCAGCATGGGGTCAAGATCTAATTCATACCGTTGGGATTCCCCCTCACGGTAGACACGACGGAATATCTGGTCGACAATAAACTGAATAATTGTATTCAGGTCGCTGCGGAACAATGGATTGCGAATGACCTGGATCGGCGGATCGGAAGCTTTCATATCATAGATGACGCGGGAAATGAAATTGGCATATTTACTGACCCGGTCGCGGATACTTTCCAGATTTTCGGCTGCCAATACCCGCAGATCCTCCTTTATGAAGCCCATGATTTTTTCTGCTTTATGGTGCGTATGGTAGATTCTCTGGGTGAATTGAGCCTCTTTTTCATGTTCGATCTGCTTCCTCATCTGCCGCTCCCGGACGGCATACAATTGCTTCTGGGCATCATCTCGTTCTTTGACCGTAAAGGACGAAATATAGAACATTGCCAGTAGTCCCAACAGGATCAGAGCCGAAAACAGAGCGGCTATTTCATTATAGGTAGTTGAAATCTGTTGGGCGATGTCACTGAAATCCGGGGCGATGCGCATGTAAACAACGCCGCTGTATTCCCCCTGGGGAAAGAACGGCACCAGAATATGGAATGTCTGCTCACCCTCCAGGTAGCTGAATATCTGTTCTGATTTCCTGATATTATCCGCTTCCTGCTTATATAAATTCAGAACCTGCTGCTCCACCGGATTAATTTTATCGGGCAATTCCCCGGAGCCAAAAGCTACCGCCATCAAATCCATTCCATTGGAAATAATGTGGGCGTAGCCATCCTGGTCATAAATGATAAACACCTGTTCTATGTTTTTCTGCAGGATCTGCTGGCTGAGAATGATATTGAATTTCTGTTCCAGGGACCGCAATTCCTCATCCTGGCGTGGCGGCCGGGAAAATCCCTGTTCCAACAGGAATTCCAATGAGGCTGTGGTTAAATCAGCAATTCTTTCAGCAGAATCCCTGCGGTACAGATCAAGGGTTTGGGCCTGCAGTTCCGTGGTGGATGCATTATGGATATAGGTCAGGAAAATCTGGAAAGCGGCAATTACCAGAAACAGCATCAATAAATGCCACAATTGAAAACTATACGATCTGATCGTCGACAGCAGCTTCATTACAGATTTATCAATCCGGTTTTACAGATCATCGATCAATTCCGCAGCATCCGAAAGCGCCTCTTGGACGGTCTTATTACCTGCCAGCGCTGCATTGATGTTGCCGGAAAGAATATCGGAAATTTTGGTATAGTTGATCAAGGCCGGCCGGTGAATTCCGGTATCCATCATTCTTCGCAGGCGGTCCAGATCGCTATCAGGGCGGCAGTAGCTTTGATCAGCGTAGATATCAGTCCGGATCGGCAGGTAACCGCCATACTCAAACAAAATCTCCTGGGCCTCCCGGGAATAGGCAAACCGCGCAAATTCGCTGGCTGCTTCTTTCTCTGGTGAATCTTTGGTGATCATCAGGTTCCAACCCCCGAATACAGTCGCTGATTCCCGGCCTTTGAAATGCGGTAAGGGTGCCATTTCCAGGTTGTCCACCTTGGCTGAATCATCAGGATAAACAGAAATATTACTGGTAAAACTGGGCCAGCCACGAATGAACGGTATATCATTACTGAGGGCAAAACGGTAACTGTCATTTTCAGTGAAGTCAGTTACAACATTCGGTGTCATCCGGTGTTTGTGAATCAAATCAACCATCAGCTGGCAGCTCTCTGTTGCTTCCTGACTTGCCAGCAGGAATTGACCATCCTGAAATATACGGCCATTGTTGCCACCGAGAATTTCTATGTAGTTACAGATCAATCCTTCGTAACCAGCTCCCTGGAACATATAGAACGGTTTCCCTGTGAAATGAGAATCATAAATCTCGAACAATTCCTCCCAGGTAATTGATTCCATTAATCGCTGCCGAATATGTTCATAACCGGGTAATTCTTCCAGCATATCCTGGCGATAATACATTATGCCTACATCTATATATAAGGGTGTTCCCACTAATTCACCCTGGTAATAACAGGTCGACAGGGCATGGGGTAACAGCTTGTCCAGATCGGCCTTTGGTATATAGGATCCCAGTGGCTCAGCCCATTTGGTGAAACGGGGCAGCCAAATCAAATCAACGGCAAAAATGTCGATCCGGCTGTTCTTCCCACGTAAGGCACGGGCAATCAATTCTTTACGCTCATTGGTGTTGAAAATCGTAAAGGGCAAATCAATCGGTATTACTTCAATTTTCCCCTTATACCGTTGATTGAATCGATCAATTATCATTTGGTGGGCAACAGAAATATTATCGGCAAAATATATTCGGTGTACTTCTCCCGTCAGCGGACGGTTATTACTGATAGGGAAAGTGTACAAGATCAAGATCAGTAAAATCGCCGCCAGAACCAGGTAAATAGCAAATTGGTACTGGCGTGAAAACCGCTTGGGGAAATTCAGGTTTAACATAAATTCAGCTCAATATTTACCATTATCATTTTAATAATCCAGCCTTATTGCGGGTGGTAAACTAAAGCACAATATTACTTGACCCAAACCATTTCTTGACTGCCCTGCACAAGGAATAAACTGGTTTTCACGACGAGAAACGTATAACTATCCCGGATTATTAATAATCCATTTATTTCTACTGTCACTGGCATAATTCTTGCGAAATTAAATGACTGACAAATGAAATCAATAAATACTCATCCAGCGAATGGGAGAAAACAATGCGGGATTACGCTGAGAAAAATCAATATATTTTAACTATTGTATTACTGGTTCTGTCATTCATGTTAACGATCACCACTGTTAATGCTCAAGACCAACAAGCCATTGATATGAAAGCAATCGATGCAAAAGTAGCCCAACTGGTCGAATCAATGACATTAGCAGAAAAAATTGGCCAGATTACACAGGTAGATAAACGCTATTTAAAAAAGCCCAGTCACATCAAACGTTATTATCTGGGATCGATTCTAAGTGGCGGTGGTTCGGTACCGGATGTAAATCAACCGGCAGCCTGGGCTGACATGTATGATGAATATCAGGCACAGGCCTTGCAGACTCGGCTAAAAATACCTTTGATCTATGGTATCGATGCCGTTCATGGACATAACAATGTGGTTGGTGCCGTCATCTTCCCGCATAATATCGGCTTGGGCTGTACCAATAATCCTGACCTCGTCCGCCAGGCAGCGGTAATCACCGCCAAGGAAGTATATGCCACCGGTATCAATTGGACCTTCAGCCCCTGTGTTGCCGTTCCCCGTGATGAACGCTGGGGCCGGACCTATGAAGGTTTCTCTGAATCACCAGATATCGTTAAGGTACTGGGCAAAGCCTCCGTTGAAGGTTATCAGGGAGCTGCCCTCAGCGATGCTCACACAGTGGTGGCCTGCGCCAAACATTTCGTAGGAGATGGTGGTCCGACCTGGGGAACGGGCGATGATGAAATGATCGATCGTGGCGATACACAGGTCAGTCCTGAAGAACTTCGTGAAATTCACTTCCCCGGTTACATACCGGCGATCGAAGCCGGTGTCGCCTCGGTCATGTTGTCCTATAATAGCATTAATGGCAATAAAATGCATGGCCATTCCGATCTGGTGAATGGTTTACTACGCAACGAACTGGACTTTCAGGGAATTGTAATTTCCGATTGGGCCGGAATCGAGGAAATACCTGGTAACGATAAATCGGATATAGAAGTAGGGATGAACGCCGGCCTGGATATGATAATGGTTCCTGAGCACTACCAGAAATTCATTCGCCAGCTTAAATCACTGGTACGGTCGGGCAAGGTACCGATGTCACGGATCGATGATGCGGTCAGCCGTATTCTGCGGGTTAAATTCCAGCTCGATCTGTTTGAGCGACCCTATGCCGATCGGAGCGCTTTGGACGAGGTTGGCAGTAATAAACACCGGGAAGTTGCCCGGGAGTGTGTCCGTCAGTCAGTTGTGATGCTGAAAAATGACGGCCTGCTGCCGCAGTCCAAAGATCTGTCACGGATTCATGTTACCGGCCGGTTTGCCGATGATGTGGGTGCCCAGTGCGGAGGCTGGACAATCAGCTGGCAGGGCGGAAATGGTGATATTACCCCTGGTACTTCGGTACTTGATGGTATCCGGAATACCGTAGCTGCAAGCACTGAAGTAACTAGCTCCGCCGATGGCAGTGGTGCCGAGGGGGCCGACTTGGCTGTTGTTGTAATTGGTGAAAACCCCTATGCGGAAATGGTTGGTGACCGTCCCGACCTGAACCTGGCCGCTGAGGATCTGGCAGCCATCGAACAGGTTAAAGCCAGCGGTACACCCTTCGTGGTTATTCTCATTTCCGGCCGGCCGATGATTCTGGGCACGGCCCTTGATCAAAGTAACGCCTTTCTGGCGGCCTGGCTGCCTGGAACCGAAGGACAGGGCATCGTGGACATCCTGTTCGGTGACTACAATCCCACCGGCAAACTATCCTACTCATGGCCGCGCTCCATGGATCAGATACCAATCAATATCGGTGATGATGACTACGATCCGCTTTTTGAACTAGGTTTTGGACTCAGTTATTAAAACCTGATGAGAATCCTTCCCACAACCGGCAGATTCCGACCTACTGTCTTGATCTGGCTGTTGTGTCAATCCTTTCAAGGTTTAGTGGGACAGGAATGGCGGGGAGCTGAATTACGCTCCCTGGATTCATATCTATACGGCCGTTTTGAGGTGCGCTTCAAACCTGCCAACGGCGATGGCCTGGTGGCCTCATTCTTTACCTACAATGACCTGAATCCCAGCACACCCTGGAATGAAATCGACCTGGAAATCCTGGGAAGGTATAGTAATATCCTGGATTTTGTAACGATTACCAGCGGGCAGAATATCCATAAGCACAATCAATTCGTCAGCTTCGATCCTCATCTTGATTTCCATACTTATGCCTTCGAATGGACTCCGGTTTACGTGGCCTGGTTTGTCGATGGGCAGGAATTATTCCGCCAGACCCAAACCTATATTCCAACCCTTTCCGAACCGCAGAAAATAATGATGAATATCTGGTTGCCAATCTATGACGAATGGGTCGGTCCCTGGGATGAACGCATCCTGCCACGTTTTTCTTATTACGATTTTGTATCCTACGCCAGCTTTACACCTGACTCAGGCAGTGTTGGGACTAACGGAAATTTCACACCGGAATGGATCGATAATTTTGACCAGTTCGATGATACACGCTGGGAGAAAAGCCATAATCATACCTGGCCAGGTAATCTGGCCCTGCTGGTTCGGGAAAATATCGTATATGAAAATGGAAATATGATTCTCTGCCTGACACAACCCGGTGCCACCGGCTACGTTGATAACACACCCCCGGCCATCATCTGGGCGCGGGCTGCCACCGATCAGATTGTTGTCCGGTTCTCTGAGGAACTCGATTCCCTTACTGCAACCTCCGTTAGCAATTATGTCAGCGGTGCCGGAACAATCACCGGTGCCCGTTTATGGGCTGACCAGCGCACGGTTGCGCTCACAGTGCCAGGAATTGACCTGGAAACAGTCAGCAGCCTGATGGCACTGAATATCCAGGATACTGCCAATCCGTCCAATACTGCCATGGTCCTGGCAGAGACAGTCATCAATCCCCAACCCCTGGCCTTTCCGATTAAAATCAATGTTGGGGGAACAGCCGCTCAGGGATATCTTCCCGATGAGTGGTGGCTGGCAGAAAATGAATATGGCCGGGAAGACGGTTCAACGACCTGGGTTGACGATAACATTTCCGGCAGTGATGAGGATAGTGTCTATGCTGCTTCAGCCAACCGTTTGGTGACCTACGGGGTGCGGGTACCCGCCGGCCGCTATCGCCTGACCCTGAAATTCAGCGAAAATTATTATGACCAGACTGGCGACAGGACATTTGATATCTTTTGTGAAGACAGCCTGGTTGTGGAAAATCTGGATGTCTTCGCCCAGGCCGGACAGTTTGCGGCCTATGATATTGTGGTTGACAGCCTGCTGGTATTGGACGGGGCAATAAATATAGTATTCTCAGCCGGAAATTTTGGGGATGGCCTTTATGAATGGCGCGGAGCAACCCTGAGCGGAGTCGTGATTGAACAGCTGGCCGCCCTGGGTACCAATGAATCAAATTTCATACGCCCCGAGCAATTTAAACTTCACCAGAATTACCCTAATCCCTTCAATCCGGTTACGACAATCCGGTACGACCTGCCAACATTGACTGATGTATCCATTGGCATTTATGACCTGCTTGGCCGTCTGGTATTTGATATGTCTCTCCATGATCAACCTGCCGGAAAACACAGCATTCTCTGGAACGGAACCAACTACTTGGATCAGTCAGTGAGTGCCGGTGTTTACTTGTACCAGATAAAGGCCGGTTCCTTCACTCAAACCAGGAAGATGGTACTGCTAAAATAACTAATTTATAGTCTTAATCCGCATTAACAATTGCTGTCCGTTTGGGTAATTCGGAGCTGTCCGAACCAGTTTTTCCAATATTTCAATAGCCGCTGATCGATTACCGGTCATCAAATAGGCTCCGCCCAGGTGGTACAGCCCCTCCGGATGATATGGAGCCATGGCATTGGCTTTTTCCAGGTAATACAGAGCCCTTTTTGCCTCCCGGCGTTCCATGTATATTTTACCCGTTTCCAGATAACAGAACTGATCATCCACCAGCTCGATTACCTGCAGCAGGACCGACAGAGCTGACTCGATTTTTCCAGCCTCCAGGTACAATTCGGCCAAAAGCTTGTGGCTTTTCCAGTTATCCGGATAAGCGGTAGTCAACCAGCGACCTTCTTCTACCGCTGACGAATGTTCCTGCCGCTCACGATAATAGTAAACCATGGAAACGTGGGCCTGCCAGTCATTGATGCGATGTGCCAGAAAATCAACCGCAATTTTCTCAACCTCCGTCCCGGGATTCAGATCGGCAATCGATTTAGTCCTTCCGGCTGTCCGGAAAGGCCACCCGCTCAACAGGATATCAATTTGATACTCAGCGATCTGTTCATCCAGGGCGGTTAAATGATTGATCTGATCCGAACCAACCGCCCTGACAACGGCCGGATTGATTACTCCCAGGTTCAGCAAGTCCCCGGCAGTGATTTCCTCGGCAAAGGCCTGAGCCATCATCTCGTAACCTTTGACATTGGGGTGAAGATGCTCCAAGAATAATTCTTTCCCTGGAATACCGCCGGGTGAACTGCCGGCAAAGACACTATCAATCTTTACCGTCAGGCAGCTGGCATAGTCCGCTGCAAGCCTGTCGATTGTACGATTAATATCTTCGCTGGCACGGAAACGCAACCCATCAAAATCCCGCGCCAGCCTGAAGTGGATCAGGGCCGAATCATATTGGGCCAGCTGATAATAGCATTGAGCCAGTTGAAAATGAAGATCGGCATTTTGCGGATTTCTGTTTAGCATTGTTTGCAACGATCTTATGACACCGGGGTTGTCACCCTGCTTGATCGACTCACTAATACCATTTAAATCTTTCTGCGGGCCGGCAGTTACCGGATCGGATACAAACGGCGCCTGATTGCGCAGGTTTGCAACCAGCTTACCCAATAAAACAGGCACGCCTGCTTTCTGATACCATCGCAGGATATCATCAATATTGGCTTCGAAATATTCTGTTGTTCGCTGGTATGTAGAATTGCCGTACGGAATCTGCGGATCGGCGGCCATTCGCGCCATCAGGGTCTTATCGCTGGAAATGGTGATTTTGCTGCCGCTGGCAAGACCTGTCAGGTCTGCCATTACCTGGTACAGTTTCCAATGTTTTATTTTCTGCATGAATAAAGTCAGGCTGCGCCTTCCACTGATCTGATTCCTGAGGGCCGATCCGGTACCCAGTGCACCATAGAATTCATTGTGCCCTGCATAGATAATCAGCATATCCGGCTCCATTCTCAGACATTCGCGGGCAAACTCACGTACGGTGAAACTGTTTACCGCCGTCATTCCCAGGTTGATCACTTCCACTTCAGCTTCGGGATACAGCGCCTGCAACCACAAATCCAGATAGCGGGGAAAACTGCCATTACCATAATAAGGAAAACCGGCAGCTGTCGATCCACCCAGGATAAAAATCCGTTTTGTACCAGCCGGTTTATCAACCGCCAGCGCATCGAATGAACCAAAGCTGGTTATATCAACTGTTGGAAAATAACGTAAGGCAACCTGGGGATTCACTGTTACATATCCGGCCCGGTTGGCATAAGGTATCCATAAATCCAGGTCGGGTCCATAACCGGCAATTCTCAATACCAGCTCGATCAGCAGAACGGCCATCACCGGAATCAGCACCAGAATGGTTTTGAACAAACCCCTTTTACCGGGGGAGCTCACCTGTGTTTGTTCGATTGACATATCCTCAGAAAATCGGATTATTTAATCAATATCAGTTTACGATTAAATACTTTATTCTCAACCTGCAGGCGATAAAAATATACCCCGCTGCTCACCGGGTGTCCACTATCGTTTCGACCAGACCAGGCCAGTTCCCTGATACCAGGTACATCAATCCCATCGAAAAGCTCGGCTACTTTGCGACCACGCACATCATAGATAGTCAGTGAAACATGGCTCATTTCCGGCAGGGCATAATTAATTACAGTAGCCTGATTAAACGGGTTAGGGTAATTCTGGTACAATCTGATTTCCTGTGGCAACAGACCAACGACATATTCAGATACACTCAAATAAGAATCATTCAATCTGCCCGGACTACCATAGGCATTGGAACTGGCCCAGTTTTCCGGCCGGGCATTATCCCGATTCGGGTTGATCAATTCCAAGGTCGGACCGGTTCCATCGGGGGCAAGCGGCCAGGGAAAGGAATCATCATAAGTTACCGAATCAACCAGATATCCGGTCTGGTCATAGACACGGACCGTCTCACCACTCCCGCTATACCCAAAATCAAAATTTCCCAGGATTTTTTGCCCATTACCATGGATTTGCCGGAATTGACTCGTGTCTTCGCACAACACTAAAAATGCCCCGGTTGTTAATTGCGCTCCAGCCGGAATCGTGTAGGTATGAGTGTCATCGGAGTCCTTGAGTTTCCAGCCACCCATATCCAGATCAAGGGAAGAAGCATTATACAGTTCTACCCAGTCACCGGCTTCGGCAAAATCAGGGGAATTATAATTTATTTCGTTGATAACAATAATCGATGGCATAGTTGTATCGGGAGTAAACAAGGCCCGGACCGTATCCACTACTCCCGGCAGGATCGATATAGTCGATTCCCCCGAAGTGACCAGACCATCCCAGCCTGCAAAACTGTAACCACTGTTGGGTATTGCCGTAACTGATATTGGCAAATCAGCGAAATATATACCTGTCCACGGGAAATCATTGATCGTCAGGGAATTGATTTGCAGACGGCCGCCGTTACCAGGTTGGGCGGTCAGGTATACCGGAACAGGGTCAGCCAGGTCGAAGCGTTCCTGGAGATGCTGCCGAGCATAAGCAGGCCGGTATAGCGCGAAATCTTCCAGAATCGCGACATTGCTTCTCCACTGGGAAAAAGACCCACCCCAACGTTCCACATGAGCCGGGATTTCATCAGCAATGACATCTTTCAATACCCCGATTTTTTCAAAAGCACTACCCACTGAAAAGTACTCATTGAGCAGATCACAGGTAGTCAGGATATACCGGTTCCTGAATTCCATATTTTGCAGTAAACGCCTTAAGAGGTAGGTGGACCAGGGAGGATTGGGCCATCCCGGACCATTCGCTTCCAAGGCAAAATTCAAGGTATTGTTACTATAAGAGTAGGGATCAAATAGTCCAAAACCGAAATCAGTATCATATAGAATCCAGCGCCAGCGTCCGTCAATTACCTGTGAACGCCAGTATTTAATATTGTTACCAGGCCAGTCGGTATTGTCAAAATAGATTTGTGCCGATTGATATTTGATAAAATTATCAACTGCAATCATATCTTCAGCCTGGCGGTAAACAGCCGTTTTGGTAATATCATTCGATTCAATGAAATCCAGCAGGTTCTCATAATGGGTGTCATTGCCGTGAACGACCTGCAGATTGTTTTCAATAATATCCATATCATCGGCATCGATATTGTGATGGGCAGCAATAAAATGTTCATTTATCTTTTCACGCAGATTATGAATTCCCCAGTATTCCCCGTTGAGAAAAACAACTACCGGCCGGTAGGCCTGCAAATCCAGGCCAAGACCCTGCGCCAGTCCGGTCATTAATGCATCCCGCAGCATTGTGACACCCCAGTCATTCCCCGAATTGCGCAGGACCAGCGCTTCATACTGGATATCCGGTTGCTCCGGGAAAAATGGATAATCGATGGCCGTACTGCCATATTTAGCCCTGGCATAGAGCGCCATTGAGCGTTGAGCGTTGGCACGGCTCCACTGGCCGAATATTTTCACTCCCATCCCGGTGCTCAAAGCTGCCGGAGAACCGGGTTCGAAGAATTCCATATGAATCGGTCGCTCCCAATCCTGCCAGAAATTGGCCCCAAAATACGGGAAATTGGGATCGGCGCCCGGCCCCATCACATAGATTCCCGTATCGGCATCCCAGAAGTTGGCCGGGTTAGTTGACAGGGAAACCACCGGTAATAATGTATTCTCGTTGATTAAATAACTATGCGTGACAACTTCACTCGGCAAAAAACCGGTCTGGAGGGCTCCAGCCCGTAACACGGTTGTGTTTTGCAGTTCAATCGGATCAGTATACAGCATCCCGTCTGCTTGCGGATCGGACCCGTCGGTTGTGTAATAAATCCGGACCTCAGGATTCGATCCGGTAATGGTGACAGAAATCGGACTGGGATAGAAATCGGCTGCGTGGGATAATTCCGGTTTCTCAACAATACCCTGATAGCCACCGCTCCCGTTTTCCACCCCCGGGGTCGGTGAAGCATAGATCAGCCAGGTATCGGGATTATCCGCATCCCGCCCCCAGGACATATCACCGGTCAGCGCCGGAACCGACAATGAATCGATCAGTTGACCATCGGCGCTGGTAAGGGCTACAAATTCTCCCGCGGAGGAAATCTTGAAATTGGTATGCAGCGCAACCTCCGGTAAATCCAGAATACTGTTTACCGAACCGGGTTGATCCAGGCTGGCGGAGTAACCAACCGATAAAAACGGTATCAATGTCAGATCCGAGGATCCCAGATCATAATTATGGACCTGAATCGCTAAAACATTCTCCTCCGACAACAGATTCAAACCAGCTTCCTCCAACACAAACGCCTCCGGTCTCCCACCCTGGTAGATTGCGGCCTCCCGCCAGGTATCGGCACCCTGGGTACTAAGTGGCGGTACACCCGGTGTCCCAATATTCGCGCGGGCAATTTCAAACCCGTTCAAATAGGCCACAAAGGCATCATCGTAATCCACATGCAAAACAGCAGCCTCAATCAGAGCTGTTTCTGACGGTGTAAAGGTTTTACGCAGGTAAACAGCCATTGTCGTACCGACGATCGTTGCATCATCATCATCACCGTATCCAAATCCACTGGCTCCAACTGACCAGCCGCTTGCATCAAAACCGGTATTTTTCCAGCCCGCAGGTGGCTCACCGTTGTTGTAGCTGTAGACCCAGGCGTCACCCCAATCAATCACTGTTTCCCAAGCGGTTATTGCTGCCCGGCGATCTTTGCCGGAAGCAAAGATCAGCAGATAGCGGTCTGGCATCAGGATTATTTCCGGGAAGATCCATTTGAATGGCGAATCGGAATTGTCAGTCAGCCCGAAACCTGACAAGTCTATTGTATCGGGACCGGCATTGTATAATTCAACCCAGTCAGGATAATCACCATCTTCATCGACTAATCCGGTGCTGTTGGAACTCACAATTTCATTTATCCTAAGTCCCTGGCCGGTTAACGGCATTCCAAAAGCACCTTCAGCAGGTAAAGATATTTCCAGACAAAAAGTCAGTAATAATAATCTGTTTTTCATACTGAATGAAATTTTGTATTCCCCATCCGTTGGTTTCCAGTTAATAATACTATTATTCTTGTCCTTCATCCAAAACAATTGTTTACCCGGATTGTTTTAGTGTCAAAGGATAAAACTAATACCAGCCTGTACAAGGATCATTCCATTCCCCTCAGGTAATCGATTTAGACCAGTTTAGTGTTATTTGTCGACGGTTCGGTTGCCAACATAACCTTAGTGACAATTACCCCCTGATTCATCAAATTACCACTATTATCAATTTAATAATTATCATTGCTGAATTATTACTGTCCCGACACATTATTTGATACTGCTCCCCGACAGAATTAATGGCTCGGAAATTGCAATCAGGGTTTTGCAAAATTCTATCGACAAAAATAGCGCTTAAATCAGGGAGCGGCAATGAAACGGGATTCAGTGGTCTGTGAACGATGAGTCGTATCTGAATCTGGACAGCAGTGCTATCACCGGAAATTGGCCTATGATCACCCATTCTTCATAATTGTTAACCGCACAGTTGGGGGCGGTTATGTTGGATTACCGGATCAGGCTACCTTATTCCCGCAAACGCTGCCCGTGGACTATCCACACGTATGGGAAGATCGATTAGACCAGCAATTTTTATGGTAAAAGGATAATTAGAATTAGAGAAAAAGGAGTCACATCGATGAGGGCAACAAAACATTACCAGACTGCGCCTGAAGATCGGATTTCATTTAAGCAAAAGGCCGCCTACTCAGTCGGTATGCTCGTCAATAACCTGCAGGCAGCAGCTTTACCTGCCATGGTAGTTATCCTGAATCTCGGATTGGGGATGGATGCACTG
This sequence comes from uncultured bacterium, assembly GCA_964410945.1. Lineage (GTDB taxonomy): Bacteria > Fidelibacterota > Marinisomatia > Marinisomatales > TCS56 > CAYPJE01. Next base: position 58,178 of record CAYPJE010000016.1, read on the forward strand.
TGGGTAGGGTTGATCGGTGCCATTCCTCGAATCTTCGATGCTCTTTCAGATCCCCTGGTAGGGTACATCTCTGATAACTCAAGAACCCGTTGGGGCCGGCGACGCCCATTTATTTTTGCCGGTGCCATAACAGCCGGTGTCATCTTTGCGCTCATGTGGCAACTGCCATCCGGCCATATCGATTTTCTCAAGAAATCCCCGGTGAAGGCTCACCAGAGTGTCACTACTATACAGACTTCGGCCAGTTTCAATACTGCCGGAGGAGTTGAAATTGAATATGATGCCAGCGATTACTCTGAAGCTCAGTTCATTTTCTATGGACCCAAATCAATGGCGCTTGATACGCTTACCAGTACTGCCACCAATCTGGAAGGTTTTCCGCGAGTTGAGATCAACGTTGCTCAACCTGAGGGTTCTGAGGTGAGGGTGCTGGTGTATGAAACCTCTGATGCTACTGGTAAAACTACGGCTGATGGCGAGGTCTACTACCAGGATCTTGGTTTGGTAGAACCAAAGGAAGAAGGGGGAACGCTTTACAATATTGCCCTGGACGATTTCGTAAGACAGGACGATGAATCTCGATCAGTGAATGGGACGCTGGATGCCCAGGCCATTGATCGGATCGTGGTTGAGTTCACGAACCTCAGCGGTGCCGGGATGGCTACCGTTCATACGATCAAGTTCAAAAAGAATAACAGCTTCTATGTTTATTACTTCTGGTTCTTCCTGGCCATGTCTATTCTGTTTTTCCTCTGCTATACAGTCTATGCGACACCCTTTGTAGCATTTGGCTACGAAATGACCCCGGATTACCACGAACGGACGCGCTTGCACGCCTTTGCCAATACGGTAGGCCAGCTGGCCTGGCTGGGTGTTCCCTGGTTCTATGCTATCATGTCTAGTTCCCTGTTCAACGACACTGTCCATGGTGCGCGCACTCTGGCTCTGTTCGTGGGTGCTTTCGTGGCTATTGTCGGTGTTCTGCCGGCCATCTTCCTGCGGGAGAGGCAGGTACTGGAGCCTGTGGCTGCAGATGAGAAAACGGTCATGGAGAACATGACGGAATTCTTCAGAGGGATTGGAACCACTCTGCGTTGCTTACCGTTTGTCAAGATCTGCAGCGCAACCTTCCTGGTCTTCAATGGTTTTCAGTTGGGTATGTCATTCTCCATCTATGTGATGATCTATTACCTCTTTGGGGGGAATGACGGTGATGCCGGTAAGCTATTGGGCTGGTTCGGTATGTTGACTTCCATATCCACGCTGGGAGTAATTCCACTCACCGGCTATATCGGTACTAAGATCGGGAAGCGCAAGACCTTCCTGATCACCATCTCACTATCGCTCCTGGGTTACGCGTTAAAGTGGTTTGGTTATAATCCCGACTTTCCATATCTCCTGCTCATGGCAGCACCTTTTGTAGCCTTCGGAACCGGATCTCTCTTCACCATAATGGCATCCATGATCTCTGATGTTTGTGATTACGATGAACTGGAGACCCACCAGCGTCGCGAAGGTGTTTTCGGCGCTATTTACTGGTGGATGGTGAAAGTGGGGATGGCCCTGGCCGGTTTACTTACTGGTATACTCCTCAAAGTTTCAGGGTTTGATGTCGCTCTGGGTGCTGCTCAATCGGATTCCACCTTGTTGATGCTGCGACTATTTGATGTGGGTGTTCCCCTGGCCACCTCAGCCGCCGCGCTGTTCATCATGATGACCTATGAGATAACTGAAACGAAAGCACACGATATT